>NZ_KV806688.1:0-5093 GCF_001811805.1 Corynebacterium sp. HMSC064E08
GCTGCTCATGTGGTGGTTGCCCTGGTTTTGGGGTGGTTGTCTTCGTGGGTGTGTGTTGTGTGAGAACTCAATAGTGTGCCGATGTACTAACTAATACTTTTTTGGGAAAGTGCTTGTTTGGTTGTCGTTTGCGCGTGTGTGTTGCTGGTGGGTGCCGGGGGCCTTTGTTTGTTTTGGGTCCTTTTGTGCTTGCGGGTGATGGATTGCGTGGCGGCGCCTTTGTTTGGGTGCTTTTCGCGTGGTTTTTTCATTTGTGGGAAAGATCATGGTTGTTCTCTTCTTTTTTGGCCTCGTCGGTTCGAAGGGGAGAATGTTTTATTTTTGGATAACGGCCAGGCCGCGCACTGTTTGTGGTGTGTGGTGGTTGTTTGTCTGTTTTTGTCAGGTTTTTGGGCCTTTCATTGTTTTTTTGATTCTTCTGATTTGAAGGGTTTTTGATGGAGGGTTTGATCCTGGCTCAGGACGAACGCTGGCGGCGTGCTTAACACATGCAAGTCGAACGGTAAGGCTCCAGCTTGCTGGGGTACACGAGTGGCGAACGGGTGAGTAACACGTGGGTGACCTGCCCTGCACTTCGGGATAAGCCTGGGAAACTGGGTCTAATACCGGATAGGACCGCACCGTGAGGGTGTGGTGGAAAGTTTTTTCGGTGTGGGATGGGCCCGCGGCCTATCAGCTTGTTGGTGGGGTAATGGCCTACCAAGGCGGCGACGGGTAGCCGGCCTGAGAGGGTGGACGGCCACATTGGGACTGAGACACGGCCCAGACTCCTACGGGAGGCAGCAGTGGGGAATATTGCACAATGGGCGGAAGCCTGATGCAGCGACGCCGCGTGGGGGATGACGGCCTTCGGGTTGTAAACTCCTTTCACCATCGACGAAGGGTTTCTGACGGTAGATGGAGAAGAAGCACCGGCTAACTACGTGCCAGCAGCCGCGGTAATACGTAGGGTGCGAGCGTTGTCCGGAATTACTGGGCGTAAAGAGCTCGTAGGTGGTTTGTCGCGTCGTCTGTGAAATTCCGGGGCTTAACTCCGGGCGTGCAGGCGATACGGGCATAACTTGAGTACTGTAGGGGAGACTGGAATTCCTGGTGTAGCGGTGAAATGCGCAGATATCAGGAGGAACACCGGTGGCGAAGGCGGGTCTCTGGGCAGTAACTGACGCTGAGGAGCGAAAGCATGGGGAGCGAACAGGATTAGATACCCTGGTAGTCCATGCCGTAAACGGTGGGCGCTAGGTGTGGGTTTCCTTCCACGGGATCCGTGCCGTAGCTAACGCATTAAGCGCCCCGCCTGGGGAGTACGGCCGCAAGGCTAAAACTCAAAGGAATTGACGGGGGCCCGCACAAGCGGCGGAGCATGTGGATTAATTCGATGCAACGCGAAGAACCTTACCTGGGCTTGACATATACAGGATCGCGCCAGAGATGGTGTTTCCCTTGTGGCTTGTATACAGGTGGTGCATGGTTGTCGTCAGCTCGTGTCGTGAGATGTTGGGTTAAGTCCCGCAACGAGCGCAACCCTTGTCTTATGTTGCCAGCACGTTGTGGTGGGGACTCGTAAGAAACTGCCGGGGTTAACTCGGAGGAAGGTGGGGATGACGTCAAATCATCATGCCCCTTATGTCCAGGGCTTCACACATGCTACAATGGTCGGTACAGTGGGTTGCCAGTCCGTGAGGGCGAGCTAATCCCGCAAAGCCGGTCTCAGTTCGGATCGGGGTCTGCAACTCGACCCCGTGAAGTCGGAGTCGCTAGTAATCGCAGATCAGCAACGCTGCGGTGAATACGTTCCCGGGCCTTGTACACACCGCCCGTCACGTCATGAAAGTCGGTAACACCCGAAGCCAGTGGCCTAACACATTTTGTGGGGGAGCTGTCGAAGGTGGGATTGGCGATTGGGACGAAGTCGTAACAAGGTAGCCGTACCGGAAGGTGCGGCTGGATCACCTCCTTTCTAAGGAGATTATTTTTTCTTTGTGTCATGTGTCATCGTGTTGGTGGCGTGTGGCTATTTTTTGTTTTTTGGGTGGAACACCTACTGGTTAGATCACTGAAGTGGTGGTCTGCGCGTGCGTGTGATGACTTTAAGCGTTTGTGCTTTCCTTTTTGTGTTGGTTGGTTGTTGGTGCGCTGTTGGGTGTCTGGGATGACACACTTGTTGTTGTTCCTGTTTACAGGTTGCTGCGTGCTGCGGGCAGGCTGCTGTTGTGGTGGTTTGTGTGTGGTGTGTGGGTGTTGTGTGAGAACTGGATAGTGGACGCGAGCATCTTGTTTTTCTGTAAGTTCGATTTTGTCAAGCAGTTTTTCTGTTTGTGATTGTTCTTAGTTATTTGTTTGTGTGTTGTGTTGTAAGGGCGCATGGTGGATGCCTTGGCATAGTAGGCCGATGAAGGACGTGAGAGGCTGCGATAGGCCTCGGGGAGCTGCCAACTGAGCGTTGATCCGAGGGTGTCCGAATGGGGAAACCTGGCCGTCGTTGTGGGCGGTCGCCGTTAGATGAATTCATAGTCTAATTGGTGGTTACGCGGGGAAGTGAAACATCTCAGTACCCGTAGGAGTAGAAAACAATTGTGATTCCGTTAGTAGTGGCGAACGAACGTGGATGAGGCTAAACCGCGTGCGTGTGATACCTGGCAGGGTTTGCGTGCGTGGGGTTGTGGGGATGCATTGTGCAGGGTCTGCTAGTCCTGCGTTGTGTTGTGTGGGTGTAGCGGAAGTGGATTGGAATGTCCTGCCGTAGACGGTGAGAGTCCGGTACGTGAAACATCCGTGCGTGCAATTGGTGTGTTGCCCGAGTAGCAGCGGGCTCGTGGAATCTGCTGTGAATCTGCCGGGACCACCCGGTAAGCCTAAATACCTGCTTATGACCGATAGCGGATTAGTACCGTGAGGGAATGGTGAAAAGTACCCCGGGAGGGGAGTGAAATAGTACCTGAAACCATGTGCTTACAATCCGTCAGAGCCCTTTTTTGTGGGGTGATGGCGTGCCTTTTGAAGAATGAGCCTGCGAGTCAGCGGCATGTCGCGAGGTTAACCCGTTTGGTGGGGTAGTCGTAGCGAAAGCGAATACTAACTAGTGTGTTGTCAGTGGCATGTCCTGGACCCGAAGCGGGGTGATCTACCCATGGCCAGTGTGAAGCAGAGGTAAGACTCTGTGGAGGCGCGAACCCACTTAGGTTGAAAACTGAGGGGATGAGTTGTGGGTAGGGGTGAAAGGCCAATCAAACTCCGTGATAGCTGGTTCTCCCCGAAATGCATTTAGGTGCAGCGTCGTGTGTTTCCTCCTGGAGGTAGAGCTACTGGTTGGTTTAGCGGGACTATCATCTTAGCGACATCAGCCAAACTCCGAATGCCGGTGAGGTTAGAGCACGGCAGTGAGACTGCGGGGGATAAGCTTCGTAGTCGAGAGGGAAACAGCCCAGATCGCCGGCTAAGGCCCCTAAGGGTGTGCTAAGTGGAAAAGGATGTGGGATCGCGAAGACAACCAGGAGGTTGGCTTAGAAGCAGCCATCCTTGAAAGAGTGCGTAATAGCTCACTGGTCGAGTGGTTCTGCGCCGACAATGTAGTGGGGCTCAAGTACACCGCCGAAGCCGCGGCAATCACCATTTTTTGGTGGTTGGGTAGGGGAGCGTCGCGTGACTGCTGTGAAGCGCTGGGGTAACCCTAGTGTGGAGTGTGCGCGAGTGAGAATGCAGGCATGAGTAGCGAATGAGGAGTGGAAAACTCCTCCGCCGAATGACTAAGGGTTCCTGGGCCAGGTTAATCCTCCCAGGGTGAGTCGGGACCTAAGGCGAGGCCGACAGGCGTAGTCGATGGATAACGGGTTGATATTCCCGTACCCGTGTGTCCGCGCCCATGGTGAATCAGGGATACTAACCCACCTGAACACGCGCCGTTTACTAGCCTTTTAGGTTGGTTGGTGTGTGTGATGCTGGGGACCTGAACTGGTAGTAGCCAAGTGATGGGGTGACGCAGGAAGGTAGCCGTGCCACGTGATGGATATCGTGGTGTAAGCGTGTGGCCCGTGTTCTAGGTAAATCCGGAGCACATATAGGGTGAGGCGTGATGCGTACCCGTTTTGGGGGAAGTTGGTGATCCTATGCTGCCGAGAAAAGCCTCTAGCGATGTGGATATACGGCCCGTACCCGAAACCGACACAGGTAGTCAGGTAGAGAATACTAAGGCGATCGGGAGAACTGTGGTTAAGGAACTCGGCAAAATGCCCCCGTAACTTCGGGAGAAGGGGGGCCATGACTGGTGACCGACGTGGTTGAGCTGGTTGTGGCCGCAGAGAATAGAGGGAAGCGACTGTTTACTAAAAACACAGGTCCGTGCGAAGACGGGTAAGTCGATGTATACGGACTGACGCCTGCCCGGTGCTGGAAGGTTAAGAGGACCTGTTAGACCCTTTGTGGGTCGAAGCGGAGAATTTAAGCCCCAGTAAACGGCGGTGGTAACTATAACCATCCTAAGGTAGCGAAATTCCTTGTCGGGTAAGTTCCGACCTGCACGAATGGCGTAACGACTTCCCTGCTGTCTCAA
This sequence comes from Corynebacterium sp. HMSC064E08, assembly GCF_001811805.1. Classification (NCBI taxonomy): domain Bacteria; kingdom Bacillati; phylum Actinomycetota; class Actinomycetes; order Mycobacteriales; family Corynebacteriaceae; genus Corynebacterium; species Corynebacterium sp. HMSC064E08. The sequence goes on from NZ_KV806688.1 coordinate 4,547, forward strand.
CCACAGACCCGGCGAAATTGCAGTACGAGTAAAGATGCTCGTTACGCGCGGCAGGACGAAAAGACCCCGGGACCTTCACTATAGCTTGGTATTGGTGTTCGGTTCGGTTTGTGTAGGATAGGTGGGAGACTGTGATGCCTCAACGCCAGTTGGGGTGGAGTCGTTGTTGAAATACCACTCTGATCGTATTGGACATCTCAACCTCGGCCCGTGATCCGGGTTAGGGACAGTGCCTGGTGGGTAGTTTAACTGGGGCGGTTGCCTCCCAAAGAGTAACGGAGGCGCCCAAAGGTTCCCTCAGCCTGGTTGGCAATCAGGTGTTGAGTGTAAGTGCACAAGGGAGCTTGACTGTGAGACTGACAGGTCGAGCAGGTAGGAAACTAGGGACTAGTGATCCGGCACCGGCTTGTGGAAGCGGTGTCGCTCAACGGATAAAAGGTACCCCGGGGATAACAGGCTGATCTTCCCCAAGAGTCCATATCGACGGGATGGTTTGGCACCTCGATGTCGGCTCGTCGCATCCTGGGGCTGGAGTAGGTCCCAAGGG
>NZ_KV806689.1:0-204 GCF_001811805.1 Corynebacterium sp. HMSC064E08
TTATGCCGGCGGCGACCTACTCTCCCACACCCTCCCGAGTGCAGTACCATCGGCGCTGGTGGACTTAGCTTCCGGGTTCGGAATGGGACCGGGCGTGACCCCACCGCTAACACCACCGACAAAAACCAGGCAACAACCATCCCCACCACAACTTTGGGTGGGTGGTGTCATGCCAGACACTGAATAACGGACGCGAGCAAAAAC
>NZ_KV806690.1:0-5347 GCF_001811805.1 Corynebacterium sp. HMSC064E08
GTCTGGTTACGCATATAAGAGACACGCCCTAGTTGGAGGCCACCGATCTCGTTGATCGCAGTGGCCGCTGTGCGGCGGAACCGGTGCGGGGTAACGTCGGGAACACCTGCGCGGTCCATGACGTCGCGAAGCTGCCTCCGGACGTTGTTCGTCGTATGCGGAGTACCGATGCGGGTCGAGAACAGCAGCGCGTCAGGGTGGGTGAACCGGATCTGCTCCAACCTCTCCCGGACTGCGCGGAGCGTGAAGCTTGGAAGGGCGACTCGGCGCACCGAACGGGCCGTTTTCGGATGATCCTGCCGATGCGTGGGCTCCCCCTTCCTGCTGATGATCGTGCCGCAGATCCTCACTGCAGGGATCGGCGCGTCGAGGTCGAGATCCCCGAGACGAATCGCGAGCACCTCACCGATACGGGCCGAAGTGCCAAGTAGCACCTCCACGATCTGACCGAGTTGCCCATCTGGGCGCGGACCGGCCGTGACCTCCCGCTGCTCCCACGTCCTGATTCCAGACCGGATGGCTGCGATCTCTTCCCAGGAATAGACGTCCGGCGTTCGAACCGGACGGCGCAGACGCGAGACATGATCCATCGGATTGCGTGACAGGATTTCGTGGCGGACCGCGAGAGCGAGCGCGAGGCGGAGTGAGGCGCAGCGAGACCCGTTCTGCGGCATCGACGATCTGCTGGGTGATGACGTCCCGGTCGTTCGCGGACGCGAAGCGGAGAGCCATCGTCTGTCGCACGGCCTCCGCGTGGAGGTTCCACCGTTTCCACGTCGCTCGCCGGTCACCGACCTGCTGCACCACGACCTCGGCGACCTCCTCGAGATCCTCCAACGGGATATCGTCTGCCCGCAGCAACGGTTCGTGCTCACTACCGGCGAGCAGTGCCGACGCCCAGGTTGGCGCGTCCTCACCCAGCAACGCGGTCGCGCGTTCTCGCCACTGGGAGGTGAGATCGCTGAGAGAGTGCTGCTGCTTCGGGGGCCGAGTCTCGAGCGTGGCCTGCTGCCGGAACTGCCACACCAGCTTCGGGGACGGCTGCCTCCCGTGCTTCGAGACGTAGTCGTCGACCAGCCGGTCTTTGACCTGCTCGATATCGCGAGTACGGGAAGAGAACTCGTCCATCAGCTCCTGCGGCACGCCAACGATCTCCCACGCCGTGGAGCGCCCCGCACCGCGCTCACGGGCTTCCCACCCGACGCCGAGGATCTGAGTGAGATGGTCCGAGAGGACCGCGTTGTAATGCTCCGATAGGCCGGTGACGGCGGCGTGGATAGCGCGAGAATCGAGCGTGCGCCACTTCCCGTCATGAGCTGCTTGCACGCGGTTGGCGACGACAATGTGCGTGTGGAGTTGTGGATCCGCGGCCCGAGAATCGTAATGATCGTAGGCAGTCGCAATCACACCCCGCACGTCGACTTGCGCGACGGCGCCACGCGCCCCTTTCGCGCCGACCCTGGTCATCGCGACGTCGCGCTCGAGTAGGGCGATCATGTCTCGGATCGCTGCGTGGTGAGCTTGGGCAATGAGTGCTTGCGTGCCGCCGTCGGCAACTGCCCAGAGGGTCGAGACGGACTTCGGGACCGAGAACGTGAGATCGAACCCTGCGACCGGCGCATTCGTTGGCTTCTGTGCTTCCTCCGCCTCGATCAGCGCTTGCTGCGCGGTACGCTCACCTGCGGTAAGGGACTTCGGGAGCTGATCGAGGCGGCGCTGCGTCCGCTCGCCCGCGGTGGCAAACTTTCGGTACGGACGCCCCAGTTGCTCGCCGCTGTTCGGATCCTGCCCGTGCCCCATGAGGCGCCGTAACTGCTCCTCGCTCACCGAGGCACCGACGGCGATCTCTCCGGCGAGTCCTGGGAGGCCGGCCCCGAGCCAGATGCCGGGAGGCGTTCCTGCTTCAAGGTAGTACCTTGTCAGCGCTGACGACGCATCGCGATCCCCGTCGCCAGCGACAACTGCGTTCAGCAGGTACCGGTACCCGTCCCCAGCGGTCATGACCCTGATCGAGATCGTCACACTGGGCAGGTGCGCCGCAGATCTTGGGATCTACCCTCGGAAGGCGGAGAGCGCGATGTTTGCGTCAATGCAGGGAGATAGCGAAGAGCGCGCTTCAACGGAGATGCTCGAATGGGTCCACGACGGATTGGACTCCGTGGTCGCGGCAGACGTAGACGATTCACACGCCGTACCCGTCGGCGCCGCTCGGCTCGGGGTCGCATTCTGCGCGGCAGACGTTACAGAGCCGGTGCTCGTTGCTCCCCCAGACCGTGACCTCGATATCGTCGGGGATCTCCATTCCGTCGAACTCCATATGCGGAGGTTAGCTGTCGCGGATTGAGTCGTGTCAAGATGCGGCACCGATGCTAAACCGCCGTTACCTATGGTCATCGCGCCGGTCACGCACTCGACGCTTAGTTCTTGAGGTACTCGAGGACGGCGATGACGCGCTTGTTTCCTGTGCGCTCGTTAAGGTCGAGCATGGTGAAGATGCTGCTGATGTGCCGTTCCGCGATCGCGACGCGACATGCATACGGTCCCTGATTTGCTCGTTAGTGAGCTCCGTAGCCATGAGCGAATCGTCAGTATCGCGGAGGAGGTGCTGCGGGAGCGGGAAAGGATTGACCTTACTGACGCAGAGACCCAAAGCGCGAGCATCCCTCATCGCTTTGATGCCAGCCCTTCAACCATTGCAACTAACCCGAACTCGAAATCTAGGTCTTGATCGACAGGCTCACATCCGTTGTCGAGCGCTGTTTGTTCTTCTAGTACGAAACCGACCGTATAGCGGCTGATAGCCATGAGAGCTCGGACCGCAGAGACCTCAGCGAATCCTTCGGACACGAGAAACTCGATCTGACTTTCGGGGGCATCCGAGCCCGCTGGCATCTGGTCACTCTTTTGACGGTGAAACTCTGCGTGCAGCCGTGCTCCATCCCGGACTGCCAGAAGCGCTGTCCGGAAGCTCCGCGCGTTGCGCAGGAGAAAGTCGTCCCAGCGCTCCCCTGACTCTGGGAGTGAGGCGTGGTGTTCGCGATCAAGCACATCAGCTGCGAGCGATCCGAGCAGGTGGCCCTTTGTCCGAAAGTGCCAGTAGAGCGCTGGCTGCTGCACCCGCAGATGCGCAGCCAGCGCCCGCGTGGTGAAACCGTCGATCCCCGTGTTATTGAGCACATGCCTCGCACCGCGCAAGACTGCTGCACGATCGAGTCGCGCTTGTTTCTGAGCCATGCTTGCACTTTATCATCGATAACTTTATCGTTGATAAGGTGTCATCTCTCACTTCCGCTCGTGGCTCGTTGGCCACGGTCCTCATCACGGCTAGCCTCGACGCCGCCGGCATGGGCCTGGTGATGCCGATTCTCCCCGCACTGCTACACGAGGCAGGGGTCACCGCTGATGCGGTTCCGCTGAACGTCGGAGTGCTGAGCGCGCTCTACGCGGTAATGCAGTTCATCTTTGCCCCCGTACTGGGAACACTGTCGGACCGATTCGGCCGCCGCCGGGTGCTGCTTGTTTCCCTGGCCGGTGCGACCGTCGACTATCTCGTGCTCGCCACGACATCCGCTCTGTCGGTGTTCTATATCGCCCGTGCAGTGGCTGGGATAACCGGAGCGACCAATGCGGTCACCGCCACCGTGATCGCCGACATCACGCCACCCCACCAGCGCGCCAAGCGTTTCGGTTTACTCAGTGCCTGCTATGGCGGCGGAATGATCGCGGGGCCAGCCATGGGTGGACTGTTCGGTGCCATCTCGCCACATCTGCCGTTTTTGCTCGCTGCTCTTCTCTCAGCGAGCAATCTGGCACTCACCTTTATCTTGTTACGCGAGACCCGTCCTGATTCCCCTGCGCGCTCTGCGTCGCTCGCTCAGCATCGTGGTCGCCCCGGCCTCAGCGCGGTGCCTGGGATTACCTTCCTATTAGTCGCATTCGGCCTTGTTCAATTCATTGGGCAGGCTCCAGGTGCGACCTGGGTGCTGTTTACTGAACACCGCCTCGACTGGAGTCCCGTCGAAGTTGGAATCTCCCTGTCCGTCTTCGGGATCGTACAGGTTCTCGTGCAGGCCCTCCTTACTGGCCGCATCGTGGAGTGGATCGGTGAGGCAAAAACAGTCATCATCGGGTGTGTTACCGACGCCTTGGGTCTCGTAGGCCTGGCGATTGTCACTGACGCATTTTCCATGGCGCCTATCTTGGCGGCACTGGGGATCGGTGGCATCGGCCTCCCCGCTCTGCAAACCCTTCTCTCCCAGCGCGTCGATGAACAGCACCAAGGGCGCCTCCAGGGTGTGCTCGCCAGCATCAACAGCGTCACATCGATCTTCGGACCGGTCGCTTTCACAACGATCTTCGCGCTCACTTACAACAACGCCGACGGCTTCCTCTGGCTCTGCGCCGCAGCACTCTACGTGCCCTGCGTGATTCTCATCATGCGTGGTACAGCAGCGTCCCCGAAGTTCGGCTCATGGGCGAGCGGCGACTCGATGTGAGTTGTGAGACGTGAGCAGGAGCAACACGGCGGCGACACTGCTTCGCCATGGCCGACTAGCGAGACGGCGCCACCGGGAAACTCGGCATCATCTACCAAGGACAGGTCAGCTGGGAGCCTGATAGACCCATCGAAATGTGCGTGCCGATCGCGGAGAAAGGCCGGGCGCATCGGATCGAGCCATAGCACCATGAGTCTTCACGGAAGTGCGTTGACGGAGACTTCGTTGTGAACCGGGCCAAGGGAGAGCTGGAGGCCCTCTCCGAGTGGCTTGCCGATGACATGAGCTGGACGCTCATCGAGAAATCCACACACAGCGGCCCCAGTGCAGCCCGAGAGGTGCGCCCGCCGTTCTCCCGAGCGGGTGGAGGTCATTTCTGTCGTCACCCACGGACGACGCGCTTCCTGCGACGGCTACCTCGAGGCTGGAGGAATGCGCGTCCGTTTCAGCCATGCGTTCCGCTTCGTCAGCACCCCCAAGACCGCGATGATCGCAGAACTGCGACGCTACTGCATCGAGACGCAGGTTGACTGAGGCCTGTGCGGACAGCACGAACGACCCTTAAGCCCGTAATCTGGGAACCGCAGAAACTACCCGATCGAAACGCAACTACTTTGCCGGCCCTACGGGGTTGGCTCGCGGTCGTCGTCCTTGGCCGCGACCGTGCGCAGGAGGTGCTTGTAGCCATCCCTCGCGATCATCACGCGCATCGAAACCGTCACGACGCTACTGCCTTCGACGATCAGGGGAGCGGGGACTGATCGCGGACGCGCTGTCCACTTTGGTTAAAAGATTGCGCCGCTGTAGACGACCGCCATCTAGGGCGTGTCTCCTAATTGTGGGCCTGTGCT
>NZ_KV806691.1:0-180827 GCF_001811805.1 Corynebacterium sp. HMSC064E08
CTGGCCACGCTGACCTCCAGATACATTACACACATGCCCCTATTTAAGCGAATCCGCTGGTAGAACCTGGAAAACGAATCACTTTAGTTAACTCTGTACGCCAGATTTGAGCCTTCCTACGGCTCGGGCGCTACTTTTCAGCAACTCAGCAATCGACCAATTACTTAGTCAGAGCCGCCTTGTCACCTGCGAGTCGTCGCCAAGCAGTGGCAGACGCGACCCCCATCAGCGCACCCGCACCCAGAAACACGCTGCCTGCACCCATCGCGGTAGCACCCAAACCAGCAACCGGCGGCAGGATGACCTGCGCCAAGCGGTTACCCATCAGTCGGATGGATAGCGCCTGAGCGCGCACCTCGGCATCCACCAGGGAGCTCACCCACGTCATTGACATGGGCATGACAAAACCCCACGCCAAGCCACAGATACCAACCGCGACAACCATCAGCCACGCACTCTGTAGCCACGGCATTGCCAAAAGCGGCAGGACACCGGCACAAACTGCAATGATAAGGACTCGATTGCGATTAGCTCGGTTCAAAACAGTCGGCATGAGGGCTCGGGAAATAATCGCGAGGCCACTACGCGCACCAAGGATTGCCGTCACCTCGGCAACACTAAAGCCCAGTTCGCGTCCCAGCACCGGCACATATGCCGTCAACAGGTCAATGGCTACGATGACCGCAATTGATACAGCCATGGCGCTGGACATGCCGTCGATACGCAGGATGCTTAGGACCGATGCGCCGCTGGCTTCGGCCTGCGCCGGCCGCCTCTTGTCCATCCGGCTGCGGTCGCTAACAGTCGACGCCGGGGATTGCTCAGTTGAGCTAGCAGCTTGCACTTCGGCGGCTGCATTCGCTTCGTGCCGTCGATAAGCAGTTGCGACCGGCCAGCCGATGACCAGGGCGACCGCGCCGATTCCCGTCATCGCCCAGAGCGCAGAAGTGGTGGCGGTCATGGCGCTGCCGTCGTGGTTGGGAGTGAGCAGACCTGCACCGACAATGCCGAGGAACTGCCCGACGGAAATTCCGAGCGTGAAATAAGCAAAGAGGCTATCGAGCCCGGCGACGCCGCCACGCAGGTGCGAAACCATGCCTTGAGCGGCGATGAGCGTGGTCATGTGGGCAAAACCCAGGGCCACGTAGCCGAGCAGAAGAATAGGTAGGTTCGGCGAGAGCGCCATTACTGCTGCCGCGATGACGGTGGCGACGAGACCGGAGTACATGACTTCGGTGGCGCGATGACTGTCGACAAGCTTGCCGGCGGGAAGCGCAATAATAAGAGGTACAAGTGAAAATGCAGCAGTGAACCAGCCGACGGTGGCGGCGGAACCGCCAAAATCGAGGACTCGCCAAGAAAGCAGCACGCGACCGCCGTTGAAAACCGCTTGTCCCAACACAGTAATGAGAACCAATAGGCCGAACCAGCGTCTCATACCTGTTTGTAACTCCCCTTCTCCTGTGTGGTCGTACTCTTCGCGGGGCGATTTCTTTGCACGTCAATACCTAAATTGATCGGTGCCTTCTCGTCGACTCGCACTCCTGCCAACCCGCGAAGAGCGGTCAAAGTGATGCGGCTTATTAAGAATAGTCCCTGAAGTTAAACATGTTTAGCGCATAGAATGAATTATTCGGGCATCCTTGTCGATGTAACCGGTTTGCTTATTTAGTTAATAAAGAATCAGGAATTAGGAGCCATGCTTGAACGCACATTGGTGTTCGTCGATACGTCATATTTATTGGCGAGCTTTTACAACTCGTGGGAAACCGGAGCCCGCGGGCAATTAGAAATCGACCTTAGAGAAGTAGTTAGTGTCCTTGACCGAATGATTAACCAGCAGCTGAACCAGCCAGTTCAGCGGCAACTTTGGTACGACGGCATCCCGGAGTCGGGGCCGCATCGTTACCAGCGCTCACTGCGCACGATCGATGGTGTGCAGCTGCGCGCGGGTCAGCTCATTGAATGGGGTGACCGACGGACTCAGAAGGCCGTCGATACGCGACTCGTCGCAGACATGGTCGTCGCCGGCCTGCGCAACCAAGTTTCCGATATCGTGCTGGTCTCGGGCGATGCGGACATGCTGCCCGGCGTCGCTGAGGCTTCGGCTGCCGGTGTGCGTGTGCATCTCTACGGCTTCGGCTGGGACTCCATGTCCGGTGCACTTCGCCATGCCTGCGATTCGACGACAATCCTCGATCCCCGCGAGGACTTCGCCGACGCCATGCAGCTCAACGTCCTTGAAGGCCCAATCCCACCGGTCGTCCGCACGAATAAGCCGCTGGGCGATGCCGAACCAATCGAGGATCTCGGCGCCACCTGCGTGCCGGATACGCGCATCACTCCTCCGGGCGAGGGCTCGCTTGACGACGGCACGGAGAACACTCCCTCCGCTACCGACGGTGACGCTGCTTCGCCGGAGGCCGGCACTCCGGAGGTTCCGCAGGACCAGCGCGTTGTGCCATCCCCCACGGCTGACAGCGACTCCGACTGTCGCAGCGAAGACAATGCCGCAGCCACGCCGACGGCCAAGGCCGACTCGCCGAAGTTCAACGAGGTCGAGCACGCGGCCAAGATGGGTGCCCGGGAAATCCCGGCGCAGGCTGAGCACCGCGCTGAGGTAGAGCGCACCGGCGGTTCAGAAGCTACACGGGTGGATTCCGCTGCTTCGGGCGTTTCGGCTGCCTCGCCAACACAGCAAACGCAGCCAGCGCAGCCTTCTCCAGCGACCATGCCCGGCGCGACAGTCAACACTGGCAGTGGGGCTGGTAACGACACTGCGAACAACAGCGGAGCCGAGAATGCAGGCGCGTCTGCCTCCGATTCCGCATCGTCGACTGCAGTTGGCAGTGGGGGGTCGGCGACGGAGCCGTCGACAAGCGAAGACGGTGCCAACACGAGTACGCCGAAACCAAGCCCGCGGCCGAATCCTTCGATGATGGCGCCAAGGAGGAAGCTGCGTAGTCGATACGTGCCCCTGCCGAACGAGGTGTGGGCATCCGCGGGTTTTCAGACGCCGTTCGATGTGGGACAGCAGTACGCGAACTGGTGGTACGAGAATATTGCGAACGAGCAGGCGCGCGATAGTGCCCACTTGCTCTCTGGTGGTGGGCTGCCACCGGACATTGATCGTCCGCTGCTGCAGTTTGCGTGCGAAACCCTGCACGAATACACGCTGACGGAGACGCAGCGCGTCAATCTGCGCGATGGTTTCCACGCCGGTATCCGCGGAGTGCTGCTCGCGCGGAAGAACGGCGAATTGGAGTAATAGCGCGCCTCACGGATTCGGCAGTTTCGGTGGCTTCAGCACTGCTGGCGCGGCTGACGCTGCTGGTGCGGCTGACGCGAGAAAGTGTCGGGGTTTATGTCAGTTTAGGGTGGTTTTTCCCGCTCAAACTGACATAAACCCCGACACTTTCTTGTTGGCGATCGGTGGCAACTGGTGAACGCTACTTCGCTTCGTCTGCGTCCGTTGTGGTGTCCTCAACGGCCTCAACGGACTCGGCGGACTCGGCGGACTCGGCGGCCTCCAGCTCGCCGGCGTTATCCTTCACGGCAGAACCGGATTCGAGAGCAGCGTTTTCATTACTCATCTGGGCACGAATTTCGGCCAGACGCATGTCAGCAGCGGCATCGCGAGTCGAAGTCTCGATCTCAGCCATGCGACCTGCCTGTGAGGATTCCGCGAGCTCCTGAGCGCCCAACGCATTGGCGTAGCGGCCTTCAATCTTCTCACGGACCGAATCCAAAGTCGGCACATTCGGATCCTCGGAAATACCCTGCATGCTCTGGAGAGTCTTCGACGCGGTCTCTTGCATCTTGGCCTGATCGGCCTGCGACTCCAGCTTGCGGATATCCTGCTTAATCTGCTCGTAGCGAGCCTGCGACTGCTGCGCCTGACGCTGTGCCTCCTCAGCAGCAGATACGGCCTGCTGGTGGAGCTGCGTAGTATTTTCCAGCTCCTTTTCAACATTCACCAGCTGGGTGGCAAACACCTCAGCAGTGCTTTCCATCTTCTGTGCAGTGGCCTCATCGCCCTTGGCACGAGCTTGATCCGCATTGGCGAGTGCCTGCCGGGTGTTCTCGGTAATCTTGTCACGCTCAGAGGTCAACCGCCCCAGCTGCATTTCCAGCTGATTGCTGTTGCCGATGATAGCCGCAGCCTGACGCTGAATCTCCTGATGGCGCTGACGCTCGGCCTCAGCTGCCTGTGCAATCTGAACCTTAGGATCCGCATTGTCCTCGATCTTCTTATCGAACGAAGACATCATGTACTTCCAGCCCTTGGCAAATGGATTAGCCATGCAAATCCAACCTTCCTCAACATATGCGGAATAACTAATCGGAACCGAGAAGATTCCATCTCTTAAAAAATTGTACGTGAGCTAGCTCGCTCTCTCTCGGCAAACGGAAAGAGCTGGTTACCGACAAGCAAGACTCCCCCAGAGTTGTAAACTCTCTAAACATGGTTCATTGCCCTCAACGCGCGTACCGCGGACTGGCCGCGAGTCTCGCCGCGGTAATTACTCTGTCAGCAACTGCGCCGCTGGCTAACGCGACAGTCACCGCAACTGCTGAATCCACCGATACCGGTGCATTTTCGCAGGTAGTCGTAGCAGCTCCATCCTCAACAGAGCCGACTAAGCCCTCCGACGCAAAAACGAAGAAGACCACCGAAAAGCCAGCTGAAAAGGCTCCTGAGAAGAGCACAGGGCGAACCGCAGAGAAGTCGGCGGAACAGTCGGCTGAGAAGTCGACCGAGAAAACCTCTTCACCGACATCGGAAACGTCCTCGACGGAGCCGTCGGAAAGCACTGTGAAAAGTGAGCCGAAGGAGTTTCCCCCACTTGTGCCAGGGGCGAAGACCCAGTGGGGCCTTGGCGTGCAAACTCGTCTCGACGAAGTGACCGAGAAGTTCGATGCTAAGGGCGGCATGCTCGGCATGGGCATTCTGGATCGCCAGACCGGTGAGTTCATCTGCAACTCACACTGTGATGATGTTTTTCGCCTTGCCAGCCTGATGAAGGTATTCGTCGCCGATGTTGTGGCCTATTCCAACTACACGCAGCCGAAGAAGGGCGAGATCGTCGCTGGCCAGGGTGATATGCCGGTTGAGGGCAATCCCGACGCCATGCTGCGCGACGACATGATTCGATACTCCAACAACGAAGCAACTGACGAGCTGTGGGATTCCTACGGCGGTGTACGCATCGTTGACAATGTCCGACAGCGCTACGGCCTCTCGGATAAGACTGTCGGCTCACCTATGTGGGGAGCCACCACCAGTACGCCAGCCGACATGGTTGCCTACTTTGACCGGATGCTGAGCGAAGAAGGCGGGCTGAGCGACACGGAGACCAAATACATGCGTCAGCTGATGTACTCACTGCCGCGCTACTCCTACGGCGATGCAGACCAGAACTTCGGTCTGCGTGCAGCGCTACCGAAGGAAACGATTGCCAACAAGTCCGGTTGGTACGAAGAGCAGCACACCACTGCCGGATTCCTTGGCGACGATGACCGTTACGCTATCGCGGTTCTGGGCAAAAACCTGACCGCCAACGAACTCACCGAAGCTGTCAAGCACGTGTTCCCAGACGGGCAGGTTCTGCCAACAGGTGAGAAGGAGACAAAGCACGCCCGCACCAGCGCACCACTGTCGATTGAGGAGGACTCAAACAAAGTCGCTCCAGCCCTGTGGACGCTAGTAGCAGCACTCGCTGGCTTTGGTATTGGCTGGCTCATTCGTGGCCAGCGCGCGGACTAGATACAAAAAGCCCCCCCGCGCGCTTGAGGGCTAGTTCAGGCGCGGGGGCTTACGCGGAAGTGCTCCAAGTCGGAAAACGCACAGTATGCGGGCTGAACCGCAGAGTTTACTCGGTAGCGCTATCCTGTGCGGCCTGCTCGGCAATTTGCGCACGGACATCATCCATGTTCAGCTCCGAAGCCTGGCCAACCAGATCGCTCAGGGCGGCCTCCGGCAGCACACCAGAGTGCTGGAAGAGCAGGATTCCCTCGCGGAAAACAAACAGCGTCGGAATCGACTGAATGCCCAGGGCTGCCGAAACCTCCTGGTTGGCATCGGTGTCCAGCTTTGCGAACACTACCTCTGAGTGCTTCTCGGAAGCCTTCTCATAAATCGGGGCGAACTGGCGGCACGGACCGCACCAGGATGCCCAGGCATCAACGAGCACAATGTCGTTGTTCTGAATAGTCTCAGCGAAAGTCTCGTTCGTAATATCAACAGTTGCCATGGGTCTAACTCCTCTTACTCTTTAACGTCGTGTTCTAACTTCACGTTCTTTACGTAGGTTTTTACCCGTTAGTCTCCCACAACGCACGCGGGGGTCGATTCATTCCCGCCGGGTTCGCGGGAACGTCGTAAAGCGGCGCGTGCTAGTGGTTGATGCGGACAGTGTTGGCCTGTTTACCCAGACCATCGATGGTGATGACCATTTCCTGACCATCCTGAAGGTAGGTCTGCGGGCTCATGCCGTGGCCAACACCCGCCGCCGTTCCCGTGGAGATGACATCGCCCGGGTTCAGCTGCACGAACTGTGAGATGTAGGCGATCAACTTCGCCGGGGAGAAAACAAGGTCCGCAATCGGTGCATCCTGGCGCAGCTCTCCGTCGACGTATGTGCGCACCCGCGCGGAGTCCGCATCGAAAGCATCAGCCGTGAGCATCCACGGCCCGAAAGCACTGGCGCGCTGCAACGTCTTCCCCTGTAGCCACTGCGCGGTGGCATACTGGAAATCGCGCTGGGTGAAATCATTCATAATCGCGTACCCAGCGATAGCGTCCTGTGCCTGCTCCTCCGACACCCGCAGGCAGGTCTCGCCGACGATAACCGCGAGCTCGCCTTCGTAATCGAGCTTCTCCGCGCAGGCCTCCGGCACTCGGATGTCATCCTTCGCGCCAGCGACGGCATCGGCAAACTTCGCGAATAACGTCGGCACCTCGGGGCGCTGGTGTCCCATCTCATCGATGTGCGCGGCATAGTTCAGGCCGACGCAGACGATCTTGCCCGGCCGCGTGATCAGCGGTGCGAACGCCCACGCGCTCTCCGCCATGACGTTGTCAGGGTTGTTCCCCGCCTCCGCCAAGAGTTCTTCCGCTTCACGACGCCACGTTGGCCGCGCTAACACATCTCCGAGACAGTGGTCATCAAAAAGGACCGCTACGCCGTCGCCGAGAACAGCGGCGCGGGTTGCACCCTGGTATCGCAACGTTGCTAGACGCATGGCTTTCTCATTTCTTCATGGCTATTCTCTGTGTCACTTCTGCCGCCTGATCGGCTCTCGGTTCCACGCTACCGCCTTGTTGAGCTGAATTAGGAAGCAGGTTCGCTCTTCGGCTGACGCGGAGCCTCGCCTTCAGGCAGGGAAGAAGGATTCTGGCTGCGCTGAAGGGCACGCTGCCCCGGCGTAGTCATGCGCACTACCCACGCAGGACGGACAAAGAGCCACCCGGCACCGATGGCAAGCAGCAACCTGTGCAGACCAAGGCACAGCATCGCCGCAATGATAGTCACCAGCGGCGTCATGATGACCAAGTGTGGGTCCTTTGGCAGGATGAGGTCACAAATAATCATGACCACAACCAACATTGGAATGTGCATAAGGAAGATAGGCAGCGTTCGGCCGCCAACCTTTTCAAAAGGCACAACTAGGCGAGTGTTCTGCAGCATCGCCATGACATTGATTGCAGCCAGTGCGCCAGTGGTGGACAGGTACACGCGGGTGAAGCCGACGTTGCCTTCGTTAAAGCTCGAGTAGGTCGCCTGCACCCAGATCGCCACCGACAGAAACGCCGTCAGCGTCACTAGTAGTGCGAGACCACTGCGACGCTGTGCCATCCGGAAGATCCAGGGCGCGCCGTACATGCCCAGCACGTAGAAGAACAGCATTTTGCTGACAAAGTCCCACGACCAGCTGGACGAGGCAAAAGGCGCCCATGCACTAATGAGGCCTGTAACGATGAGCTGAATCACCGGATGTACCCAGCGGAATGCTCGTGTGAGAATTGCGAACAGCGCCAGCGCCCACAGGAACCATAGGTAGGAAGTTGGTTCGATGATCGCGTGAAGCGTGTTGTAAATTCGCGGCCCCCACGCGCTATGGTCTGTAATCGGCGCCGGAGACACTATGCCATCGGCATCCACGTGCGTATACGGCATGAGGAAAAGCACGAAGTCACGCAGTGGAACCCAAATCACGTAGAGATAGACCATCACCCAGATTCGGCGATTGGCTAACTTATGCCACGACTCCTTGAGTGCCTTGCCGGCAAAGAGACCAGATAGCAGGAAAAACAGCGGCATACGGATTGGTCCGAGGAAGAAGTTAATCCCCGCCCACTGCGCCGTGTAGTAACCGTGCGCTTGCAGCTCTGTGATGGCATGGCCAAGCACAACTAAAAGAATGCACAGCCCCTTAGCCGCATCTACCCAACCGACGCGCTGTTTCGGCGCACTCTTCTGCCTTTTCGCTTTGGCCTCCGCTGCCACGGGAGCGGCAGTTGGTGACATAGTGCTTCCCCGCTTCCCGACGACTCCGCGTAACCCTCAAAACCTTCAAAACCATCAACGCACGAAAACTCGCCCCATTGACTGTCACTCACCTTACCTAGCCCCCCGGATTGCACTAATTCTGGGTGGCTAGGCCAGGCACCTAGAGAGAACCGCTGGGCTCCTCCGCTAGGTTGGCGAACCTGGAGTAGTGCAGCTGGTGGGCCACAGCAATGCTTCCGGTCGGTCCACCACGGTGCTTTGCGACGATAATATCCGCCTCACCAGCACGTTCATGGTCAGCCTCCTGCGAGTCCGGCCGGTAAATTAGCATGACGATATCGGCATCCTGCTCCAGCGAACCCGACTCACGCAGGTCCGAGACCTGTGGCTTCTTATCTGTGCGAGCTTCCGGACCACGGTTCAGCTGCGAAATTGCAATCAGCGGTACCTCGAGTTCCTTCGCCAACAACTTGAGCTGACGGGAGAACTCCGAGACCTCTTGCTGCCTGGACTCGACTTTTTTACCCGAGCTCATCAGCTGCAGGTAGTCGACCACAATCATCTTCAGATCGTGCTTCTGCTTCAGCTGACGTGCCTTCGCGCGAATTTCCATCATGGTCAGGTTCGGCGAGTCATCAATAAACAGCGGAGCATCCCGAATCTTGTCGCCGACCTCGACCAGCTTTGTCCAGTCCCGCTCATCCAGGTCACCGGAGCGCAAAGATGCCATGTTGATTTTCGCCTCTGCGGACATGATGCGCATCATGATTTCGTTGCGCGACATTTCCAACGAGAAAATTGCGCTGGTCATGCCGTTGCGAATCGATGCCGAACGCATGAAGTCCATCGCCAGCGTGGACTTACCCACACCCGGACGAGCCGCAATAATCACCATCTGACCTGGGTGAAGGCCGTTCGTCAGCTTGTCCAGGTTGGTAATCCCCGTCGGCACACCCTGCGCCAGACCGCCGTTTTGGGTAATAAGATCCAGTTCCTCCAGCGTGTCATCCAGGACATCGGCGATGGGAACGTAGTCATTCTTCGTGTTCTCACGTCCAACGCTGAAGATGAGCTGCTGCGCCTCATCCACCAGCTGCTCCGGCTCCGTGTCCTCCGCGCCCGCATAGCCGATCTGGGCGATCTTCGTGCCGGCCTCGACCAGGCGACGGATTGTCGCCTTCTCCGCAACAATGCGGGCATAGAACTGCGCATTCGCCGCCGTTGGAACCAGGGAGGCCAAGGTGTGCAGGTACAGCGGACCACCGATACGCTCCAGGTCTCCAGTTCGATCCAGACGACCTGCCAGCAAAATAGGGTCAATTTCCGAGGACTCACCGTAGAGGTGCAAAATCGCCGAGTAAATCGTCTGGTGCGCTGGCCGGTAGAAATCCTCCGGCGTCAGCTGCTCGTACACATCCGCAACGACCTCTGAGTTCAGCAGCATCGCGCCGAGCACACTCTGCTCCGCCTCGATATTGTGCGGCGGCGTGCGCTCAAAAGTCGCGCCCGCGACCGCACTCGCACGAGCGCCACGACCACGGTCTCGCTCCCAGTCCCGCGCCCCAGATCCGCTTGCCGACGATCCGTTGCCCGAGCTCTGAGAGAAGGAATACTCCTCCGGTGGCGCATCCTCTACCGGCGGTTCCGGGGGCAGCGGAACGTCATCGAAGGAATCATCGTGGGAATTTACCGAGTAGGAGGACGCCTCGTCCCCTGCTCCGGAATGACCACCATCACCTACAGGCTGACTCATCGTGAGCAGCTCCTCCCCTTCTGGACCACTTAGGTGCCTTTTCAACCCTGTTGCTGACTGACCGTCACACTCAATATGTCTGTTCCGACCGCCAGCACTGGACACCTGACTACCTACCGCAGTTATACCTGTTCGAGCGGATTGACGGACCTGTAAAAGTACCCTTGAAGGCCCCGGAAAACAATCTTCTACGGTGTTTATCCCCGAAGTTATCCACAGCACCTGTGGACAAGCCTGGGGAGAACATGTGCACAATCAAGAAAAGTCCAGGTGAACGGTCCGTAACCCTAAACCGCCGCTTGAATGTTAACGGGGGTAGCGGAGTTTCAACCCGGAAATATTCTATCTACGCAGGTCAGTGCGTATTTGCCTTAATTCTGCACAAATGTAATCCTCTGTTACCTCGTTAGCATCGATGCTGCTCATGCGGAGATTATTAACGATAAATTAATAAAAATCTCGCGCTCTCCAGAAAAGTTATCCACGGCAGCCAGGCAAGTTACCCACAGGTTTATCCACAGCAATCATCGTTAGCCTGTGGACAAGTCGTAGACGCTCTTTCCAACACCTGCGTAAAAGGCTTTAAACCAGCCTTAAACCACGAAAAGCCCCGACCTTTCACTACGAAAGATCAGAGCTTCACGTGTGCTGTTGTCATTGGGCCTCAGAGCCCGCGCAGTCTTTAAACGCGGTGCTCGTCAGCCGCCGTCAAAGTAAAAACTCTAAACCGCGAACTTACGCGGCGACGACCTGTACGGAAACATGCGCGGTAATCTGCGGGTGCAGCGCGATGTCAACGGTGTGCTTACCAAGGGACTTGATCTGGCTCGGAGCAAGCACGACTGCGCGCTTGTCGATAGCCTGACCGGAAGCCTTACGAACTGCATCGGCGATGTCACCCTTGGTGACAGAACCGAACAGCTTGCCATTTTCCGAAGCCTTCACAGCAACGGAGACGTTGTCGAGCGAATCAATCTTCTGCTTGACTTCACGTGCATGGTCGAGGTCGCGGATAGCGCGAGCCTCCTGGGCACGACGAATGCCCTCGATCTGCTTTTCTGCGCCGCGGGTGGCAACAATTGCCAGTCCGCGAGGAAGCAGGTAGTTACGTCCGTAGCCGGCCTTGACCTCAACGATGTCGCCTGCGACACCGAGCTTGTCAACGTCGGCGGTGAGGATCAGCTTCATGATCCCTGCCTTTCGCTGGATATGTCTTTAAAAGATTATGAGAATTGTGGATGCTAAATCTGCTGCAAACTAGTCACGTAGTGCCGTGGCTGGAAGGAGCTTAGAACGGAGGCTCATCGCCGCCGAAGCTGCCACCGGCCGGAGGAGCTGAGTTCCACGGATCTTCCGCAGGAGCTCCGCCACCAAAACCGCGATCGCTCTGTCCACCCTGGTTGCCCTGGTTTCCACCAAAGCCACCGCCGAAACCACCACCGGCATTTCCACCCTGGCCGCGGTTACCGCCGCCAAAGTTTCCACCGCCGTTGCGTGGAGTGCGCGTAACCTGAGCTCGAGCGAACTTCAGGGACGGACCCACCTCATCGACCTCAACCTCAAAGACGGTACGACGCTCGCCCTCGCGGGTCTCGTAGCTGCGCTGGCGCAGACGACCCTGGACGATGACGCGCATGCCCTTGGAGAGACTTTCGACAGCGTTCTCCGCTGCCTCACGCCACAGGCTGCAGGTGAGGAACATGCCCTCGCCGTCAACCCACTGGCCATCTCGGTACACCCGCGGAGTCGACGCGACGCGGAAATTCGCCACGGCGGTGCCGTTCTGGGTGTACTTAAGCTCCGGGTCAGCAACCAAGTTGCCAACCACCGTGATTTGTACGTCTCCCTGAGCCATGCTTCTTCTCCTCGGTTGTATTCTGTCGAGCTGATGATGGGGCTTTCGCCCGCTATCCTACGGCTTTCGCTTTACCGGTGTGCCCCATTCGAGCACTCTGGCTACGCAAATATGACGCAGATTAACGATCAACCCGCAGCACCTTGGTGCGCAGGATGCTGTCGTTCAGATTCAGACGACGGTCGAGTTCCAGCACGGTTGCGGACTCGCAGGTGAGGTCGACGACAACGTAGATGCCGTCTTCCTTCTTCTCGATCGGGTAGGCGAGGTGGCGCTTACCCCAGATGTCCACCTTCTCCACCTTGCCGTTCTCCTTGCGGACAACGTCGAGGTACTTCTCCAGGGACGGGCCTACGGTGCGCTCATCCTGAGACGGATCGATAATAATCATTACTTCGTAGTGACGCACGGACCTCATCACCTCCTATGGTCTAGTTCTTGTATTTCGGCTACACAGCGTGGTGCGCTGGCACTGTCTTTCATGCCAACCGCTATGCAGCAGGAGGATCGTTGCGTCAAGCAACCCTGCCAGGGTACCGCAGGCAGAGGTATATGTCCTAATCGCAGGCGCCATCGGCAAGCAGTACTGGCAAGCGGTGTCAGGGCGCCGAATAGAAAGAGACGCACACAGAGCTACTGCGTGCGCCTCTTTGAATTGTGAAGTTGTCGCGTGCTTGGTGGGCAGTTAACGCTCTAGCAACTGACTACCTGGCCTGCGTCCTACATTGATGTCGAGGAAGCATGTGCCAACGCAATAATCACCGGAATGACTGTCGCGAATAGGAAAGCTGCCAGGCACAGAGCCCAAATGATTGCCGGTTTCCACTTCTGCATGAAGCCCCAAAAGGCCGTGCCGAACATCAGGAAGCCAATCGCGACGCAGACGATGGTGAAAATCACCCACGTGTCCACTTACTGTCCACCTCCAGGGTTACCGGGGTCTCCGCCGCCTTCATTGCCACCGCCGAAACCACCGCCTCCCGGAATCGGGATGGGCAGTAGGTCAGCGATTCCGCCGCCACCGCCTCCGCCATCGCCACCCGGAACCGGAAGCGGTGCAGGCTGCTCCTCGGAGGACTCAGAGGTCGACTCCTCGGCCGACTCCTCTTCTGTGGTCTCCGGGGCATAGCCCTGGTCATAGCCAGAGTCAGAGGTCGACGGCGCCTGGTACTGCGGCGCACCTGCGACACCACCGATTGGCTCCGGCTTGGTGAAGTACTCAAAGTCCTCGTTAGACAGTGCGTTATCCATGGTGTACTTCCACAGATCGCCCGGGGTTTGCGAGCCGTACATGATGCCACCATAGGAGTTGTAGAGCGCCGAACCATCGACGTTGCCAACCCACACTGCAGTCGACAGCTGCGGTGTCGAACCGATCATCCACGCATCCTTGTTCTGGCCGGTGTCACCCAACTGCGTAGTACCGGTCTTGGCGGCCGACGGGCGACCACCACTCAAGGGCTTGTTGCTGTAACCGGCAATAGGCTCCATGGCCGATATCATATTGGTGGCCACTGCCTTGGAAACTCGACGGTCGCCCTTGTCAGCGTTGGACTCGTAAACAATCTCGCCCTTGGAGTTTTCGACCTTCTCTACGAAGTGAGTCTGCTGATAGACGCCATCGTTAGTCAGGGTAGCCAGACCAACGGCCATATCCAGCGGACGTGAGAGGTACTGACCCAGGGCGATACCGTCCTGCGAGTGACCGTTGTCGTCCATCAGAGTCTTTTCAATACCCGGGATGGACTCAGCCACGCCCAGACGATGAGCCATTTTGGCGGTGTCATCCGGACCATTCTTCAGGTCGCGCTGCAGGCGAATAAACGGGGTGTTCAGCGACTGCTTCAGGGACTCATAAAGCGGAAGCACGCCACCGCCGGCACCGCCGTCGTTGTGCAGAGTGACGTTACCGGACTGCACAGGTGCCGAAGAGTACTGCGCGGTCAGTGGAATGCCCTGATCGAGCGCTGCTGCCAGCGCAAAAATCTTGAAAGTAGAGCCGGTCTGCAGACCGCTGTTCGCGTAGTCCCAACCAGTCGGATCGTCGCCACCGTAGTAAGCGCGGACAGCACCTGTCTTCGGCTCCACCGAAACGATGGCGGCACGCAAACCCGTTGACTGATCGACGTAGTTTTCCATCGCATCCAGGGCAGCCTGCTGCACCGTCGGGTCAATGGTCGTCGTAATGCGTAGACCGCCAGTGTTGACCTCCTGCTCGGAGATACCTTCGCGCTCCAACTCAGCCAGAACCTGATTCTTAATCATGGCAGCCGGGCCGGGCTCCGGAGCCTGCTTCGGCGCCAACGCCGGATCGATGGTCTCCGGGTACTGCATTCCCGCGCGGTCCTGCGGCGAGACGATGTTCATCTCCACCAGGCCATCGAGGACGTAGTTCCAACGCTGCTCAGCCTCCGGGCGGTTAGTCCACGGATCCAGTGCGGATGGACGCTGAATCGAGGCTGCCAGCACGGCACCCTCTTCGGCATTCAGCTCACCGACTTCCTTACCGAAGTAGGCCTTCGACGCTGCCGCGATACCGTATGCGTTACGACCAAAGTAAATCGTGTTGAGGTAGGCCTCAAGGATTTCGTCCTTAGTCCACTCCCGCGCCATCTTCGCCGACATGACCAGTTCCTTGGCCTTACGGGTCAGCGTGCGCTCATTGCCCACCACAGCATTCTTGACGTACTGCTGCGTAATGGTCGAGCCGCCACCGGCACTGGAATTACCAGTCACGACTCCCAGAGCCGCACGGGCATAACCAGTCAAGGAAAAACCCGGGTTGGTATAGAAATCACGATCCTCAGCTGCCAGCACTGCATTGCGTACAGCATCCGGCACCTTGTCGATAGTGATGTTGCTTCGGTTACCGCCCTCGGGGACGATGCGCGTGATTTCCTTTTCACCAGAACGGTCATAAATCACCGCAATCTGGCTATTGGCCAACTCCTCTGGCTCCGGCACGTCCGTTGTCGCATAAGCAACACCGAACACAACTACCGGCAACAGCACGACCAGCGCCACGGCTAGACCGAGCCACGCTAAAATTCGCCGCTTATTATCAGTCGGCTGTTCTTCTTGCGCCATCGAGCTTTCCTCTTCATGGTCATCTGGTTCATGGTCATCTGGGGCGTACTGCCCCTTCTCCGGGTCCGGCTCGCTTGCCGACGTCATCTCTGAATCGGTAGCCAGACCCTCGTCACTGCCACCGACCGAAACAGCATCAATGCTGTCGCTGGAATCGTCGTCAAGCGATGCGTCATCGGAGCGTGCGTGCGTATTGAAGGAATCAGCATCCGGCTGATCCCACCACTCGCCTGATGAATTAGAACCCTGGCCCTCGTGAGGGCTGTTAGGACCGCCTGGGCTATCGGGTCGATCATTGCTCACGGGTGCTCTCCCTAGTTTTCTGACTCTTCTCGAGCTGCCTGAAGTGTCCGGGTCAGGAAACTCCACTTGCAGTCGGGGCACACCTCAACTTCTTTGACGGTGCACGAACCATATTCATTAACTATTGCGGATAATTCGTTTTCAGTACAAGCAGAGCCGGAACGACGGCCCAAGTTTTCTCCGAACACCCAGAATACGAGTCGGAGGTCGAATTTGCGACATACTGGGCACTCTTCCTGGGGCTTTCTGCCGTGAAAACGCGCGGCAGCGACCAGCCGAGCATCGGCATCACAGAGTGATTTCCGTGAAATCTCCCCTGCACGCCACTGCTCCAATAACTGCTTCTTGAGCAAGGAGTGATCGATCTCGCCCTGCCATGTCATCACGAAGACAGATTAGCAGGCGCGTGCGGGCTGATTTCACCCCCGCTTTATCGGTAAACACATGCCCCCTCACGGTTCGGGCATCGGCAAAAAACGCATAAAGGTATAACGTCACGCTCGTTACCTCAATGCGTGCACCCACTCACGGCCGCACCGCTGGCGTAAGGCCCTGGCGCGGGGTCCTGATGCTAGGTCCTGATGCGAGTTCCCGGTGTGAGTTCCCGGCGCGAGGTCAAAGCCTCCGAGCACATAGTTTCAAGGAGAATTACCAAATGAGTTCAATTCGCGTCGCTATCGTCGGCGTCGGCAACTGCGCCTCCTCCCTGGTGCAGGGTGTCGAGTTCTACCGCGGTGCAAAGCCCGATGAGACCATTCCTGGCCTCATGCACGTCGTCTTCGGCGACTACCACGTCTCCGATGTCGAGTTCGTCGCAGCTTTCGATGTTGACGACAAGAAGGTCGGCAAGGACCTCTCCGAGGCCATTGTTTCCTCCGAGAACTGCACCATCAAGATTGCCGATGTCCCGACTCTCGGCGTTGAGGTTCAGCGCGGCCCGACCCTGGATGGCGTTGGCAAGTACTACGCGGACACCATCGACGAATCCCCGGCTGAACCGGTCGACGTTGTTCAGGCGCTGAAGGATGCCAAGGTCGATGTCCTGGTCTCCTACCTGCCGGTCGGTTCCGAGCAGGCCGACAAGTTCTACGCACAGTGCGCCATTGACGCTGGTGTAGCCTTCGTCAATGCCCTGCCGGTCTTCATCGCTTCCGACCCTGAGTGGGCCAAGAAGTTCGAAGACGCAGGGGTTCCGATTGTCGGCGACGACATCAAGAGCCAGGTCGGCGCAACCATCACCCACCGCGTCATGGCCAAGCTATTTGAGGACCGCGGTGTTCGCCTCGAGCGCACCCTGCAGCTCAACGTCGGCGGCAACATGGACTTCAAGAACATGCTCGAGCGCGACCGCCTCGAGTCCAAGAAGATCTCCAAGACCCAGGCTGTCACCTCCAATCTCACCGGTCCGCTGGCCGGCAAGATCGATGACCGCAACGTCCACATCGGCCCGTCCGACTGGGTGGACTGGCTGGATGACCGCAAGTGGGCCTACGTCCGACTCGAGGGCAAGGCCTTCGGCGAGGTGCCGCTGAACCTTGAGTACAAGCTCGAGGTCTGGGACTCCCCGAACTCCGCTGGCATCATCATCGATGCTGTTCGCGCTGCCAAGATCGCCAAGGATCGCGGTATCGGCGGCCCGGTTTACGCCGCTTCTTCCTACCTGATGAAGTCCCCGCCGAAGCAGCTTGCCGACGATGTTGCGCGAGCACAGCTCGAAGCATTCATCAAGGGCGAAGACTAAAAGGTACAAGCACTCAAAAGTACAAGCGAGCAGCTCCGAGAGCATGTTCCTTGAAAAGCGTCAGCCGGTTACCCATGCGGTAGCCGCTGGCGCTTTTGTGCTTCTCTAGCCTCCCCGCGCCCTCCCACGCTCTTCTCTTCCTCCTCGCCCTACTCGCTGCTGCGCCCATCTCGTCCCCGCCATGGATGCGTGCGCTGCAGTCGTCGTAAAGCAGACAGCAATACACCCGCGAGGATGAATCTGCGAGACATATCACAAGCCAAAAGCATTCGCGAAAGTAGCCGTATGGCTACCTCCAACCCAACGTTCTAAGTACAGAAGAAGTGACACTTTAGGGGGTTTCTGCCAGCACCGAAAAACCTTATACGCAGATAGGTTTAATGTTTTGTACTGGGGTTTTAGATGTTTGGTGGAAAATTCCTGGTGATTTCATCGCCGAAATCACCAGTTGTAGAAAAATAAATAGCACCCCAAATAAATTTCGTATTGGCAACTAGCACTGTTCGCATATAACATCGTCGCTATGACATTATCTTCGGGCTCGATTGGCAATCCTGATGCCGTTACTCCTCTGTCGCTCGCTAAGCGCATTCGCCCTCTCCTGACTCGCGCTGAGCTGCTCTACAGCCGCCGCTCCTCGGAGTCCCAGCTCAGCCGCGCGCAGCTGTCCATCATGATGACCCTGGAGGCACTGGGCGCCTGCCGTATCAGCCAGTTGGCTGAGGCCGAGGCCATCCGCATGCCCACCGCCTCCAACGCCGTGCACCACTTGGAGGTCGCCGGCATGGTGGAGCGCGTCCGCGACAGCAAAGACCGTCGTGGCGTCCGCGTTGAACTGACCGACCGTGGCCGTGAAGAGCTGCACCGTGTTTCTGAAGAGCGCAATCAGCAGATGGCTGAGATGTTCAGCACGCTGACCCAGGAAGAGCTGGAGTTTGGCGCTGGTCTTGAGACGATTCTGTCCAAGATCCTCGAAAACTACCCGGAGCACCCAAAGACAAACCCAAGCGTCTAGTCTCTTTTCCAGCTAGCCCTGCCCTCTTTAAGCCCACAGGCAGGATACATAGCTTTTACACTTCCTCGGTGCCGTTTTAAATATGCCCGCCTATCCACGTAGGCTATTACCCAGAAGCACCACTTGGATATTTCTGAGTAATCACAGGAGGATTAGCGATGGCTTCCCGCCCGCTTCGTATCATGATTGCGTGGCGTCCAGGCGAGTACGGCACCGAAACGCTTGCTTACGCCGCTTGGTTAGCTCGCACCACGAAGGTGCAGATTCGCGTTGTCAGCGCACTGTCGCGTGGCTGGCCGCTGACCTCACTGGCTCGGTTGAGCACCAATGACTCCTGGGTTTCCCACGAAACCGAGTCTCTTGAAAAAATCATCAAGGATGAGCTAAAGCTCGCTGGCCTGCGCAAGGGCATGCTTGACGACGATGCCGTGCGGATCATCGAATCCTCCAGCGAATCCACAACTATCTGCAACGAAGCCGAAGAATTCGAAGCCGATGTGGTTTTGCTTGGCACGCGCCGAAGCAATACCAAGGACTGGGCCGCCAAGAACCGCAGTCGCTTTACTGCGGGATCGACCTCGGATGCGCTGCTGCATTACTCGCCAATCCCGCTGGGATTGGCTATCCCCGGCGCGAAGCTTTCTAAGCACGGTGTGACCCGTGTCAGCATTTGCTACATTGACACCCCGCAGTCCCACCATGCATTGAATAAGGCTGCTGACCTGGCATATCGCTGGGAAGTTCCCCTGCGTTTGGTCTCGTTTACGCCGCGTGGTGCGACCATGTACCCGACGGAGAACGGCTACGGCCCCTCCTCTGACCTGATGATTGAGTGGCGCGAGCAGGCTATGGGCCTGCTCGACCGCGGTATGGACCGCGCGCATACCCGTTACCCAGACCTTTCCGTTGATGCGGAAGTGGCGTCCGGCAACGGTTGGGAAGAGGCCATTCAGTCCATCAAGTGGAAAAAGGGAGACTTGCTCGTTTTGGGTTCGTCTACTCTTGGCCCATTCGGGCGAATTTTCATCGGCTCGTCGACTAACCACATCGTTCGCCACAGCCCGGTGCCAATGCTGATTACTCCGGCCTAGTATGGCAGGCACATCAGACGGCATTTAGAGGCGAGGGGAGCAGATGGTGGATAATTCACCGAAGCGCAGTACACCAGAGCGCAATGAGGATGAAATCTTCGACGAGCTTGAGCGCAAGATGTATTCCGGAAAGCGTGCCTACATCTACACCGCGGGTGTGATTCTTACGACGCTGCTCGCGGGCCTCATTATTGGCATCGCCGGCGCCATTGTCGGTGGCCCCACCTGTGATGCGGGTAAGTCCAGCTTCCTCTGCTCCCGCACTTGGGAGATCCTTTTCCCCGTTGTCCCGGGCGTAATCTCCCTGGTCGGCTGCCTTTTGGGCTTCTGGCAGACCTACGTGGAGTGGAAGAACTTCCGCAACTGGCGCGCGTGGCTCGCTATGTGCTGGGTGCTCATGCCCTTCACTTTGATGTGGATGCTCTCCACATTCGGTGTCCTGATTCTGGGCGTTAAGTAGGGGTAAGAGGCGGCCAGCCTCGGAGCCACCCTCTTGAGGTTTTTGCGAGAAAGTCTCAAGCGAGAAAGTGTCTGGGTTTATGACAGATTTGAGTCGATTTTAGGCCTCAAACTGTCATAAACCCAGACACTTTCTTGTAGGCATTAGCCTCCCGGCTACTTCTTCACAACTAGATTGACCATCTTGCCCGGAACGACAATGACCTTCACGATATTGCCACCGGCGTTCTCCACAGCTGCGACAACCTTTTCGTCGGCACGCGCGGCGGCCTCGATGTCCTCGCGGGAAGCATCGGTAGCCACGTCAATGCGAGCGCGAACCTTGCCGTTGATCTGAACTGGCAGCTCAACGGTGTCGTCGACCAGCCACTTTTCGTCAACTGCCGGCCACGGACCGTGTGCCAGGGACTCGGTGTGGCCGAGACGGCTCCACAGTTCCTCCGCGATGTGCGGTGCCACAGGGCCAAGCATGAGGGCCAGCGGTTCCACGGCGGCGCGCGGGGCACCGGTCGAACCGTAGGTCTTAGTCAGGTAGTTGACGTACTCAATGAGCTTTGCGACGGCCGTGTTGTCACGCAGCTCTGCGTAGTCAGAGGTAACCCCTTCCACGGTGCGGTTGAGCGCCTTGAGGTCGTCGTCGGAAAGCGCTGCGTCCGTGACGGCGAGCTCACCGGAGTCCTCATTGACCACCAGGCGCCAAGCGCGCTGGAGGAAGCGCTGCGAGCCGACCAGATCCTTCGTCGCCCACGGGCGGGAGGTGTCCAGCGGACCCATGGCCATCTCGTAGACGCGCAGGGTGTCGGCGCCGTAGTTGTCGCAGACCTCGTCGGGGGAGACGGCGTTCTTCAGGGACTTGCCCATCTTGCCGTACTCCTGGAAGACCTCCAGGTCAGAGCCGTCTTCGGCACCGCCTGGGATGAGGAACTTACCATCGCGCTCAACAACCTGATCCGCCGGCTGGTAGACACCACGGGCATCGGTGTATGCGTAAGCCTGGATGTAGCCCTGGTTGAACAGACGGCGGTACGGCTCCTTGGAGGTCACGTAGCCGAGGTCGAAGAGGACCTTGTGCCAGAAGCGGGAGTAGAGCAGGTGCAGCACTGCGTGCTCGACGCCACCGACGTAGAGGTCGACGCCGCCTGGGTCGTCCTTACCGTGAGTCTCCGGGCGAGGGCCGGTCCAGTAGCGCTCGTTTTCCAGGTCAACGAACTCCTCAGCGTTGTTCGGGTCGATGTAGCGCAGCTGGTACCAGGAGGAACCTGCCCAGTTCGGCATGACGTTGGTGTCACGGCGGTACTTCTTCTTGCCATCGCCGAGATCGAGCTCGACATTGACCCAGTCAGTGGCCTTGTCCAGTGGAGCCTTTGGCTCGGTGTCGGCGTCGTCCGGGTCGAAGGTGACCGGCTTGTAGTCCTCGACCTCTGGCAGCTCGACCGGAAGCATGGACTCGGGCAGCGCGTGGGCGTGACCGTCCTCGTCGTAGACGATGGGGAAGGGCTCGCCCCAGTAGCGCTGGCGGGCGAATAGCCAGTCGCGCAGCTTGTACTGGACCTTCTCGTGACCCGCACCTTCCTTCTCCAACCACTCAATGACGGTGGCGATGGCGGTGTCCTTGTCCAGGCCATTGATGTCCAGGCCGGAATCATTGGCGGAGTTCACGCACGTACCGTTACCGACGTACGCCTCCTTTGCAATGTCACCACCTGCGACGACCTCGCGGATTGGCAGACCGAAGGCAGTGGCGAACTCGTAGTCGCGCTCATCGTGGGCCGGGACAGCCATGATGGCACCGGTGCCGTAGCCAATCAGGACGTAGTCGGAAATGAATACCGGCACCTGCTCACCGCTCACCGGGTTGGTGGCGTAAGCGCCCAGGAAGACACCGGTCTTTTCCTTGTTCTCCTGGCGTTCCAGGTCGGACTTGGAGGCAATTGCGGCGCGGTAAGCGGCGACGGCCTCGGCTGGGGTTTCCTTGCCGAAGGTCCAGCGCTCATCCACGCCCTCGTAGGAACCGCTGCCGGCTTCAACCAGCTGATCCACCAGCTCGTGCTCAGGAGCGAGCACCATGTAAGAGGCTCCGAAGAGAGTGTCCGGACGAGTGGTGAAGACCCTGATCTTGGTGGAGACCTTCGGGCCGACCTCGGCTGTGAAGTCGACCTCGGCACCGCGGGAGCGGCCGATCCAGTTGCGCTGCATGGACTTGACCTTGTCCGGCCAGTCCAGCAGCTCCAGGTCGTCGACCAGGCGGTCAGCGTATGCGGTGATGCGCATCATCCACTGGCCCAGCCGCTTGCGGAACACCGGGAAGTTACCGCGCTCCGAACGGCCCTCGGCGGTCACTTCTTCGTTGGACAGCACAGTGCCGAGGCCCGGACACCAGTTGACCATCGAATTCGACTGGTAAACCAGACGGAATTCGTCGACTGCTTCGCGCTGCTCGGTCTCGCTGAGCTCAGCGTAGACGCGACCGTCCTTGGTAGCCATCTCGCCCGACTCCAGCAGCGGAATCAGCTCATCGATGCGACGGGCCTTCTTCTGATCCTCATCGAACCAGGCGTTGTAAATCTGCAGGAAAATCCACTGCGTCCACTTGTAGTAGTCCTGGTCAGTGGTCGCGAAAACACGGCGGCGGTCATGGCCAAGTCCCAGGCGGCCCAGCTGTCGCTCCATGTTGGCGATATTCGTTTCCGTCGTCACGCGCGGGTGCGTACCGGTCTGGATTGCGAACTGCTCCGCCGGCAGACCGAAGGCGTCGTAGCCCAGGGTGTGCAGCACGTTTGCGCCCTGCATGCGGTGGAAGCGCGCGAAGACGTCGGTGGCGATGTATCCCAGCGGGTGGCCTACGTGCAGACCGACACCGGACGGGTACGGGAACATGTCCTGGACGAAAAGCTTGTCCTTCGGCGGAGTCGAGCCGTCGGCAGCTGCCAAATCGCCCACCGGGTTGGGGGCGTAGAAGGTGCCGTTATCTTTCCAATACGCCTGCCACTTTCCCTCTAGCTGAGTCGCCAGCTCGGGGGAGTAGCGGTAGTCGGTGGCTTCTGCCGAGGACGAGGACTTTTCGCTGTTGGTCATGGTCTCACAGTCTAATAGGTGCGTTTGGCACGTGCTCAACCACCTATATAAATTGGAAGCATGATTGTCATCCCTGTAATTACCCTGGTTCTGGCTGTTTGCATAGCCGTTGTCGCTGGTTTGGCATGGTCGGCGAAGCTGCCGGGTAATAACTGGATTGGAATTCGTGCGCCTGAGGCTCGAAAGTCCCAGGAAAACTGGGATATTACGCACCGCGTTGCCGGCCCGCCGTGGGCTGTGTCCGCTGTCGCTTTCCTCGGCGCCGCCATGCTCGGCTTCCTCGCCATCCGCCCGGAGGCCTCTGGTTGGATGTGGCTGTGGTACGCCGTCGCTCTGCTCGCCGGTATCGCCATGCTCGGCGTTGGTGCGGCTATCGGCTCGCACACCATCGCGCTTTACGACGCCAAGGTCTCCGCGGAGTCCGGCTCCGGTTGTGGGTGCGGTGACGGTGACAGCGGCTGTGGCTGTGGCTCCGCCGCCACTGATGCCGCCGACACTGCGGCTGATGATGCCTGCTGCTCCGACAACCCGGCAGCAGACTGCGGTGTCTCCGGTGGCTGCAGCTCCTGTGGCCTGGAAGGACTGTGCACGGACAAGGGCTCATCCGCGAATGCCGCTTTCAAGCCTGTGGACAAGGATGCGCTGCGCAAGGCAGCTGAGCAGAAGAAGTAAAAAATTATTGCGGAGAAAAGCTTCTGCAAAATAGTAAGACAACTTCTGGTTGCCCACTAAGCTATTTGTCCATGTGGCAACGAATTGTGAGTTGGCGTCCAGATCCCCTCATCGTCGGTATCGTTGCTGCAGCGATACTGGCGATTTTTTTTCCTGCAAGCGGCACTACCGCTGAGGTTTTCAGCTGGGCCACAAAGATCGCCATTGGCTTCTTGTTCTTCCTCTATGGTGCGCGTTTGAGCCCGCAGGATGCGTTGGCCGGTGTTAAGCATTGGCGGCTGCACATAACCATTCTGGCTTTCACATTCGTGCTGTTCCCAATCCTCGGCCTGCTGATGAAACCCCTGGATTGGATTCTTTCTCCTGGCCTCTACCTGGGCATTTTGTACATGACGCTGGCACCGTCGACGGTGCAGTCGAGTGTGAACTTCACGTCCATCGCCAAGGGCAATGTCGCCGGCGCCATCGTCAGTGCCTCGGCTTCTAACCTGCTGGGCATCGTCGTCACACCGGTGCTCGTGATGCTGTTGATGGCCACTGGTGGCGGCGTTCATGTGGATTCGTCGGTGTTCTTGGATATTTCGCTGCAGTTGCTGCTGCCGTTCGCAATCGGCCAGCTCACTCGCCGTTGGACCCTGAAGTTTGCCGCCGCGAAGACGACTAAGAACGTTGACCGCCTATCCATCGCAATGGTCGTTTACGCAGCCTTCTCCGAGGGCATGGTGCAGGGCATCTGGTCGAAGGTGCCGGCAGGGGACATTGTCATCCTGTGTGTGCTTTCGGTCGTGCTGGTGGAATTCGTTTTGCGGCTGTCCGGTTTCGTCGCAAATAAGATGGGCTTCGACCGCAAGGACCGCATTGCGATTCAGTTCTGCGGTTCGAAGAAGTCCCTGGCCACCGGTCTGCCCATGGCTGCCGTTATCTTCGGTGCCGATGCCAGCCTCTACATTTTGCCGCTGATGATTTTCCACCAGATTCAGCTGATGATCTGTGCGGTCTACGCCGCTCGCTGGGGCAAGGAAGCAGAAGCTGAGCCGGAGCCACAACCCGCTTAACGCGGTCTAGCGCATGGACCCGAGGGGCGAATCCGGCTTGGCACATATACTGGGGCGCACAACATATGGTTCGGCTTTAAACGAGCAAACGAAAGTGTGAGATTCAGCATGGCTAACGAGAATCCGGCTCCGTTCTCCCCGGAACAGCGCGCCGCAGAAGAGACCGCAATCAACGAGTTCTGGTCGTGGTGGAACTCTTTTGGCGCCGATGCGCTCGACTCGATGTTTAGTGTCCAGCTCGGTATCGATGGTGCCCCGAACGCCGCCGATGTGGACATTATTGATGTCCAGAAGGAGGTCGGCGGCCGCATCGCCGCTATTAATGACCGGCTCATCTGGGGGTTTGAGGCTGGCGCTCCGTATTCTCGCCACCTTCTGACTGTTAGCGCTGCCGGCGATCCGGAGCTGCGTCCGGTCGCTCGCCGTTGGCTGGAGGCCGCGCCTGACGACGGCGCGGTGTGGTCTTTCACCGACCTCCGTCAGGCGGATCCGGCGATGAAGCTGTCGCTGGGGGATGTCGCGGCCACGTTGGTTGCACAGGGTGCGCTCGAGGCCGATGCTCCGGCCGAGGTCGATCCGGCAGACGCCCGCGTGGCTGTTAGCAGTGGTCATGGGGCAGTGGACGTTCGCCTATTCCACCCGCTGTTCCCGGCAATTGCTCAGTTGGAGGACGGTGAGCGCTTGGTAGCTCAGCTCGGTTTCACGCTGCTGCAGCTGGCTCTGGGGGAGGAGGACTTCGGCCTATGGCTACGCGGTTTTGCCTTCGCCGGCGAGGAGCCGGAAGGTGCGATCCCGCTACCGGAGCTGGGCGGTGTCGTCGAGAAGCTCGCGGAAGAGTGCCCGGAGTGGCTCACCATTGATGCCGAAGCCAACGGCCAGCCACTCGTCGTCGCCACCCGCGCTCCGATTACGCAGCTGGTGAGCCCGACTATGACGCAGCATGTGCTGATTCAGCTCATGCTCGGCAATATTGACGACAAGGGCTTGCCGACGGACGAATCGAAGGAATCCCTCTCCGAGTTCAATACCGCTGCCGCTGAAGCCATCGCTGAGGACAAGGGTATTTTTGTCGCAACTGAGCAATCCGATGGCATGGCTCTGATGCACTTCTTTATTGACCCGGCATCTGATGCGGAGGCGGGTCTGCGAGCTGTTGCGGAGACGTGGGCCGAGGGAGAGCATGTCGTCGATACCGGTTACGATCCAGCTTGGCAGCGCGTCGGTCACCTGCGCGTGTAGATTGGTTTTTTGTTATGAACGCTCGTCATCGTCTTACTCCACGGCCTTCCCGCGCGATTCGCATGGGTCTTACCGGTGTCATCGCTGTCACCAGCCTTCCGCTGGCAGCTGGAAACGTCGCTGCGGCTCCGCAGCCAAAACTGACTCCGCAGGGCACTATTGATGCTCCGGGGCGAACCCAGATCAGCTTTACCCACACCCCAAGTGGCACGCACTACGGTACGGCGAACGAGAATGAAGCTCGTCCGGGGCTTTCGATTGTCAAGCTCTACATTGCGGACTACGTCTTCAAACATGGCACAGAAGCGGACAAGGCGAAGGCCACAGAGATGATTCGCTACTCCGATGACAATATCGCCAGTGAGCTCTATGGCCGTTACCCGGATTCCATCAACGCCACTGCGCGTGAATACGGCCTCAGCAACACCCACGATGCAGGTCACTGGGGAAATTCAACTACGTCCAGCGCGGACACTGTGAAGTTCCTGGAGGCCAAGAAGCGCGAGAACCCCTCTGACCCGGTGCTGGTTGCTATGAGCACCGCGTCACCTGTGGCAGCGGATGGCTACCGTCAGGATTACGGCACCGCCACGCTGCCGGGTGTTATTGGCACAAAGTGGGGTTGGTCCGATGACCGCCAGAGCGTTCACGCCTCGGCATCCATTGGACCTGACTTCAGCGTCGCTGCTAACACCTACGGCACGAAGGAAACTCACACCAGCGATGTTCAGAATGCCTTCGACGGCACGCTGGGCACTCCATCGCTGCCTGGCCTGCCCGACAGCCCGAGCCTGCCGGGCATCCCAAGCGTCCCGAACCTGCCCGAGAGCCCGAATCTCGGCGAACTACTGAATCTGCCGGAAACTCCGCAGCTGCCCCAGATTCCGGGACTACCGGACTTCACTGGTCAGGTACCGTCGCAGTTCTAGCCACTGCCGCTAGTCGCTGGTCTGCTGGCACCGTCCCACCCAGCGCCCACACAGCGCACCTCACGCGACAAGGTTCACGAGGACCATATACAGCGCCGTGCCTACAAAAATCGAAATCACGGTGTTACGCCGCCACCAGTGCAGGCCAATGGTGACCACCAGTGCTACGGGCACGGCCCAGGCAGCGCCGGGGTCGCCACTCTCACCGCTGAGTCCTAGCCGCCCGAAGACGGTGTAGGCAACCAACGCCACCATGACTCCAACCGGCATGGTCGTGCCGAGGAACTCGAACAGGGGAGACCCCTTCAGAGTGCGCACGAACGCAAACGGCAGCGCACGCAGCGCAACTGTCACCGCTCCCATCGCAAAGAGCGCGGCAAGCACATAGCCGGAATCGGGCAACGCAGTCATGCTCGCTCTCCCTCCGTCGTACGCGGCTTGCTTGCCGACGTCATGCGCATCACCCGATCCACCCGCGGTGACCACACGCGCAACAGCAGCAGGCCGAAGTACATCAGCAGTCCGATAACCAGCATCTGGTTCGGGTTAATCAGCCAGCCCACCAGCGTGCAGACGATAGCGGACAGGGGCAGTGACCAATCCTTGGAAGTCTCAAACGCGTCCATGGCCAGCACCGTAAAGAGCGCCACCAGTGCGAACTCGGCACCGCGGATACCCTCGGGCAGTGCTGCGCCGGTTAGAGCCCCGACAATACCGGAGCCCACCCACAATAACTGGCAGAGAATCTGAATCGTCAGCAGTCGGTGGCCCGACATCTTTTCGTCCGCATTTGCCGCAGAGACGATGGCATACGACTCGTCGGTAAGCGCGTATGTGGAGTATGCGCGACCGAGACGAGACTGTATCCGGTCGCGTGGGAACGTCAGCCCATAGAAGACGTGGCGGAAGTTGACCATAAAGGACGTCACAGCACAGCCGAGCAGACCCGTATGCGCCATAACCAGGCCAACAGCGAGGAATTCCATCGACCCCGCGTAGACCACGAAGGAGAAGATGGGTGCCCACCACCAGCTAAAGCCAGTTTGTGCAATAAGCAGGCCGAATGCGAGCCCCAGCGGAATGAGGCCCATGCCCACAGGCAGTGTCTGCCGGATGCCGGCAGCTATGTCGCTGCGGTCGCTGTTTCCTGTGGCGCTACTTCCTTCAGCCCTGTTTCCTTCGGTATTGATGTGCTCACTCATCTAGTTGTCACGTACATCTACGGGATAGGTGCCATACAGTGGCAGCGGCCAGGGCTGACGGCGCATGCAATCACCCCAGATGTCCGCGGCAGCAGGCGCGAGTACATCTGAGGGCAGGGCAGGGGCGACGTACCAGTCACCGCGCTCGAGCTCGTCTTCCAGCTGCCCCGGATCCCAGCCTGCGTAACCGGCGAAGATGCGTGCGCCATCTATGCGGTCGCGTACGCCCTCCGGCTCCGCACCGAGGTTGACCAGCGCAAACCTGTGAGCGATGCGTTCCATCAGCGGGGCACCGGTAATACTGTCGGTCTCCTCTGGGAGGGTGGCACCATTTCGCACCACACCAATGCAGATTGGCTGTGTCTGGTTGACCGGACCCCCGACGTAGAGCACCGGCGGCTTGGCCATCAGCGGCGCCCAAGGCTCGAGCACATTGTGCACCGGCGTCTGCGAACGCTGCGTGAGATCGACACCAAGGGTGCCGTGTTCATCGTGCTCAATAAGGAAAATCACCGAGCGGGAAAACTCCGGCGAGAGCATGCCGGGTGCTGCGAGCAGCAGCATCCCGGCAGCCGGGTCGTTGCGCTCAAGGCTGGTAAAAAGCCGGTCGCCGTAGAGATTTTCCGGATTAATCGATGCCATTAGCTCTCACTTTCGCTTTCAGCCTGCTCACCGGACTGCTCGTACCACCATTTCTTCAGCGCCAAGATAGCATCTTCACGCTCCAGCGGACCGGACTCCAATCGCAGCTCTTTCAGGTAATTCCAGGCCTGTCCGACTTCTTTGCCGGGCTTCAGGTCCAGAATTTCCATGATTTCGTTGCCATCCAGGTCGGGGCGGACGCGTGCGAGGTCCTCCTGCTCGGCGAGCTCCTTGATTCGCGCTTCCAGGCTGTCGCAGGCTCGTGCGAGGCGTGCTGCTTTACGACGGTTTCTCGTCGTACAGTCGGCCCGCACGATTTTGTTGAGTCGTTCCAACAGATCTCCGGCGTCGTTGACATAACGTCGCACCGCCGAGTCCGTCCACTTGCCTTCGCCGTAGCCGTGGAAGCGCATGTGCAGGTAGACCAACTGCGAGATTTCGTGGTTGGTCTTCTTCGGGAACTTCAGTTTCCGAAGGCGGCGCCGCACCAGCTTCGCACCAACCACTTCGTGCTGGTAAAAGGTGACGTTTCCCTGCTCGTTGTAGGCACGGGTAGCGGGTTTGCCGCAGTCGTGCAGCAGTGCCGCCCAGCGCAGTACGAGGTCCGGTTCACCGGGTTCTTCCTGGTCAATAGCTTGCCGCATGACCTGCAGAGAGTGTTGGTAGACATCCTTGTGCTGGCGGTGTTCATCCTGCGTCATGCGCATGTCGGAGATCTCCGGCAGCACGCGGTCGGCCAACCCCGATTCCACCATCAGGTCGATACCTCGGCTTGGGTCCGCACCCAGGATGAGCTTGTTCAGCTCGGTGGAGATGCGCTCGACCGTGATGCGGTCAATTTCGCTGGACATTTCCTTCAACGCCTTGAGCACACGCGGTGCCACGTCGAACCCGAGCTGGGATGCGAAGCGGCAGGCACGCAGCATCCGCAGGGGGTCGTCGCCGAAGCTGATCTCCGGCGCCCCCGGTGTGTCCAACACACCCGCGACAAGACCCTCGAAACCTCCGAGCGGGTCAAGGAAGGTGCGGGTGCCGTCACCGTGGAGCTCCACGGCGATGGCGTTACAGCGGAAGTCACGGCGGATTAGGTCGCCCTCCAGCGTGTCACCGAAAGTGACCTCCGGATTGCGACTGACCTGGTCATACGTATCCGCACGGAAGGTGGTGATCTCCACCTGACGGCCATGCCGTTCCGCGGAGAGTGTGCCGAATTCAATGCCGGTATCCCAGACAATGTCCGCCCAGTCATCGAGGATCGCGCGTGTCACCTCCGGGCGCGCGTCGGTGGTGAAATCGAGATCCACGCCCAGTCGCCCTAAGAGAGCATCGCGCACAGAACCGCCCACGAGGTACAGGCGATGGCCAGCTGCACTAAACGCAGCTGCCAGCGAATCCAGGATCTCCGACTCCTTGGCGATTGCCTGATCCGCCACTGCCAGCATTGCCGTCCTGCGCACCTGTGGGTCTGCGTCAGCAGTCGCCGGAGTAGCACCGTGAGGTGTAGTCCCCCCGGGCTGGTCACCATTTGTCGTTGAAGGAGTCGATTGTGTCACGACCGACACAATACCCGCTTATACCTATAAACCCGGTAGTCTAAGTGGAATGAACAACGTGGTACGCAATGACAACTCGGCGGCGAAGAGCCGTCGACGTCGTCGGCGACCGCGCAGAAGGGGTGGCGTTTCCTCGTCCACCAACACTAGCAACGCTACTACCAGCGGAAATTCTGCGAAACGTAGTGGCTCCGGTGCCAATGGCCCCCAAAAGGCCAAGCCAAACTCCGGTGGCGCCAAGAAATCTTCCAAATCACCGAAGTCGGCACGACCCTCGAAGCAGTCGAACAACCGCGGTGGCCGTAAGAACGGTCAGGATAGGACCAATCGCCGTCGTCACGCACAGACGAAGCGCACAAACAATCGCCGTGCGCACTCGTCGCGCGCGCAAAATGCAGCGCCGATGCAGACCTCGATTGAGACTTCGGCGGGCGGACTGGTCGTCTCGGGGCTTGCCGAGGCGGTCGGAGATGGCGGCAAGGTCAACCTGTCACGGATTTATGTCGCGCTGATTGGTCGGCACGATCGTCGCGGGCGCCTGCTGTGGTCGATGCCTAAGGGCCATGTCGAACCCGGCGAAGCTTTCGATTCCACCGCCGAACGTGAGGTGTGGGAAGAAACGGGCATTCGCGGCGAGGTCATCGAAGAGCTCGGTGTGATTGACTACTGGTTTGTCTCCGATGGCACGCGGATTCACAAGACCGTGCACCATCACCTTCTGCGCTACGTCGATGGCGATCTGAACGACGAAGACCCCGAGGTCACCCAAGTCATGTGGGTCCCTGTAGACACCCTGGTGGAACGGTTGGCCTACGCTGACGAACGCAAACTGGCCCGGCGCGCGCACAATCTGCTGCCCGATCTCGCCCGCGCGGAAAAGCGAGCAGGCCGGCAGACGCCGAGGTGATTGCGCATGTTCAGGTTGCAGTTGCCAAGGAATGTTGTTCGTAAAGTCACGGCCGCCACAGCAGCGCTCGTACTGTGCTTGCCGACGACCGTTGCGCCCCCAGCTTTTGCGCAAGATGAGCAGTTGTGGGGCAGTGGCACCAATCGTGTCGGTGAACAGGGTCCCCTTCGGCTTTCGATAACCAGCTTCACTCCGCATGTCGCGGCTCTACATTCGACGCTGACCATCAAGGTGCAGGTGCACAACACCTCCGATGCGGATATCAGCAATGTTGCGCTGCGCCCACAGCGGGCCGGCGCACTGGCTTCCTCTGCAGATGCGCGGACGATTCTCGCTGAGCCTGAATCGGTGTTTGATGTGGCTGGGACCTTCAGTGCCCCCATCGAGCTGAAGGCGGGGGAGACGCGTGAAATTACGCTAAGTGTTCCTATCTCCGCACCGTCCCCAGAAGGACTCGACATCACGGAAGCTGGCACGTTTCCGCTGCTCATCAATGCTAACGGGCAACCGGCAGATGACATCGACCGCCTGCTGGCGGAAACACGCGCACTGCTACCGGTGACGGATCCGCAAGCCGCAGGTGATGAGCCGGAACCGCCTGCCGGTGATGAGAACGACAACGATGAGACCGACAATTCCGATGCGCCCACCCGCCGCGACCCAGTGCCGTTTTCGCTGATTTGGCCTATCAGCCAGCCAGTGCCACTGGTCGGCGGTGAGACCGGTGACGCACCCTCGTCGCCGAATCTCATCCTCACCGACAATTCTTTGGCCGAGTCTCTCGAACGCGGTGGCCGCCTCGACGGTTTGCTCACCTCGTTGGAAAAGGGCTTTGCCGGCCCGGATGGGCAGAGGTTGCGGGAATCGACCTGCATCGCCATCGACCCGGAGACCCTCGACGCAATCTCCAGGATGACCCGCGAATACTGGATTGGCACCAGCCGCCCAAGTCCTGTGGAGTCCTCTCCGCGACTGCGGGATTCCTGGGGAAACGCGGATGACACCAATCTCACGCATATGCCCGCCAGTGACAATGCCGCCGCCTGGCTCAATCGGCTGCACGATCTCACACAGGACACCTGCACACTGTCACTGCCGTGGGGCGGCACCGATGCCAGCGCCGTAGCTCGCGTGGGCGATCACGAGCTTTCGATGGAGGCACTCGCCGCTGGTCGGCAGACTATCGCCAAGCATTTGGACGTTCAGGCACTGCCGGGCCTCTATTTGCCGGCCGAGGGATACGTGACGTCGGAAAGCGCCCCGCTGTACTCGGCGGCGACGGCCCTGAACGGGACCGCCCCGGAGCGCGCATTCGAAAACCGCGTCGATACCGGCGAGGCGATGCCACCCTCGCCCACTCCACCCGAAGCCGCGCACGACACCACCGTGTTAGTCGCAGACAACACCGCCGTCACCGCCGATGGTCAGACACTGCGCCCCGGCCACAGTGGCGTGCTTGCCGACGGTAGCCGCGCCTTCGCCCTCCCTGGGGCACTGACAACCTCTCTGGCTGCAACAGGGCGGTCTCCCCAGACTGTGGCGTATTCGAATCTGCTCGGACGCTACGATTTCCGAATCGACTCCGAGGCTGCACGGATGCAGACAGCGATTGGCACTCTGTTCCAATCACTGACTGATTCGGATGACCCTCGCGCGGCTGTGGTGGCAGCACCGCCGTCCGGTTGGGATCCACGCGCTAGCGACGCTGAAGATTTCATGGCTGCGGTCAGGAAAGCCGTGGACGATAACCTGGCTGAGCTGACTCCGCTGATGGACTCCATCACCGCTTCAGCTCACGACCTGGATGCGGGCTCGGTTACTCCAATTGACGAACTTGCCGATCCCGCGCCAGTGAGTGAGACGCTCGTGGAGAAGGCTCAACTGGCCTCCCGCGAAATCACGGACCTGACCACAATCATGTCCAACGATCCCAATGTCGCACTGACGCGGTATGAATTCACCCGCCCCCTGCGGCACGACTTGCTGCGCTCGTTTACAACTCTCGGCCGGCGAAATCAGCTGCAGTCACCTGACGTGCAGCGGCGGAGCGAAGAACTCAGCGACCAGGCACTGATTATGACTCGACGCCTGCGCAATTCAGTGACGTTGGTAGCTCCCGGCGGTGTCTACACCCGCGCAACGCAGCTGTCGCCGATTGCGGTGCTGGCTCGCAATGGCCTGCCGCTGCCGGTTCCCGCGTTCGTGCGCGTCGGCGCTGGAGATTCGGTGTTGAAGGAGAAGTATGAGGCCGCCATCCCCGCCAAGGGGTCGGTGACTGTTCAGTTCACTCCGAAGTCGGGTGATGATGCAGAATCCACTCCGGCAACCAATGCTCCAGAGGGAGACCGGCCACGGGATAGTGGAGACAACTCCCACAATCTGTTGCTGTGGCTCGAATCACCTGGCGGCACGCCCATTTCCCGATCAGTGAGTATTTCCGTGCAATCGGGCGCTTCGGTTGGGGTTTTGGCTATCGTGACCCTCGTCATCGTCACTGTTGGTGGGTTTTTTGCCGCAAAACGGTCACAGTACTTTCGGAAATAGACCCCCTTTTAAGCAACAATAGGACATGTGACTGACTCAGACGCGCATAAATCTGGACTTCGAGGCCGCATTCGTCGCCCCGCGCCACCGGCTCCGGTTCCGGCGGCGCGGCCAACGGCTGAATCTCAGCCGGCCGAAGCGGCCCCGGACCTAACTCGCGTATCCGGCCATAAGGCAAATGCCGATACCGCCACTGACGCGATGACGGAATCGGCATCACCATCGCCAGCAAAGGCGGCAACTGCGACAGCAACCGCTTCCAGCGATTCCTCCGCAGGCTCGACGGCGGACGCAAATCAGGGACAGTCGAACTCGGACATCGTCGCCTCCACGGGCTCGATGGCAATCGCTACCCTGATTTCGCGCATTACGGGTTTTTTGCGAAACCTGCTCATCGGCGCGACGCTGGGTCCGGCTGTGGCTTCAGCCTTCAACGTCGCCAACACACTGCCGAACCTGATTACGGAAATCGTCCTCGGTGCAGTGCTGACTTCTCTGGTGGTGCCAGTGTTGGTGCGCGCGGAGAAGGAGGATCCAGATCACGGTGCCGCCTTCATTAGACGTCTCTTGACTGTCTCTATGACGCTGTTGGCAGTGGTGACGGTGCTGGCGGTGATAGGTGCGCCACTGTTGACCAGATTGAGCCTTAACGAGGCCGGTAAGGTCAACGTTCCGCTGGCAACGTCATTTGCGTTCTTACTATTGCCGCAGATTATCTTCTACGGCATATTTGCGCTGCTCATGGCGGTGCTAAACACCAAGGGAATCTTTAAACCCGGTGCGTGGGCACCTGTCGCCAACAACGTCGTGGCCATTGCCACGCTCTTGCTATATCTGTTCCTGCCCGGCCAATTGAGTCCGGATTCGGACGGTTCACTCTCCGATCCGCACATCCTGCTTTTGGGTCTTGGTACCACCCTGGGTGTCGTCATTCAGGCAGCCATCATGATTCCCTACCTCAAGCGCGCGGGCATTGATTTGCGTCCGCTGTGGGGTATCGACGACCGCATCAAACAGTTCACCGGCATGGGTGTCGCGATTATTACCTACGTGGCAATTTCCCAGGCTGGTTACTTCATCACCACCAATATTGCCTCGACTGCCTCCAAGGCCGCGCCGACGATTTACCAGCAGGCGTGGCTGCTGTTGCAGGTGCCCTACGGCATCATCGGCGTTACCTTGCTGACCGCCATCATGCCGCGACTGTCCCGCAATGCAGCCGACGGCAATGATGGGGCAGTGGTCCGCGATCTGTCCATCGGTACGCGCCTGACCATGATTGCGCTGGTGCCGATCGTCGCCTTCTTCACCGCATTCGGCCGCCCCATCGCCGTCGGTCTTTTTGCGTATCTGGAGTTCCCCCGCGAAACCGCAGAGATTCTCGGCTGGACGCTGTCCTTCTCGGCGTTCTCGCTTATTCCATACGCCATTGTGCTTTTGCACTTGCGTGTTTTCTACGCCCGTGAAGAGGCCTGGACCCCGACTTTCATCATCCTCGGCATTACCACCGTCAAGGTGATTCTGTCGTTCTTCGCTCCTCGTCTGGCTTCTGACGATGAGACCGTCGTCGTGTTGCTCGGTGCCGCCAACGGTTTCGGTTTCGTCGCCGGCGCGGTAATTGGCTTCTTGCTCTTGCGCCGCACTCTCGGACACTTGGACAGTAAGGCGACCGTCCACACCGTGCTGTGGGCACTGGGGGCGTCGCTTGTCGGTGTCGCCGTCGCCTGGGGCGCATTCGCATTGACCGACCTTGTGCTGTTCGATTTCTTCGGTTCCTTCGGCGTGCTGCTGCAGACCATCGTCACCGGCGTGGTCTTCCTCATCGGTACCGGCCTGGTGCTCGCTCAGGCTCCGTTGGAAGAGGTCCGCGTTCTGGGTGGCTTCCTCGGCCGCATCCCGGGTCTACGCCGCTTTGCTCCGCAGCCTCATGCAGCCGACAATGCCGTCGCCGACCGTGAGGATATGGAGCGCGAACGTGGCTTCGCCGCTGATGCTTTCTCGATTGCCCCGTCGAACCTGATCGGCGAGGCCACGGGTCTGGCAAACGAGGGCTTCACCGCTTCGCCGCTGCTGCCGCCGATGCCGACGCAGGGTTCTCGCCCAACCCGCTATGTACCCGGCGAGATGGTCTCAGGTGGTCGTTTCCGTCTGCGTTCTGAAGTCGCGACCTACCCAGGTCTGCGCCTGTGGCGCGCCATGGATATGGGCGATCCCAACAACTCAGATGTCGCACTCGTCTTCGTCGACACGATTGCACTGCCGTACTACGACACTTCGCCATCGGTTGCCGCCCAGAAGATTGCCACGACGACCAATGAGCTGCGTGACCTGGCTGGCACCGGGATGTCCCGCATTCATAGTGTGGCGAAGACACGCACCGAGGTGCTCATCGTCGCCGACTGGACCAGCAGTATCGGTATTGAGCGGTTCGATCAGGCCGCCCACCCGGATGCCCTGGCACTCGCAATAGCATCACTTGCCGAGACAATCGCCGACGCCCACGAATCTGGACGCTGCCTTGGCCTGACAAACAAGCCTGGACAATTGCGCATCAGCAGCGACGGCCACATCTACGACGCTTTCCCCGTCGTTTTGCC
This sequence comes from Corynebacterium sp. HMSC064E08, assembly GCF_001811805.1. NCBI lineage: Bacteria > Bacillati > Actinomycetota > Actinomycetes > Mycobacteriales > Corynebacteriaceae > Corynebacterium > Corynebacterium sp. HMSC064E08. The sequence goes on from NZ_KV806691.1 coordinate 36,233, forward strand.
CGATAGCTCGCAACGTTCGGACTACAACGCGTTGCTTTCTGTCATCGACGAGCTGTTCTACAACGTGCCAAATATCCCCTCCGATATTTCTGCTGCCATCGACCGCGCGAAGCAGGTTCGCCCAGAGAACTTCAACCAACAGGAGTCGCCAGCTCGCACACTCGCGGAGGATTTGCGCACTGCAGCGCTCGGCCCCGACTCTTCGGAGTTTCTCGCAATCGACCCCGACACCGGTGCGCGCGAATCCGTCGATGCCGACGGTGCAGCCCAATCAAACGCTCGCCACACCAAGAATCGCACCCGCGCATTCAGCACCGGCGCAGTCGTTGTCGGTGTAGTCATTGTCGGTGCACTTGTCGCCGCGGGCATCTTTGGTCTGGTTAACCGTTCCTCGGACGCACCGATTAACTCCGAGTCCGTACGACGCGGCCCGGCTCCGATCACGACGCTTTCGCTTGCCGACGCTAACGAGTGGCAAGCCGACAGCGACAACCCGGCAGCCGGTCCAGACAATCCGGACATGGCTGAGCTGACCATCGATAATGACGAGGAAAGCTTCTGGGTAACTTCGACTTACCTCAGCCAGTTCGGCAATCGTCCAGAGGACTTCAAACCTGGTGTGGGTATTCGGGTCACTCTGGATGAACCGGCAACCATTCGAGAGCTTAAGGTCGCGGCGACCCCGGGCGCACACATTGAAGTTCGCGGCCTACGAGATGCTGACTCGACGAACTTGGATGACACAACGGTTCTCGGAAGCGCTACTGCCACCTCAGGTACGACGACCATCGAAATCGATAGCCGCGACACTGAGTGGAAGAACCTTGTTGTCTGGATCTCCGGCTTGCCGACGGCTGCGGAAGCGGTAGCCGACAGCGACTCAGACACTGACGCTGATACAGATGCTGATGCTGAGTCGCAGAATTCCGATGCGGACAACCCACTTGTCGGCGACCGCAATCTGGCTGAGCAATCTCCGGATTCGTTGCTGCCAGTTGCTATTGGCGACATTCAGGTGCGTGGTACGGAATAACGCTCTGAGCTTGCCTTAGGCGGCAACAGTTCAAGTTGTCCCAAGTTATCCACAGCTACTGGGACGTTTTGAAATTCATCCACAGCCCGCGGTCTCCACAGCAGTTTTGCCAAGCGGAGAGCGCGGGTTTCGTGTTTGCATAGGAGCCATGAACTTTGGGGGAAGAAATCGAATTGGGGACAGTCACCGTAAGGCCCGCATGGGTCGGCGACTGGGGGATTGTGGCGTCGTCGGTATGCAAAAGCATGCATCTGCGGACGAGGTCGATCGTGAATTATTGAAGGCGCACCTGGCGGGGGATCGTCGCGCGTTCGCGGTGTTGGCACGGCGTTATTATCCGCAGTTGGTAGCGATGGCGCGGCGCTATCGTCGGGATGATTTCGATCCCTTGGATGGGGTACAGGAGGGGCTGGCGCGGGCAATTGCGGGGGCGGCGAATTTTCGCGGGCGTTCGACGGTGGCGACGTGGCTGACGTGCATCGTGAAGAATGCGTGTATTGACCACAACCGCGGTCGTTTCGGGGAGATTCCTCTCTGCGATAAGGAGGAGGATTTTGAGACGTTTATGAGTTCACAGCCGATTCCCTGCCCGGATGTTCCGCTACGTGTGACTATGGCCGCCGCATTGGAGCAGCTGCCAACGGATCAACGGGATGCCCTGCTGTACTTGGACATCTTTGGATATTCGCTGCAGGAGACCTCTCGCAGTATTGGGCAGCCGAGCGGGACGTTGAAGTCTCGGCGGGCGCGGGCGCGTCGTACGCTTCGGCGACAATTGGAAGAAGTGCAGGTGGCCTAACAACTGCGGAGCAGGGGAGAGGCTGGGGGAATAGAGATGGCTAACCTCACGTTGGTTGAGGTGGCTGGTTCCGGTAATTTCTTTCCCGGAGCTGAAAAATTTGCTTACTACTGAGCATCACTGTGCGCCATGTGATGTGAGAGATAAAAATTATAGGAGTCTTCATGAGCGATATCGTTCACGACCTGATCATTGTCGGTTCCGGTCCCGCCGGTTACACGGCTGCCACCTACGCAGCCCGTGCCGACCTGAAGCCTGTGGTGTTCGAGGGCATCGAGTTTGGCGGCCTGCTTATGACGACTACCGATGTGGAGAACTACCCAGGTTTCTCCGGGGGCATCATGGGCCCAGAGCTGATGGATCAGATGCGCGCACAGGCAGAGCGCTTCGGCGCTGACCTGCGCATGGAGATTGTCGATCGCATGGATCTCACCGGCGATATCAAGTCTGTCTGGGTTGGCGAAGAAGAGCACAAGGCTCACGCTGTCATCCTGGCAACCGGTGCCGCTCCGCGTTATGTGGGTGCTCCGGGTGAGCAGGCGCTGCTTGGTCATGGTGTCAGCGCCTGTGCCACCTGTGATGGTTTCTTCTTCCGCGACCACGATATCGCCGTCATCGGCGGCGGTGACTCCGCAATGGAAGAGGCAACCTTCCTTACCAAGTTCGCCCGCTCGGTGACGATTGTCCATCGCCGCGATGAGTTCCGTGCGTCGAAGATCATGGTCGAGCGCGCGCAGAACAATGACAAGATTCGCTTTGCGACGAACAAGGTTGTGTCCCAGGTTCTTGGTGAGGACAAGGGTTCGGTTACCGGTCTCGAGCTGGAAGACACCGTCACTGGTGAGAAGTCCGTCCTGGATGTGACTGCCATGTTCGTAGCAATTGGCCACGAGCCACGTTCGCAGATGGTTCGCAATCAGCTGGATTGCGATGAGAATGGCTACATTCAGGTAGCCGCTCCGAGCACCCAGACCTCTCTCAAGGGCGTCTTTGCGGCGGGCGATGTTGTTGACTCGCATTACCAGCAGGCAATTACCGCCGCTGGTTCTGGCTGCAAGGCTGCGCTGGATGCTGAGCACTACTTGGAAACTGTTGCTCGGTAGCTGACAGCAGGGCAGTCGCACTAGCTGGATAAACACCTAATAGTTGGGGTATCGCAATTGTTGGATAAGCCCTACGATTGCAGATATCCAACTATGGGGAATATCCGATAGCCGGTAAGCCCAATTGTTGTTAGCTGTAGCTCAATCAGGGCGCAGCAGGACGTGTTATAGCCCGGTACGCCCCGTACTCATCGAGCACTTGCAGCGTTCTCAAGAACACCATTAATTAACAATTTAGTACTTCACTCGCACCACCGGAAGCCCTAATTTTTGACGCCTTGAGCGCCAAATCCGTACGCGAGGCTGAAGAAGCTAGGTTGAAAAATTAGAATCAAGACCACAAAACAAAACCACTAAGAACTCAAACGAGCTCATTCTAAGGAGAAGAATTTCATGGCTCCGGTAACCGTCACCGCCAACACCTTTAAGTCCGATGTCCTCGAATCCGATAAGCCGGTGCTTGTTGATTTCTGGGCAGAGTGGTGTGGCCCGTGTAAGAAGATTGCTCCCGTTTTGGACGAGGTTGCGACCGAGCTCGATGGCAAGGCCGTCATCGCCAAGGTCAACGTCGATGAGGAGCGTGCACTGGCTGGCATGTTCCAGATCATGTCCATCCCAAGCCTGCTCCTATTCAAGGACGGCAAGAAGGTCGAAGAGATTCGCGGAGTCCGCCCGAAGGGCGAAATCACGTCGCTCATCGAAAAGCACCTTTAAAAGAACTTGGGGTTGCTCTTTATCCGATACGAGGTTACGACTGCCCACCCGCCACTTCGCTATTGCCACCTTCGTTGGACACACCCCATTATGATGTGACTGAAGTTGTGGTTGTGATTTAGAGTTAGTCCTGGGGTTCTGCCGTCGGGCTAGCCGACGCGCCCTCGTAACAATCAATTCGCGCCTGCGACCTGGTAATCTTGCTGGAAATGGCGGTTTACGTCTTCCTTAATACCGTGAAGGAACCAGGTTGCCGCCAACTTGAGAGGTATTGCTGACCATATCCTCTGAGAGTGCGCGAGATTTCTTAACTGAAGTTTCGTTTAGCTCACTGGCCAGTAATACTGATTAAGTGTTGTGAGGACCCACAACGGCCTAAACATAATTGTGGAGTTCGGAAGGGAGTTTTCGTGCCAGAGTTTCTGAAGGTGGGCGATAGGTCACCTCGTGTAGCCGAGGTACGTTCTACCCTGGCTCGTCTTGGGCTTCTGCCCAATTGGGAGGGCTCAGCCGCGGAGGAGAACTCGCCTCAGTGGTCTGGTGACGATGACCTCTTTGATGAGGATATGCGCAACGCTCTCCTGGCGTTCCAACAGTCCCGCGGTGTCTATGCCGACGGGATCATCCGCGACAGCACCCTGCGCCTACTGCGAGAAGCCTCGTACACTCTGGGCACCCGCGTACTGTCCTACGATCCACTGTCACAAATGACCGGTGAGGACGTAGGCGTTCTCCAAGCTACCTTGCAGGAACTCGGCTTCCACGATGCCCGAGTAGACGGCCACTTTGGCCCGAAGACCGATGCCTCTGTACGTGAATACCAGCTCAATTACGGGCTGGAGCCCGACGGTATCTGTGGTCCCGTTACTCTCCGGGCGCTCAGCTACTTGGGCAGGAGGGTTACTGGTGGCTCTGTAAACGCCTTCCACGAGAAGGAAATACTGCGCACGATGGGGCCGAAGCTCTCTGGAAAGCGCATTGTCATTGATCCAGGTCTTGGGGCAGGGGAGCCCGGCATTGTGGTCGACGGCCCTTACGGTCAGATTTCTGAAGAAGAGATTCTTTGGGATTTGGCCTCTCGCATTGAGGGTCGCCTTGTCGCGGCAGGTGCAGAGACTATTCTGTCTCGTCCTCGTACCGACAATCCGTCCATCGAGGATCGCGCTGAGATGGCCAACGCATTTGGCGCTGACGTCTTCATCTCCCTGCAGGCTGACCACTATCACAACAACCGCGCCAGCGGTATTGCGACCTTTTACTTTGGCTCGATGAAGGGCTCCAACTCCATTCTGGGCGAACAGCTCTCTGGCCTTATCCAGCGAGAAATTGTTGCCCGTACGAGCCTGGTAGACTGCCGCTCGCACGCCCGTACCTGGGATCTCCTCCGTCTGACCAGGATGCCCACGGTGGAAGTCGCCGTTGGTTACCTGACCAACGAGGATGACGTCGCAATTCTTTCTTCCCCAGATCAGCGGGACGTAATTGCCGAATCTATCGTTGTCGCTGTAAAGCGTCTGTACCTGGGCGATGAAGAGCAGCAGCCAATGACCGGCGCTTACAGCTTTGCGCAGCTGATTGAAGAGGAAAAAGCCTAAACACGGCTGACCAATGAAACCCAGCGCTAAAGACTGAACAGCTTTGAGCGCATAAAGGGTTCTTTCGCACTTAGATCCAACGCATGGCCGATTTCTTCGTCCCAATCCAATTCCGCATCCAACTCGATACGGAGTTTCGGATGAATCGGATGTGGAGTGACCACCCGAAACCCGGAGTCAAGAAGGGTTCGCGTACGAATCAAATCACCGGCGTTATGGTTAATCGCCGCCAACGAATCTGAAATACACGGCTTAGGATTCAGCTTTTCTTCGAGTTGAGCTTCGAAATCAGCGATTAGATTCTCCGTACCGTCGTCAGGCGTTGGCGACGACGGCGTGGATGCCGACATAGAATCCACCGTGCCACTGCAACCAAACGCTTCTACCGCTGAAATCCCGCGTAGCGCGAGCTTGTGCAGAGCGGTCACAATGAGCACGCGGAGCATGTCATCGTCAACCTCTAAAGCGTTGTAATGCAGACTCGTCAGCGCAATCGCATCCGGCGATATTGGCCCGGAAGGCATGGAAAATGTCGTCGGGCAGAAGCGTGGCGGAGCAAAGAGCAGCGTGCCGACGGTCTCAGGTTTCCCATCGATAAGTGATGCCGGTGGCTTTCGTCGTAGCGAATATCCGCACGGTCCCCAGGAAAGGTAGACGGTATTGAGCCATGCTTCCTTCTCCAAGCGCACCTGGGCGGCTAAATCAGGGCTTAAATCGCCATTTAAGAGGCTTTCACTAGCTCCGCCTGGCCGAGTAGGGGATTGGCCGTCCGAATGCTTTAAATCACCGTTGAGCGCTTCATCCTCTTCTGGCGTGCTGGGGTCCAAATTAGGTTCGCGCGGCTCAGTCGAGAACTGGGGTAGGGCAGTTGCTGTACGGATATGCTCCATGCCCTGTTCCCAAAACAGGCTTAACATCGTGTCTGGATAGATTCCTTCGATGTCGGCCAGCGAAATTTTCTCGATGAATACTTCAGTCACAGTAACCGGGTTTACTCTTCGTCGAGATGCATCAGTGACATGATGCGATCAAAGTCCTCGAGGTTGCCGAATTCGATAACGATTTTGCCCTTACGCTTGCCCATCTGGGCAGTCACCTTCGTATCAAAAGAATTGGACAGGCGGTCAGCCCAATTGTGAAGGACCTCCGGCTGCGGAGTGGGCTCGCGGTGCTGCTTTTTCGGTCGCTCGCCGGCATTGAGTAATGTCACTGCTTCTTCGGTCGCACGGACGGATAGTCCTTCAGCAACAATTCGCTCGGCGAGGCGCTGCTGTTCTTCCTTACCTGCCTTAACTCCAAGCAAGGCGCGTGCGTGACCAGCCGACAGAACACCGACCGCTACTCGTCGCTGTACCTCCACCGGCAACTGCAAGAGTCGAATCATGTTGGTAATAACGGGCCGCGAGCGACCGATTCGATCCGCCAGCTCTGCCTGAGTTACACCAAACTCTTCGAGTAGCTGCTGGTACGCAGCGGCCTCTTCGAGTGGGTTCAGCTGAACGCGATGGATGTTCTCTAGTAGGGCATCGCGAAGCATGTCCTGGTTTGGAGTATCGCGAACGATGGCGGGAATCGTGTCGACCCCAGCTCGCTGAGAAGCACGCCAGCGACGTTCACCCATGATGATTTCAAACTCGGGTTGCGGCGCGTTCGGATCTTCCTTACGCGCTGCCTCGAGTGCGGCCGCACGACTACCCTCAGAGATTGGTCGTACGATAATCGGCTGCAATAGACCGAACTCACGAATAGAGTGAGCGAGCTCATTCAGGGGCTCCTCATCGAAGACCTCTCGTGGCTGCTTCGGGTTCGGCGTGATCAGCTTCAAGTCGATCTCGCGATAGGTCGCGCCAAACTCGTTTGCGGCCGAAGCGTCAACATCGGTCGGCTCCGCGCTGCTATGGTCCGCTACTCCCGACGTCGCCGAGGGCAATGTTTCACGTGAAACATCGCTAGACTTACCAATAGCCTTATCGTCACTGTGACGTTTCTGCGCCTCATCGGTATGAGGCTTGCTCTGGCCGGATTTTGCAGATTTTCCGGCGTTTTTCCCTTCAGTCAACGAGGTGCCGGATCCCGTCGCGGCTGCCCCCAGTACGTCGGCAACTCCGCTACTTCCAGGCTGCTTCGTCCCCTGGGTACGGCGGGGACCGAAGATAATATCCGCGGCACTCTCACCTACCGAGGGGTTAGCCGCCGGAGCAGTTGGGATCAGCGCGGCGATACCGCGACCGAGCCCTCCCTTGCGGTTCTCCTTTTTTTGATTCGACATCGGTTACTACTCCTAGTGGCTTTAATTTGTCTCAGTGGAATTGGACGGGGTAGGGGAGGAAGCTGGTTTTTGCCCAATCGCACTTCCACCCGGAACTGCTGAATAGTCGCCACGCGTTGCCAATTCCTTCGCGGCGTCAAGATAAGCAACTGCGCCCCGAGACCCTGGATCGTAGGAAATTACGGTCTGCGAATATCCCGGAGCCTCCGATACCTTCACGGATCGAGGGATGAGATTACGTAGCACAACCTCACCGAAGTAGTTACGAACCTCATTGGCAACTTCTTCCGAAAGCTTGGTGCGGCCATCGAACATAGTGAGCAGCACAGCAGAAATATGTAGCTCCGGATTGAGATGCTGACGAATCATCTGCACGTTATTCATCAGCTGAGTCACACCCTCCAAGGCGTAAAACTCACACTGAATCGGGATCAAAACCTCGTTGGCGGCAGTCATCGAATTCAGAGTCAACAGACCGAGCGAAGGAGGGCAGTCAATAATGAGAAAGTCAAAGCCGTTGTCAATCAGGTACTGATCTGACACTGCATCGAGAAGTCGGCGCTCACGGTTCAGGAGCGAGACCAGCTCAATCTCGGAGCCCGCCAAGTCCAACGTCGCTGGCACACAAAAGAGATTCTCAGATTCAGGGGAACGCTGGATGACATCGTCAATCTGTAGTTCGCCAATTAGAAGCTCATACGTCGACGGGGTCCCGGAAACATGCTCAATCCCCAGGGCCGTAGAAGCATTTCCCTGCGGGTCATTATCGATGACTAGCACCTTGAGACCATGTCGCGCGAGCGCCGACGCGATGTTGACTGCCGAAGTGGTCTTGCCCACGCCACCCTTCTGGTTGGCGATAGTAATACGGCGCGGGCGTTCGGGGCGTGGAAGCGATAAACGGTTCGGGGCCTTAACTTGCGCTGCCCGTTGAGCTGCCGCAGCGATGGGTGTGTCTTGCCAGGACTTCCGGCTCATTAACTATTCCCCTTACAAGCACAGCAATCACCAATCATGGCCACTGGAGTGCGAATAAAAACTTAGTAACTATCTGCAAAAGCGTAATCATCAAGCCCCAACAAGCGTTAGACGCCGACGATTGTGGAAATGTTTCACGTGAAACATCCACCTTGGCCGGTAGGACTTTGCCATACCGCGATACTTATCCCACTCTAGCCCGACGGCACTACGCGCCTCAATGTCGAAACCAAAACACAAGCGAACCGGCAGTGGAGTAGGGGAGGGGGACTTACAACCTACTTCTTCTGAATAATCACGGCGTACGTCGAAGTTCTCAACACGGAACCGCCAACCTCTACAACGCGGGGATTAGTTCCCTTCGCCTTGGCAATAAGCTTTGCGTCCCGATCAATCTCCTCTTGCGCAGTTCCACCCTTCAGTGCAACCATCGCGCCTCCGGATTTAACTAAAGGAAGCGACCAGCCCGCCAATTTCCCAAGAGGGGCAACAGCGCGAGAAGTGACGACATCTACTTGGCCAACCTCAGCGCGAACCACTTTCTCCTCAGCGCGGCCGCGAACCACGGTCACATTGTCCAGCTCGAGATCTTCCACAACCTCGTTCAAGAAAGTCGTACGGCGCAGCAATGGTTCTACAAGAACCACCTTCAAATCTGGTCGTGCAAGAGCAAGCGGAATCCCGGGCAAGCCTGCCCCCGAACCAATGTCCGCAACTACAAGCCCTTTGCCTATCGCTTCTCCAACTACCGCAGAATTGATAATGTGCCGATCCCACAGCTTTGGAGTTTCACGTGGCCCAATCAAACCTCGGACTGTAGCCTCCTCAGCCAACCATGAATGGTAGCGGTATGCTCGATCGGCATTCCCTCCAAACACGGTATCTATCACCGAACGCAGATCCGGATCGACCAAACCTGCGGAGGCTTCTTGATTATCGACGTCTTTCGCGGAGTTACTCAACAGTTCCACTAACCTTTCTTGCACAATGGGGCAGCTGTGCCGTCACCCGTCGAGCTTTTCACTAGCCCTAGTGTACGACAGTGCAACAGCGATGTTTCACGTGAAACATTGATCAAAGTTGGATGCCAAACTCCAGGCCCCGGAGAAAATTACATGCCTGTAATAACAGTGACGTTGTTTGCTCGATAGAGCACCAAGGCAAGCAAAAACGCCCCGCATCAACTGCGGGGCGTTTCGATTATTTAACTTATGTAGACGAAGGGCGATTCCACTTCAGCTATTTCTTTTTCCGCTTCCGGTTCTTCCGATTTGCGGATTTCTGTCCTGGCGCTGGCTTCGAGGCTGGGCCCTGCTGTCCCTTCCCCGAATTACCATCCGGAAGATGGCTAGAAGCCTTTTTCGCTGCAGAGGCCTGACCGGACTGCGCCTGCTGCGCATTCTGCGCTGCCTGACGCTTGCCACCCTTCTTCGGATTGATTGGCTTCTGGCCAACCTTCGGAGCGAGCTTCTCCTGTGCCTCGCGCTTGGCAGCCTTCTTAGCTGCGACAGCTTCCTTCTCTTCCTCATCCAGCTTGCCGAAGATGTAGCGCTGCTGGAAGTAGGTCCAGACGTTGTTAGTCACCATGTAGACAAGAAGACCGATGTGCCAGAAAGCACCGGTAACAAGAATCATGATCGGGAAGAACCAAAGCATCATCTTGTTCATCATGTCCATCTGCTGCCCCATAACGCCTTCCTGGCGCTTCACCAGACCGGCTTCCTGGCGGGCACGCGTGCGGTCAACAGACATGCGAGCGTTGAAGTGCGTTGCCAGTGCCGCGATAACGATCAGCGGAATGGCAACGATCATGATGTCCATGCGGGTGAAGTCCGCAGGCGTACCAGGCACGGTAAAGGCTGCGTATTGATCCTCACCCATACCAACCGAACTGGACAGTGGAGCATTGAGCACACGAGCCAGCAGGAAAGACCGCACCTCATCTACACCGAAGATGTAGTTAGGCGTATTCCAGTTCTGCTCCACCGACATGCCGAGCGCATTGCCCGACGTACCCGTTCGGTTAAACGAACGCAGCACGTGGAAAAGACCAATGAACACAGGCATCTGAACCAGAATCGGCAGACAGCCGCCGAGCGGGTTGACACCCATTTCCTTCTGCAGCTGGCGCATAGCAAGAGCCTGCGCCTGCTGATCGTTCTTGTACTTCTCCTTGATCGCCTGCATCTCAGGAGCGAGTTGCTGCATCTTGATGGCAGAACGCTGCTGGTTCAGCATCGGCTTAAACAGGAGGATACGGATGGTGACCACAAGCAAAACAATGGCCAGCACCCATGAGATACCCGAGGAGGGATCGAATAGGAAACCTGAGGCCTTATGCCAGAACCACAGGATGGCCGAAATCGGCCGATACACGAAATTGAGCACGGTCTAAGATCACTCCGTTCTTTAGGGGGACAGCGCACTCGCGCCTTCGTCTACAAAGCCCGGTCAAAGGCTAAGCATTACTAGAGGTTACCTGTGCATTCGCTTCAACCACGAACCCAGGCCGGGGAATGTGACAGGAACTGGATCCCAGCCGCCCGGATGCCAGGGTGCGCAACGGAAGATACGCAGGAGAGTCAGCCACAGGCCACGAATAGCTCCAAAGCGGCGCACGGCCTCAAGACCATATGCGGAGCAGGTCGGTTCAAAACGACATGTGCTCGTTGGCTTCAGATTAGAGATACGACGGCGGTAGAAGAGAATCGCCCTCTCAGCCACACGTGCAGCGGGGGCCTGGGCGAGGGGGCCGTCGTCAAGCGAATTAGCGCCGACGTTCGTATGTGGCGAGTGCCGATTGCACATCGTGGGACAGCTCCTGGCTGGTGGCTGTGGCAGATGCAGGCAGCGCGCGAACGACAATGTCCATGGTGGACGGAAGATTCTGCGCGGCCGCGGCCATAACATGGCGAAGCTTGCGGGATACAGCGTGACGAGTCACAGCGTTGCCCACAGCTTTAGATACGACAAGACCGACACGCGGACCACCAAACCTGGCAATCTGCGTATCGGTCTTATCTTCACCGCCAGAAGCGGCGGTGTCACGAATATGCAAGACCAAGGTCTTGCGTCCGATTCGGCGTCCACGTCGTACGGTGACCGTGAAGTCACGCGAAGAACGCAGCTTATTGCTCTGAGGGAGCACCGAAATCGGCGTCCTCTTACTTAAGCGGACAGGCGGGCACGGCCCTTGCTGCGGCGTGCTGCCACAACGGCGCGACCGGAACGGGTACGCATACGGGTACGGAAGCCGTGCACGCGTGCACGACGGCGGTTATTCGGCTGGAACGTCCGCTTCGACACGGTTGACACTCCTTGAAACTCAAACGACCACGAGTCCACGCTGAACACACCGCAGTAAACTCCTCGCTTCGAGTGCGAGGCAGCGATGCGTCTGACGCATTCCCGTGATGCACGGAAAAATTACTTACCGACAGATTGAAAGCTACATGCATTCTGTCGGGTCCAAGCACAAGCTCGGACTCATATCTCAATGGATATGAAACACCCAGATAGGTTACGTCGAATCGAGCGAGAAATTCAAATCAACACGCCGGATTTACCTGGAGAATCATTTTCCAAGTTTTCCGACGGTACCGATGTTGACCTGTGGAAATACTGACCTATGCACTGCAATCCACAGGGCGTTTATCCCATCAGCTGTGGATAACTTCCACACCATGAATCACAGCGAGCAGGGGAAATAACGTGTTTACCTAGGTAAACGCAGACTAGGGGGCTATTTTTCATTGTGGGCAAACTGTGGATAAACTGTTAGTCAATTAGCGACAAGGTTTATCCACAGGTGTGGACAAACATGTGGAAGTCCTGCTCGGGGCGTATAGCACCTTGTGTAGAAACACCCCACAGGGCGAATTACAATAAATAGCCCCCAAATGGGCAGATATGGCGCTCTCGCCATGCCAAAAACGCTCCACAAAAACAGGTCGCCTCGATAAATTTGATGAACGTAAACATGTAAAAGGACATTCACACAGTGAGCGAACAACCAGAATTGCCAGGTGGACTCTGGGAGCAGGTCGTTTCTATCCTGACTTCACCAGAAGGTGCGCCGGAGTTGGGCATTGCACCACTACGCCCGCCACACAAGGCACTGCTGCGGTCAGTGACGCACACTGGTGACTTTCCAGGTTTTTTCCTGCTCAGCACTCAATCGCCAGTGGTGCAGGCGCTGGTAAAAGAAGAGCTCAAGGGCATTATCGAGGCCGTCTTAGCCTCGCTGACCGGCGAGGAGTTGGAAACGGTCATCACCGTTGCCGATCCTGCTGACGACGCTGAAGATAGCCAGGCAGCAGAGACCACTCAACCATCTGCACAGCACTCGGGGCAGATGCCATCTGCAGCTTCGCGTCCGCAGCAGGCTCAGCGTCAACAGCCAAACCAGCAGCACCAGCAGCAATCTGGCCGCAACTACCCGTTCCCCAGTGCAGATACGAACGACTTCAATCTCCACGAGCAGCACCAGGGATCGACGCAGACGCCACAGGTGTCGCAGACGCACCAGCCGAATGTCCATAATCAGCAGAGTGCCCAGTCACAACGCCGATCGATGGACGCCGTAGATTCGATGGCCCAGGGGCTTTCGCACTCATCTGCCGAGAATCCGATGACTATTGCTGATCAGCGCCAGGTCACAAGTCCTTTCCGCTCCGAGAGCCACGGCACTCCAACCGAGATGAGCATGCCTTTCGAGGAGCCCACCCTCAACCCGAACTACACCTTCGAGACCTTCGTTATTGGTCCGCAGAATAAGTTCGCTGCCGCAGCCGCCGTCGCTGTTGCAGAGTCTCCGGGGCGCACCTACAACCCGCTGTTTATCTCCGGCGGTTCGGGTCTTGGCAAGACGCACCTGCTCCACGGCATTGGTCACTACGCCAAGCATTTGTACCCTAACCTGCGGGTTCGTTACGTTTCCTCGGAAGAGTTCACCAACGACTTCATTAATTCCGTGCGTGACGACGCCCAGGAATCCTTCAAGCGTCGCTATCGCGATTTGGACATGCTCATCATCGATGACATCCAGTTCTTGGAGGGCAAGGAAGGTACACAGGAAGAGTTCTTCCATACGTTCAATGCCCTGCACCAGTCCAATCACCAAATTGTGCTGTCGTCGGACCGCCCACCGCGGGAGCTTAAGACCCTGGAGGATCGCCTTCGTACCCGGTTCCAGTGGGGGCTCAATCCGGATCTGCAATACCCGGACTTGGAGACGCGAATCGCAATTCTGTCGAAGAAGGCACAGCTGTCTGATTTGGTCGTTCCGCATGATGTACTCCAGTACATCGCGGAGAACACCTCGTCTTCTATTCGTGAGCTCGAGGGGCGTCTCCTGCAGATTAGTGCTCACGCATCCATGATTCATGAGCCTGTGACCTTGAAGTTTGCGCAGGAGATCCTCGGTGCCGACGAAATCGAGGTGCAGATTACCCCGGAGATCATCATCTCCACCACGGCTGAGTACTTCGACCTAACGGTTGCGGATTTGGTGGGCCCGGGTAAGACTCGCCCGGTCGCTCATGCTCGCCAGATCGCGATGTACTTGACGAGGTCCTTCACTGAGCTTTCGTTGCCGTCGATTGGCCGGGAGTTCGGAAATCGTGACCATTCGACGGTTTTGCACGCTGAACGCAAGATTGTTAAGGAAATTCAGGAGAAGAAGCCCTCAAAGGACCAGGTCAACGACCTGACTACACGCATTCGTGACCGAGCTCGCGGCACGGCTTAAAAACCTTGGGCTCGGCGTGCGGAATTCTTGTTATTAACTGCGGTTTTTCCGTGCACAGAGCTGTGGACAACTCGTAAATTTTGTGGATGAAAGATGAAGCCCGAACACTATCCACAGACACCCCAAGTTATCCACAGTTAGACGCACTGGTTATCCACAGCTCGAAACCGGTGAAGACCAGCGGGAATCATGTAATTTCACAATGTGCACACCCCCTATTACTACTCCCGACTTTAAAAATCTCTAGAAACTTCTAGATAAAAGGGGGCCTGCGCACAACCTCTGGCAAACAACCTCTGGCGCACAACTTCGAAAATGCCAAAAACGAGTAAGAACTACGATCAAGCACTAGACGGACTACAAGAATCCCAGTGAGGTCTTTGGCAGTCTGCAGTAGAGTTGTACGATGGAATCTTTGTAACTCCAGTCATGTGCGCTGACATAGCGTGCTGACAACACAAAAGACGGCTAATAACAGACATCCAATACCGGTGGAGGAACGATGGAGCAGACCGAAGTCCGTATTCGCGCGGCTAAGGACGATCTCGCGGGTGCGGTGAGCTGGGTTGCTCGTAACCTGCCTGCACGCCCGACTCAGCCGATTCTGCGTGGCATGATTTTTCTCGCGGATGACAATGGTCTGCAGCTCGCTGGCTATGACTACGAGGTCTCGACTCAGATTCGTATTAGCGCAGAGGTCGATGAGCCCGGTCGCTTCGCCGTCAATGGCAAGTTGGTTTCTGACATTGTCTCTAAGCTGCCGAATAAGCAGGTAGAGATGCACTTTGATGGCACGAAGGTCATCGTTCGCTGTGGTTCTTCCCGCTTCGAACTGCCAAGTCTGACCTTGGAGGATTACCCGCAGCTACCAGAAGCTCCGGCTGCTACCGGCACTGTCGATGCCGCTCTGTTGGCTGAGGCTATTGGTCAGGTCGCTATCGCTGCCGGCAAGGATGAGTCGCTGCCGATGCTGACCGGCATCCGGATGGAAACCGAAGGTAACGAGGTCACTCTCGCTGCCACCGACCGTTTCCGCCTGGCGGTTCGCAGTTTCGAGTGGGAGCAGATCCCGGAGGGGGAGACCAAGCTGCTCATCCCGGCAAAGACCTTCGCGGAGACTGCCCGCACTCTCGATACCACTTCCAGCGAGCCAGTGACCTTGGCATTCGGCGACGGATCCGATGATCGTGAGGTCGGCTCCGAAGGTCTGCTGGCTATCCTCGCCGATCCTCGTCGCACTACCACGCGACTGTTGGACGCCGAGTTCCCGAAGTTCCGTCCGCTGCTGCCGAAGCAGCATTCCTCCATGGCTGTTGCTCGTGTTGACCAGCTGCAGGATGCCATCCGTCGTGTGTCTTTGATGGCGGATCACGGTGCGCAGATTCGCATGGACTTCTCCGATGGCCAGGTTGTCCTTTCCGCTCATGGCGACGAAGTTGGTCACGCAGAAGAGACTGTGGCCTGCAACTTCTATGGGGAACCACTTCTGATCGCCTTCAACCCGCAGTACCTGCTCGAGGGGCTCAGCGCTGTTCGCTCCCACCGCGTTCTGCTGGGCTTTACGCAGCCGTCGCGTCCCGCGATTCTCATTCCAGAGCCGGAAGCTATCCCGGAGCTCGGTGAGGACGGCTTCTACCCAACGCCGGAGACCGACTTCACTTACCTGCTGATGCCTGTACGCCTGCCGGGCTAGTCTGCGGCTATGCACATTCGGTATTTGTCCTTGCGGGACTTCCGCTCCTGGCCGGAGTTGGAAGTCGAGTTCACGCCTGGAATTACCGTATTTACCGGGCAAAATGGCTACGGCAAGACCAATATCGTCGAGGCCGTTGGGTATCTCTCCACGCTCGGCTCGCATCGAGTGTCTACGGATGCTCCGCTGGTTCGGTCGGGGACCCCGTCGGCACGCATTTCGGCGACGGCGGTCAATGATGGCCGCGAGCTGACGGCGCATCTGCTCATCAATCCGCATCGCTCGAATCAGGCGCAGATCAATCGCACGCGGCTGAAGTCTCCGCGGGAGCTGCTGGGGATCGTTAAGTCGGTCTTTTTCTCGCCCGAGGATCTCACGCTGGTCAAGGGCGAGCCCGCTTCCCGTCGCCGATACATCGATGATTTGCTCGCTTTACGACGGCCACTGTCCGCCGGTATCCGCATTCAATATGACAAGATTTTGCGTCAGAAGAATGCGCTGCTGAAGTCGGCGGGCTCGACGCTGCGCCGTGGCTATTCTTCCTCGGAGGGGCAGGCCGCACTGAGCACGCTGGATACCTGGGATGCGCAATTGGCGCAGGTGGGAGCGGCGTTAATGGCTGCGCGCATGGATTTGATCGCCGAGCTTTCCGAGCATGTCAGCGAGGCCTATGCCACGCTTGCCCCGCACTCGCGCCCAGCCACGATTGCCTATGCGCCGAAGGTCGACAGTCTGGATGGCGGGCCATTGCCCAGCGAACCGGAGCTGCTCGAGGCACTGCTGCTGACGAAGATGGCGGAGCGCCGCACCGCGGAGATTGAGCGCGGTTCCTGTCTCGTTGGTCCGCATCGCGATGATCTCAACCTCATTCTCGGCAATGACCCCGCCAAGGGCTTCGCTAGCCACGGCGAGACCTGGTCTTTTGCACTCGCGCTGCGTCTCGGCGCGTACTTTTTGCTCCGTGCCGATGGGCC
Organism: Corynebacterium sp. HMSC064E08; assembly: GCF_001811805.1. NCBI lineage: Bacteria > Bacillati > Actinomycetota > Actinomycetes > Mycobacteriales > Corynebacteriaceae > Corynebacterium > Corynebacterium sp. HMSC064E08. Next base: position 53,140 of record NZ_KV806691.1, read on the forward strand.
CGACCCGATCTTGGTGCTTGACGACGTGTTTGCGGAGCTCGACCGGCATCGTCGGGAAGCTCTCATGGAAATCGCGCAGCAGGCTGAGCAGGTGTTGATCACCTCGGCGGTGGGAGAGGAGTTGCCTCAGGCACTGGTCGAGGATTCTTCGGTGACCCATCACACGGTAACGGTGGCGCAGACTGAGCAGGGGCGAATCTCACTGCTGGATGAAAACCCAGTCGCGGAAGAGTGACGGGTATGGTCGAGAACATGGAGCCGGATAACTCACCGGAAGAGGAAAACGACCTGATCAGTGACGCTTTCTTCCGCATGCGCGATGCTGCAAAGGAGGGCGGTCACAAGTTACCGAATCTCCAGCGGCCACCGAAGAAGAAGGGCTCGTGGTCTGGCCTCGATAGCCGTGTGCCTGTGAAGGCCGCGGAGGGGATCGTTGCGGACGTCGATAAGCAGCGGGCAGCGCAAGCAGTGGTGCGAGATCGTGCCGGAACGGTGATTTCGCCGAGCCTATTGAAGGAGGCGGGGATTCGGCTGTACCGGAAATATGACCGTCGACCTGCGCCGATTGGTGCGGTGCTGAATAAGGCAGTAGTCGATCGCGGCTGGCAGATCCACATTGCCCACGGTGTGATTATGACGGAGTGGGATTCGATGGTCGGCAAGGTTGTCGCGGAACACTCCCAGGTCAAGGAGTTCAAGGACGGCACTTTGGTGGTCGAGTGCCAATCGACAGCATGGGCAACACAGCTGCGGCTGGCACAGCGACAGGTTTTGAAGTCGATCGCGGAACGCGTCGGGGATGGAGTGGTTGAGGAAATTAAGGTGCTGGGGCCGAAAGCGCCGAATTGGCGCAAGGGCAAATTGCACATCGAGGGCCGAGGACCGCGTGATACTTACGGGTAAAGGTCGGTAAACGGTCTACGATTAGCCGTCGGTATGCGTAAAACTGCGAAATTTGGTCCTTTGAGCGCATCGGCTATATCCACAGTAGGGGACTACGTTGGGGTAAGATGGGCAGGAGAAAACCGGCAGGCGGTTCTTGAGACGTTATCGACTTCCAAACTAGCCAGACCTATCTAGTAGTCCTATGTAGTTCTGGCTGGCGCTGATAGCGCTTGACCGCCGGCCTATTTTTCGCGCGCTGACGAATGTTGCGCGGGGAGAGAACCAAGAATAGGAGACGCGCCGAACCGTGGCTGCTACCGAACATCAATATGACGCCTCATCGATTACCATCCTCGAGGGCCTCGAGGCCGTGCGTAAGCGGCCGGGTATGTACATTGGCTCGACTGGTGAGCGTGGCTTGCACCACCTGGTGTGGGAGGTTGTAGACAACTCCGTCGACGAGGCGATGGCGGGTTACGCCACCGATGTTGAGGTCACTCTGCTGGAAGACGGCGGCGTTCAGGTCCGCGATAACGGCCGTGGTATTCCTGTCGAAATGCACCCGTCGGGTATGCCGACGGTGCAGGTGGTTATGACTCAGCTGCACGCCGGCGGCAAGTTTGACTCCGAGTCCTACGCTGTTTCCGGTGGTCTGCACGGTGTGGGTATTTCGGTGGTTAACGCGCTGTCGACCCGCATGGAAACCGAGGTCATCCGCGATGGCTACACCTGGTACCAGAACTTCGACCAGGCTGTTCCGGAAGAAATTATCCGAGGTAAGAAGACTCGCGGTTCGGGTACCACGCAGCGTTTCTGGCCGGATCCGGAGATTTTTGAGACCACCGATTTCAAGTTCGACACCATTTCTCGCCGCCTGCGCGAGATGGCGTTTTTGAACAAGGGCCTGACCATCACGTTGGTGGACAAGCGTGTCTCCGAGGAGGAGCTCGAGGCTGAGGCTCTGGCGGAGCAGGCGGAGACCGAATCCGCTGAGATCGCCAAGGATGCGGTTGAGGAGCAGAAGGAGAAGGCAGAGAAGACCACCAAGCCGAAGGAGCGCCGCAAGGTCTTCCACTACCCGAATGGTCTGCGGGATTATGTCGAGACTCTGAACAAGTCGAAGAACATCATCCACCCGACCATCATTTCCTTCGATGCTGCAGGTGACGGCCACGAGGTCGAGATTGCAATGCAGTGGAACTCGGGTTACTCCGAGTCGGTGCACACCTTCGCCAACACCATTAACACCATTGAGGGTGGCACGCACGAAGAGGGCTTCCGTTCTGCGTTGACATCGCTGATGAACCGCTATGCGCGTGAGCACCGCCTGTTGAAGGAGAAGGAAAACAACCTCTCCGGCGAGGATTGCCGTGAAGGTCTCGCTGCCGTGATTTCGGTGAAGGTCGCCGATCCGCAGTTCGAGGGCCAGACGAAGACGAAGCTCGGTAACACCGAGGTGCGTTCCTTCGTCCAGCGCATGACTAATGAGCACATCGGTCACTGGCTGGAGGCCAATCCGGCTGAGGCCAAGGCCATTGTTAACAAGGCCATTGCTTCGGCACATGCCCGTCAGGCGGCTCGTAAGGCCCGTGACCTGGTGCGTCGTAAGTCCGCGACCGATCTTGGCGGTCTTCCGGGTAAGTTGGCGGACTGCCGTTCGAAGGACCCGAAGCAGTCCGAGCTGTTCATCGTGGAGGGTGACTCCGCAGGTGGTTCTGCAAAGGCAGGCCGAAACTCGCTGTTCCAGGCCATTTTGCCGCTGCGCGGTAAGATCTTGAACGTCGAGAAGGCGCGCCTGGATAAGACGCTGAAGAATAACGAGGTCCAGGCCATTATTACGGCGCTGGGCACCGGTATTCACGACGAGTTCGACATCGAGAAGCTGCGCTACCACAAGATCGTGCTGATGGCCGACGCCGATGTCGATGGTCAGCACATTGCCACGCTGCTACTGACGCTGCTGTTCCGCCTGATGCGTCCGCTGATTGATGAAGGGCACGTCTACCTCGCCCAGCCGCCGCTGTACAAGCTCAAGTGGGCCAAGGGTGAGCCGGGCTACGCCTACTCAGATGCTGAGCGCGATCAGCTGCTGGAAGAGGGGCTGGCTGCCAACCGCAAGATCAACAAGGACGATGGTGTTCAGCGTTACAAGGGTCTCGGTGAGATGAACGCCGCTGAGCTGTGGGATACCACCATGGATCCGGATCACCGCGTGCTGCGTAAGGTCGCCCTCGAGGACGCGCAGAAGGCGGACGAACTGTTCACCATTCTGATGGGCGATGACGTCGCTTCACGACGTTCGTTCATCACCCGTAATGCGAAGGACGTTCGCTTCCTCGACGTCTAAGCCGATACCAAGTCTGGTTATCGGCTTGTCGGTTCCCCTGACAAAACCTCCGTTCAGCCATTAATGTTTATGAAATGGAAGATACTCGGGGAAGCATGGTCAACGGGGAACCGCCAGTCGAGCCACGTATTGTGCAGGAGACATTGCCAGATGGCTCCGTGACCCCGATGGCGCTTCGGTTTCCCGAAGGTTCGCCTCGGGGCATTGTCGTTATTTGGCCGGGCTTTGGCATGGGTGCTCGCTACTACCGGCCGATTGCCCAAGAGTTACAGCGTCGAGGTTTTTGCGTCCTGACCTCGGAGTTGCGCGGCCAGGGTAACCAAACTGCGGTGGCCACCCGCCGTCACAATTGGGGCTACCAGGATCTCGCGTCGGTGGATTATCCCTTGGCGGTGGCTTGTGCTCGGAAGGAATTCGACCATCTGGCAGCAGGGGAGAAGCTTCCCGTTTATTTGCTGTGTCATTCCATGGGCGGCCAGATTGCTTCTCTGTATTTGGCCCGACCGGAAGCGGATGTGGCCGGCGTGGTGATGGTCGGATCCGGCACCCCGCACTATAGGTGTTTTACTGGCAACGAGTACAAGCGGCTTCGTTACGGTGCACCATTTATGCAGGTGGTATCCCAGATTTTGGGTTATTGGCCGGCAGGCAGGTTCGATGTGGCTGGTTACGGTCGGCAGGCTCGCAATCATGTGGTGGAGTGGGCGCGCTTCTCGCGCACGGGCTTTCTGCGACCACGGGGTGCAGACATCGACTATGCCGCTGAGATGCCGAAAGTAACTACCCCAGCGTTATTGCTGAACTGTGGCGGTGACCGTGATTGCCCAGCGGAATCTGCGCAAGCGCTAGCTCGGATGTTGCCTAAGTCTGCGAAGTACGAGTTCATTGAGCAGCGCCTTGGCCATAATCGGTGGGCGCGTGAGCCACAGGCTGTGGTTGACCGTTTCGAGCGATTTATCGAGGAGAATTAAGCGGCAGTTCGCCGGCTGGTAATCTGCGCTTCTTAACGTAGATGCCTATGGCAACTTCACCTAAAAATATATCTGAATTTTCCCGTCGGCACTTCCTGCAGACCGCCGCTGGAGTCGGTGCTGTCACCGCTGCGAGCACGCTGCTGCCGCCATCGTTGCTCCATGCACTCGCGCAGCCCCGACCGGCTGGCTCCCTCGACCAGGTTGAGCACGTTGTCGTGTTGATGCAGGAAAACCGCTCTTTTGATCACTACTTCGGCACGCTCCGAGGTGTGCGGGGGTACAACGACAATTCCGCTTTGCCGGGCGTTTTCAACCAGAGTGGGGTCAGTCCATACCTGATTCGCAACGCCGCTAATCGCGGTGATCTCTCGGTGGAGTACATTGCAAGTTTGCCGCACGGTTGGGAAGACGGGCAGGTTGCACTAAATGGCGGCCGCTGTAACGGCTGGATCGAGGCCAAGGGTAAGGGCACGATGGCCTGTTATGACCGCCAGGACATCGCGTTCCAATTCGCTCTCGCAGAGACGTTCACTATCTGCGATGGTTACTTTTCCTCGATGCCTACGTCGACAAGCCCGAACCGCAACTACCTGTTTTCAGGTGATACCCGAAGGGAACCGTGGGGGACTGGAGCGGTTGGCAATGCGGCGTACGAGCCGACGCACCCGGGGTACAGGTGGCGCACGTATGCCGAGGATCTCTCGGCGGCTGGGGTGCCATGGCGCGTTTACCAGGAGTGGGATAACTACACGGACAACAACCTGGATTTCTTCGCCGCGTTTCGAAATATTGGCCGCAAGGTCATTCGTGAGGCCGGGCTGCCTGGGCTCGACATGACGGGTTTCCACGAGAAGCTGCTGGAACTGGGCGATGGGATGCCGCCAACTGCAGAGCAGCAGGAGATGGTCGACCGCCTGAATGCCGCTGTGGAGAAGCTGCCTGAGGCGGAACGGGATCTCTATGATCGCGCGCTGGACCGCCGCCAGCCGGGCACGCTAACCGACGCTTTCCGACGGGATGTTGAATCCGGGCAGCTGCCAAAGGTGTCCTGGATTGTGCCTTCGTCTGCGGAAAGCGAGCACCCGGGAGCGTCCTCGCCGATTCAGTCGGCGAATATCACTTACCGCCTGTTGGATGCGTTGGCCTCCAACCCGGAGGTGTGGGCCAAGACCGTCTTCCTGATTAACTTTGACGAGTTTGATGGTTACTTCGACCATGTGGTGCCGCCGTTGCCGCCGAAGAATGAGCCGGGGGAGTGGTACCTGGGCAAGCCGAAGGGGCTCGGTTTCCGCGTCCCGATGACTGTCATTTCACCGTGGTCGGTGGGTGGTTTGGTGTCCTCAGAGATCTTCGATCACACTTCGGTGATCCGTTTCCTGGAGCAAGTCACCGGCGTGAGCTGCGGAAATATCACTGATTGGCGTCGTCGGGTATGTGGTGATTTGGTATCCACACTGGACTTCTCGGCGTCTACGGGAATGCAGCTTCCAGAGCAGCCGGGACCAGCGCCGGAGTTTGTGAAGCGCTGGGAGGCGGAGCCGGCCGGTGACTATCCTGTGCAGGAGTCCGAGCAGGCGACCGCGCTGCCGACACCGTACCGGCTGCACGCCTACCTCAAAGACGGCAATCTTGTACTGGTCAATGACGGTTCCCGTGAGGCTGTTTTTGCTGTTTACAGTGGCAATAGGGTGGAGCATCACACGGTGCTCGGTACGTTAGAGCTGCGAATTGGACTCCTGGAGCGCGAACTTACCGTGTGCGGCCCGGACCGCTTCCTGCGTGTATTCAGCAAGACGGCGAAGGCGTTGCCGGAAGTCACTTTGGAGCACGCGGCGGGACGTGTTCTGGTTGGCGGGCAAGACCGGACGGCTGATTATGTCCGTGATGGCTGGTACGAGGTCGAGCTGACTGAAGGTGAGGCCACGGCGTATTACACGGGCCGGCTGGAGTCCGGCAATCGCATTCCGACGAGCCCGTTTACCCGAAAGGGTGACTAGGCCCTGTCCCCGGCTAAGTGCCACCTTTGACTAGCTCCCACGTCTCTGCGAATGACAGCTCTTCGCCGTTGGTGGTGAGGAGTATGTGTGCAAGTAGTGCGCCCAGTGCGGTGTTGCCAAAACTTAGTGGTTTCACGTGAAACGTTGCGTAAGCGACCGCCTGCGCTGCCGCAGAAATCGCGGGAAAGCTACGGTGACCAGCAATGACTCCTGAGCTGGCGGCGACAATAGCGCTGATTGTCCACGGCCTCGCAAGTGTAGCGTCGGCCAATTCCGGCACTGTGGCCACCAGTTCATCGGTAGCCGCCAGGATAGCGGCCTCGCTGAGAGGCTGAATCTGGGGCGCGCTCATTCTTGTACTCCGCGGGGCCTTGGGGAGCTCAACTTTCGCAGCAGCGCCATGTCGGTATCAATTACGCTTGCCGTAATTTCCCGGGCCTGACCTTGTTGAAGGGCTCTCGTGGCGGCGGATTCGATGGCGCGAATGACGGCCTCGTGTTTAGACACGCCCTCCATGTGCGCCAGCAGCGCCAGAGCGGTGTCCTGTTCTTTCGTGAGTCTCAAGGTCATCGCCATCGCATTTGCTCCTTGCTGCCTAGCTTGTGCCGTCTTATTCGTCTCTACTAGGCCTAAAACCCCAGATTTGATACCACAATGGTATCGAAAAGTTGCACACGGCGTCGTAAAGCGGGCTCTAAAGCCCTGTAGAATGGATGCGAACCTCTTTTAAGTAAAGGAAGCAGTCATTGAGCGACGATAACAACAACGACGGCTCATCTTTCGGAAGTGGAGTATTGGGCCACCAGGTTCGCCCGATCGACATCAATGAAGAGATGCAGTCGAGCTATATCGACTACGCCATGAGCGTGATTGTTGGCCGTGCGCTGCCGGAGATCCGTGATGGTCTCAAGCCGGTGCACCGCCGCATTCTCTACGCCATGTTCGACAACGGCTACCGCCCGGAGCGCGGCTATGTGAAGTCCGCAAAGCCGGTTTCGGACACGATGGGTAACTACCACCCGCACGGCGACAGCGCTATTTACGACACCATGGTGCGCATGGCGCAGCCGTGGTCCATGCGCTATCCGCTTGTCGACGGTCAGGGTAACTTCGGCTCCCGCGGTGACGACGGCCCCGCAGCTATGCGTTACACCGAGGCTCGTCTGACGCCGTTGGCCATGGAAATGGTGCGCGACATTCGCGAAAACACCGTCGATTTCCAGCCGAACTATGACGGTCGTACGACAGAGCCGGTTATTCTGCCGTCGCGTGTCCCGCAGCTGTTGATGAACGGCTCTGGCGGTATTGCCGTCGGTATGGCCACCAATATCCCACCGCACAACCTGCGTGAGGTCGCGGATGCCATCAACTGGTGCCTGGACAACCCGGAAGCGGATGAAAAGACCACGCTGGATGCGGTCATGGAGCGCATCAAGGGCCCGGATTTCCCAACTGCCGCCCAAATTGTCGGCGATAAGGGCATCAAGGAGGCCTACACCACCGGCCGTGGTTCGATTCGCATGCGCGGTGTGACCTCGATTGAGCAGGAGGGCACTCGTCAGTCGATTGTCATCACTGAGCTGCCGTACCAGGTCAACCCGGACCGCATGATTGCCAACATCGCGGATCAGGTCAAGGACGGGCGTCTGCAGGGCATTGCCTCGATTGATGACGAATCTGACCTGAAGTGGGGCATGCGTATCGTCGTCAAGCTCAAGCGCGACGCCGTACCGCGTGTGGTGCTGAACAACCTGTACAAGCACTCCCAGCTGCAGACCAGCTTCGGTGCGAACATGCTCGCCATCGTCGACGGTGTGCCTCGTACGCTGCGCATTGACCAGATGGTGACGCTGTATGTCGCCCACCAGATTGAGGTCATTGTTCGACGGACCCAGTTCCGCCTGGACGAGAAGGAAAAGCGCGCCCATATCCTGCGCGGCCTGGTCAAGGCTCTGGATATGTTGGACGAGGTCATCGCCCTGATTCGCCGGTCCGCCACGGTTGATACCGCGCGCACGGGCCTGATGGGTCTGCTCGACATCGACGAGATTCAGGCTGACGCCATTTTGGCGATGCAGTTGCGTCGCCTGGCTGCTCTGGAGCGCCAGAAGATCATTGACGAGTTGGCTGAGATCGAGCTCGAGATCGCCGACCTGAAGGACATCCTGGCCAAGCCGGAGCGTCAGCGCGCCATCGTTAAGGAAGAGCTGGGCGAGGTCGTGGAGAAGTACGGCGATGACCGTCGTACCCAGATCGTGGCCGCTGAGGGCGACGTCACCGAAGAGGACCTCATCGCCCGCGAAAACGTGGTCGTGACCATTACCTCCACGGGCTACGCCAAGCGCACCAAGGTCGATGCCTACAAGGCACAGCGCCGTGGTGGCAAGGGCGTGCGCGGTGCGGACCTGAAGCAGGACGACATCGTCCGCCACTTCTTCGTCTGCTCCACGCACGACTGGATTCTGTTCTTCACCAACAAGGGGCGCGTCTACCGCCTCAAGGCCTATGAACTGCCGGAGGCCACTCGCGCCGCCCGCGGCCAGCATGTCGCCAATCTGCTGGAGTTCCAGCCGGAGGAGCGCATCGCCGAGGTGCTGCAGATTCAGAGCTACCAGGACAGCCCGTACCTGGTGCTGGCTACCAGCGAGGGCAAGGTCAAGAAGTCTCGCCTGGAGGACTACGAGTCCGCTCGCTCCGCTGGCCTGATTGCCATCAACCTGCGCGAAGGCGACTCCCTCATCGGTGCTCGTCTGTGCTCTGCTGACGATGACCTGCTGCTCGTCTCCGAGCGTGGCCAGGCCATTCGCTTCACCGCCTCCGACGACGCGCTGCGCCCGATGGGCCGCGCCACTGCCGGTGTCCAGGGTATGCGCTTCAAGGGCGACGACAAGCTGCTCAGCATGGTCGTGGTCGAGGAAGAGCACAACCTGCTGGTCGCCACGACCGGTGGCTTCGGCAAGAAGACCAAGCTCAGCGAGTACACCCCGCAGAACCGTGGCGGTATGGGCGTGCTGACGCTCAAGTACGACCCGAAGCGTGGTCCGCTGATGGGCGCCCTGGTGGTCGACAACGACGACGAAATCTTCGCTGTCACCTCCGCCGGCGACATCATCCGCACCAACGTCAACGAGATTCGCGCCACCTCGCGTGCCACTAAGGGCGTGCGCCTGGTCAACCTCGCTGACGGCGTGGAACTGCTGGCTATCGACCGCAACGTCGAGGATGAGGGCGAAGAGACCGCTTCTAAGGTCTCTGAGGCCGGAACCTTGGACGTAGTCCCGAAGCGCACCGGCGCGACCAAGAGCACCGGTGCCGCTGAGTCCGGTGACTCGGAGGCGGAGAAGGAGTAAGCGTATGGCCGAAACTAACTTGGTAGTCGACAAGGTGAGCCCCTGGTCCGCCATGCGCATTACGGCGGCCACTGGTTTCATTGGCTTCCTCGTCTGGCTTGCCGCGGTTGGCCTGCTCTACCTCTTGCTCTCCGGGATGGGATTGCTCGCTCCGATTAGTGAAATGGTCGGCGGGGAGGATTCCATCAGCGCGGGTCTCGTCCTTGGCCTGGCGGCCGCTGTAGGAGCGCTGTGGTGGGTGCTGTCGATTGGGCTCATGGCCCTCGGCGCGGTCATCTACAACGCTTGCGGCGGTCTCGTCGGAGGTCTCAAGATTTCGCTTGCCGACGACGACTAGGCTGCCTAGCCTCCCGCTGGCCCCGGTGTCACCCCCGTTCGGTGGCCCCGGGGCCGCGTTGGTTCAGAGGTGTTTTCAGTGATCTGGTTATGGAGTAGCCGTAATGACTACTTAATGACTGCTTTTTAACTCAATATTTAGGCCTCTGACCAGGCGATTTGTGAAGTGTCATGGTTACGGGTTAAGTTATATCTCGTTCCACGGGGCCTATAGCTCAGGCGGTTAGAGCACTTCGCTGATAACGAAGGGGTCGGAGGTTCAAGTCCTCCTAGGCCCACTGCCGAACAAGGTATAATTGCTCGGTGTACGGGGCTTTAGCTCAATTGGTAGAGCACCTGCTTTGCAAGCAGGAGGTCAGGGGTTCGATTCCCCTAAGCTCCACAAGGAACAAAATCCCCCGGTCGTAAGGCCGGGGGATTTTTGCGTTTTGGGGATGTAGACGGGGAGGGGGCAAGAACGCCGAGTTACTGACTGCGTTTATGACAAAAATGGCGTGAAAAATGGCTTGAAACTGTCATAAACTTGCACAGTTTCACATTTGCAGCCCGTCTTTCTGAAGTTGTCAGGTTTGCTGCTTAACCAAAAACGCCCGACCGCCTGCGCATCAACTGCACAGAACAATCGGGCGTGAAAAGGCTTTTGGCTATCTAGCCGCCTATTTACTTCTTGCGAGCCTGACCCGGCTTCGGAGCCGGCTTGGACGGCTTGGAAGAGATCTTCTTAGCGTCGTCAGCGTTCTTCTTCTCGGTCTTGACCTCGTCGACCTTGATTTGAGCCTGCTTGGAAGCCTCTGCGGCCTTCTCCTCAGTGGTCTCCTTGGCCTCAGCAGCCTTGTCCTTGGCCTCGTCGGCCTTGTCGGCTGCCTTGCCCTTTACCTCTTCAGCCTTTTCCTTAGCCTCAGAAGCCTTCTCTTCAACGGTCTCCTTGACCTCTGCGGCCTTCTCTTCGACCTTGTGCTTAACTTCCTGGGCCTTCTGCTGGTATGGAGCTGGGTCAACCGGGAGCTTGTCGTCCTTGCGCAGCTTCCAAACGATGACACCGACGATTGCTGCAACAACAGCGAAGACCAGGGAAGCGGTTGCGATGCGACCGTTCTTGGCGCGCTGCTCTTCCTTACCGGTTACCTTGTCGATAGCCTTCTGGGTGCGCACCTCGAGGTCCTTGCGAGCCTTCTTGGCCTTCTTTTCAGCCTTCTTAGCCTCGCAGCGAGCCTTGCAACGGGTCTTCTTGCCCTTGCGCTTAGCGTCCTTCTCGGCCTGCTTCGCAGCCTTCTTAGCCTGCTTCTTGGTCTCCTTGGACTTCTTCTCAACCTTGCCGGTCAGTTCTTCGGCCTGCTCAGCGAGCTGATCGCGGGCGTCGGAAACCTTTTCCTTAACGTCTTCCGCCCAATTGGTTGCTGCGTCCTTTGCTGCCTCGTTCTGTGCAGCTGCCACCTTCTTAGCCTCCTGCATCGTGTCGTAGAGCTCTGCAGCCTTCTTGTCCCGGTAATCCGAGTAGCTGTCGTAAGCGGACTTCAGTCCCTTGACAGCCAGCGAGATTGCGTTGGGGTTCATGACTCTCCTTTATTAGTGCGTCGCCAACAGGCATCGCCTTTAATTCTCAATCAATGATTAATACTGCTGCGGCGCCAGTGCCTCTGAGACCAAGATGCTTCTAAGTCCAAGAGCTAGGGCCCAGTTAGGCCTAGCGCCGAAATATTTGCAGCAGGCTCACATTCCAGCTTAGGCACTATTTGGCCTCCATGGGGGTCAACGAAGAACTCTTTTCCTTATCTTGAGAAACATTTTCGCTGGTTTCTGCCACGGAGAAACTCACCAGTAGGAGCAATTGGCCACCAAGGTCGGTATCCTAAGGAACGTGACTATTAAGACTGCTACTGCAACTGTGCACACCAACCATGGCGATATCGTGATTGACCTGTTCGGCAACCACGCGCCGAACACCGTCGACAACTTCATCGGCCTGGCAGAAGGCACGAAGGAGTACAAGGGTCAGAACGCCTCTGGCACCGAGTCCGGCCCGTTCTACGATGAGGCCATCTTCCACCGCATCATCGCTGGATTCATGATTCAGGGTGGTGACCCGCTGGGCACCGGCACCGGCGGCCCGGGCTACATGTTCGACGACGAGATCCACCCGGAGCTCCAGTTCGATCGTCCGTACCTGCTCGCTATGGCAAACGCCGGCAAGCGCGGCGGCCGTGGTACCAACGGTTCCCAGTTCTTCATCACCGTTGTTCCGACCCCGCACCTCAATGGCGCTCACACCATCTTCGGTGAGGTCGCTGATGACGCCTCGAAGAAGGTTGTCGACGAGATCGCTCGTGTGGCTACGGATCACTGGGATCGCCCGTTGGAGCCGGTCGTGATTACCTCCATCGACATCGAGAAGTAATCCGCTAGCTTCTACGCTCTTTAACCCGTCCGGTTGTTCCGGGCGGGTTTTTTCATGCCCATTTTCGCTTTACGACGGCCCGTAACCTCAATGTTGTGTTTAGGGGTAGTGGGGGTAGTAGCAAATCGTGTTGATTCTCCACATGTCCACAGCCCTGTGGACAAAATACTCCACTGTTCACCTAGGTGAACACGGGCCAAGAAGCACGTTACGGGTCCCAATTTTCACAAATTACAACAATTCACAGTTGTCCACAGACTTGTGCACATGTGTGGATAATTCCATTCTTGTAATTTACGAACCAGCGTTCGAAAGTGGTCGAACTCCGCAGAATATTGGAGTTACGCACAACTTGACTTGCAACTATGTTACTTGTTCACAGAGTTATCCACAGGCTGTGGATACTGTGGACACAGGGGATAGAACCAAAGTTGTCATGCTTTACGGTTTCTGTTACGTAACCCGTGAGAAATTTGGGACGAAATCTCTCCACAGTTATCCACAAATTACATGATTGTTACACAGGTTTCTGTGGATAACTTTTTTGCGCGATCAGTAGGAGGGAAATCCTCATTCGTCGAAAAACGTGTGGGAAACGGGTGTATTGACGGGGGTGAATTGACCTGGGTTTTTAGGTATGAGAAAAAGGCGCATCCAAAAGTGGATGCGCCTGAGGGGGTGCGATGTATTAGAGCTGACTAACGCCAACCCATAGTCATCAGCAGACCAACAATGAAAAGACCAAAGCCGATGACGTAGTTCCATGCGTTCAAAGTCACCATGAACGGAATATGCGGACCCGCGATGTAGTTGACCAGCAGCCAGCCCAAACCAATCAGCATGAACCCGAACATCAGCACCTTGTACCACACTGGTGTCTGAGTGCTATTGATTTTGACCGGGGTACGGCTGACAGAGGAGCCACCGGATTGTGGTGAATTAGTGCTTTCAATCTTTGCCTTAGGCATAGCGCTTTAAACTCCTTAGGTTGTGGTCAGCAGGTTGCGATCAGCGCGGTATCTACACTCCCGCGGTATATGCATAATTGTAAACTTTGCATCCGAACTTACCAGTGAAGTTCGCAGGCAGTAGAATTCCCAGTTATGCAGATTCTCGTCGTCGATAACTATGACAGCTTCGTATTCAATCTGGTCCAGTACATAGGCCAGCTCGGCGAAACGGTTACTGTCTGGCGCAATGATGATGCGCGTCTCCGCGATGTTGACGACGTCGTAAAGCAATTTGATGCAATCCTACTGTCGCCCGGTCCCGGTGAGCCGTCCAATGCGGGATGGACAGAGGACATTATTCGCGCGGTGAGCAGGCAGGACGAGCCGACACCGGTGTTGGGTGTGTGCTTGGGTCACCAGGCGATTGGTGAGGTCTTTGGTGCGCAGGTCGTGCGTGCCGACGAGCTGTTGCACGGCAAGACCTCCCCGGTCACTCATGACGGCACGGGTGTTCTGGCCGATGTGCCCAGTCCTTTTATTGCCACGCGCTACCACTCGTTGACGGTGGATCCGAAGACGTTGCCGGAGGAACTCATTGCCACGGCATTCACCGATTCGGGCATGCTGATGGCGATGCGCCACCGCGACCTGCCGATTCACGGCGTGCAGTACCACCCGGAGTCGGTACTCACCCAGTACGGGCACCGCATGCTGGTCAATTGGCTGCGACTGGCCGGCGGCGAGTACACCGAGGAACTCCTGGCGGAGTTGGAAGAGCAGCAGGCGGTGTACCAGCGCGCCTTCTCAGACGTGCTGGCACACTAGCCGTTAGTTAGGCAGCAGATCCGGCAGCCTTATGGGAGGTTCCGGAGCAGGCCGTTCCTCTGAAGAGCTCTCCGGGGCGACCCCCAGCCGGTAGACGCGTAGGGTGACCTCGCCGTCCTTGTTGAGCTTGGATCCGGCCGACGGGTTGGCTTTCTCCACGTGGTCGACCTTGGACAGATCCAGCGTGGTGACTTCCTCGGTGCGGATAGTTCCCTCGAAGCCGGCATCGGTGAGTGCCTTCTCCGCATCACTGCGAGTCTGGCCCTCAACTCGTGGCATCTTAATTTGGTTGCCGCGCGAAACGTGCAGCTCGACAGTCGTTCCGACGGTGAGCTCCGTGCCCTTCTGGGGAACCTCAACAACGGTTCCCTGTTCCTCAGTGGAGTCAACCTCCACCACCTCGACAACGAAACCAGCGGATTCGAGGGTCGTGCGGGCGGAATCCAACCTCTGACCAGTGACATCCGGAACAGTCTTGGTCTCGATACCGGAGGAGACAGTCAAAGTTACGCGGGTTCCCTTCGACACCTGAGAACCGGCAGCTGGAGACTGCTCGATGACATTGCCGCGCGGAACGTCCTCACTCGGTTCCTCTTGCAGCTTCGGATTGACGACAAGCCCCGCCTCCTCGAGCAGGCGGCGAGCTTCCTCTGCCTGTTTGTCGCGTACATCCGGCACATTGGTCAACTCTGGGCCCGAAGATACGCGCAGCTTGATACGAGATCCCTGCGGCAACCCCGATCCGACACCCGGTTCGGTGGCAATCACCGTGTCTCGGGGCACATCTGGGTTCGGCTCGTCGACGCGGTTGACCACGAAACCAGCCTGCTCGAGAACCTGCGTTGCCTCATTGACATTTAGGCCCTCGACCTGCGGAATGGCGACGGTCTCGACCTCGGTGGACGAGTTGAAAAGCTGGTAGGCGCCGTAGCCGACACCGCCGAGAGCGACCAGCGCAGCAGCCGCCAGTGCGACAGTCTTTCCTGCGCCACCCTTCTTTTTCTCAGGCTCGTCAGTGTTAGCGATCTGAGCAGGGGCTTCCGGCTGGGCAGCCACTCTCTCCGGTTCCGGAGCCGGAGCCGGAGCAGGGACAGCGGCCGGAGTTGCCTGCTGCGCAGGGGTCACCCGGGTCTCAGCATCCGACGGAGTTGCCGGAAGGAATTCGGTGGTCTTCGCGTCGTCGTCATGCGCGCCGTGGTGCGCCAGCGCCAACGGATCCTCGCCGCGTGCAAGACGACGCAAATCCTGGGCGAAGTCCTCTGCAGAGTCGTAGCGCTCCATCGGATCCTTGGCCATCGCGGTCAACAACACCGCGTCGAGGGCCTGAGCCGTGTTCGGGTCGGTGTTGAGCTTCCCCGAAGGCCGCGGCGGCTGGTCCTGAACGTGCTGGTAAGCGACAGAAAGAGGGGTTTCGCCGGTGAACGGCGGGGCGCCCGTGACGGCCTCGAAAAGTACGCAGCCGACAGCGTAGATATCGGAACGGGCGTCGGCGGTCTTACCGCGCGCCTGCTCCGGCGAGAGGTATTGCGCGGTACCCAGCACCGCCGCAGTCTGCGTCATCGTGGTGGAATCACCGAGCGCGCGAGCGATGCCGAAGTCCATCACCTTCACCTTGCCGGTGTTGGTCAGCATGATGTTCGCTGGCTTGATGTCACGGTGAATAATGCCCGCATGGTGGGATGCCGTCAGCGCATCACACACCGATGCCATGATCGATGCGGCCTTCTTCGGGTCGAGCCGCCCCTCACGACGAACAAGATCACGCAGGGTCTCGCCCTGAATCAGCTCCATGACAATGAAAGGCACGCGCCCCATCGGGCTATCCGTCTCGCCGGTGTCGTACACCGACACGATCGACGGGTGATTCAGCAGCGCTGAATTTTTCGCTTCACGACGGAACCTTGCGAGGAAGTTCTCATCCCTGGCAAGGTCGGCCCTCATCATCTTGACCGCGACAGAGCGACCGAGAACAGTATCTTCAGCGCGGTAGACATCGGACATGCCGCCAACGCCAATGAGCTCGCCGAGCCGATAACGGCCGGAGAGGAGATCGTCATTGCCAGACATTGTTCGTCAGTCCCTTCGGAAGGATTTCCACCAAAACATCTTGTACCTGAATATTACTGTGCATCTGGAGTCCCCAAGGTATTACCGGAGTCATTTCCCAGGGGCAATTGAATACCGGGCAGACCACCGCCGCTGGAGTCGTCGCCACTGTCGTTGCCATTGTCGTTGCCCGAATCCTGAGTCGGTTCGGACGTATCCGGAGCGGTCTCGCTGGTGTCCTGCTCAGTGGAGCTGTCAGAGGCACCGTCATTGTTGCCGCCGTAGTTTTCCCCAGAGTTGCCGCCGTCGTTATTTCCCCAGTTACCGGAATTGTCGCCCGACCAACCGTAACCAGAACCGTCGTTGGGGTCGGTGTTTTCCTCTGTGGTCTGCTGCTGTGACTGGTTCGGAATGTACTGCTCCAAGTTCGGAATGGTTGGCAGTGAACCGGTAGTCGACAGCGAATAGACGACCGCGATAGCACCGGCCAGCAACACTAGCAGCACCAACAGCACAATGCTGCCGCAGCCACAACCGCAGCCGCTGCGCTTCTTTGCCGGCTTACGCTGTCGGGCGGGTTGCTGCGGTGGCCGCTGCGGTTGCTGCGGTGGCTGCGACACCGGCATGGGCGGTCGCGTCATGGCACCGAGTTCGGTGGTCGCCGGGTTGGCAGCGTTGGATTGACGGTGCACCGTTGGGGTCACACCACGCGGCTGCGGTGGGCGGTGCCCCGCGCGCACTCGCAAAACAGCCTGTGCCAGCTCACGGCCATCGGCATAGCGACGCTGCGGATCCTTGCGCAGCATAATGCCGATAAGTTCGCGGATATGCGGATTGACCGTCGGCGCCAACGCAGGTGGTGCCTCGTTGATGTGTGCCACGGCAACCGCGACGGTGGAGTCGCCCTGGAAGGGCCGGGCGCCGGCCACCATTTCGTAGGCGACACAGCCAAGCGAGTAGATGTCTGTCGCCGGACTCACCTGTTTGCCCTGCGCCTGCTCCGGTGAGACATACTGCGCGGTACCGACGACCATGCCGGTACGCGTCAGAGGCACCGCTTCAGCGGCTTTGGCAATGCCAAAGTCGGTAATTTTCACCGTGCCCTCCGGCGTCACCAGGAGGTTGCCTGGCTTAATGTCGCGGTGGACAAGGTTCGCAGCGTGAATTGCCGACAGGCCGTGTGCAGTCTGCTCCAGAACGTCGAGCATCAGGTGCTCTGGCAGGGTGCGACGCCGCTGCAGCACCTGCGACAGAGATTCGCCACGGATGTACTCCATGACGATGTAACACGCGCCGTGGCTGCCGATATCGCCTTCCTCGTAGGTGACAATCTTCACCACGTTTGGGCTGTTGACGCTGCGCGCAGCGGCGGCTTCGTTCTGGAAACGCTGCCGGAACTCGTAGTTGTCCGAGTACTCCTGGTTCAGAAGTTTGATTGCAACCAGTTCGCCGCTGGTGGCGTCGTCGGCAAGCCAGACGGTGGACATGCCGCCACGGCCGAGCAGACGGCGAACGTGATATCGGTCGCCAACGATGTCTTGAACTTGGTGGGCATCCATGCTTATCGACCCGCCTGTTCGACCGCGTCAATGAGTGCACGGCCAATCGGGGCAGCAACGGAGGCGCCGGTAGCGCCCTGGCCCTGGCCGCCACCGTTTTCCACGACGACAGCCACGGCGACATCGGAGTCCGGCGCGAAGGCGATGTACCAGACGTGCGGTGCGTACTCGCCGCGGACAGCACCGTGTTCGGCGGTACCGGTCTTGGAGGCAATACGCGAACCGTTACCGCCCGAGTGCGACTCGGAGCCGCGCATCAGCTCAGTTACGGTCTCCGCGACCTCCGGCGAAATCGCCTCGCCGGCTTCAATCGGCTTGAAGGATTTGATCTCGGAGAGGTCGGCACCGCGCACCGATTTGATGATCTGGGGTTCCATGCGCACGCCGCCGTTGGCAATCGTGGCGGCGATGATGGCGTTGTCCAGCGGCGTGAAGGACACGTCGCGCTGACCAATGGAGGTCTGACCCAGCGAGGACTGATCCGGAATATCACCGACAGCGGAGGGCTGAATCGGCAGGCCCGCGTCATCGTGGGTCTCACCGATGCCGAATCGCTTAGCGACGTCCTTGAGCGCATCGGCCCCGTACTGCATACCGAGCTCAGCGAATGCCGTATTACAGGACTGCGCGAAAGCCTGGCGGAGAGTTGTAGTAGCCCCACCACAGGTCGAGCCACCGTAGTTCTCCAACGTAGTGGTGGTATCCGGCAGCGTAATCTGCGGTGCGCCAGTGACCGAGGTGTCCGGGGAAGCGCCTTGCTCCAGTGCCGTGACCGTGGTCAACACCTTGAAAGTGGAACCCGGCGGCAGCGGACGCTGAGTGGCGTGGTTGAGCAGCGGTGCGCCCTCATTGTTGTTGAGGGACTGCCAGGTACTCTCGTCGCCGGCGGTGATGTCATTCGGGTTGAACGACGGTGTGGAGGCCATCGCGAGAATTTCACCCGTCGATGGGCGAATGGCGACGGCGGAGCCGACGTAGCCGCGTTCAGCGAGTTGTTGGTACGCAGTCCGCTGAGCGTTCGGCAACAGCGTCAGCTCCGTGGAGGCCCCAGAGGGTTCCTTGCCCGTGACCATGTCGAGGGCGCGGGAGGTAAACAGCGAAGGGTCGCTGCCGTTCAAGATCTCGTTCTGAGAGCGTTCGATACCGGCGGAGCCGTAGATGTCCGACAGGTATCCGACCACCGCGGCATATGCCTCCGGGTCGGTGTCGTAGCTGCGGTCATAGAAGCCGCTCTCGCCCTTGACCGAGTGGGCCAGAATGTCGCCGTCAGTGGTGATTTGGCCGCGAGGTTTGGACTTTTCCTCCAGGAACTGACGGCTATTCAGCGGATTGTGGGCGTACTTATCCTGCTGGAAGCCCTGGATGTAGGTCAGGTTCGCCAGTAGAAGAACGAAGAGTCCGAGAACGACAACAAAGATTTGGCGAATGGTCTTATTCATCTACTGGTTCACCTCCTGAGATGCGTTGACATTGTCGTTGAGGCCCGAAGGGTTGCTTGGAATACCCCAGGGGCGGTTGGCCTCGTCAGAGACGCGCAACACGATGGCCAACATGATGTAGCTGGCCAACAGTGAGGAACCACCGGCTGACATGAACGGAGTAGTCAGACCGGTCAGCGGCATCAGCTTGGAAACACCGGCTGCAACCACGAACAGCTGAATGGCCATCGAGAATGCGACACCGGCCGCCAGCAGCTTGCCAAAGGAATCACGTACCGCCAAGCTCGCCGAAATACCGCGGGAAATCAGAATCGCGAACAGCAGGATGATGGCACTCAGGCCGGTAAAACCGAGCTCCTCACCAAAGGCCGAGAGGATGAAGTCAGAGTGTGCCACCGGAATGTTCTGTGGGTAGCCCTGGCCCAGACCGGTGCCACCGATGCCACCCCAGCTCATGCCGAACAGACCCTGGGAGAGCTGGTAGCCACCCTCGTCGTAGGAGCCCAACGGATCCAGGAAATGCGTGACTCGCGCCTGAATCTTGTCCGAAACCATGTAGACACCGACAACGCCGACGGTCACCAGCACCATGCCGATGATCAGCCAGGAACCACGACCGGTGGCAGCGTAGAGCATTGCCAGCACAGTGCCGAAGAGCACCAGCGCCGGGCCAAAGTCATTCTGCAGAGCCATGATGACGGTAGCGATGCCCCAGATCAGCAGAATCGGACCCAGGTCGCGAACACGCGGGAAATCAATGCCCAGGAAACGCTTGCCCGCCACATTGAACAGCGAGCGCTTATTCACCAGCAGCTGAGCAAAGAAGATCAGCAGCATGACCTTGGCAAACTCACCCGGCTGCATGGAGAACGGGCCGATGGAAATCCAGATGCGGGCATCAGCATTAATCGACGACGGCCACACCAGCGGTAGCGCCAACAGAATCAAGCCGCCGAGACCCAGCAGATACGAGTACTGCGACAGCGAGTG
This sequence comes from Corynebacterium sp. HMSC064E08, assembly GCF_001811805.1. Classification (NCBI taxonomy): domain Bacteria; kingdom Bacillati; phylum Actinomycetota; class Actinomycetes; order Mycobacteriales; family Corynebacteriaceae; genus Corynebacterium; species Corynebacterium sp. HMSC064E08. The sequence continues at coordinate 73,233 of NZ_KV806691.1, forward strand.
GTGGTTGCGCAGCAGGACAATCACGCCGATAAACAGTGCGACACTGAGTACGGTCCACATGATCTGATTGCGCACCAACGAGGTGTCATTGGCCAGGTCGAGGCGGTGAATCATCACCAGCCCCAAGGCATTGAGCGTTGCTGCAACCGGCAGCATCACCTGATCGGCGTTGGGCGCCACAAAGGTCAGCGCGATATGCGCCACTGCAAAAATCACAAAGAATCCGCCAATGATGTAAAAGACATCTCCGGTCAGAGAGTTACCCTGAGCCAGTTCCAGCGAAATTAGTGCCAAAAGCAACAATCCTGCCGACAGCAGCAGCAGGAGCATTTCCTTCATCCGAAGCTGTCGCTTCGTGGTAGTTTCACTCATTTTCGCACCTGCCTACAGTTGACTCCTGGCTTCGAGCCCAGCTTTTCATCCTTCTTGTCATCGTCGGAAACGGACAGACACACCGGCAGCGCCGACTCCGCCAAACGTCCAATCTGGTCGCTGACACCGTTGTAGGAATCAGCTGGCAGACCTTCCAGCGAATTGCGTGCCGCCGGTGAGAGATCTTCCGGCGTCATGATGTGGCAGTCGACCTTCTCCTTCGCCGTCCCAGCCGGAGGAAGCTGAACTTTATTGTCATCGGTCAAACAGATGAACTGATGTGGCTCTTGCAGATCGAAGCCCAGCAAACTGCCGGGCACGCCGTGCATCAGCTGCACCTGCCCGTCGACCACCGCGAGATGGTACATCGACTCCTTCTTCTGCCAGCCCCAAATACCAAGGCCGACCAACCCGGCCACCAGCACCAGCACCACAGAAATAACTAGCCACTTGCCCTTGGAAGCTTTCTTCTCCGGCGCCGAAGTCACTGCAATTTCCTGTGACTTCCGCGGGCGGAGTGCCGCCGCGCGTCCCGCTGACGTATTGGGGCGGGGGAGTTCCTCCTCCGCACTCTGCAGGGCACCGGCCAGGGCGGGCTCGTAAGGCGTGCGTGCCGACGAATCGACAACATCGGCAACCACCACGGTGATGTTATCCGGACCACCGGACTTCAACGCGTAGTCAATGAGCTTGGTAGCGGCCTCGTCCGGAGTGCCCTCCGAGAGCACATCCTTGATGGTGTCCGCGGACACTGGATCGGATAGACCATCCGAGCACAGCAGGTAGCGATCGCCCTCGTGAACATCGCGATAAGACAAAGTAGGCTCCACCGGGCGACCGGTGAGAGCCTTCAAAATCAGTGAGCGCTGAGGGTGAATTGCCGCTTCTTCTTCGGTGAGATTGCCCTCATCCACCAGGGACTGCACATAGGTGTCATCCCGGGTAATGCGGATGAGCTCCCCGTCGCGCAGCAGATAGCCACGCGAGTCACCGACATGGCACATGCCCAGGCGGGTGCCGTCGAAAAGCAGAGCAGTCAGCGTAGTGCCCATGCCTTGCGTAGAGGGGTTCTGCTCAATTTCATCCGCGATGGAGTTATTGCCCTCCATGCAGGCGCTGCGCAGGGACTCGAGCAAATCGGGGCCGGGCTGATCATTGTCCAGCCGAGAGACGGCCGCAATCATCAGCTGAGATGCGATTTCTCCGGCGGCGTGGCCACCCATGCCGTCGGCAAGCGCGAGCAGACGCGAACCCGCATAGGCGGAGTCCTCGTTGTTCTGTCGGATGAGGCCGCGGTCAGAGCGGGCCGTGTAATTCAGAGCAAGACTCATGGTTGCAACCTCAAAGTTGTACGGCCAATACGAAATTCCATACCCGAAGCCAGGCGTTCCGGCTGTTCCACGCGCTGGCCATTGAGGAATGTGCCATTGCGGGAGTCCAGGTCTTCCAGGTACCAGATGCCGTCGCGGTTGATGACGCGAGCGTGCTGGCCCGAGGCGAAGTCATCGTTGAGAACGAAGGCATTCGACTCTGAACGGCCAATAGTGATGTCGCGTTGGTTGTTTAGGTTCATGCGCGAACCCGCCAGCGGCCCGGAGGTGACAAGGAGCTGATGTGGAGTCTGCGAGCGCTGGAAACGCTTGGCCGGAGCACTGCTGGCCTGCCGAAGTGGGCGCAGCGGAGCCGAGCCTGTTGTTTCTGTACGCAGGGTGCGAAGCGTCATCCAAATGAAAAACCACAGGACGACCAGCACGCCGATGCGCGAAAGCAGAAAAACGATAGCTTCCACGTCCGAGGAACCTCCTTATGTAGAGCTGGTGGGTCCGCAAACCGAACACACGGACGTAATTATTCCAGGAATGTGTCGGCAAACCTAGGGCAGTGGCATGTGAACCTGGTGAACCTCACTACTTAGCGGATCTGAATCAGCGGATTTAACTAGCGGATCTGAACTTCGAGAACAGAATGCCCCAGCGAGATTTCGTCGCCGTCAGCCAGCAGCCAGTTCTCAATGGGTTCGCCATTGACAATGGTGCCGTTGGTCGAATGCAAATCGACGAGCACAGCGTCCTGGCCATCCCACGTGATTTCGGCATGCTGGCGGGAAACACCAGTATCCGGGAGGCGGAAGTCGGAAGCGGTGCCGCGGCCGATGATGTTCGAACCATGGCGCACCTCAAATACGCGCGAGGAGCCGTCCTGCAACAGCAGGGTGACGGTCTTTTCCTGGGGCTGGTCTTCGCCCACGGTCGCGCTGCTCAGCTCAGTTGCCGCTTCCGGGTCGACTGCGGGGATGGGGCGGGAAGCAGTGGGGAACTGCTCAGCTTCCGGCTGCGGGTGGTAGGCGGCAGAGGTCTCTGCAGCTTGGGGTTCCTCATCGCTTTGCGACGGGGCTGCGTCAGTGTTGGCATCATCGGCACTGTCCTCGAATGGGACGAACTCCGAGGTGCCCACGGTGTCCTCGGTGAAAGTGCTGGCCGTCTTCAACTGGCCGGTGTGGAGAGACTCCACTGCCTGCAGGTGGACGCTAATGGAACCGGTGAAGCCCCAGCCGTTGTTACGGCAGTAGCGCGTCATGCGGTCAGCCAACTGATTCGGCAGGTTGGGCTCGGACGCAGAAAGGTTCTTGTAGTCGGCAGCGCTGATGCCAATGCGGAAATCATTGGGTGCCAAGTACTGACCGTTGGCGTCCTGCATCAGGAAGTCTTCAATTTCCTGCTTCAGGCATTCTTCTAACTCATTCGGGACAACCTTGCCGCCGAACACGCGCGCAAAGCTGTTATCGAGCCCGCGCTGAAGCGAGCTATCGAGCTTGCGGATGCGTCCTAGGAAATCCATCTGACTAAAGAAATTCGCCTTCTCCCGCCAACCCGCGGCGGGTTACGTGAAAAAAATGTGCACAAAAATTATCGATACTTAAGCAACAGTATAGAGCCCTACACCTTCAGTTAAGGGCTAGGAACTGCTGAGGTTTATCAAATAGTGACGACGGTTGTGGGGGAAGTTGCTGGTACTAAGGGTGAAAAAGGCGTCTTAAATGCCGTTGGAAAGTGCTTGAAAAGTGGTGAAAAGTTGTGAAAAACGCGCGCTGGCCTGGGGATTTGGTGGTGTATTAGCGCAGGGTGTTATAGTTCTATTCGTTCCCACGGGCGAGTGGCGGAATGGCAGACGCGCTGGCTTCAGGTGCCAGTGTCCTTTACGGACGTGGGGGTTCAAGTCCCCCTTCGCCCACAGCGAAGATCCTCGGAAGTTTAAAAGCTTCCGAGGATTTTTTTGTTTGCGGTGGCGGTTCGAGCGGGGCTTGGGTTGAAACAGGGCAGATGCTGAGCTGAGGTTGTTGGCTTGTTCTTTAACTCTCCCGTAACCCTGTCCGGCACTTATGGCCAGGTTTCGGGGACTTATCGAGGGATTCCCCTGACTTATCGATGGTTTTTCGGCACTTATGCGCACGCTGTGGGCCAGGCCCTCTCACTTGTCGATGCGCTATTCACTTGTGGACACGCTGCAGCGCATCGATAGGTGAATAGCGTGGCCACAAGTCGTCGGATGCGTCGGCTAGCTGGCATTGCAACTGGCTCGCGTTCCCGGGCTGGTAATTAACCCCGACCTACCGCCAGAACTTGGTCATCCCGCGCTTGTCCTCGATGTTGAACTCAATCATTTTGGCCAGCAGGTCCAGCGGCATGGACTCGGCCTTGCCATCCTTTGGCCAGGGGAAGCGGACCATCATTTTTCCGTAGGAGAGGCCGCGGGCATCGAACTCGTCGGAGAACTTCACAATGCCGTCGCGCTCTGGGGCGATGGACATGTGTTTCTTGGCGTAGGAAAAACCGATGATAAAAGTGCCATCGAGCGTGAACATCGGCTGATTCCAGGCAATGCGAACGCCGAGTTCCGGGTACTTTTCATGAACCCATTCCAACACCTCGAGAGCGACAGCGCGCTGCGTGTCATCATCTACCCGCGAGAGGTGATTGGCGAAGAACTCGGCGATGGTTTCATCGGTCATATGCTGAACAGCCATAGCCTGGATTTTACTGTGCCATCAACTAACACCCGAGCCATCAACTAACATAACTCCGAGTGGCTACAGATTTGAATACTCAGTTTGATCCCAAAAAGGCGTGGCCAGCGCTATGGACCGTGTTACTCGGCTTCTTCATGATCCTGGTCGACGCCACCATTGTCACCGTTGGTATCAACACCATCCAGCATGAACTGGGCGGTGAGCTCAACCAGGTCATGTGGGTGACCAGTGGTTATCTGCTGGCCTATGCCGTGCCGTTGCTCATTACTGGCAGGCTCGGTGACCTCTGGGGAGTCAAGCACACCTATGTAGCGGGCCTGGTTATCTTCGTGTTGGCGTCGCTGGCGTGTGGGTTGGCGCCGTCGTTAAGCATGCTGATCATTGCCCGCGTGGTGCAGGGACTGGGGGCCGCGCTGCTGACGCCGCAGACGATGGCGCTGATTACGCAGATGTTTCCGCCGGCGCATCGCGGTGCGGCGATGGGCCTGTGGGGTGCGGCGGCCGGAATTGCCTCGCTGACGGGGCCGCTGGCCGGTGGCGTGTTGATTGAGCTGCTGAGTTGGCGCTGGATTTTCCTCATTAATGTGCCGATTGGGCTGATCGGGCTCGTTTTTGCGTTCCGCTATCTGCCGACCTTTGAGACGCACCGCAACAAGATTGATTATCTCGGTGTTGTACTCAGCGCGATTGGTATGTTCCTGCTGGTCTTCGGCATTCAGGAGGGGGAGAGTGCCGACTGGTCCGGTTGGATCTGGGCACTGATTGCCGGTGGCGTGGTGGTTCTTGGACTATTCACCGCGTGGGAGGCCAAGACCACGGCCGAACCGTTGATGCCGCTGTCCCTTTTTAAGGATCGCAACTTCACCATCTCCTCGCTGGCGATTGCTGTGACGGGGGCGCTGGTGGTCGCGGTTGGTTTCCCAATCATCCTCTTCGCCCAGAATGCCCGCGACCTATCGACCATCCAAGCCTCACTACTGCTCGTGCCGCAGGCGGTCATCTCCGGTGTCATGGCACCGTGGACTGGGCGAATGCTAGACCGGCTGAAGTTCCGTGAGTTCGCGCTGATTGGTTTTGGGTCCTCACTGGTGGGCATGCTCGGGTTCCACTACCTCATCCACGAGGACCTTTCCGTGCTGTGGCTGCTGCTGCCGGGCGCCGCATTCGGTGTGGCAAACGCGTTTATTTGGGGCACGCTGTCGACGGCTGCCACCCGCAACATCGACCCGTCCCTCGCCGGTGCCGCTTCCGGTGTGTACAACACCATCCGCCAGATTGGCAGTGTGCTGGGCAGCGCACTGATTGCCACCGTCATGGCCGCGGCGCTCAGCAGTAACCGTGGCGACTTCACCACCGCCATGAGTGACGCGATGTGGCTACCGGTGGCACTGTCGGCCGTGGGTGTCGTGGCGGCGCTGGGGCTTAAGAATCCGAAGTAAAACGCTCCACCATGTAGTCCGCGATGCCGACGGGATCGGCTAGGAAGTCCCTGGTTGCCCGTACCGCGAGGGTGTCTTCGAAGTGGGTGGTGTCGGCGTCGTCAAGCGAAATAATCGTTGCTTCTGGCGCGGCGAGCAGGATGGGGGAATGCGTCGCCATGATGATCTGTGCGCCGGCTTCCGCGAGCGCGCCGAGGCGGCCGAGGAGTTCCAGCTGACGCAGTACCGACAGGCCGGCTTCGGGTTCGTCGAGGAAGATCAGTGATTCGGCGTTGAAGCGGCGTTCGGCCAGCGTCATGATGGATTGGCCGTGGCTCATCTGGGTGAGGTCTGCCATTTCTCTGCCACCTGGTAGCTGCCCAAGCGACTCGTAATAGCGCGCGAGGTTCAGGTGCGCGTCGCCGCGAAAGAAAAATGTATCCGGGGGATTGCGCCTGGTCAGCGCCAGTGGGACCGGGGAGGTGCGCTCTTGCGTCTTGTATCGCGAGCCGCCGTCTGTATCGACCCCCATCGCCGATGCCAACGCCTCCAGCACCGTCGACTTTCCCTTGCCGTTTTCTCCGGTCAAGATGGTAATCGGCGTGGTGAAGGTCATGGGGAAGGGCAGCGCGAGCTTTACGACGTACGCCGGGAGCTCGGCATCATCGTGAATACGGGCATGGCGGAGGTAGATCATGGTTGCGGCAGCTGGTCAATCTGTTTGAGCAGTTCATAGCCGTCGGCGCCCTCGATGAACGGGACCTCCTTGTTCTCCAGCTTTTCAATTGGCACTGCCGTGCCGTGAGAGAGCACGTGCTCGCTGGGAGTGAGGTTGCGGATTGCGATGGCCGCGACCTTGTCCGGATGCTCCGCCGCGGCCGTGCCGTAGATGAGCGGGTCGTACTGGCCATCATCGCCGACGAGGATCCAGTTGATTTCGGGGAAGTCAATAAACAGGTCGCGAAGTCGCACCTTCTTGTGTTCCTTGCCCGAGCGGAATAGGCCGGTGGGCGTTGGCCCCCAATCGGTGAGAAGCAGCGGACCCTTCGGCAGGTTGTTGCGGTGTAGGAATCTTTTTAGTGTGCTGAAGGTGTTCCACGCTCCGGTGGAGAGATAGATGACGGGGACGTCCGTGTCCTCGTCGGTTTTGCTCGCGTAACGACGGCGAAGCTGCGCATAAAACTCGCTGAAGCCAGCGACGGCCTTGCGCTCATCTGTCTCTTTGACCCAGGAGTTGTAGGCGGCGATGAGGGCGCGCGGCAGCATGGTGACCAACACGGTGTCATCAATATCGGAGACGATGCCGTATTTGGTCTCCGGGGAGAGGATGAGGACCTCTGCAGGAGTGTCGTTGATGGTGATTTCGTGCCAGCCGGGTTCCAGACCGTGATTCCTGATTAGTACCTCGATATAGCCGTTGCTATCCGTGTTGGTTTCCACCGTGCGATTGCCAGCAGTGATGGTGACAGGAAAGTCCGCGAGTTCGACGGTAAAGAACTGCCAAAATCCGCGTTTTTTGTTTCGTTCTTCGTCTCGTTTTTTGGCCGGATCCTTCAGGAGGACACGGCCGAATACGCGCACGCGCTCTGCATTTCCGTACCCGGTGAAACCGATGATTTCCGGTTCCCAACCAGCGTTTTTGGAACGCTTGGCGGCCAGCGCGTTGATCCTTCTCTCGGTCTTGCGGACGACATCTGCCACGGACATGCTTTCCAGGATACGGGTTGACAGGACGGGGGAGGGTGCGCGTAGGTTGGTCGCCCAAGAGAAAAGTCAACCCTTTAGGAGTGTTCTCTTTTTATGCGTTTTTCCGGTAAGTTCATCGCATCCGCCGCTGTGGCAGCAGGCATGATTGCTGCCCCGACCGCGGCCGCTAACGCTGCATCAGTTAGCGCCTGGGATCAGGTTGCGGCTTGTGAGTCCGGCGGAAATTGGCAGACCAATACCGGTAACGGCTACTACGGCGGACTGCAGTTCTCGCAGCAGACCTGGAGTGGCCACGGCGGTGACCAGTACGCACCGACAGCTGACCAGGCCACTAAGGAGCAGCAGATTGAGATTGGCGAGCGCGTGCTTGCCTCCCAGGGTGCTGGCGCATGGCCGAACTGCGGTGGTCCGCTGGGTTAATCCTCCCCATCATCAAAGACCAGATCTGGTACAGCCGCGAATGACAGCCACCACTTCATGTAGTGGTCATGGCGTGCTTTCGTCTTCTGAGTAGCGCGTTTGTCAAAAGTCTGTCGGCCGAACCCGGCTAATGGTCCGGCCGGGACGGTCGCCGCGGTAACGCCGTCGGCAGAGGACCACACCTCTGAGCCGTCCTCATAAGCGGTGATATCCCAGAGCTTGTGGGTTTTCAGGTTGTGGTGCTTCCTGCATAGGCAGTGCAGATTCTGCGTGTCGGTGGGACCACCGGCTTCGGGGTCTTCCTGGTTGTACGGCGCGATATGGTCAATATCGCACTTGTACGCTGGGACTTCGCAGCCGGGGAAGCGACATGTTCCATCGCGACCGTGGACGCGGGCGACCTGCGCTGGAGTTGGGCGGTAACCATTGGTGGCGCTGTCTGCTGAGAGGCGGACATGCGTCACCTTTTGCATCCACTCCTCCGTGACCAGCGCGCCTAGCCAGCCGGCCCCGTCCAGCCAGGCGTCATCACTGTGGGGCTCGCGGAAAACATTGAGCACAACTTCCGCATTGGTGCGCTGGTGGATGAGTTCCACAAATGCATCCGCCTGCGTCATTTCCTCATTCGCGCGGAAGACCGTTTCAATTGCGCACATGGCAAAATAGGCGCGGTCCGGCCGCAGGGTGAGAATGATTTGGGAGTAGCTGTCGGGACGTTCCACCAGAGTCACCGATTCCGTATCGGTGATGGTGGGAATTGTGCCGTCGGCACGAGCGCGGTCATCCAAATCCGCAGCAATATCACCAATTTTGGTGGTGAGCGTGCGAGGACCAATCATTGCTTGACGACGCTTCCGTGGCGTAACCAATGCCAGAATCTTCTTCTCTGCATCGGGTATTTGATCAGGCTCGATGCCGACTACGCCATGTGCAATGATGCCGAGTTGCCGCATGGATAATGCGCAGCTTTCCCGGGCATATTCCGCCAACTGTGGCATTTTCTCCAGCAACAGGCCAATGTCACAGATACGCAGTGCCTCACTGCGAGTGATTCCCAACCGAACGCTGATGCGAGCGGCATGGTTTTCAACGTCATCATCACCTGCAGGGCAGCAGGCTTCAATTAACTCAAGTTGGGCGCGGTTGGTAGCCCGCGCGAGTGCTGAGAGCTCATCTTCAGAATTCTCATGAGCCCAATATGGTTCGGGTACTTGTTCGGACTTCATTGGATCCCCCTGGTGCTCCAATGGTTGTCGGTTTTCTTTCGAACTTACTTGCTATCTTACAGACGCCTTTCTGGCTTGTAAAGAGAAATGAAAGAGAATTTTGAGGAGTTTTCGAAGGTGGTTAGGCGACCATAAAAGCACACTTTACCTGGGTTTTTGTGGGTTGTTCGCGGGGTGGCGTACCAAAATACAAATAAAACACCCGTTCGAAAACGAAAGCTTGGTAATCTCGCTTTCATAAAAGCGGAGCTGTAGAAAACAGCACAGAAACAGCGCAGACAATGGGGAGCAAAACCGTGATCATCCGGCACGCAACGCGGGACGATGCCGCGGCAATCGCGGAGATCTACAACGAAGCCGTAATCAACACCGTCGCCATCTGGAACGATGACACGGTCAGTGCGGAGAATCGCATCGCATGGATGGTGGCGCACTGTTAAGCGCGACCATCGATGCTGCTCGCGAGGCGGGAAAGCATGTCTTGGTTGCGGCGATTGAAGGCAGCAACGAGGGGTCGATTGCGCTGCACAAAAAGTACGGCTTCCAGCGTGTTGGGCTACTGCCGCAGGTGGGGACGAAGAACGGGCGCTGGTTGGACATGATGCTAATGCAGGTCATGCTGACAGACGGGCAGCCACCCGCTCGGCCGCGCGCTTAGCGAAGGGGCCAACGCCCATAATCGTGGCGGCGCCGGGGCCAACCCAGTCGCCGTAGCCGACGAACTCGATGAGGTCAGAGTCGACGCTGCGGAAAGGGCCGAGCGCTGGGCGGAAACCGGTGCACCAGATGAGGTGGTCCGCGTGGACGTCGTCAAGCGAGGAGAACATGGGCGTCCAGGTGAGTGCGCCGGAGTCGCGGGCTTTGCGGACGGGCGGTAGGACGACGATGTCGCCGATGCTGTCGGTGGAGCCCTGGCGGTAGCGTTTGAACAGGACGCGGCCGTCGACGTCGTCGGGCATCCAGCGTGGTTCGTGGCGGGTGAACCAGGTGGCGTCGATGTTGGAAAGTACCAGTTCAGAGGCTATTTGGGCGCCGGAGTTCGCCGCGCCGACAACGGCAACGCAAGAGCTTTCGAATGGCTCGGGACCTGGGTAGTTGGCCGAATGCCACTGTTTTGCGGCGGTCGTGCCGGGGTAGTGCGGGACGAAGGGCCGGTTGCCGGTGGCGGCGATGAGCTGGCGGGATTCGAGGTCACCGGCATCGCTGGTGAGGTGGAAGGTGCCGTCATGGGAGACGTGCGTGACGGCGACCGGGCGCTGAACGCGCAGTTCGTAGCGCTTTTCGTAGGAGCTGAGGTAGTCAATCACGTGGGAAGCGGGCGGGAAACCGTCATAATTGGGCATCTGGATGCCCGGAAGGTTGGAAAAGTCCGGGGTGGAAAAGAGCGTCAGTGAGGGCCAGACATTGCGCCAGGAGCCGCCGGGAGCGGGCTGATTGTCCAGAATGAGCGGATCAATGCCGTGTTTGTGCAAGTAATAGGCGGTAGCGAGGGCAGCTTGGCCGCCACCGACGATGATGACATCCTCAAGCATGCTCCCAGCTTAACGACGAGTGCCGCACCTCGAGCTGTACTACCGTGGAGCACCATGAGCTCGCTGTTTGATCTTTCGGACAAGCCCATCGACGAACTACCCGGTTACCAGCGTACATTCGCGCCGGGCCGACTCACGGTAGGGCTGAGTCTGCCCATCGAGCAGGACGCCGAAGCCGAGCCCAAGGACGCGCTGAGCAACCAGATTCGGCTGATTCAGAAAGTCGAACGCGCAGGCATCGCGGCGGTGTGGGCACGCGACATCCCGCTGCGCGTGGAAACATTCGGCGACGTCGGCCAGGTCTACGACCCCTGGATGTACCTCAGTTACATCGCCGCACACACCACCGATATCGCGCTCGGCACCGGTGCAGTCGTCGTGCCCTTCCAGCATCCGCTGGTGATGGCCAAGCGCGCTGCCACACTGGACAGGCTTTCCGATGGCCGTTTCCTCTTTGGCGTTGCCACCGGTGACCGACCCGAGGAGTTCCCCGCCTTTAACCAGGACAAAGGCAAGCGCGGTGAGCGTTTCCGCGAGCATATCGAGGTCTATGAAAAAGCCCTCAGCACCAGCTACCGGCCTATCCGGTGGTCCGAGGGCAAGATGGGCGGATCCGATGTGGTGCCCAAGCCGCTGGCACGCCGAGTTCCGCTGTTGGCCACCGGCTCCTGTCAGCAGAGCCTGGAGTGGAAGGCCGCGCATACCGACGGTTGGTTCATGTACCACAAGGGTTTGGAGATGCAGAAGAAAAACATCGCCAACTGGCAGGAGGCGGTAGCGCAGGAGTGCGGTGAGGACGTGTTCAAACCATTCCTGGAATCACTGTGGATTGACCTGCATGAAGACCCCGACGCCCCCGCGCAGGGTGGCCACTTCGGGTACCGCCTTGGCCGCAACAAGCTCATTGAACTGCTGCAATCCCAGCGACAGCTCGGAATCAACCACGTCAGCATCAACTTCCGCACCTCGAAGCGGGATGCGGAAGAGCAGATTGATGAGCTGATTGAGTATGTGCTGCCGGCGCTCGATGAGCTCCCTACACAGACTCCGTAGCGCCCTGCCACTGATTAATCCCGCGGTCGACGGCCCACTTGTCGATCTCCGCGAGTTCTTCATCGCTAAACGGTGCAGCGTCCAGGGCGCCGAGGCTGTTCTTCAGCTGCTTCACCGAGGATGCACCGATCAGGGCTGAGGTCACTTCGTCACGGCGGAGCACCCACGAGATGGCCATCTGTGCCAGGGACTGGCCTCGTCGTGAAGCAATGGCGTTGAGCTCGCGGATGGCGGTGAGCGTGTCGTCGTTGAGGAACCCCGAGTTCATCTTGTGTGCCCCGAGACGCGAGGACTCCGGCACGCCATCCAAGTAGCGGTCGGTGAGAAGCCCCTGCGCAAGCGCGGAAAAGGCGATGACGCCCATGCCTTCGTCGGCGCAGGTTGCCAGCAGCTCGTCCTCGATCCAGCGGTTGAACATGGAGTAGCTCGGCTGGTGAATGGTCAGCGGTGTGCCCAGCTCACGGGCGATTTTCTGCGCGCGGCGAGTGAGCTCGGGGGAGTAGGAGCTCACGCCGACGTAGAGCGCGCGACCCGACCGGACGAGGAAATCGAGGGCGGCGACGGTTTCCTCGATAGGCGTATCCGGGTCGGGGCGGTGGTGGTAGAAAATGTCCACATAATCCAGGTCCATGCGCTTCAGCGAGGCATCGCAGCTGGCCACGAGGTACTTCCGCGAGCCGCCGAAGCCGTAGGGGCCATCCTGCATGTACCAACCGGCCTTGGAGGAAATAATCATTTCATCGCGGTAGGGAGCGAAATCCTTGGCCATGATGCGACCGAAATTCGCCTCCGCAGAGCCCTGCGGTGGGCCGTAATTGTTGGCGAGGTCGAAGTGTGTGACGCCGTGGTCGAACGCGGTGCGCAGGATTTCACGCTGCGTCTCGAGCGGTCGGTCATCACCAAAGTTATGCCAAAGTCCCAGTGTAATGGCTGGAAGCTTCAGCCCTGTACTGCCGGAGCGGTTGTACGGCATCGTCTCATAGCGGTTGTCATTGGCGTGGTACACGTCTGGATAAGCCATGTATTCGAGGGTACGCGGGCTTTACGACGAGTAGTTGTGCACAAGGTGGCCGACAACGAGGCGCGTGGCCGAATGGCTACCCCTGGAAGTAATAAAAGTGAGCTTGCTGGGGAACAACTGGGGCAGTTCGTCCGACTAATAAGGCATGACTTCAATAGCCACAGGCGATGCCGCTGGAACGCCAGCCGCAAACCCCGTCGCACAGACTCAGAAAAATGGTGGGCCACGAGCATTACTGCACCGAATCCATGTCGTTGCAGGCATCCTCGTTGCGCCACTACTTGTTATTGCAGCTATCACAGGCGTGGCGTATGCCCTCGCCCCGAGCATAGAAAAGGTGGTTTACCACGAAGAACTAACTGCAACATCAAGCCTTCCCGCACAACCACTGGAAAAGCAGGTTGAGGTCGCGCAGCGCGTGCACCCTGACCTGCCGGCGACCGCAGTGCAGGTCCCGGAAAAGCCGGGGCAGACAACGCGAGTCATGTTCAATGACGAGCAGCTGAAGTCGGAGTCCTACCGACATGCGGTGTTCGTTGACCCAGGCGACTTGAGCATCAAGGGTGACCTGGTGCAATACGGTTCCTCGGCGGCGCTGCCACTGCGGGCGTGGATCTCGGAAGGGCACCGCAGGCTCTGGATTGATAGCAACTTTGGTCGCCTCTACTCCGAGACGGCAGCATCCTGGATGGGCGCACTGGCTATTGGTGGCCTCTGGCTCTGGTGGGATCGTTCGCGTCGTAAGCGGACACAGGGAACAAGTAAGAGGGCACATCATATGCGTCGTCACGCGAATGTTGGCGTGGCGGTTAGCGTTGGACTTTTATTCCTGACTGTCACCGGCCTGACGTGGTCGTGGGTGGCTGGAACGGGCATCGCAAAGCTGCGCGAGACGATGGACTGGTACGCGCCGAAACCAGCTATGACTGCGACTGCACCAGCGAATTATGACTGGTCAGAGGCGGATAGCGTTATGAACCTCGCACGTGCCGAGGGCCTGTCCGGGAAAGTCGAACTGACACCACCGGAAGCTGGCACGGTGTGGATGGCCAAGGAAGCCCGCGAGGAATGGCGGATGGGTATTGAGACCGTCACCGTTGACGGCTCGACCGGAGCGATGGTCGATCGGATTCACTTTGCGGACTGGCCGCTGCCGGCGAAGCTGACTGAATGGCTGATCAACGCGCACATGGGCATCCTGTTCGGTTGGGTGAATCAGCTGGTCCTGGCACTGATTGGTGTCGCTCTGGTGGCGATGATTGTGCGCGGTTACGCCATGTGGTTTGGACGTGGTCGAGGTGGCCGCCCTGGCAGGCTCCCGGCGCCGACGCGTTGGCGGGACATTCGCCCGGGAGTTGCAGCGGCCGTTGTGGCGCTGCTGATTGCCTACTCGGTGGTTGCACCACTGTTCGGTGTGACGCTTGTTGGCTTCGTGATTGTTGATTGGGCCTGGCGGAAGCTGCGGAGAGGTTAGTGTAGGTTCTGTCGCCTTCGGGTTCCCTGTACCTAACGGCGTAGTCACACCCATGAAAAACACTCAGGAGGGTAAACGCATGACAAGGTATTGGGATCACAGCGGCAGTATCTACAAAGACGACGGTCAGGAAGACTGGTGCGACCCCATCACCGAGCAGCAAGCACTCGCTGAGATCGCAGAGCAGCAGGAACAGCATGACGAAAGGGTGAAGAGCAAAATCAAGGAACTGCGCGCGAGAATGAAATCGGTCGGTGCGCAGGCCAGGCAGGCTGACGAACAGCCGTATCCAACTTTTTCTCAGCAGTCCGCCGCATACCGTGAGGGCGCGCAGGCCTACAACGAGGGCAAATCTTGGCGCGATAACCCGCATGCCCCCGACTCAGGTCTAGCCGCCCCGTGGCGCATGGGTTTCAATACCCGCAAGCAGCAGGTAGCGGAGATTAGGGCACAGCGAGCCGCCGCCGCGCAACAGGAGAACTAGGCCCTGGCCGCAAAAACGCTCAACCAAAGCTCTAAATTCCTCACAAATTCCCGGTTCCATCCCCACTCAATCTGTTACACTTAGCAAAACGAAACCCAGGAGCTTGGTGTGCAGTACTTTTTCACGGTCCATGGCCGCAGAGATATCAACGCGTATGACTCTGATGAGGAAATGCACGCTGCCTTTGAACGGATTGGACGCTTCAATCAGAAGCTCCAGGACGAAGGCCACTGGGTTATGTCCGGCGGGCTGGTACCGCCGGAGGATGCCATGACGGTGCTGCCGGATGGTTCACATAGCGATCTGCCGTACTACAACGCGATGACGTTCCCGTCAGCTTTTTGGATTGTCCAAGTCGCAGACGAGCAAGAGGCCATCAACCTGGCTCACGAAGCCGCGGAGGCGTGTGCGCAGGCCGTTGAAATGCGCGCCGTCGCCGATTAACTCACCGCAGCCCGTGCACCCGGCGCATGATGGTCAACATCGCTTGCGTCGGGATTCGCCGCATGAAGGGCACCGCAACGCTTGCCGACGACCCCCGCGCCACCAGAGCCAAAGGTCGCTCGGCAGATACCTCGCGCATAACCACCTCAGCAATCTCCGAAGCGGGAATGCCATCTTCCTCATTGGCATTCAACTTCGTCAGCATGCGGTGGACATCAGCAGCGTAAACGGAACCCTCATCGCCATACGTCGTCCGACGTGTAGAAATCCCCGTGTTGATGGCACCCGGCTCGACAACCGTCACCCCAATACCGAACTGCGCGACTTCACCGCGCAACGAAAGCCCAAAGCCGCGGATAGCGGCCTTCGTCGCCACATAGGAAGAACGGTAGGACAGCGGCAACCCGCCGAGCATCGAGCCAACCAGCACAATTCGGCCACGACCGGCCTCGCGCATGCCAGTCAGCAGCTGCTGTAACAGCTCCACCTGCCCCAGAACATTGACTTGGAAGAGACGCTCAATCGCCTCGCGGGGTAGCTCCTCGAAAGCGCCCGACTGGCTCTCACCGGCGTTGGCGACGACGACGTCGTAAGGCCCGTGGGCGACCACAGCAGCGATGTCGTCGGCGCTGGACATGTCGAGCGCCACCATCTGCACGCCCTCGGGGTGCGGCGCCTCCGCGCCCCTGCGGGACGTACCAACGACCTCGAAACCGGCCTCGACCAGTGCCTCTGCGCATGCCCAGCCGATGCCGGAGGAAGCGCCGGTCACTAACGCACGGCCGCCACCTACACTCGGCAGTTTCGGTCCGCGGGTGAGATTCGCAAAAGCACCGGTCAGGCCGCCAATCATCGAGCCTGCACCGCCTCAATGGTCATGCCGCCCGCGCGGAGACGGCGGGACAGGGCGTCGCCAAGCGCGACAGTAGGAGTGAGCACGCCGGTAGCGTCCGGCAGATCGTCGTGGACGAGTGCGAGGGCGGCGCTGGAAATCATAATCGCGGTGCCTGCGTACCCCGGGTCTTCCTCGAGAGACACCTTGGAACGCCAGTGAATACCGGAAGTATCGACGGTGTAGGCCTCGATGGTGAAGCGTCCCTCGGCCTGTTCTTCAGCGCTCGGGCCCTCGCCCGGCTTCGGCAGCTTCTTATCAATGAGCTTGGCCGTCGGCCCGAACGCCATCGCCGCCAGCGCCAACCTGCAGACAGCCGCGAAAATATTTGCGCGCACGAAAGCCCTCGGACCACGGCCGACATTGAGTAGCTCGCGGTAGCGGAAGGAATCACCGTAATCCGCCAGCATCGCCGAGCGCTGAACAATGCGGGTGTTGAATGGCGACATGAAGAAGGGTGCTCGCCAATGGCGGCGGAAGCGCGCCGGGCGCAGGTCGACGCCAAACTTACCCTGGTCGGGACCCGGCTCAGCCAGGGCGTACTGATCGGCGATGATGCGACGCAGCTTGGGGTCCTTCTTGGCCTGTGCTAGCTGGACGCGGACCGAATCGATAGTGCCGCCGGAGACCCCGCCCTTGACGTGCTTGAACAGCAGGGTTGTCTCACCGAGCTTGGTGTGGGCCGCCTCGTGGAGCTCGCGGACAGCGACGTCGGAAGGAATCGAGTCGAAGCCGCAAGAGTGAACAATCTTCGCTCCGGTCTGCTGTGCCACCTCGTGGTTATTCGCGATGGAGTCGTGGACGAACAGCACCTCGCCACACAGGTCGACGTAGTGAGTACCGGCCTTGGCGCACTCGGCCACCAGGGTGCGACCGTACTTCGCATACGGCCCCACAACGGTCAGCACCACCTTTGTACTGGCCGCAAGCTGAGCCACCGCCGGCTGGTCGGCAGCATCCGCAACAATGACCGGCCAGTCCGATACGCCTGCGTTCTCCGCGACGTCGGCAAGCTTCTGGGCGTTCCTGCCTGCGAGCGCCACCTTCGTCTGACCGGCGTGTTTAGCCAGATAGTCCACAATCAAGCGGCCCACGAAACCCGTGGCACCGTAGACGACGATGTCGTACTCGCGGTCGTGGTTGCGACTCTGTGGCTGTGCGGAAGAAGTAGTCATGCCTACGAAACTAATAAAACGAAAGCGATACCGCGGGCGAATTAAAAAGGTTTTCTGAATCCGTGTATTCAGCGAGGGGTTTGGAGGGAGGGCTAACGTAGGACAAGTGACTAGCGCTAACGAAAACCCCGAACAGATCGAAGGACTGCGGCCAGAAGATCCCGGATTCCGTCGCGCGCTTATTGCTGTGCTTTTCGCTGGCCTGGCATCGTTCCAAGCGCTCTACGCAACGCAGGCGCTACTGCCCACGCTTTCCGACGAGCTATCGGTCGACCCCGCCACCGCCGCGCTGACGGTATCCGCCACCACCGGTGGCTTGGCCTGTGCGATTATCCCGGTGTCCATTTTGTCGGAACGCTTTGGGCGCAGGCGCGTCATCGTCATCAGCGCATTTGTGGCAACGCTACTGGGGCTCGTGGTGTCAATCGCGCCGGGCATCGGTTCGATGATTGCGCTGCGCCTGTTGCAGGGCATTGTCATTGCCGGTGTGCCCGCAGTGGCTATGGCGTATGTCAGTGAGGAAGTCCACGCCGACCACGTCAGTCGCGTGATGGGGCTGTATATCTCGGGCACGACGGTCGGTGGCCTGCTCGGCCGTATCATTCCGTCCATTGTGCTGGAGTTCGCCTCCTGGCGGGTGGCGATTGCGGTCTCGGCGACGGTGGCGTTCATCTTCGCCATTCTGACCTGGTACTTCCTGCCGCAACAGCGCAGGTTTAAGCCGAAGAAACTGTCGTTTGCAGGGGAGGGGCAGGCCATTGCGCGACATTTGCGCGACCCGCGCATCCTGGCGCTGTGCGCCCTGGCGTTCCTGTTTATGGGAGCGTTTGTCTCCCTGTACAACTACCTGGGCTTCCGACTGGGCGATAAGTTCGGGCTCTCCCCGGCACTGGCAGGGTTCGTATTTATTCTCTACCTGTCGGGCACGTGGTCGTCGGCACGCGCGGGTGTGTGGGCGAAGACGGTGAGCCGCCGTCGCCTCATCGCCATTGCGACTCTGGCGGCGTGCATGGGCCTGGGGCTGGCGCTGCTGCCGTGGTTGTCCGCGCTGATCGTGGGCGTGCTCGTGTTCACGGCATCGTTCTTCGTGGCGCACTCGCTGTCCTCGTCCGGCGTGGGCCTGGTGGCACAGCGCGACCGCGCCGAGGCGTCATCGATGTATCTGTTCAGCTACTACGCGGGCTCGTCCATTGTCGGTTGGGTATCCGGCATGGTGTTCAGTCGCTTCGAGTGGGCAGGGCTGATTCCGTGGCTGGTGGCGCTGTCCTTCATCGCTGGTGCATGTGCCGTGGCCGGGTTGAAGCCGCGGCGCTAAGGGTAACGCGGTAGGGGGAAAATCGCCAGCAAGGTACATTTAGACACCAAGAAACGAACCCTTAATGTAAAAAACGGTGATTTTTTACATTAAGGGTTCGTTTTTAGGGCACTATATGTAGAAAGCATCATGTAAAAAGCATTGGAAACAGAAGGGGGAGACTCGCCGTGAAGCACTATCCGCTTAAGAGGATCTTCCACATGTCTGCACACGATGCGGAACAGGCAGTGGAGAGCGAGTACCAGTCACGCAAAGACTCCCCGTCGACGATTCAGTGGCACTTTCCGCTGGGGCAGTGGCCACTCTTTTGCTGCATTACAAGCGATCTCGCAGCCAAGGTTGAAAAGATTCTGTCTCTAGAGCTGCAGATTTCACAGTTGTGGAATCGTCTGCCGGGTGCAGCGCGGACTCACTATCTCTTCAATCTGCTCCTGGCCGAGGTGGTAGCCACCAATGAGATTGAGGGAATCCACTCCACACGGCGAGAAGTCGCCGAGGCGTTGGACAACACTTCGGGAACCCAGCACAAGCGCTTTCATGAGTTCAGTCAGCTCTATTTCCGGCTGGCAAACGATGAGCGGATTGAGTTTCCGACAACACTCACAGGGATCCGGCAGCAGTACGATCAACTTCTCGGCGATGAAATTGGCGCCGAGGACGAGTTAGACGGTGAACTCTTTAGAGCATCAACGGTCACAATTACCGATGGGCAGCGACAGATTCATCGCGGTGTTGAAAGTGAAGCTGCCATTCACCAACTTCTCAATGAGTTCCTGGAAACGGTGAATTCCTCAGAGGACAATCGGCTTATTCGAATCCTGGCAAGCCATTTCATGTTCGAGTTCGTTCACCCGTTTTATGACGGCAATGGTCGGATGGGGCGTTTTCTGCTGTCAGTGGCTTTGCGGGAGACACTCTCACCTGCCACAGCGCTGACTATTTCTCGCCAACTCGCTGAGGATAAAGCGAAGTATTACAAGGCTTTTACCACTACGGAAGACCCAATGAACCGGGGCGAAGTCACGTTCTTCGTCGAGGTGATGGCTGATGTCATTCTGAATGCTCAGCAGTATTTGCTGGAAGAGCTGCAGATGAAGTCCCACCAGTGCGAGAAGCTTGAACAGCGGGTAGCTGAGCTAACCAACTCGCCCGAGCAGGCACTATCCGTGTCGCTGACAGACAACGAGATCGGGACGCTGTTTGTCCTGGCACAGGCTCGGTTGTTCGGACCTGATTATGGAATCAAGCTCGAACACGTCGCCGACACCATCGGCAAGGAGAAGCGGACAGCGCGAAAGTATCTCGCCGAGTTAGAGGCTCAAGGACTGGCAACGCCGACGAGCCGCCGTCCGCTGCGATTCCAGCTGGCGCCGGCTGGCGTAGATCTTCTAGGCCTTGAACCCACCGACCACTAATCTGCTTCCGGAACCTACTTCTGGCCCACAATCAGCTCAGTGCCTTCGGCTGAAAGCGATGCCTGACCAGCGGGCTTACGCGAGGGGCCAGAAACAACCTCACCAGTAGCAATATCAAAGTGGGAGTTGTGGTTCGGGCAAATCATCACACCATTGCTGACCTCAGTGATACGACCATTCTGGTGCGGGCAGGAGCTGGAGAAAGCGGCGAACTTGCCTTCCTCCGGCTGCGTGACGACGTAATTGCCGATCACCACACCGCCGCCAACCGGAATGTCGGCAGCGTCAACCTTCTCCACCGCAGACTTTGGTGCACAAGCGGCTACGAGTGCGCCAGCTGCAGTGGCGGCAGTTCCCAGGAGGAAACGACGACGGGAGCACGGGGAGACATCAGAACTCATGGCATTGAGATTACCTCTATTTCGCGACCTTTATTTCTGATAGGAGCGCTCACCGAAGATGGCGCGTCCCACACGCACGGTGGTCGCCCCCTCGGCGATGGCTTCGCGGTAGTCGCCGGACATACCCATTGACAGTTCGTTGAGGCTGACACCGTCCCGCAAATCCCCGAGCAGACTGTCCCGCAGCTCCCGCAGCTCCGCGAAGGTCTCGCGCACATTCGGATCATTCTGGGCCGCGATGGTCATAAACCCGCGCAGACGCAGGTTCGGGTATTCGCCATCGGGGCCAAACATGCGGACAAACTCCGCCGCGTGGCTCGGCGCCAGACCCGACTTCTGCGGCTCGCGGGAGGCATTGACCTGAATCAAGACATCGAGCGTGCGCTCGGAATCGGCCAAGCGACGCTGCAGTGCTCCGGCCACCTTCGGGCGGTCCAGAGCCTGAAACTCATCAGCACAACTGACCAAGTGGCCGGCCTTATTCGTCTGCAGTGGACCAATGATGGCCATATGTGGTGCCTTGTCGCCGAAGGCCTCCCGGAATGCCTCCGCCTTGGCCACCGCTTCCTGGACGCGGTTTTCCGCCAGGCCAGCGCAGCCGGCTGCTGCGAGCTCCGGCCAGGATTCCACCAGGGCGTCGACAGGCACAGTCTTGCTGACGGGCAGCAGGCGGACCTCGGAGGGCTGGCGCCCAGCTCGTCGGCAAGCGTCGTCGATCTCGGAGCGAACCTTGCGATAGTTTTCCACGAACATACCTCCCACTCTAAGGCCTGAGTAGGAAGAACTGTGCGGTAGTGTCGAATCATGCTCATGGACAGACTCTCGACGCTTTCCGTCATGCAGAGACGGATCTTGGCAATTGTATTTGGGCTGGTGTCGCTGGTCGTTGTCATCGACTTCATCTATCTTGCGGCAACTGCCTACATGATGGACCTCGAGGTCTTCCAAGACGCCGGCTGGGCACTACGACGAGACCAGGATCTCTACTCACCAGAGTTTCCCACCAGATCGGGTTTCCGCTTCATCTACCCACCGTTTGCGGCGCTGCTGTTTTACCCGCTGACCTGGGCGGGGCCGGTGACCCTGCAGATCATCTGGACGTTCGCCACGCTGGCGGCGGTGTGGGCGATGCTGTGGATGGTCTTCACTCGTCTCGGCTCTGAGCGTCCGAAGCTGATGGCTACCTGCGTGCTCGGTGTTGTGATGCTGCTCGACCCGCTGCGCGCCAACGTGCTCTTCGGGCAGATCAACGTCTTCCTCGCGCTGCTGGTGGTCTCCGATGTGCTGGGCTTTTTGCCCAAGAAACTGCGTGGACTGGGCGTGGGTATCGCGGCGGGAATTAAGATCACCCCCGCGGCATATGCGCTGGTGTTCCTCATGCGCCGTGACTTTGCGGCCGTGGCCAAGAGCTTCTGCTGGTTCCTGGTGACCGTCGCTATTGGTTTCGCCGTGCGCTTTAAGGAGTCCATCTACTTCTGGACCGATGAGTTCTTCGCCGGCAACCGCGGTGGCGCCCCGACCTATGAGGCCAACCA
The DNA here is from genome assembly GCF_001811805.1 of Corynebacterium sp. HMSC064E08. Taxonomy (NCBI): domain Bacteria; kingdom Bacillati; phylum Actinomycetota; class Actinomycetes; order Mycobacteriales; family Corynebacteriaceae; genus Corynebacterium; species Corynebacterium sp. HMSC064E08. Next base: position 95,144 of record NZ_KV806691.1, read on the forward strand.
GGCGTTCAGTGGTCTGCTCGCCCGCGCCGGGGTGGAGGGTACCGCGCTCGATATTGGCATCTACGGTTTCTTCCTCATCGGTGCCATCGCTGCTGCTTTCGTGGCGTGGATCTACCACCGCAACGGCTATGATGTCGCAGCCCTTGGTTTCGTTGCGCTGGCGGTCAGCTTCGCCGGGCCATACGCGGTCAGCCACCACTGGTCGATCGTCATGGTCTTCGTGCCGCTGGTGCTCTTCGTCCGCGAGATTGGGCACATTATTGTCGGTGTCCTGTTCATGATCGCCCACTGGTGGGCACCGTACAAGGTGTTCGTGGGCAATGACTTCGGCCACGCTGCCAATGTGGGGCAGTGGTTCTACGGCAACATGCAGGGAATCATGGGGGGCGTGCTCTTCTTCACCTGCCTGGGCTACGCAATCTACCTCTGGCGCAAGCCCAGTCGCGTGCGGGCACAGGCAGCTGCTTAACGACGGGCTTGCTTAACGACGACGCTTCGTCCTCGCAGTAGCCTGCTCCTCCCACGGGTTCTCCGGCCACGGGTGCTTGGGGTAACGGCCCCGCATCTCGGAGCGAACCTGTGCGTAGGCGCCATTCCAGAAACTTTCCAAGTCCTGAGTGACCGCGAGTGGTCGCTGAGCCGGTGACAGCAAATGCATTGTCACCGGCTTTTCCAATACCTGCGGGGTCTCCGCCAGGCCGAAGCACTCCTGCAACTTCACGGCGAGCACAATCTTTGCCTCAGGGTCCGTGGGGTCCTCCGGGTACTCCAGGCGAATCTTCGAACCGGAGGGGACCTCCAGGCGTTCGGGCACCAGCCGGTCGAAGTCCGAAGCCTCCGGCCAGGGCAGCAGGCGGCGGAGGTGCTCGGCATCTAGCTTGGGTGGGGTCGGACGGTCCAGCTCGCCGGCAAAAAGGAGCTCGGCTTGGGCCGCGAGCCCTGCGGGGGAGACATCCGGCCATGGGGCACCGCGATGAGTGTGGAGAAAGGCCATGCGGCGGCGGAGCTGTTCGGTGTCGCGGTCGAGGTTGGGGGAGGCGTCGGTAAGCGCGTCGGCAAGCCAGGCGGAGTTGGCGGCGATGCACTGCTCGGGCGTCGGGGAGACCTGGCGGGAGGACAGCTCGATGGCGCCGAGCAGGTCGCGCTCGCGGGCGCGAACGCGGCCCTGTTCGACGCGCGCCGTGGTCTCCGTGCGGGCGAGGTGGCCGGCGGCGAGCATGGCGATTTCCAGGTCGATCGCCTCGCCGGTGCGGATGAGCGCACGACCGTGGGAGAGCCGCGAGATGTCGGCGGCCGCAATCCACTCGTGGCCGTGCAGGTCAGAACCGCGGGCGAGTTCCGCGGCGGTGCCGCCGGTGAAGAGGTATTCGTCGGAGTTCGCACTGCGGCGCCTCCCGATGAAATCCGGCCACGCCAGGGCCGTGACCAGCGCGGGGATGTCCGAGGGCAGCAGGTTGGCGGGGGCCTCAGTATCCAGCTCAATGCGGCGCACCTGCTTGGCCAAGCCGCGGGCATCGGTGAGTTTCTCCACCGCGCGTGCGACCGCGCCCGCGTGCTCCGGCATCATGGCCGTAGCCGTCAGCAGCGCGCGTCCCATGCGCGGATGCACCGGCAGGGTAGCCAGAGTACGGCCGAGTTCCGTGATGTCACCGTCCTCATCAACAGCGCCCAGACCAGCCAGAATGCGGTTTGCGACCTCCGCGTGGTGGGGTGGTGGGGCGTCGAGAAGCTTCAGTCCCTGCATCCCAGGCGTGCCCCACGCGGCGGCGTCGAGGAGCGCTTGGGTCAGGTCGGCGACCTCGATTTCCGGCGCGGGCCAGGCGGGAAAGGACGCGAATTCCGACTGGGAGACGCAGCGCACCACTATGCCCGGGCCCTCACGTCCCGCTCGGCCTGCGCGCTGGTTCGCCGAGGACTGCGCACACGAGCTGGTGACCAGGCCGGAGAAGCCACGCGCGATGTCGAGTCGCGGTCCGCGCGCGAGGCAGGCGTCGACAACGGCGCGCACGCCCGGCACGGTCACGGATGATTCCGCAATCGCGGTGGACACAATTACGCGTCTACCATCCGCTTGCCGACGGAACACGCGGTCCTGCTCCTCGGAGCTCTGCTGGCCGTGCAGCGTCAGCACCGCCACCTCCGAGGAATCCGCGATATAGCCTGCGCAGCGTTCCACCTCGCGGATGCCGGGGAGGAAAACCAGCACATCACCGGCGGCTTCTTCCGCGAGTGTGCTGGCCTGGGCGGCAACGTGCTGCAGGAAGTCGTCGGTCACACCGCGTGCATCCAGCCGCTGCGGAAAGGGCGCGTAGCGGATGTCCAGCGGAAAGATCTCCGCCTCCGCCGCCACAATGGGGGCCGGGGTGGAGCCGCCGAGCAAGGCCGCGAACTTCGGCGCGTCCACCGTTGCCGACATAGCGGCAATGCGCAGGTCATCGCGGATATCCCGCAAGTCGCGCACCATCGCCAACACCAGGTCGGTGTCCAAGCCGCGCTCGTGCACCTCATCGATGAGCACCGCGCTGGCATCCACGTCGCCGTCGCGCAGCAGTCGGCGCAGCAGCACACCGGGAGTGACAAACTCAACGCGGGTGGTGCGGGAAACTTTTGCGTCGCCACGCACCGAGTAGCCAACTTCCTCACCGAGCTTCGTGCCCGACAACTGCGCCAACCGCCGCGCCGCCGAGCGCACCGCCACGCGCCGGGGAGCCGTGACCACAATGCGGCCACCCAGGGTGTTGGCCACCGCCGGTGGAACCAACGTGGTTTTGCCGGTGCCCGGTGGGGCCTGGACTACTACGTCGTGGTCGCGCACGGCGTCGGCAAGCGAGGCGAGCTGCGACGCGAACGGCAGGCCTGCAGAAATGTTCTGCAAATTGAACTGGAAATCGGTGCTCATAGAACTGGTAGTAACTCCGGAAAGGCGGGTAAAGTGCCCGCATATGCAGGACTTATCTCGTTTTGGTTGGCTTTCAGTGGGGGCGGCGGTCGTCACCATCGCGCTGAAGTTTTGGGGCTACACTCTAACCGGATCGGTGGGCCTGCTTTCCGACGCGACGGAGTCGATTGTCAATCTGGTTGCGGCAGTTGTCGCAATTATCGTGCTCAAGGTTATCGCGCGGCCCGCAGACCGCGACCATGAGTTCGGCCATTCCAAGGCAGAGTACTTCTCGGCCGGGCTGGAAGGTGCCATGATCTTCGTGGCGGCGGCGGCCATTATTTATGTCTCCATCGAGCGGTTGGTGAACCCGCAGCCGATTGAGCAGATTGGCCAGGGCCTCGTCGTGACCGTAATTGCCTCGGTGATCAATGGTGCGGTGGCGCTGATTCTGCTTAAGGCCGGGCGCCAACACAACTCCCTGGCGCTGACCGCCGACGGCAAGCATCTGATGACCGACGTGTGGACCTCCGCCGGAGTGCTCGTAGGTGTGGCGCTGGTGTGGGTTACCGGCCTGTGGTGGCTTGACCCGATCATCGCGCTGGCCGTGGCCGTAAACATCCTGGTCACCGGCTACAAGCTGCTGCGCGATTCCGGTAACGGCCTGATGGACAAGGCCATGGAGGGCGACGACCGCGTGGCGGTGGATGAGATTTTGGCCTCGCACCGTGACCGGAGTCGTGGCATTGACGTCCACGAAATCCGCACTCGCGAGTCGGGGCATCAGAAGTTCATTGAGTTCCATGTGTTGGTGCCGGGCCCGTGGAGCGTGGAGCGCGGTCACGATGTGCTTACCGCGATGGAAGATGAGCTGCGGGAGCGTTTTCCAGGTGTGCATATCTCCTCGCATCTGGAGCCAATTGAGGACGAACGCGCCTATGGGGATGTGCAGTTGTAACGCGTGTGAGGCAAATTCCACGAAAGCGCTGAAAGTGATGAGCCTTACACTTTAAGATTGTGAATACAAAATCATGCACTGTTTAAGTCCACTCGAAGGAACTGCATAAATGACCTCCGAAGCCTCAACCACTTCCACTGGGGATAGCCGTTTTTCCGCGAAGAGCCCGAAGTTGCCGGAGCCGTGCCCTCGGCAGGACATCATTATTCCGGCAAATGACCGCGTCCTGCTGCGCGGAACCATGTTCCGCCCGAAGGAGAACCCAGAGAACATTCCCAACGGCATCATCACCGTTCACTCCGGTACCGGTGTGCCGCAGGGTTTCTACCACCGTTTCGCTGAGACCGTGGCAGAAAAGGGCTACGGCGTTATCACCTATGACTACCGCGGAATTGGCCAGTCCGCTCTGAAGACTGACCAGAACAATGAAGACATCCGGATGTCGGACTGGATCACCAAGGATATTCCGGGTGTGATTGAGTGGGCCAAGGAGACCTACCCGGACGTGCCGCACTTCGCTGTCGGTCACGCGGTTGGTGGTCACGGCATCGTCTACGCCGGCTCCGAGGGCACCTATGACGCAGCGGCGTTGGTCAACTGCCGCGGTATGCGTATTTCCAAGGTGCCGTCCGTGGCGGGCAAGGTCCGCGCATTCTTCATCTTCAATATTCTCGGCCCGATTAGCGGTTTCATCACTGGCCACATTCCGGCGTCGGCGTGGCGTCTGGCTGTCGAGCCGCCGAACGGTGTCATGCGTCAGTGGGCTCGCTGGGCTCGCAAGGAAGGCTACTTCTTCGACGACTCCGAGTTCGACTTCGCTAACCGCTTCTCCAAGGCTCCGCAGCCGTTCCTGTCCATCCGCGTTCCGGATGATTACTGGACTGAGGAGTCCTCGGCAGACCTGATCACCAATGTGATGAGCTCTGCGGAAAAGATTGAAAAGCGCCAGGCTCAGCCGGCTGGTGGTAAGGGCGTGGGCTACGGTGGGTACTTCCGCTCCGGTCACGAGAAGGAGTGGGACGAGCTGCTGGCCTGGTTCCAGGCCAACAAGGGCTAAGTAGGAGGTTTTATGGCGATTTCCCAGGTAGAAACGCCTTTCGGCGTGCTTGGAATCGCCACCTCCGCTCGCGGGGTCGTCGAAGTCAATCTCTTAGGCCCCGTGCTTGACGACGACCCCAGCGCCGCCGACCCCGAAGCGCAGGCGGTGGCGGAACTGGCGGCGCAGCAGTTCCGCGAGTATTTTGCCGGGCAGCGCCGTGAGTTTGCGCTGCCGCTGGACTGCGACGTATTCACGCAGGATTCTTTCCGCGCTCGTGCTCTGACCGCACTGCGCGATGTGCCGTATGGCCAGGTTGTGACCTATGGCGAGCTTGCCGAGATGGCCGGTTCACCCCGTGCCGCCAGGGCTGCCGGCTCGGCCTGTGCCACCAATCCGCTGGGTATTCTGATTCCCTGTCACCGCGTCGTTCCCGCCAGTGGGGGAGCGGGATCTTTCGGATCCTATGCCGGTGGCCGCGAAATGAAGCGCTGGCTACTCGAACTCGAAGGTTGGCCGCCCGCTAATCTCTAATGCATGACTTCACATTCTCCGCGCGACCAGTTCGCCACCGAATTTGAGAACATCGTCCGCAACCGCCGCGCCACACGCGTCTATGCTGACGAACCTCTTGACGACGCTGACGTGCGCCGCCTCCTGGAGCTATCTTTGGAAGCTCCCAGCGCCTTTAACATTCAGTCCCGCGCGATTGTGCGCATCGAGGACCCTGAGGTGCGCCAGAAGGTAGTGGAAGCTGCCGGTGGTCAGAAGCAGGTTGCCAATGCGCCGCTGCTGCTCGCCTTCATTGGTGAGCCGACCGGCTGGAAGCGCGGTATTCCGCGCCTGGTTGAGGCCAACAAGGCCACTGGCCTGTGGGACGAAGTCGCCGCTGCTGAGCGGGAGGCCTCGATGACCTCCTTCCATGAGGCCCGCGAGGAAAAGGGGCTCTCCCGCGAGTTCGCAATCCGCGACGCCATGATTGCCGCTTCTTTCGCTATGGTCACTGCCAGCGCCTTTGGTTGGGCTAGCTCCCCGATGACGGGCTTTAGTGAGCAGAAGGTCAAGGAAGCTATCGGTGCCGGTGACACCGATGTGGCGGTAGCGCTGTTGCTGGCCATCGGTGTCCCGGGTGAGTTCCCGGCTCACCCGGGCCGTTTCGAGTTCGAGCAGCGCGCCTACACCGACCGCTACGAGGCGTAGCAGCCCTAGCCCTACAGCGCGAGCGCTACCTCAACGGCCTGGCGGATGGCACGCTTTGCGTCCAGCTCAGCGGCCACGTCCGCGCCGCCGATGATGGTGACATTGGAGTTATCGCCGGTGACGCTCTCGCGATCCTTTCCGCCCAGGCAGTCCAGATTGGATACCTGACCAGTACAGACAATCACGTTGTCAACCGCGATGACCTGTGGCTTTTCATCGATGGTGATGTGCAGGCCCTCGTCATCGATACGGTTGTAGGTGACGCCGGTGTACTGCTTGACACCGGCCTTCTTGATTTCCGCACGGTGAACCCAACCAGTGGTCTTGCCCAGGCCCTTACCGATGCGGGAGGTCTTGCGCTGCAGCAGGTGCACCTCGCGCTCAACCTCAAACTCCTCAGCTGCGCCAGAGACCGTGCCCGGCTTGGTCAGACCCGCGCGGAACTCCGCAGGGTCACCGACGCCCCAGGCGTCCTTCCAGGCTTCGATGGTCTGGTTCGGCTTGCGAGTGAGGTACTCACACACGTCCACACCAATACCACCAGCACCGATGACGGCCACCTTGTTGCCGGCCTGCTTCGCACCCGAGAGCAGTTCGTCGTAACGAATGACCTTCTCGTGGTCGATACCGTCAATGCCCGGGATACGCGGGGTAACACCCGTGGCCACAATCACGTGGTCGAACTTGGCCTTGAGTTCGTCGACGTCGGCACGCGTGTTCAGGTGAACCGGAACTTCGAGTACCTCCAGACGGCGGGAGAAGTACTTCAGCGTCTCGCCGTAGTCCTCCTTGCCCGGAATCTTTGCGGCGAGGTTGAACTGGCCACCAATCTGGTCGGCGGCCTCGAAAATCTCCGGGTGGTGGCCGCGCTGAGCTGCGGCTTCCGCGAAAGCGAGTCCAGCCACACCAGCGCCGATGACGGCGACGCGCTTGGCCTTGTCCTTCGATACCGGCACGGATACCAACTCGGTTTCGTAAGCAGCCTTCGGGTTGACCAAACAGGTGGAGCGCTTGGCCGCGAAGGTGTGGTCCAAGCAGGCCTGGTTACAGGCGATACAGGTGTTGATCTGGTCAGCTCGACCATCGCCCGCCTTGATGGCGAAGTCCGGGTCAGCCAGCAGTGGGCGGGCCATGGAAATCAAGTCCGCATTGCCGTCAGCGAGGATCTTCTCCGCAACCTCGGGGCGGTTGATTCGGTTGGAGGCTGCCACCGGGACGTCGACAAGCGAACGGAGACGACCAGTCAGATCCGTGAATGCGGCGCGCGGCACGGACGTAACGATGGTGGGGACGCGTGCTTCGTGCCAGCCGATACCGGTGTTGAAGACATCGACGCCAGCCTCGACCAGACGTTGCGCGAGTTCAGTGGTCTCGGACCAGGTCTGGCCGTCTTCCACCAGGTCAAGAAGCGAAATGCGGTACTGCAGTAAGAAGTCCTCGCCCACTTCGGCGCGAATGCGACGGACAATTTCGATGGGCAGGCGCATGCGAGCCTCGGCGCTGCCGCCCCAGTTGTCCGAGCGGTGGTTAGTGCGCTCGGCCAGGAACTGGTTGAGCAGGTAACCCTCGGAGCCCATAACCTCGATGCCGTCGTAACCAGCACGTTTCGCGAGCTTCGCGGCGCGGACATAAGCGCCGATAGTGCGTGAGACATCAAAGCCGGTAAGGCGGTGAGCCTTAAACGGGCTAATCGGCGACTGACCGGTATTGGCGGAGCGGGCCAGCGGGCTGTAGCTGTAACGACCGGCGTGCAGCACCTGCAGCACGATGTGGCTGCCGTGGGAGTGCACGAGGTCAGTAACGCGGCGGTGATTGTCCGCCATGCGCTTTGACGCCATCATCGAACCGGCCGGAGTCAGCCAACCTTCGATGTTGGGAGCATAACCGCCGGTGACGATGAGCCCCACGCCACCTTCGGCGCGTCGACCCAGGTAGGCAGCCAGCTTGGGGATATCACGGGTGCGATCTTCCAGGCCGGAGTGCATTGAGCCCATGATGATGCGATTGCGCAGAGTTAGAGGACCGACGTCGAGAGGGGAGAGAAGATGTGGGAAGTGAGGCTGGTCAGACATGCAACCAGTATCGCGGTTTTAGCGGCTGTGTATGAGGTGAATCGGAAAAATTCCGGCACAGTTTTATATACGTTTCACGTGGAACATCAGGTGTAAAGCACACGCAGTCTTCGGCGCAGGAGGGTGTCGTATGACTACAGTCGGGGATATTAGTAGACGCATGTAGCAAGGAGTTGAGCCCCCATGACCTCTGAAACTTCAACTAATGGCAAGAAAGTAGCTGTAGTTACCGGTGCTTCTTCCGGTATTGGTGCAGCCACTGCCAAGCAGTTCGCAGCTGAAGGTTTCCGCGTTGTGCTGGGAGCCCGCCGCGAGGACAAGCTGGAGGCTGTCGCGGAGGAGATTCGCGCTGCCGGTGGTGAAGCGACGGTCTACAAGGTTGACGTCACCTCTGACGCCGATGTGGCGGCGCTGGCTAAGGCCGAACCGCGCGTCGACGTGCTGGTTAACAACGCCGGTGGCGCCTGGGGCATGGAATCGGTTGAAGGCGCTGTCGAGGAAAAGTGGCGCTGGATGTACGAGGTCAACGTGCTGGGCACCCTGCGCGTCACCCGCGCGCTGCTGCCCGCATTGAAGTCCACTAGCGGCATTGTGCTCACCGTCGGCTCGATTGCCGGCCGTCAGGTCTACACCGGCGGCGCCGGTTACAACGCAGCCAAGCACGCTGAGCGCGCGCTGGTGGAAGTCCTGCGTCAAGAGGTTGCTGCCGATGGCGTGCGCGTCACCGAAATCGATCCGGGGCGCGTCCACACCGACTTCTCACTCGTGCGTTTCGACGGCGACGAGACCAAGGCCGCAGCGGTCTACGATGGCGTTGAGTCGCTGACCGCCGATGATGTTGCCGACATCATTGTGTTCGCGGCCACCCGTCCGAAGCGCGTCAACATTGACTTCCTGCAGGTGACCCCCATCGACCAGGTGGGCGGCGCGAAGCCGAAGAAGTAAACCGACTACATAGAGGAGCCGTACATGAGCATCGATATTGCCGCTGACACCAAGATTGCCCTGGTCACGGGTGCAAGCCGTGGTATTGGCCTGGCGGTCGCCAAGGATCTCTCCCGTGACCACCATGTCATTGTGGGCGCTACCAGTGCTGAGTCTGCCGAGAAGGTGGCGTCGCAGTTGCCGTCGGCAAGCGTATTCGTTGCTGATCTGGGTGATACCGACGCCGTAAACGCGGAAGTGGCAAAGCTGTTGGAGGCGCTCGGTGGGCGCGGGCTGGATGTGCTCGTGCACTCGGCGGGCGTGTACGTCGATGGGGACGTGGCGGAGGTTTCGCGTGCGGACTGGTCGCGAATTATGGACATCAACGTCGTCGCCGTCGCCGACCTGACACGCCAGCTGCTGCCAGCGCTGCGCAAGGCGGAGGGCACGCTGGTAACCATCAACTCGGGCTCGGGATTCCGCGCTTCAGCTGGTACTTCACCGTATGCAGCGTCGAAGTTCGCGCTGCGGGCCTTCACCGATGCGCTGCGCGAGGAAGAGCGTGGCGCGGTTCGAGTCAGCTCCGTGCACCCCGGGCGCGTCGATACCGATATGCAGGTTCAGCTGCAGTCGAATTGGCACCGCGATGATGCTGATTGGCGTTACGACGGCACGAAGTTCATGCGGCCTGAATCGATCGCAGCCGCAGTACGTCTGGCCGTTGATACCGGAGCGGATGCCAACGTGGATGAAATCCAGGTGCGCCCGCGCGGATAGCCGCGCAAAAGGTAGCTGAGACAAGCAAAAAGTGTGCCCACCAGGCGGATAGCCGGTGGGCACACTTTCGTGTGCAGGCTTCTTACTGAGCGTCCAGATTCAGGCGCTCGTGCATCGCCTTGACCTCGCGCGGGACAACCTTGCCGATGGCGTTGCGCGGCAGGGAGTCGACGAAGAAGACGCGGTCCGGAGTGGAGTGCTCGGCCAGAGTTTCGCGGACGTACTCGCGCAGCATGTCCTCGGTGAGGTTCTTGCCGGCCTCATTGTCCTCGCGGACAACGTAGAGGAACAGGTCAGCGAAAATCTCGTCGTTTTCGTTGCTGCCGTGGCAGAAGACATCGGCGATGCCCGGCACCGGGCCCAGAATTTCTTCGACCTCGCGTGGGAAGACGTTCTCGCCGCCCTTGATCACCATGTCGTCGGAGCGACCACAGATGTACAGGTAGCCGTCCTGGTCGATACGGCCGAGGTCACCAATCTGGAACAGGCCATCGACGGTGGTGAACTTGTCCTTCTTGTTCAGGTAACCGATGAAGGAGAGCTCCTGAGCGGTGTGGATCATGCCAACCTCACCCGGCTCGACTTCCTTGCCGTCGTCACCCAGGATGCGAACCTTGGCGCCAATTGCCGGGCGACCTGCGGAGTCCGGGCGGGCTGCGAGGTCCGCGCCGGATGCGATGGAGCACAGGCCGGCCTCGGTGGAGCCGTAGAAGTTACAGATAACCGGACCGAAGCGGTGAGTCAGCGCGGAGACGAGCCAGCCCGGGATGGCGTTACCAGAGGAGACAATGAAGCGGAACGGGCCAATCTTGCGGTTCGGCTCCTCATCCAGAACATCCTTGATCTGGCGCAGGAAGAAGGCCGCGGAAATCATGCCGTTACAGCCGTACTGTTCACACTGGTCAACAGCCTTCTTCGGGTCGAAGACACGCATGGTGACAATGGTGGAGCCGGTAGCCATGCCAATCAGCACATTTGCCCAGCCCCAGGCGTGGAACATGGATGCGGACTGGTGAATGACCATGTTGCGGCGCCACGGAATACGATCGGCGATTGCACCCACGGTTGCCGGTGTCTTGGGCTCATTGCGCAGGACACCCTTCGGGATGCCGGTGGTGCCGGAGGACATGATGATGATGCGTCCCTGCTCCGGCTTCGGATCTAGCTTGGCGTTCGATGTACGACCTTCTTCAATGAGGTCTTCCATGAACACGAAGTTCTTGCCCGCGTTCTTGCGGGTCTCCGGCTTGGTCACGGAGGTAATAACGACGGTGACATCGTCGAGGTCTTCTGGCAGGTTGCCCAGGAACTCGTCATCGACGAACAGGAACTTGGCCTTATTCTGGTCAACGACACCGCGAATCTGAGTCGGGCCGGAGCCGATGTTCATCAGCATAATTTCGGAGCCGATGAATCCCTTGATGGCCATCGGCAGGATGATGCCGCGGCCGTTGCGTGCGATAACGCCGAAGCTGGACTTCTGGGTCATGCCACGGTCCATCAAGGCGCGAGCCAGGGCGTGAGAGTTGTCAAGCAGCTGAGAATAGGTGAGTTCGCCGTCATCATCGACAAGGGCGAGGCGATCCGGGTAGCGCAGCGCACTCATGGAAATCAGGCTGGCGACGGAGAACTTCAGGCGACGCAGGTAATCGAGAATCTTCGGCGCCGTCTTCGGAGTCATGTACAGGGCACCAGTACGCAGGAGTGGTGGAATCGACTGGGCAAAAGCCTTGATTTGGAGCCCAAGTGGTACTTCCGGAGCCTTCATTTCAGCTGCCATGGGTGAGAATCCTCCAAGATGATGGACAAGCGATTAATAGCGCCAAGCGACTCTTTAGTCACACTGACACCATCAGTCACGGTAGTGCGATTTTGTAACAATCAGACTTTAACAAACCTGTGCCGCGTCAAAAAGTAGTTTCCACGAAGAAAAGTAAAAAATACGCAGTCGGCGTGCGCAATGCTTTACGACGGGTACCTTTTCGCGTACGGGCTCGAGGATACAGTGTTATCAAACAGTTATAAACCGACAGGAAGCAGTGAATATAACGAAAAGATAACACTACGGTAACGAATTCAATTCTGATATTGACGTATATAACTCTATGAACCCAGGGGTTTTCGGTTGGTTTGTTTGACGGGGCGGGCAGTAGCTGAATGGCGGTCGCCCCCAGAAATTAGGGGGCTAGGAATCTTCAGAAAAATAGAAATGTTCGCGACTAGGAGGGGCGGAGGTTGCGAACACGTAGCTAAATAGGTGACATATTCGCCGGCTTGAGCCTCGGTGTGTGGCATCGGTGAGCGCCGGAGGAAGTTGCCCTAATTCAGGGTTAGGGCGGCAAGTGCGGGCTCATCCTCTGGTGTGCAGGTAGAGAGCCAACGGTCGATGGCATCGTACTCCGCCTGTGTGAGCCACAGGTGGTATTTCTGTTTTACTGCCACCTGGCGAGCGACATACTGGCAGCGAAATGGCTTATTGGCGGGTACCCAGGATGCGGCATCGCTATCCCGCTTCTGTTGATTGGCGGGGCCATCGACGGCCAAGAGGTTGAGGGGGTCATTGGCAAAGTCCTGCCGAACCTCGGGCGGGAGTTGCTGTGCCCCCTTTTGCCAGGCGTCGCTTAAGGCTACGACATGGTCGATTTGAACGGCAGAAGAGGTATCGCGGCCACGCTGGAACTCAATCATCGTGCCGGTATAGGGATCCAGTAATTGCCCTGAAAGCACGACGCAATCGTGGCTATTTGGTTTGTACTCCTTATTAATAAGGTCACGATTCAAAATATCGTTTCGCGTGTCACATCCGTTGTGCCCAAACTCGGCAGAGACGTCGTCGCTCCAACGTTGCCCGAACTCATCGCGCGCATAGCCGGTTTTCGGTGCGCGCCCTTTTACCTCCAGCTGGTTGAGGGCGCTACGGATGCCGTCGATAGGCGATGTGCCGGGCGCTGGGGTGTCCGGGGCGGCGGGGGTGTGGGGCGCTTCGGGAATCTCGGGCGCGGGTTCCTCTGGCTCGGGCGTAAATGCGGGTGCCGGTGCCGGGCTGTATGACTGGCTCTCTGGAGTGGGGGCTGTGGGGGCCGTGCAGCCGCTGAGGATTGTCGCTGCGCCGATAAGGAGGGCGAGGCCCTGCAGCGGCGAGCGGAAACGACGGTTGGCGAGCATGGAGCTAACCATAGCGGTGGGGGCGGATTGGGTATGGAGGGAGGTTTGCTAAAGAATCGAACAATTGTGCGTAGTTAGCGGGGGTGGTAGCTCGATTAGGGGGTTATGGCGTTAAAGCGGGTAGTAAAAGCCCGGTTTTAGTCGAACGGGAAGGGTGTTCTAGCTCCTTCGGGGGTGGGTAAATATAGCTAGTTCCCTAAATACGTATTGCAATACGCCTAGATGAAAGTGCATTGTTAAAACAGTTGGAAATATAGATAACCCGTGTCCCCCAATTGGCACATTGCACCTACAAGGGGAAAACAGCCATGACAGCTAAGACAGCCATGACTCTGACCGAAACAGCGACCACATTGCCTCGTGGTCCTCAGAGGGAAGGTCTCTACCACCCGTCGAACGAACATGATGCGTGTGGCGTGGCCTTTGTTGCCGACATTTACGGTCGCCAGACCCATGACATTGTGGAAAAGGGCATCCAGGCACTGGTCAACCTCGACCACCGCGGTGCCGCCGGCGCTGAGAAGACCACCGGCGACGGTGCCGGCATTCTCATTCAGGTTCCGGATGCCTACTACCGTGCTGAGCTGAGCAAGGAAGGCGTTATTTTGCCGCCGGCTGGCACCTACGCCACCGGTATTGCGTTCCTGCCGCAGTCGCGCATGGCCACCCTTGATGCCATCCGGGCTATTGAAGACATCTGCGCCGAAGAGGGCATCGAGATCTTGGCATGGCGCGATGTGCCGATTAACGCTGACGGGCTTGGCCAGATGGCTCGCCAGGCTATGCCGGTGCTGCGTCAGCTCTTCGTTACCGCGAAGAACTACGAGGGTCGCCAGCTCAGCGATATCGATCTCGACCGCAAGATGTTCTTCCTGCGTAAGCGCTGCGAGCGTGAGCTGGGTGAACAGGGCGCTGGCGAGGGCTCTGGTGGCGACACCGTGTACTTCCCGTCGCTGTCCAGCCGCACGATCGTCTACAAGGGCATGCTGACTACTCCGCAGCTGAAGGATTTCTACCTTGACCTGCAGCAGAAGGAAGTCACTTCCGCGCTCGCCATCGTGCACTCACGCTTTTCCACGAACACTTTCCCGTCCTGGCCGCTGGCACACCCGTACCGCTACGTCGCTCACAATGGCGAAATCAACACCGTGCGCGGCAACGAGAACTGGATGCGCGCCCGCGAGTCGCTAATTCGCTCTGGCAAGCTGGGCAACATCGACCGCGCGCTGCCGGTGTGCGACCCCAACGGTTCTGACACTGCGCGTTTCGACGAGGCCCTGGAGTTACTGCATCTCGGTGGTCGTAGTCTCCCGCATGCGGTCATGATGATGGTTCCGCAGGCCTGGGAGCACGACGACAATCTCAGCCCGCAGGTTCGCGCGTTCTACGAGTACCACGCCTGCCTGATGGAGCCGTGGGACGGCCCCGCTGCCATCTGCTTTACCGACGGCCAGGTCATCGGTGCCACCCTGGATCGCAATGGTCTGCGCCCGGGGCGCATCTGGGTGACCGACGAGGGCCTGGTGGTGATGGCCTCCGAAGCTGGTGTCCTGGATATCCCGCCGGAGCAGATTGTGCAGCGCACGCGCGTGCAGCCGGGGCGCATGTTCCTGGTGGACATGAAGGCCGGTCGCATTATTGAGGACAAGGAGATTAAGTCCACGCTGGCCGCCACCGGGCCATACGAGGAATGGATCAAAGAGGGCCTGGTCGACATCACCGACCTGCCACGAGAGCGCTACCAGTACATGCCGCATGCCCGCGCGGTGTTACGACAGCGCGTCTTCGGCATCACCGAAGAAGACGTTGACCTCATCATCCGCCCGATGGCACTCACCGGCGCGGAGGGCCTGGGTTCGATGGGCTCAGACACGCCGATTGCGGCACTGTCCAACCGCCCTCGCATGCTGTTCGACTTCTTCTCGCAGCGGTTCGCGCAGGTTACCAACCCGCCGTTGGACTCGCTGCGCGAAAAGTCCATCACCAGCATGAATACGTTGCTGGGTGCAGAGACCAACATCCTGGAGCCCACCGCCGATGCCGCCCGTCGCATCCGGCTTGAGCATCCAATCCTGGACAACCACGACTTTGTCACCCTGTGCCAGGCGGGCAAGAACGAGGAGTACTCCGAGTTCCGTGCCGAGGTCATCTCTGGCCTGTACCCGGTCGCCCGCGGTGGCCGTGGCCTGCGCAACGCTATCCGTCGTGTTCGCCGTGAGGTCTCTGAGGCCATTGACCGTGGTGCCCGACTGATTGTGCTGTCTGACCGTGAGTCCAACGAGCGCTTTGCCCCCATCCCGTCGCTGCTGCTGACCTCCGCGGTCCACCACCACCTGGTGGAGGAGCGCACTCGCACGCGCGCCAGCCTCATCATTGAGGCTGGCGACGCCCGCGAGGTGCACCACATGGCCATGCTGCTGGGCTTTGGTGCCGATGCCATTAACCCATACATGACTTTCGAAACCATCGATGAGCTGCGCATGAAGGACCAGCTCGGAGCTCTGACGTTGGATCAGGCCTGCTCGAACTACTGCAAGGCTGCCTCCAAGGGCGTGCTGAAGGTCATGTCCAAGATGGGTATCGCCTCACTGCAGTCCTACCGTGGCGCTCAGCTGGCCGACACCGTCGGTCTGTCGCAGGAGTTCCTGGACGAGTACTTCACCGGCGCTGTTTCTCCGCTGGAAGGTATTGGTCTCGACGAGGTCGCAGAAGATGTTGCCGCCCGTCACCGCAGCGCATTCCTGCCGCGTCCGGAAGAGCAGGCACACCGTGAGCTGGATCTCGGCGGCGAGTACAAGTGGCGTCGCGAAGGCGAGTACCACCTATTCAACCCAGAGACAATCTACACGCTGCAGCATGCGACCCGCACTGGTCAGTACGCGGTCTTCCGCGACTACACCAACAAGGTTGATGAGCAGACCAAGCAGCTGGCAACTCTGCGCGGCATGCTCGAGTTCGCCTCAGATCGCGAGCCGATCGACATTGAAGAGGTCGAACCGGTCTCGAGCATCGTCAAGCGTTTCTCCACCG
The DNA here is from genome assembly GCF_001811805.1 of Corynebacterium sp. HMSC064E08. NCBI lineage: Bacteria > Bacillati > Actinomycetota > Actinomycetes > Mycobacteriales > Corynebacteriaceae > Corynebacterium > Corynebacterium sp. HMSC064E08. Next base: position 111,184 of record NZ_KV806691.1, read on the forward strand.
GCGCAATGAGCTATGGCTCCATCTCTGCGGAGGCACATGAGACGCTGGCCATCGCTATGAATCGCCTGGGCGCCATGTCCAACTCCGGCGAGGGTGGCGAGGACCCAGACCGTTTCGAAATGGAGGCCAACGGCGACTGGAAACGCTCTGCCATCAAGCAGGTCGCATCGGGCCGCTTCGGTGTGACCAGCCACTACCTGTCCAACTGCACCGACATCCAGATCAAGATGGCCCAGGGTGCAAAGCCCGGGGAAGGTGGCCAGCTGCCACCGAACAAGGTCTACCCGTGGATCGCGGAAGTCCGCATCACCACCCCGGGCGTGGGGCTAATCTCGCCGCCACCGCACCACGACATCTACTCAATCGAGGATCTGGCACAGCTCATCTACGACCTCAAGAACGCCAATCCGCGCGCCCGCATTCACGTCAAGCTCGTCTCCGAGCAGGGCGTGGGTACCGTCGCCGCTGGTGTCTCGAAGGCGCATGCCGACGTCGTGCTGATCTCCGGCCACGATGGCGGCACTGGTGCCTCGCCACTGACCAGCCTCAAGCACGCCGGCGGTCCGTGGGAGCTGGGGCTCGCTGAAACCCAGCAGACCCTGATGCTCAACGGGCTGCGCGACCGCATCCGCGTGCAGTGCGATGGCCAGCTCAAGACCGGTCGTGATGTCGTGGTCGCGATGTTGCTGGGTGCTGAGGAGTTTGGTTTTGCTACCGCTCCGCTGGTGGTTGAGGGCTGCGTCATGATGCGCGTCTGCCACCTGGACACCTGTCCAGTTGGTATTGCCACCCAGAATCCGAAGTTGCGGAGCAAGTTCACCGGCCGTGCCGAGCACGTGGTCAACTTCTTCACCTTCATCGCCCAGCAGGTCCGTGAATACCTCGCTGAGCTGGGGTTCCGCACCATCGACGAAGCGGTCGGACATGCCGAGTGCCTGCGTCCGCGCAAGGATCTGGGCAACCTTCCGCGCGTCGCAAAGCTTGACCTGGAGCGAATCCTGCACGTTGCCGAGAGCCCCTTCTTTGCGGACCAGGATTCCTACTGCACGAAGGCGCAGGACCACGGGCTCGAGGGTGCGTTGGACGAGCGCCTCATCGATGAAGCGCAGCCCGCGCTGCGTACGGCGCGCGCGAATGGGCTGGCGCCGACACCGGTATCGCTGCACCACGCCATCAGCAATGTGAACCGTTCCGTGGGCACGCGCCTGGGGTACGAAGTCACTAAAGTCGCAGGTAAGCAGGGGCTTGCCGACGACTCCATCGTCGTCAACCTGCTCGGTTCCGCCGGTAACTCGCTGGGTGCGTTCCTGCCGGCCGGTGTGACCATCAAGCTGGAGGGCGATGCCAACGACTTCGTCGGCAAGGGCCTGTGCGGCGGCAAGATTGTGGTCCGACCTTCACGTTCGGCCCCGCCGACCGCGGATGTGGCTACCGACACCATTGCCGGCAACGTCATTGGTTTCGGCGCCACCAGCGGTGAAATCTTCGTTCGCGGCACTGTCGGTGAGCGCTTCTGCGTGCGTAACTCCGGTGCTACGGCCGTGGTCGAGGGCATCGGTAACCACGGTTGCGAGTACATGACCGGTGGCCGCGTCGTAGTGGCGGGCCCGGTCGGTCACAACTTCGGCGCCGGTATGAGTGGCGGTATCGCTTACCTGCTGGATAACGAGGCGACGCGGGCGAACATCAACACCGAGTTGGTCGATATTGTGCCGCTCGATGATGAGGACATCAGCTGGTTGGAGGCCACGCTGTCGAAGCACCGCAAGCTCACGGGTTCCAAGACTCGGTTCCCGGCTGCACAGTTCATCAAAATCATGCCGCGTGATTACGCCCGAATTCTCGACGTAGTCGCGAAGGCAAAGGACAACGACGCTGACATCAACGAAGCAATCATGGAGGCAGTAACCAATGGCTGATCCGAAGGGTTTCATGAAATTCCAGCGCGAAGAGCCTGCTCATCGCCCGGTTCCGCTGCGTCTGATGGACTGGAAAGAGGTCTATGAGGAGGCTAGCAACGAGCAGGTGCAACAGCAGGCGACCCGCTGTATGGATTGTGGCGTGCCGTTTTGTCACTCGGCCTGCCCGCTGGGCAACATCATTCCGGAGTGGAATGACCTGGTTCGTCAGAACCGCTGGCACGAGGCTTTCGAGCGCTTGCACGCCACCAACAACTTCCCCGAGTGGACCGGTCGCCTGTGCCCGGCTCCGTGCGAGGGCGGTTGTGTGCTCGGCATCAACGACGATGCCGTGACCATTAAGAACATCGAGCTGGCCATCGTTGAACGCGGCTTCGATGAGGGCTGGGTTCAGCCAATTGTGCCGACTTTCGACACCGGCCAGCACATCGCTGTCATCGGCTCCGGGCCAGCGGGCCTTGCTGCAGCACAGCAGCTTACTCGCGCCGGGCATGATGTCACGGTCTTCGAGCGCGACGACAAGATTGGTGGTCTGATGCGCTACGGTGTGCCGGATTACAAGATGGAGCAGCGCTTCCTCGACCGCCGTCTTGAGCAGATGGAAATCGAGGGCACCGAGTTCCGTACCAACGTCTCACCGACAGCTGCTGACCTGGCCGAATTCGATGCAGTGGTCCTAGCTACCGGCGCGTCACTGGCCCGCGACCTGCCTGTCGATGGCCGTGATTTGGAGGGTATTCACCAGGCTATGGAGTACCTGCCGGGTGCCAACCGCGTTGCCGCAGGCGAGCTCGACACCCCGCCGATTGATGCGAAGGGCAAGAAGGTCGTTGTCATTGGCGGCGGTGACACCGGCATTGACTGCTTCGGTACCGCGCTGCGCCAGGGAGCGGCGTCCGTCACGCAGTTCGATATTCGCCCCCGTGCACCGAAGTCCCGTGCGGCGTCGACTCCGTGGCCGATGTACCCGCTGGTCTGGCGCGTGGCGACTGCTCACGAAGAAGGTGAGTACACCATCACCGGTTCCGAACCGCCAGAGGTTACCGAGGCGCTCGGCCTTAACGCTCGCGTCACCGGCGAGACCCTGGGCAAGCGCGTGTTCAACGTCAACACCGTCTCCTTCCACGGCGAGGACGGTCACGTGACCGGCCTGTCCGCCAACGAGGTCGAGGTCATCGATGGCAAGCGTGTGCCTATGGAGGATACGGATTTCGAACTCGATGCCGACCTAGTTCTCATCGCGCTGGGCTTCTCCGGTCCGGAGCGCGGTGGTCTGTCGCATGAGCTGGGGATTCAGTTCAACGATCGCGGTGTGATGATGCGTGACGACGACTACCTCGCCGTGCGCAGCGACATCGAGCAGAACTTCGACGGTCCGGTGTTCGTGGCCGGTGACAATGGCCGCGGGGCCAGTTTGATTGTGTGGGCTATCGCCGAAGGCCGCGCCTGCGCCGAGGCTGTGGACCAGTACTTGATGGGCGAGTCCAATCTGCCGCGCGCTGTCGAGCCGGAGGATGCTCCAATTAAGTTGTAAGCCCTGGTTTAGTTCACCACTATGTTGCCGCGTGCCCCCATTTCGGCATGCACCATCTGGTGGTCGACAAAGCGGTACGTGCCTGGCTCCGGGAATTCGGCCTCAACATAACCACCCTGCGCGGCACCGAGGTCAAGGGCTTGGGCACCGCCCACGCCGTCGTCAAGCAAAAGCGCGCCCTCCTTGTACACGCGATGGAACTGCGTGCCGACGATATGGAAGCTCGTGCCCTTGTTGGGGCCGGCGGCAAGTACCCAGAAACGTACCGTCTCACCTGCGCGAATGCGAATTGGGTGGGTGAGATACTGGTCGGGGTAGCCGTTGAACTTGTAGATATCGGGGTCCTCGGCCATGGTCTTGTCGGCGTCGGGGCTGTCCTCGCCCCAGTAGCTTTCCGACTGCACCAGAAGAACCTCGTGGTCAACATCAGTGAGATTCGGTGGGTCGATGATGACGGCACCGTGCATACCGGCAGCGATGTGCATGGACATGGGCATGGTTGCGCAGTGGTACATCCAGATGCCCGCGCGGTCAGCACGGAAGCGGTACTCAAGCTTCTCACCAGGGGCGATGTCGCGCATTGGCTCGTCCGGCGAAACAATGCCGGCGTGAAAGTCGATGGAGTGACTCATGGTGCCGTCATTAATGAGCGTGACGACGAACTCGTCGCCCACCTTGCCGCGCAGAGTTGGCCCCAGCGGTTTGCCGTTGTAGACCCAGTGCTGCTGCTCGACGCCAGGGGCAGCGTAGCCGGTGAACTCGCTGGCTCGCAGCGTGACGTGGTGAACCGTGGCGTCCTCGGCGGGTTCTAATAGCGGGTTGATGGTGGGGGAATCCGGGCCGGGTAGCTCGCCGACATTCCCGAGTGCGCCTGGCGTTGCGAGGTCGGAGTGGCTGCTGTTCCCAGTGTGGTGTGAATGATTCGAACCACCTGCATTAACTGTGAGCGTCATGCCCATCTGGCGGTGGCCAGCAATGGTGCACCAACCGTCAATGTCGCCAGGGACGACCGGCACTTCGATGGTGGCGGAGTCGCCGGGGGAGACTCGGCCGGTGTCCTCGCCGGTGGCCAAGCGCAGATCGTGGACTTGGGAATCCGCGTTGACCATGGTGATGACCAGGCGGTCGCCGGGGTTCGCCTCAATGACGTTCGGGGTATAGGTCATATCGTTGGCAGTGACCGTGACCTCGACGGTTTCTCCGGTGGGCGCAACATCGCCGGTGGTTTCAATGCTGCTCGTACCGCCACCGCTACCGCTCAGCGCAACGCCGACGGTTACTACCAGGCCTAATACAGCCAGAGCAGCGGTAGTTTGAGCACCGAGACGACGCGCGGTTGCTTGCAGCTCGACCGGCTTCGGCGATGCTTCCTTGTTAGCTCGTGCCTTCTGGCGTTCCTTCAGCGCACCAATCTGTGCCTTTGCGGCCCGGCCGACAAGTGGCAGATAAGACACCAAGGCAAGGGAGACCATTGCGGAGACCGCCACTTTGGTCCAGGAAGGCAGCGGCATTAGCCACAGTGCCAGACCAATATTGATGGTCGACCAGCGAAATGCGCCCGCGCGGTCAAGTTCCTTCATACCGGCAGAGACTGGGCCAGCACCTCCGCCGATGGTGGCGGGCAGGAGTTGGCTCATCATGCCGATAAGCAACTGGGCGCCGAAACCGATTACCAGCGGCAGCGTGAGGGATGAGATTACGAAGCCGTCGTCAAGCGCCTTGACTGTGGCGACTGTGAGTGTGCCGATTAGCCATACGATGGCGGCCGCGACAGACAGCGCCGGGTAGCTGAGGCGGTCGCGGGGGTCTTTAGCGACGGTCATGACGTTGTGCGCCCACGGGATGGCGGCTATGACCCAGCCGATAGTGATGATGCCAAGGCCGACCGAGGCGATCCAGTTGATGCTGGTCAGTGCACCGATCGCGGTAATCGCGATACCTATGAGCTGTATTGCTAGTGCCAGCTTCGGGCGGGAATGCGGCGACATCTGGGTTCGCCACAGCGCTGGGAACATGGTGATGAGCGTGCCGCAGGCCGCGAGCCCGAGGAAGCCAATGAGGTTGACGGCTTCGTGTGCCAATAGGAGGTCGTCGTGAAGCGCTTTGCCCTTCGGAGATGCGAGGATGGCGCCGAGTGCAGCGCCGATGGGCAGTAGACATGCCGACGCGACGTAGTGCGCAACGGAAATGGCGAATGGCCGATCGCGCTTCGCCATCAGGTCGCGGCCGAGGGAAATCGCATGCCATGCGACGGCGACGCCGACGACCGCCGCGCCGACGGTGGTCACCGGCCACCAGTCACCGAGCTTGCCGACGACCGTTGCGACAATACCTACGTTGAGCAGGTAAATATTTGCCAACTGAATCTTCCGATTGCCAACGGGCACGTCGATTTTCAGTAGCTTTTCGGTGAAGTGGCGGCCCCAGATGAGGATGGAGTTGGTGACTGCGCCGAGGGTAAAGAGATGCACCAACAGCCAACGGCTATCGGTGACGAAAGGGTGAATGAGTGCTGCCACAATGATGGAGGCGAACCACCAGCGCACTGGCATACCGGCCTTGCGATGCCAGGACATGCGGCGCTTCTTGCCAGGCTTAGTAGGCGGTTTGGTTGTGGGGGATTGGGGTTCTGGTGTGGCGTGCGACGACATATATCAATAATACGCATACTGGGTGCGCATTTAATATGGGCGCATGTAAGAGTGCTTTTATTTGGTCGGGTCTTCGCCGTTTTTGTGGGCCTGCCAGAACTGTGTGGTCTTCTGTGTCTGACCCATCCGGTTTTGAATCAGCATCAGGGTAGTAAGGAAGGGCTTCCGGGTGATGAAAGCGCGTGCCCGACGCGTTGATGATGTGCTCACGGGGAAGTGTAACCCTTTTGTCAAAAACGATTGTTTGAGTATTCACGCAAATACTTCCTTGAATAAACATCTCAATAAAGAGGTGATTGTGCATTAATTGCAATCGTCAGGAAGTGGTTACGTTAGAAGCTAGTTTGTACAGCTAGTTAGACGAATGTAAACAGATTGAAGCTTCAGTAAACAGTTGGTGAAACGTTGTTTTACCAGGGAGAATGATGAGTGGTAAAGGTGGCTTTTTGGCTACCCGAACGATGGGGTAGCCCTTTGTAGTAGGGGGCTGTAAATGTAGTTCATATCGCATAGTATGCCAAGCCTGTGGAACGCATTGTGCGTAAGAAAATTTAACCAGCAGTAAAAGGCATAAGAATGTTTATCCGAGACTGGAAGCAGCTCGCCTGGTGCGTATTTGACGTACTCGCCTGGCTGATTGCGCTGTCCGCCGCTAACGGAATCGTCCGCGGTGAATTGGTATCTTTCTCTGAAATATCAGGCACTAATTTTTTGGTTGTCGCTGTCGCCGTGGCCGTCATCGTCCTGCTCGGCCTGCTGCTCGGGGAGTACACCAACCCACAACGCGTATGGCCCGGCAGTCGAACTGAAGATATTGTTCTGCTGAGCATCAGCATGGGCGGCGCTACCGCAGCCACTGGGTTAGCTCAAATCCTGAAGACCTTCCCGGAAATTGCGTGGTACGTTCCGTTCGCAGGTGGCTGTGTCGCAACTTTGGCAAGTATCTATACCCGAACTCTCGCTCGCTGGATTACCAACAACTTTGGCTCCCGTCAGACGGATGATCGCTTGATTGTTCTCGGTGCAGGCCGTCGAGCCAAGTTCTTTATTAACAGTCTTACGGATTCCGGTATCTCCCGTGAGAACCGCTTCCACTTGGTTGGAATCGTCGATCCCAAGGAAAGCCGCGAGAACCATATTTCTCGTATCCATGGTCTCCGCGTGATTCGTGGAATTGATCAGCTGGGTGAGCTCGCATCGCGCACTTCGGCGCAGTCGGTCATCATTGCTACTGATGAGCCACTGTCCACTGAGTGCATCAACGTCCTCAACCACATTTGTGAGGAATCGTCGCTGCGCCTGCTCATTCTGCCGCCGGTGGAAGAGTACTCGCGCCACCGTGGTGCTGTCGCTACCTCGCAGGTGCGCGAAATTAACATCGCCGACCTCATTGGCCGTCAGCCTCTGCACCTGGATGAATCCAAGGTCGCTTCCATAATCCGCGGTAAGAAGGTGCTGGTCACCGGCGCTGGAGGTTCTATCGGTTCCGAAATCTGCCGACAGGTTCACCGCTTTGAGCCGGCAGAACTGATCATGCTGGATCGCGATGAGGGCGGCTTGCATGCCACGCAGCTGTCGCTGACGGGTTCGGCGCTTCTCGACGGCTCCGATACCGTCCTGGCTGATATCCGTGACGCGGAAATGCTGACGCAGATCTTCACCGAGCGCAAGCCCGATGTTGTCTACCATGCTGCAGCTCTCAAGCACCTGCCGCTGCTGGAGAGCTATCCCGCAGAAGCAGTTCAAACCAATGTCATCGGAACTCAGAACGTCCTGGATGCAGCGGCTGCGGCCAACGTTTCAACCGTTATTAATATTTCCACGGACAAGGCTGCGAACCCGGCCTCAATTCTGGGTGAATCCAAGCGCGCTGCGGAACGTCTGACTGCGCACATGGGGAAAACTCACGAAGGTGTCTGGGCATCTGTCCGCTTCGGTAACGTGTTTGGCTCGCGCGGCTCGGTCATTACGACTTTCCAGCGTCAGATTGAAGAGGGCGGCCCGGTGACGGTGACGCATCCTGACGTTCAGCGCTACTTCATGACCATTCCGGAGGCATCGCAGCTGGTGCTGCAGGCTACCGTTATTGCAGAGTCCGGTGAGACTCTGGTGCTGGAGATGGGTAAGCCGGTCAAGATTGCTGAGCTGGCGGAGAACCTGATCAGGCTCCATGACGCAGACGTAGAGATTGTCTACACGGGTCTTCGCGAAGGTGAGAAAATCTCCGAGGATTTGGTTGATGACCGCGAGGTTCCCAAGATCGGTGATCGTCATCCGCTAATCACTGAGGTACGTGTTGAGCCGGAACGGCTGAATTCGCGGATTCTTCCGTGCACACATGATCACGATGCGGCACGTCGTTGGCTTGCAGAGCACGGTGGGGCGCAAAGCAGTATTGAGGCGCATCCCACCGGTGCACAATCACTTGCAACCGCTAGCTCGAAAGCAAAATAGTTAGGATGACTCCCCACCGTGACAACCACCAGCTCCTCTAACTCCGGGCAGCTGGCGCAAAGAGTTCGAACAGTTGCGACGATTTCGGCAGCTTCAGCGCTCGCCGCAGTCGTCGCCTTTGTGGTCAGTATTCTTTCCGCGCGAGTGCTGGGGCCCGCCGGTCGAGGCGAGGTCGCTACCGTTTTGCAGTTCGCCTATATTGTGGCGCCATTCGTCGGCTTTGGGGCCGATCGGCTTTTGCTGCGCCGCGATGATTACGACCACGGTCTCATTCCGAGTGGTTACGCCATGACCGTGGTCGCTCTGATTGCCTGCGCCATCGCAGGAGTCGTCTACGGACCGTGGACGGCAATGGCCGGCGTCGTCGCCTTGGTTACCGTGTCATTTTCCATGGTTCGTGCGATGGCTATCAGCCGCCATCGAGTGTCCTTCTTCGTCGCAGTATTCGTCGGTTTTCAGGGCTCAGTACTGCTAATAAGCGCTGCGCTCTATTTCGCCGGAGTCGAGGACTGGCGCTGGTGGGCTGCGGCCTATATCTTCCCGGCACTGCCACTGGCAATCTGGTCGCTAGCGAAGTCACGCAAACACACCGATTCCCGTGTTGGCGGAGTGGTAGAGACGGCACGAACAAATGCCCCATTCATCGCATCGGGTCTGGGGCCGTTGACGACCACACGCTTGGGTCGCGTTTTGCTGCCGGCGCTGGCCTCACCGGCGTCGTTAGGTCTTTTTGTAGTCGTGGCGACGGCGACGGAACCGCTGTACTGGATCGCGCAGTCAGTCGCCGATCAGCGCACCAGCGACCAGAGGGGTCGCGAACTCACCCCATCTCGTGTGCTCCGACACCTTGGCATAGTCACTGCAGCGTACGGAGCACTTGGTGCGCTCGGTGGGGTGGCACTCTACTTCCTCATCGTGCCGGTATTCGGCCATGAGTTTGAGCCTTCCCGGGAGTTGGTGCTGCCACTGACTATCGCGGCCGTGGTGCTCGGCTGCTACCGACACCTGTGCGGTGAAATTCTCGGCAGCGACAATCCCCGTCGAATTGGCCGAGTGGAGCTCATTTCCGCCGTTATCGCTGTCATTTGTTACCCGATGGGCATTCTTCTCGGAGACGCCCTCGGTCTCGCGTGGACCAGCGCAATTGTCTACTTTGCAGCAGCCGCTGTTGCAGCAGTGGCGCTGATGCAGCCAAGCGGAGGCCAGAAGAATCCATCAACTACCACCGAAGAACTCCCCGTCGACGTAATCGAGGAAGCCTAAACAATGCGAATCACTTATATCCACCAGCACTTTGTTCTCCCCGGTGAGCCGGGTGGTTCCCGACCCTACGAGTTTGCCCGACGAATGGCCGCCGCAGGCCACGAGGTGACAATGATCTGTGGTCGCGATGAGGCCATGGATAAAACGGTTGATGGTATCCACGTGCGTCGTCTAGCGATTCCGTACCGCAATGAAATGTCGAAGCGCGAGCGTATCGTCAGTTTCTTGAACTTCCTGGTGCGCGCCTCCGCGGTCGCTGCCCGTGTGCCTGCCGACGTGATCTACGCGTCCTCGACCCCGCTGACTGTGGCGGTTCCGGGAATCGTGGCGAAGTTTACCCAGCGTGCGCCGTTGGTGGCGGAGATCCGTGACCTGTGGCCAGAGGTGCCGATCAAGTTGGGCTACCTCAATAATCCGGTGGCAATTTTCTTGGCCAAGCAGCTGGAGAAGGCATTTTATGCGGCATCGAGCGAGGTCGTGGCGCTGTCGCCGTCGATGGCCGATGGCGTCAAAGAGGTCGCTCCGAAGAAGCGCGTGACCGTCATTCCGAATGCGTCGGACTTTGAGCGCTTTGATGTCCCGGCCGAGCAGCGTACAGCTTTCCGAAAGGAGCAGGGCTGGGGCGATGACGTGGTGGCGGTCTACGCCGGTGGTTTTGGCATGTCCTACCAGCTGGAGTGGCTTGTGGATCTGGCGGCGCAGCTGCGTCGTGATGGCGTGGAGAATGTGCGCTTTGTCCTGCTGGGGCAGGGAAGCGACTCGGACGCGCTGTATCAGCGCGCCAAGGACGCTGGCCTCGATCCCGATGCGATGTTCCTCGGCCGTCAGCCGAAGGAAGATGTCGCCAAGTACGTCTCTGCCGCCGATATCGCGCTATCGCCGCTGCGTGATGACCCATGCCTGGAGGGCAACTCCCTGAACAAGGTCTTCGATGCCATGGCCGCATCGCGTCCGGTGGTGTTCAACCACGGTGGCTGGCTGGAGGAAGCCGCAACCGAGCACGATGCCGGTTGGCGTCTCTCGCGCGATATTCCGACCGCAGCCAAGCGATTCGCTGAGATCATCTCCGACCGCGATGAGCTGCGCACAGCGGGACAGCGAAACCGCGAACTGGGTGAGAAGCGTTTTGCCCGTGACAGCCTGTACTCCCAGCTCATCGAGGTACTCAACCGCGTCCGAAAGGTTCAAAAGTAATGACTAACGCTGACGCTAACAAGCCCAATGAGCGGATCTTTCTTTCGCTCGCGACAGTCACCGAAGCAGAAGAACAGGCCGTCGTTCGTGCACTCCACTCTGGTTGGGTGGCTCCGTTGGGCCCCGAGGTAGACGCGTTTGAAGCGGGGATTGCCAAGCGCTGCGGTGTTGAGCACGCGCTCGCGCTGTCTTCCGGTACTGCTGGCCTGCACTTGGCGCTGCTCGCGCTGGGGATTGGTGAAGGTGACTACATCCCGGTTTCCACCATGACCTTCGCAGCCACGACCAACGCCATCGCTTACGTTGGCGCTACGCCAGTGTTTGTCGATGCGGCAGAGGACGGAAACATCGACCCTGAGCTGCTGCTCGGCACCGTCGATGAGCTGCTTGCCGAGGGCAAGAGCGTTCCCGCCGTGATGATTGTGGACCTCTTTGGCCGCTGCGCCGATTACCCGGCCTTCGCGCCACGCCTGGAAGAACTCGGCATCGCGCTCATCGAGGACGCCGCCGAGGCGCTCGGTGCCAGTGTCGATGGTCAGCCGGCCGGCAGTTTCGGCCGTGCCGCCGCGCTGTCTTTCAACGGCAACAAAATCATGACCACCTCCGGCGGTGGCATGCTGCTGTCCGATGATGCCGATCTCATCGCTCGCGCGCGCTACCTGTCCACCCAGGCGCGTCAGCCCGTCGCTTGGTACGAACACACCGAAATCGGCTACAACTACCGACTTTCCAATCTCCTTGCCGCACTGGGGCGGGCGCAGCACTCGCGTCTGGACGGCATGATTGCTCGCCGCCGCCAGATTCGCGATGCGTACATCGATCTGCTCGCCTCGCTTGACGACGATGCCCCTGGTAAAGGTACCCGCTTGCTCTCTGACTCCGACGAGCGTTTCACCGAGAACTGCTGGCTGACCTCAATTGTGCTGCCACAGGAGGCCGTCGATAAGGGCGTGTTGACCCCGGACAGCGTGATTGCAGCACTTGGTGAGGCCAACATTGAGGCTCGTCACCTGTGGAAGCCGATGCACCTGCAGCCGGTATACGAGGGCGCGCGGGCGACCATCAACGGCACTGCTGAGAATCTTTTCTCCCGTGGCATTACTCTTCCTAGTGGTCCGGCGCTGGACGATGACGACGTCGCGCGGGTGATAGGTGTTTTGAAGGAAGTGCTGGGATGACTTCTACAGAGGTAGCAGGAGAAACTGTAAAACAGCGAAAACCAATACTGCAGTCGCTGTTTATTGTGGTGGCCGCGGGAATGTTTGCTGGTGTCCTCTACGTTGGCGACACGACGATGAAGGACGTCTCTTCGGCGCTTCCTAATCTCTCTCTTGCATTGCCGATTTTGGTAATCGTTGCAATCCTTACAGCCATCGGCACCCCAGAAGCGCAGCGCCAGAGTTGGCTGAATGCGATGAAAGGCGCTGGCAATGTAAAGCAGTGGCCGATGGCCGTGTGGGCATTAGTGGCTTTCTATGCCTGGTTGTTCTGGATGATGCTGTCCGGACTGTGGGCCCCCGAAGCTGCCGAAGTTGCTCCTGTCGTTACTGCGTTGATAACGCTTGGGCTCATCGCCACGATGTCAGCAATACTGTTCTATTTGCATCCTCAGGCACTGGTATGGCTGTGGTTAGCAGTAGTCATTTGCTCGCTTATTTTTCTCTACGGTGGCATTACTGGTCCGAAATATGTCGGGCGCATGACGGCGTTCGGCGGTGGACCGAATGTCTTTGCCCGTTTCATGCTGTACGGCATCGCGGCAGCTGTGTTTTTCATGCTGTGGCGTAAGTTCATGTGGGCAGTTCTCTTGTTTGCTGCACCATTTGCTTACGGTCTCGTTGCGTCGGGAAGCCGCGGTGTACTGGTTGCTACCACCGTGGTAGTCCTCTTTACCGCAATAGCTGTGTTTTTTCACTGGGGTTGGAAGTGGGCGACTGTTTTTTACGTCGCAGTCGCCGCAGCGGTCGCGTATGGATACTCGCGGTTCATCGCAGGTACCGAGATTGAAGAATACTTTAAGACGCGCTTTATCCAGTTGACCTTCGAAAAAGAACATGATTCCGGACGCGGTTATCTCCATGATGAAGCTTTCCGAATCATGGGTGAACACCGCATCTTTGGTGGAGGCCTGCATAGCTTCGTTGTGCTGTCGACACCGAGGTCTTCACGTCCACTGGAGCATCCGCACAATATCTTCTACACAGTCGGGTCTGAAGCGGGTGTCATAGGTATCGGCCTGTTTGTGATTGTGCTGGTTGTGCTGGCAATCGCCTGTCGCCACCTATTCAAGTTTCTTCAAGCTGGTCTGACCGCAGCTGTGGCGTTAGCGGTTCTTGTGGCACAGGTTTTTTCCGGCTACTACTACGATTCCCGTTCGCTATGGCTATTTGGCTTTGCAGCAGCATTTACAATGCTGAGCCTACGGCGCAAGGACGCAGCATCGGCAGAACCAGAGCTGGATGAGCAGCCGCAACCAGAACCCGCAGCCGAGCCCGAACCAGTCATGGTCACCGATACCGCGGGGCCGGTTGTGCCGGAGCCGGAGCCAGCGGTGGCCGTCGTCAAGCAAAGTGCGCCTGACAACAAGAATGACAACAGGAAGCTGCGCGTTGCGGCAGCGTCGTTTGCCGCGGCCGGTGTAGTGGGTGCGGTTGGTTGGCTGGTCAGGAACCGTTCCAATGCGGAAGTCGATGCGCGTGCCGAAAAGCTTCTGCGCGAAATGTTCAACGAAAAGTAGGAGATGACCAATGGATTCACTGAGCATCCGCGCGCAACGGGTAATTAAGCGTGGCGTCGACATCGCGGCATCTGCAGCGGGCTTGATTGTGCTGTCGCCAGTTATGGGCGCTACGGCTCTGGCAGTGCGACTTTCCATGGGAAAGCCAGTCCTATTCCGCCAGGAACGCCCGGGCCAGGATGGTGAGCCGTTTAATATCCTCAAGTTCCGGACGATGCACCACGTCAATCCGGCAAAGGGGCTTGTCGACGATGCGTCCCGCCTCACCGAGGTGGGAAAATTCCTTCGGTCCACAAGCTTGGATGAGCTCCCGGAGCTCTTTAACGTTCTGCGTGGCGATATGAGCCTCGTTGGCCCGCGCCCGCTGCGCATGAAGTACCTCGAGCGCTATTCGCCGCGCCAAGCACGCCGCCATGAGGTGCCACCGGGAATTACAGGGCTTGCTCAGGTCTCGGGCCGCAATGGCATCACCTGGGAAGAACGTTTCGAGTACGACGTGCAGTACGTGGATAATTGGTCGCTACTGCTCGATGCAAAGATTCTGCTCGACACTATCTTGGTGGTGCTCAAGCGTGAAGGGATCTCGGAAGAAGGGCAAGTGACTATGACCGAGTTCACCGGTTCGTCGGATGAGGACGATTCGGCTAACGCAGGTTCTTAATCACACTTGCAGGAACACCGGCGACAACGGTGTAGTCATCGACATCGCTAGTAACTGCGGCTCCGGATCCGATGTACGCTCCCTCGCCAACGGTGAGGCCGGGGTTGATTACGGAGTTGGCGCCTAGGGTGCAGGCTTCGCCAAGCGTGACAAAGCCCGACACGGCATTGAGCGGGAAGATTGTGCAGTAGTCCCGCAGCACCGCATCGTGGCCAATCGTGACATTCATATTGATTTGGGCGTGCTTGCCTACCTCAATATTGCAGGTCAGGCGCGCTCCGGGGCAGATGACCGTGCCCTCTCCGAGCGAGACCAGCGCGCCAATGCTGGTGTCTGGGTGGACCAGAGTCGCAGGCACGAGCCCCTTGGAATCTGCATGCTGTGCAATCGAACGTCGAGCAGCGCCGTTGCCGATTGCGACTGTGTAGTAGACCCCCTCGGGCAAGTCCGCGAGGATTTTGGTTTTGCCCAAGAGTTGCACGCCCATTTTGTGGAAAAAGGTCATATCTGGGGTGCCATCATCAATAATGCCTAGGATTTCCCACTGCGGTGGTAGGCCGTTGGCTGCTGCGTAGTCGTTGATGTCCTTGATGAAGCTGACCACGTTTCGGCCGAATCCACCGGCACCGATGATGACAATCTTTTCGGTCGTCGTGTTGTTAATCCACTGCTTTGGCATGAGTGTCATTATCCCACTGATAGCCGTATTTAGCCGGAGTGCGTGACCCCGAATCCACCTACCACCAGTATGTGGGATAGCGGAGGCCGCGCAGTCGATTTGCGAGGATGCCAAGCATCACGATCATGATCGACGAAGCGAAAATGAAGCCTATGAAGCGGAAATCGTTGGCGAGCCCATGACCGTGTGGCATCAGCACAGTGACCATAGCGGTAGCGGTGGCAGGGGAGTGCGCCGCGCGAGCAAGAAGCATGAGCGCGAAGGCGACGCCGGCGGCAACCGCTGCAGCAATGATGGTCGAACCCAACATGTGCAGAATTGCGATGCCAGTCGTGCAGCCGATGAGGTGTCCGACCACGACATTTCGTGGCTGAGCCAGAGGCAAGTTGGGCGCACCGACAATAAGCGCCATGGCAGCGCCAATAGGAGGCAGAAATAGCAGGTCAGAGACAGAAGTTGAGATGAGTGCCAGGGTCATCAGCGGCAGGCTCACGGCTACCGAGGCGGCGATAACATGGCGTAGCGGAGGGCGAGGTGGCGCTTCGCTGGCGATCCGGGGCCACTTCGGAGACCGTGAATTAGACATGAGAACGATGTTAGGGTGTGCTGCCTCATCCGCGTCGCGGTTCGAGGTTTTTATCGAAATAGAAGTTTAAATGGGGTGGCTCCCAGGTCTCCCAAGCCTCCAAAGCCGAACCAGACCCGAACCAACCCCCGACCATTTTCACCGGATATGACACACTTAAGGGCATGGAGCCTATCGATGTCGCAATCCGGGATGAGTCCATCCGTCTCGGGCAATTCCTGAAGTTGGCAAACCTGGTGGAAACGGGCGGTCTGGCCAAGGAACTAATCGCTGAGGGACAGGTCAGCGTGAACGGTGAGGTCGACACTCGCCGCGGCAAGGTGCTGCGTCCAGGGGACGTCGTCTCTGTTGCCGGTATGTCGGCACGCGTGGCCACCGCCGATGAAGTCGATGATGACTACTTTGATGAGGCCACCGCCGACGATGACTTTGATCCTGAAAAGTGGAGGAACTTGTAACTCATGCCCGCATTTCCCGCCGAATTTGGCATGCCCCTGCGCGTAGATCTGCTTTCCGCCGCACCGCGTAAGACCGAGCGCTTCTACCGCGGCGTTCTTGGGTGGGCTTATCGCAATACCGCGCCAATCCATGAGGATGCCCGCGAGGCATCCGCTGGTCGCCGCGTTGCCATGCTGTCCGGAATGCCGGTGTCGGTGCTGCTTGAGGCCGATAAGGACGCTGAGGATGCCTTCGTCAACCAGTGGCGCGTGAATTTCCATGTCGACTCCGCCGCTGGTGCCGTCGAGAAGGCGCGTGAGCTCGGCGCCGAGGTCTTCCAGGAACCGACCCCGCTTGTCGACGGATCCACGATGGCCGTCGTTTCCGACCCCGCCGGTGGCCTCATTGGGCTGCTGGAACAGCCGGGTGAGCAGGCCTTTATCGCAGCGGGCGAACCTGGCACCCCGGTGTGGTTCGAGCTGGTCGCAGGCCCGGAGGAGACCTTTGAGCAGGTCGCGGACTTCTACCGCAACTTCTTTGGCTGGGAAATCGCAGTGCGCAACAAGAACGAGCACGGCACTTTCGCAGTCGCGATGGAAGATGGTGCTCCGTTCGCAGGTTTGGTAGCCAGCTCGGTTGCTGCACAGACCGATGCGGCCGATAAGAGCTTCGTTGGCTGGCTGGCCTACCTTGGCGTGGAGAACATCGACGCTGCTGTCGCCAAGGCTGAGGAACTGGGCGGTTCCGTGCTCGTTGCCCCGCAGGCCACCGAGTTCGGCCCGCTGGCAACCGTGCAGGACCCGTGTGGTGCGGCGGTTGTACTCTGCGAGGTGCCGCTGCCACCGGAGGACGACATCCGCGAGTCGGACCCGCTGGAAGGCATTGACCTCAGCCAGTTCCAGTAGGAGTTAAAGAGGCTGTGGTGCGTTCGGGGGCTGTGGCTGTTCATTCGAACGTAAGGCGTACGTTAGAATCGAATGTCAGTTCTATCGGAATCCGTACCTCATGATAAGTTTGGCATATGCGAAGCATTGAGCTTTTCGCCGGTGGTGGTGGATTGGCCCTTGGAACCCACTTGGCCGGCTTTTCGACTGAAATTGTTGCTGAGTGGGATCGATGGGCCTGTGATACCCTTCGCGAAAATAAGGCTGCTGGACATCCCCTTGTTGCTAATGCTGAAGTAATTGAAGGTGATGTGCGTGACATTGATTGGTCGAGTGTTGCCGAAGGGATTGATTTAGTATCTGGCGGTCCTCCATGTCAGCCATTTTCTGCTGGAGGGCGCGGCCGTGCAGCGGACGATAAGCGAGATATGTTCCCCGCGACTGCCGAAGTAATTCGGCAAATCAAGCCTCGTGCTTTCATTATTGAGAACGTAAGGGGGTTAACGCGTCCCGCCTTTTCGGACTATTATTCTTACATCCAACTTCGGCTAGGGCATCCAGAACTTTCCTCCCGCGAAGGGGAGTCATGGGGTGACCATTACGCACGATTGCAGGCTGAACACACATCGGTTCGGTCAGACCTCCAATACAATGTGCTTCCCACTCTCGTGAACGCTGCAGATTACGGGGTTCCACAGCAACGTTGGCGAGTATTTTTTGTAGGTTTTCGTTCGGATATCGATGCTGACTGGTCTTTTCCTGCGCCTACGCACTCTGCGGCAGCTCTTCGTCTCTCTCAAGATAGCGGAGAATATTGGGAGCGATATCAAATTCCAAGTTCTCAACGAGTGTCGGTCAGGGCATCATTAACGCGCACTGATCCGTCTCTCCAGCCGTGGAAGACGGTGCGAGATGCGCTAGCAGATCTTCCTATCCCCGGTGAAAACGGAACGCCAGGTGTTTTTGATCATCGTTTTCAACCTGGTGCGCGGTCATATCCCGGCCATACTGGATCGTATATTGACGCTCCAGCAAAAGCGCTAAAGGCAGGAGTTCATGGTGTTCCTGGAGGTGAAAATATGATGCGTTTTCACGACGGCTCGGTAAGATATTTCACTCTTCGAGAAGCGGCCAGAGTGCAAACGTTCCCAGACTCTTATCGTTTGCACGGGGCTTGGTCGGAAGCAATGAGGCAAATTGGAAATGCTGTCCCTGTAATGCTGGCGGAGACTGTAGCGCTGTCAGTTCGGGAGCATCTGGAGCTAGCTGGAGCAAGACAGAAATTTAGTGATGCAATATCTAACGGATCTCATTTAAAGGCAATATCATGACAGAACCATTTAATCCGCTGGCAATGGAATCGCTGGCATCGTCTATAGTTCAACAGTTACTCCGTAATCCGCCGGTTCCGCTGAGCAATATTCAAAAATTCTACGGGGCTGGACTTTACGCCATTTATTATGCAGGTAGCTTTCCTGCTTACGAAGTAATTCGTGAACAGAATATCAATGGTAAATGGTCGTTACCAATATATGTCGGTAGAGCTGTATCCCCGGGGTCCCGTCGAGGTCTGATAGTCGGTGAGGGCATTAAGTCCACAGCACTTTATAGCCGCATTCGGGAGCATGCGAAGTCGATTACCGCCGTAAACAATCTTGATATTGACGATTTTTATGTGCGGTGGCTTGTAGTTGAAGATATTTGGATTCCTCTTGGAGAGACTGCATTGATCCGGGCAACGAAACCTGTTTGGAATGCTGTCTTAGATGGATTTGGGAATCATGATCCAGGAAAAGGTCGTCGAAAAGGAGCTGTTTCTCCCTGGGACACAGTTCATAGAGGAAGGAAATGGGCAGAAAAGCATGAACCTGCCGATAAACTAGTTGAGGAGGCTCTCTTGAAGGATATCATTCAATACTTGCGTGAGAGACATCGTTAGGGTGATAACTCGCTTTGAACGACGTGCCTGAATAGGTAATCCCAGTCATCGGCGCTCTCCTTATCGGCGGAGGGTCAACGGCTGGGATTGATAGCAACCACTTTAATTGCGCTTCGTAATCGAGTCAATGCCTACAACCCCAGCTCCGCTCGCACCGCAGCCACAAACTCGCTGGTAGTCGCAGTGCCGCCGAGGTCTGGCGTCGGTGCAGTGCGCGTCGCGGCGTAGACGGCCTCGCGCAGCTTGGCAGCGGGCGCAAGTTCTGAGGTCGGTGCCCCAAGGTGCTCCGCGCACATAGCCGTAGAGAGCAAAAACGCAGCCGGGTTGGCAATGCCATGCCCCGCAATGTCAGGTGCCGAACCGTGCACCGGCTCGAACACCGCGAAGTTGTCGCCCACATTCGCCGATGCCGCCAGCCCCAGCCCGCCAATCAGGCCTGCGCCGATGTCACTGAGGATGTCACCGATGAGGTTCTCCGCGATGATGACATCAAAGCGCGCTGGGTCGGTCACTAGCTGCATTGCCACGGCATCCGCATTGGCAAAATCGAATGTGACCTGCGAATACTCCTCAGCCACCTGCTCAACTGCCCCGCGAATCACACGCGCAGAGTCCCGCAGGATATTCGGTTTGTCCGCCACCGTCACCGTCGGCGTGGCCTCCGAATCGAGGTTTGCCGCCTGCCGCGCGAGAGCCAACTTGGCCGCCTGTCGCGCAAGGCGGTGCCACGCAAAGGACGTCGTCACGCGCAAAGAAACCGCAACGTCGCCACGCTTATCGACGGCGCGGGCCACCGTCGAGTCCTCTGCCACCTCTGCCCACAGGTGGTGGTGCGGGGAGTCGGCCGGGGCGTCGTGAGGCGGAAGGAGATAGTCGTGGCTGTAGAGGCCCTCGGTGTTTTCGCGAACGATGGTGAAGTCGGCAGTCGCGCCGGGCAGGGTGACCGGGCGGATGTTGGTGAAGAGATCGAGGCGCTGGCGCAGCTGGAGAACAGGGGAGCGGTAGGTCAGGCCGGTATCGCGCAGATGCGGTGCTAGTTCTTCCTCAGCCTCGCGAGCGGGCTTGGAGGTAATCGCCGCGAGCAGAGCGGCGTCGCTGCGTCCGAGTGTTTCCCAAGTTTCCTGCGGGACGGGATTGCCGTGCGCGCACCACTGGGACCAGCCAATTTGTGCCTCTGTCAGCTCCCAGTGCGGGAAGACATCGGCGATGAGTCCTCGGCAGGCATCGGTGATTTCAGGGCCGATGCCGTCGCCGGGCAGGAGTGTGATGCGGCGCGGTGCCGCTTCTAAAGCAGTCGCAGGCTGGTCGGTTTCCATGGCTCTTAGCCTAGGACTGCGACGCCTGCGCGTGTGCGGTTTGGCTACTTTGCGAAAGTAACCGGGATCTCGGTGATGTCCTCGAAGCCCTCGCTGTGGTCACCGAAGAGCTTCAGCACGCAGTCCTGCTGGGTGCAGTCCACGGCCTCGCCGGTGGGCACAACGCTGAGCTCGAAGTGTGCGGTGTTGTCGTCGGCGATGGTGGTGGTGCCGCCGGACTTCTTGGTAATCCACTGCTGCGACTGGGTGCCGGCACTGCGGTCACCGGTGCAGTCCGGGACGGGGTTGCCTGGAGCCTTCTCGGCGGCGCAGAGTGCGGCGTAGTAGCCGTAGTCGGGGTCGAGACCAGACAGGTCGACGGAGATGACATCGCCCTCGGAGAGGTCGTTGACCGGCTCGGCCTCCATGGTTACTTCGCCGGCGCTGGCGTCGGTTTCTTGATCTGCAGCCGAGCTGGTGGTTTCCGAGGCGTTGGTAGCATCCTGCGCGGCATCGGACGCGTCATCTGTGCCACAGGCGGCGAGAAGTGGAAGTGCGGCGACGGCCGGAACAGCCAGGAAAGCCGCGCGACGCTGGAGTGTACGAGTAGTCATAGGAGGTAACGTCCTTCCGAAAAACTGTAGAGATTACTATCTTTATTTAAGGGTAGGCTAACCTAGAACTAAAAGATAGCCTAAGATTCTTTGGGTGAGTAGAGCAAAGTCCTTTCTAAGCTCTTTGTTACTAGTGTTAGTCGTTATTTAGTCATTCTTTTTGTCGTCTATCTCCGTGCAGCGTCAGCTCACAGAGGGGGAATATGTTCACCGTGCCTGCCTGTCACGTTCGCAGTCTTGCCGGAACACTGCTGAGTGTTGTCCTAGTCGCAGGACTAGTCGCCTGTGGTTCCGATGATGCCGCGAGGGAGGGGGCATCGTCGTCAAGCGCTGGCGTGACGACGGTTCCGCGCGCCGACAACATTTCCGCTCACGGTGCCGCGCATGCGAACCTGCCTTCGGAAAACCCCGAAGTGCTGCTGAAAGACCCGAAACCGGCGGCGGACAAGGACTACCAGCGTATTCTCACGCTTGACCGGGCGGGAGCACTCAGTCGTGCGGTCTACACGCTTGGTCTCGGAGGCCGTCTGGTGGGGCGCGACGCCACCTCCGATTTCCCGGCGGCAAAGGATCTGCCGAACCTCACCATCGGCGGGCATGCGGTCAATGCTGAGTCGGTGATGAAGCTGAAGCCGGAGCTCATCATTACCGATGGCTCGATCGGCCCCAGCCGCGTGTTCGACACGTTTGAAAAAGCGGGGATCACCGTCGTCCATGTGTCGGACGAGCGCACTCCCGAGACCATCAACACGCTTATCGACGAAGTTGCGGGCGCAGTCGGCCTGGCTGACCAAGTTGGCCCGGTGAAGGAGCACCTGGACACGGAGCTGGCGGCTGCGACCGAGTACGCGCAGGCCAAGGCCGATGGCCGCAAGATGATGATCCTCTACGTGCGCGGAACCGGTGTGGCCATGATTGCGGGGCCGGATTCCGGTGGGCGTTCGCTGATCACTCGTCTCGGCGGTGTTGATGCCGGTGAGGGCGTGGGTATTGAGGGTGCGTTCACGCCTATTACTCCGGAGTCCCTGATTGCTGCGGCTCCCGACACCATCCTGGTTATGTCTGGTGGCCTGGAGTCCGTCGGCGGGATTGAAGGCTTGAAGGAAATCCCGGGTATCGCACAGACCCCGGCGGGCCAGAATGAGTCCGTTGTGGACGTGCCCGATTCGCAGCTGCTGTCCTTTGACTCGCAGTCGCCGCGTGCGATTCGCGCCATTGCGGATGCTCTTTACGGTGGCGGTGCTGGTGATGGTGCAGGTGATGGCGCTGGTGCAGGCTCCCGTGTGAGTGCTGATAAGACTGCGGGGAAGTGACTGGCTGAGCAATGCAGACAACCGCGAACAAAACTAGTCCGTTCAGACAGGCGGCCGTTTTCATCGGGCTCGCCCTAGCGCTGGTGCTGGCAATAGGTTGGTCGGCCTCCGTGGGGCAGTTCGGCGCCACCATCGGCGAATCACTGAGCTCAATGGTGAGGCTAGTGTTCAATGGCGGTCTCGGTGACGCGCCAGAGCCCATCGACACCGTGCTGTGGCAAGTGCGATTGCCGCGCATCGCGCTGGCCTGCCTCGTTGGTGCGGGACTAGCCCTCGCAGGTGTGGCGCTGCAAGCGGTGTTCGGCAACCCGCTTGCCGAACCCGGCCTCATCGGCGTTTCCTCCGGCGCCGCCGTCGGCGCTGCCACCGCCACAGTTTTGGGCACCGCCGCCGGGCTTTCCGGAGTGCTCGGCGGAGTGTTGAGTGTCTTCGCCAGCAGCTGGGCCATTGCGGTCTCAGCTTTTATCGGTGGTGCTGTGGCCACGGCTATTGTGGCCGCCAATGCGCACGGTGGCCGCGATATCGCCCGAATCATTCTGGTCGGTGTGGCTGTGAACTCTATCTGTGGTGGTTTGGTGTCGCTTCTGACATTCGTGGCCTCCACGGCTGCCCGCGACCGCATTGTGTTCTGGCAGATGGGCTCGTTTGCCAGCGCCACCTGGACGCAGGTTGTCATCATTACACTGGTGACAGTTCCGGCCGTAATTGCCATGTGGGTCAGCTACCGCAAGCTGGACATTCTGAGTCTTGGTGAAGCGCAAGCCCGCCACCTGGGTATTAACGTCGTCACGCTGCGTCGCGCCATCATTTTTGGCACGTCCCTGGTCGTGGCGGCTGGAGTGGCATTTTCCGGCATCATCGTCTTCATCGGCCTGGTCGTGCCGCACGCTGCACGACTGCTGCTGGGACCAGCGCATCGCACGCTGATTCCCGCATGCATCCTCGGCGGCGCGCTGGCCACAACGCTGGCCGACCTCGCGGCCCGCACCATGATCACCGGTGCGGACCTGCCGCTGGGAATGCTCACCTCGATTGTCGGTGGCCCGCTGTTCTTCTGGCTGCTCCTGCGTTCGAAGAGGGCGGTGCACTAATGGAAATTCACTCTGGCCTGGGTATTTCTGCCGAAAATGTCAGCATCACCCTGGACGGTCACCGCATTCTCAACGATATTTCCGTGGTCGCCGAGCCCGGAAAAGTCACCGCGCTGGTCGGCCCGAATGGTGCTGGAAAGTCGACACTCCTTGCAGCGCTTTCCGGCGACCATGAGCTCAGTGGCGGCAACGTCCGGATCGGCGAGCACTCCATTACTGAGCTCTCCATCGCCGACCTGGCCCGCTACCGCGCCGTCCTGGTGCAGAGCCAAGAACTGTCCGTGCCATTCACCAGCCGCGAAGTCATCAACTTCGGACGCAACCCCTGGGGCTGCCCGAACGAAGAGCTGCTCGCGGAAGTCATCACCGAATGCGACGTCGCGCACCTCCTTGACCGGGAAGTCCCGACCCTCTCCGGCGGCGAGCGAGCCCGCGTCCACAGCGCGCGCGTGTTCTACCAGGACACTCCTGTCGTGCTTCTCGACGAACCGACCGCAGCCCTGGACCTCCACCACGCAGAAAAAATCATGGGAATGATGCGCGCCCGCGCGGCGGCGGGCAAAGCCGTGGTCGTGGTCCTGCACGATTTGTCCGCCGCAGCGGCGTATGCCGATCACGTTGTGGTGGTGGCTCAGGGGCGCGTCGTAAAGCAAGGCCCGCCTGCGGAAACCCTGGATGCACAGACCGTCAGCGAAGTCTACGGCATCGGTGTGGAAGTGCTTCAGGACTCCGCGGGCAACCCCGTGCTGGTTCCTCAGCGCGGACAGTATCTCTCACCCCAGTCTCCGAACCTCACAGAGAAAGAAGAAAATCATGGTTGAAAACACGATTAAAGAAGGTGACAAGCAGGCTGCTCAGCCCCTGGCAGAGCGACTCAAAGTGGAGACTGCGGGTGTCCACAGTGAAGCGGAGAACTCCGACTTCATGTCGAGGCTGCTTGCGGGTGAACTGAATGCGCAGGCGGCCATCGATCTAACTGGTCAGCTCTACTTTGTGTACGAAGCGTTGGAGCAGGCAGTGCGGTCCACTGCGGAGTCGCCGCAGGTCAGAGCGGTCTACGATGCGCAGCTGGAGCGCCTGGAGGCTCTGGCGGCCGACCTTGAACATTTGGTGGGGCCTGACTGGCGGGAAAAGATCTCGCCAGTGGAGGCGACAAAGAACTACGTGGCCGAGCTTCGTGAAATCGAAAGCAACGGCAACGCCAACGCCGCATTGGCACACCATTACGTTCGCTACCTGGGCGATCTTTCTGGTGGTCAGGTGATTGCGTCCATGCTGGCCAAGCATTACGGCATCGGTGCGGAGGGAACCCGATTCTATGACTTCTCCGCGATCGGAAAAATTAAGCCCTACCGCGACGGCTACCGACAGAGTCTGTCTGAGCTGGGCATTTCGGATGCCGACAAAGATGCCGTGGTTGACGAGGCGAAAAAGGCATTTCGTCTCAACCGGGCCATTTTCCACGACCTAGCTGGCGGCCTAGACGACGCAGTGGCGTAGGTCGCGGACTGGAGTGCTGTGACCGTGGCGGTGGGCGGTATGCGTTAGCCGATGTACACCACTGCGTTACGGCCGCCCGTGCACTTGATGTTGCCGCCAGCAGGACGGCACCACATATTGTAGGTCAGGCCAGTCGTTGGGCTGTAGGCCGTGATGGTGCCGGATTCCGCACCAGTGGAATTGCGATAGCGGACGTAGGCGCTGTGTACATTTCGAACGAACGGATCGCTCGTTGAGGACGTGCCCTTCCATGCGCTGGAGAGGTTGCCGCCAGCCAGGCCCGATGAGCGAGACGAGCCCGAATTACCGGATGAGCCACTCGAATCTTGAACAACCACGGTCTCAGTCTGCGTGACCGGTGGGTTGGGCTGGCTCGAAGCATCGGCAGCGGCCTGTGTAGTGGCAGCCGTCTGTGTGTCGGCCGCAGTTACCGAGTCATCTTTACTCAGGGTGACATAAAGTACCGCGCCAACCAGGCCCAGCAGGACCACGACCAGCACTGAAATGAGCGCAATCATTGCGCCGGAAGTACCTGATCTTTGCTGCGGATACGCCGGGGCTGCGTAAGCGAAAGTTGGTGCCGGCTGCGCAGCGAATTGGGGCTGCGGCTGTGGTTGGGGTTGAGGTGCCTGGTTCGGGTACACGGGGCCGAAAGAACCGGTGGAAGGATTCGAATTGTAGTTGGGGTCTGAGCTGGGGGACTCGTTATGCGACATGCTGGACGACCAATCACGAGGAGGAAGTGTTCCCCCTGTGATGAGCCCAACCCGCGTAGCGAATGGTGTTCCATCCCCTGGGGACACGGTTAACGGCTTTTATTGTATTACTGGGAAAACTGTAAAGCATGTTAGGAGACGCATGTCTTGCGCAAAATGCGGCAAGGACGGGTTTAGCTAGACCCGAAATGAGGTGGTGAGCTTCAAATGAGGTTGTGACCATCGAGAAACTGCCTAAGTTTATGTCAGTTTCGGCACTAATTTCTGCTTGTTTTTGTCATAAACCTAGTCAGTAACTCATGAGCCGGTCCAAGACTCCGGGCTGCATATGTGAAACTGGGGCGCGCGTGAAACCCCACGGCCATTTTTCGGCCGTTTCGTTCATGCGCACCCCAGTTTGTTGCGAGGTGTAGCTGGTAGCTGGTAGCTGCTTAGTGGCTACATCCCCAGGATTTCCTTGAGCTCGGCCTTAATCTGGTCGAGCCGCTCGGCCGCGGCCACGTGTGGAATCGCGGACGAAGCGACCGGCAGCACGACTTCCAGGTAGCACTTCAGCTTCGGTTCCGTGCCGGAAGGCCGGGCAATGACGCGGTCGTTGGCCTCGGTGAGGATGAGAATGCCGTCGGTAGGCGGGATGTGATAGCTCTCGGCCTTGGCGTCGACCATGTCTAGGCCATCATTCATGTCCGTGACCTGCGTGACCTTCGAACCAGCCAGTTGTGCAGGCGGGTTGGCGCGCAGAGTGTCCATGCCCTTGGTGATCAGCGAGCGGTCCTCGACACGGAAGGTCAACGGTGCGGTCTTGTAGAGACCATGGGCACGGGCGACATCATCCAGAAGGTCCTGGATGCCAAGACCCTGGCCCTTCAGTCGCGCCACCGCGTCGGCGACACGCACCGCCGCAGATACGCCGTCCTTGTCTCGAACGACTGCCGGGTCAGTGCAGTAGCCAATGGCCTCCTCGTAGCCGAAGACGAGCCCGTCCACACCAGCAATCCACTTAAAGCCGGTCAGTGTAGCGCGATAATTCAGTCCGTGACCTGCGGCAATCTTGCCCAGCAGGCGCGAGGACACAATCGAGTTAGCCATTGTGGCCGGAAACTCTGCGCCCTCATCATTGGTCACGGTCGCAATCCCACGGGCCTCGGCATCCGCAGCGATGACTTCACCCAGAAACGCACCGATGTCATCGCCGGAGAGCTGTCGCCAGCCGCCATCGACGCCGCTGTCCGGAATAGCTACCGAGCAGCGGTCCGCATCCGGATCAGCCGCGATGATGACATCCGCGTCTTCAGCACGTGCCAGCTCAAACGCAAGATCCAGCGCCCCGGCTTCCTCCGGGTTCGGGAACGATACCGTCGGGAACTCCGGATCCGGCGCGAACTGCTTCTCAACCACGCTGACATTCGAGAAACCTGCCGCGTTCAGTGTGCGCACGATGGTCTCGCCACCGACACCATGCATCGGGGTGAGAACAATCTTCGCTGCCTGCTTCTCTTCGCTTGACGACGTCGTTGCGAGCGCAGCCGCCCGTTTCACATAGGCGTCCAGTAGTTCAGGACCAACCTGCTCGACGGCATCGAAGTCACGCGGAACCTCATCAGCTGGTGGAGCAGCGGCAATGGCGTCCGCAATTTGCTTGTCATGGGGCGCGATAATCTGGACGCCTCGGCGGGAATCAGACTCCACCGCGCGGCCACCGAGGTAAACCTTGTAACCGTTGTCCTTCGGCGGATTGTGGCTGGCTGTGACCATAATGCCGGCATCGGCATTGAGGTGGCGTACGGCAAAGGCGGTCACCGGTGTGGGCAGCTGCTGCGGCAGGGCCAGGGCCTTGCCACCGGCTGCGGCGACAACCGCGGCGGCATCGCGGTGAAAATCAGCGGAGCCGTGGCGGGCATCGCAACCAATGACCACGGTGAAGTCATCGCCGACAATGTTCTTCAGATGCGCAACCAGGCCAGCGGTGGCACGGATGACCGTGGCACGGTTCATGCGAGACTGACCAGCGGCAACGACACCGCGAAGACCTGCAGTGCCGAATTCGAGTGGCCCGGCGAAACGGCTTTCCAGCTCGGCAATCGCATCGGGGTTGGCGGCCTTGGCTTCGTCGTAAAGCGAGGAGAGCTCAGCGGCGGTGGCCGAGTCCGGATCGTGGGCGATCCAATCGGTGATGGTGGCTTGTAGCTGTTCGGAGAGCATCGGGGTTAGCCTACTTCAGACCGTCGAGGACAGCGGCGGAGGAAGAAAGGCCCAGGCGAGAGGCGCCAGCGGCGATCATTTCCTCAGCGGCAGCGGCATCGCGGATACCGCCAGAGGCTTTGACTCCAAGGCGGTCGCCCACGGTTTCGCGCATGAGTTTCACGGCGTGAGCGGAAGCGCCGCCAGCTGGGTGGAAACCTGTGGAGGTCTTGACGAAGTCTGCGCCTGCGGACTCGGAGGCCTTGCAAGCTGCGATGATTTCCTCATCGGTCAGGGCGGCCGACTCGATGATGACCTTCAGAACCTTGCCCGGAATGGCATCGCGAACAGTCTTGATTTCGGCCTCAAGGTCGTCGAAGCGGTGCTCCTTGGCGAAGGCGATGTTGATGACCATGTCAATCTCTTCGGCACCATCGACCACGGCGCGGGCGGCCTCGGTGGCTTTGACCTCGGCCTTCACCGCACCGGAGGGGAAGCCTACGACAGTGGCGATGTGCAGGCCCTCAGGCACCTCGACTGGGAGCTGCGAGGGGGAGATGCAGATGGAGTAGGTGCCGAGCTTGGCGGCCTCGGCGATAAGAGCCTTGACCTGGTCAGAGGTGGCTTCTGGCTTGAGCAGGGTGTGGTCAATCATCTTGGCAACATCAGCGCGGGAAGTCATGGGAGAAATCAAGTCCTTTCGGAAATTTGGGAGAGAGCGTCAAAGTAGGGAGATGGCGGGCTCGGGGCGGGGAAGTGGCGCCGGCGCGAGCCCGTCAGAAATTTTCTAGGACACGCGATCGAGGATAATCTCGCGCTCGGCTGTCGGCGCGGTGTCGCCGATTTCAATGCCCGGCTCGATGGACTCGAGAGCGCGCTCGAACTTATCCGGAGTTTCAGTGTGCAGCGTGAGCAGCTTCTGACCCTTGACCACCTTGTCTCCCGGCTTGGCGAAAATCTCAATACCGGCAGTGGCCTGCACCGGATCATCCTTACGAGCACGTCCTGCGCCCAAGCGCCAGGAACCAACGCCGAGAGCCAGTGCATCCAGCTTGGTCAGGTAACCGTCAGCCTGCGCAACCACATCGTGCGTGTGAGGTGCCACCGGCAACGCGGCATCCGGATCGCCGCCCTGAGCGCGGATCATCTTCTTCCACGAATCCATTGCGCGGCCGTCCTTCAGAGCCTGCTCCACGTCAGCATCGTGTACGCCGGCCAGCTCCAGCATGTTTCGGGCCAGCTCACAGGTCAGCTCCACGACGTCCGTGGGGCCACCGCCAGCGAGAACCTCCACCGATTCGCGGACCTCGAGGGCGTTGCCGATGGTCAGGCCCAGCGGAGTGGACATGTCCGTTAACAGTGCGCGGGTATTCACGCCCGCGTCGTTGCCCAGGTCAACCATGGTGCGGGCCAGTTCGCGGGCCTGATTCAGATCCTTCATGAAAGCGCCTGAACCGACCTTGACATCCAGCACCAAGCTGGAGGTGCCCTCCGCAATCTTCTTGGACATGATCGACGAGGCAATCAGCGGAATGCAGTCCACCGTCGAGGTGATGTCACGCAGCGCGTAAATCTTCTTATCCGCAGGTGCCAGACCCGCACCGGCTGCTGCGACGACCGCGCCGGAATCCTCCAGGATCTGCATCAAGCGGTCATTCGGAACATCAGCCTGCCAGCCAGGAATGGATTCCAGCTTGTCCAGGGTGCCGCCGGTGTGGCCGAGGCCGCGGCCGGACAGCTGCGGGACGGCCACGCCGTAGGAGGACACCAGTGGGCCCAGCGGCAGCGTGATCTTGTCACCGACACCACCGGTGGAGTGCTTGTCCGTGGTGGGCTTGCTCAGCGATGCGAAGCTCATGGTCTCGCCCGAGTCAATCATCGCCTGAGTCCAATCCACAATTTCGCGACGGTTCATGCCGCGGATAAAGATGGCCATGTTCAGCGCCGCCATCTGTTCATCGCCCACGACGCCGCGAGTGTAGGCGTCAATGACCCAGGAAATCTCTTCCGGACTGAGTTCACCGCCATCACGCTTTACCTTGATGACGTCAACTACATCGAACTTTTCAGCCATTGTTCGCTCCTTTTATAGGCGATTGTGCTTAGCGATATTGGTCTTGTGAACTCTGCTGATTCCGATTATCATCAGCACTAGAACAAATGTCAATAGTTAACTTTCCATTTGTACCCACATAAGTATGTTTGCATAAACACCTCGCACAGGCTCGGGGAGGGAGAGCACAATGTCCCACATCTCAGACGAAGAACTACTGGCTAAGGCCTACGCAGCCACGGAAAACTCGTACGTCCCCTATTCAGGTTTTCCGGTCGGTGCCGCACTTCTGCTTGACGACGGCACGGTGGTCACAGGCTGCAACGTGGAAAATGCGTCCTATGGGTTGACCAACTGCGCAGAGCGCACAGCCGTGTTCCGCATGGTCGCGGAGCACGGCGGCAACCATAAGATTGCGGCCTGTGCCATTGTCGGGCGAAAGGCGGCACCGTGCCACCCCTGTGGTGCCTGTCGGCAGGTCCTGCACGAATTTGGGTGCAAGCGTGTCATTGTGGAATCCGAGCGCCCGGAAAATGGTGGTTTAGGCGCTCCGGCCAGCATCGACTTCGAAAAAATTCTCCCTTACGCCTTTGGTCCCGAGGACCTGTAGGCATCATCACCACAGCCTCTTTTATCAAGAAAGAAGACCTTAGTCATGGATAGACTGCAAGGCTTACTGGGCATCATCCTCGTCATCGGATTTGCCATTGCTATCTCAAAGAACAGGAAAGCCATTAACTGGCGCACGCTCGGCGTTGGCCTGCTGCTGCAAGCGGTGTTCGCGCTGGTAGTGCTGAAGTGGGAACCCGGCTTCCAGGCGTTGAAGAGCGTCGCCGGTGCCATTGAGAAGATGATCGACTTTACAAATGAGGGCACCTCATTTGTCTTCGGTAATCTTTTCGACGGCACGGGGAAAAACTTCGTCTTCGTGCTCAACGTGCTGCCAGTGATCATCTTCCTGGGCGCAGTCCTCGGTGCCCTCTACTACCTGCGGGTAGTGCAGTACTTCGTTGAGTATGTCGGGTCCGCACTGAAGTTCATTATGGGAACCTCGAAGGTAGAGTCCGTCTTCGCTTCCACGGTGATTTTCCTCGGGCAGTCGGAGGCTCCGCTCGTCGTTAAGCCGTATATTCCGAAACTGACCAAGTCGGAGCTGTTCGCATGTATGTCGGGCGGTTTTGCTTCGGTGGCCGGATCGACGTTGATTGGTTACTCCCTGCTCGGTGCGCCATTGGAGTACCTGCTGGCGGCATCGGTAATGAACGCGCCGGGCTCGCTGCTGATTGCGAAGACTTTCTGGCCGGAGACGGAGGAATCCGATCTGGATGCGTCGGTGAAGGATGTCCGCGACACTGAGTCGAAGAACGTCATTGACGCGCTAGGATCGGGTGCGTTGGCCGGCGGTCGTATCGCTGTGGTTGTGGCATGTCTGTTGATTGCGTTCATCGCTGTGATTGCGATGCTGTCGGCCATGATTGGCGGCATCGGCGGCTGGTTCGGTCAGGAAAACTGGTCACTGGAGGGGCTGTTCGGCCTAATCTTCGCGCCGATTGCCTGGTTGATTGGTGTGCCGTGGGAGAACGCAGGGCTGGTCGGTAGCTTCATTGGTGAGAAGACGATTCTGAACGAGTTCGTCGGCTACACCTCGTTCTCGGAGCACGTCGACTCGCTGGATCCGAAGTCCATCATGTTGGCGACCTTCGCCCTGGCTGGCTTCGCCAACCTGTCTTCCATTGCAATTCAGATCGGTTCCTTCGGTGCGCTATCGCCGGAGCGTCGCGGTGAGATTGCCAAGAACGGTCCGCTGGCGCTGATTGCGGGTCTGTGCACCAACCTGCTCAACGCTGCAATTGTGGGTGTGATTGCGCTATAGCTAGGTGCTTGCTGTGTGGTTAGTTACTGGCCCTGCTAGTCGATCTTCTGGAACGGATCGGTAGCAGGGTCAGTCTCAGCAGCGGGCTGCGAGGAAAAATCTTCAGTTGCTTCTGCTGGCATTTTATCCAGGCGGTCGGGTTCCTCAGTTCGGAATTCGGCCGCCTGCTTTTCTAGATTCTGATGGATTTTCTGCTCGCCCTCGGCGGCCGCGGTAGCTCGGGGTGGAAGCTGGATGTATCGCTCTGCGGGCAGGCCGGCGCGCAGTTGGCGCATCCTCTCAACCTCGGCATCCAGCTTGAAGCCGAAGACCACGACGACATTAATGCCCCAAAGTGCAGTCATGAGAGCAATGACGGCACCCATGGCGCCGTAGGGGTTTGAAGCCGCAAAGTTGAACAGGTAAAGCTGCAATGCCTTGCCAATACCCAGCGAGCTGATAATTGCCAGTGCCGAACCGGTACTGAGCCAGCGGAATTTGCGCATGCGCACATTCGGTGTGAAGTAGTACAGCGAGCCAATCAGAATCATCGACATGACGATAATGACCGGCCAGCGCAGCCAACTCCAGACGGAGATGCAGAAGTCAATGACCTGTCGCGTGGTCGATTCAATACCCAACGGGCGGGCAACCGGTTCGACGATGGTGATAACTAGCTGGTCATTGACAACAATCGCAATGAGCAGTACCACCGTGCCAATGAGCAGCAATAGCGTAATGGCGACCATGAGCAGGTGGTAGCGAATAAGCGTGCGGCCTTCGGATACGCCATAGATGGAGTTACCCGTGCGCGAAAATGCGCGCGTGTAGGCCGACGACGAAATCAGCGCAAAGACAATACCGATAGTCAGTGCGACAAGACCGCCCGTGGCGGAGCCGATAATCGTTGAGATGACATTGCGAATCGGTTCGGCATACTCAGCTGGAATGTAGCTGCGGATGAAATCCTCGGTCAGTCGGTTGAGGTCATCGGTGTAACCGGCCAACATCAGCGTGGCAATTGAGTAAATCGCAAGCAGTGCGGGTGCGAAGGTTAGCACCGTGTAGTAAGTCAACTTCGCGGCGGCGTCGAAACCGAGCTCCAAGAAAAACTCGATACCCGCACGCTTGAGAGCGTAGAGCGCTCCTTTCCACCCCACGGGTGGCAACTTCTTCGCGGACTGAGCAAAAGATGCGTCCGCCGACTCGTAGGCCTGGAGTGTGTGCTTGATCTGCTGTGCTGGTGACACCTAAAGAATCGTCCTCTCCGACCGGACAGCGGCTGCAACATATATGCGGACATCTGCGCTCGCTTAAGTCTATCGGTCGAAGAGAGCAGAGACGCTTCTCGGGCCCGGGTGTCAGTTCTTTGTACTGATGCGTCCCGAGACAGCTAATCCGTGGCAGAGGGAGGGGTGGAGCTAGTGGGTGAGTCTGGCGAGCCCGGTGAGTCCGATGAGTCGAGCGAAAGTAGGCGCTCGGCGGTGGCATCGTCAATGACCAAGTGAGTGGCCAACTTTGTTCGAAGGGCCACATCGATAGCCTCGGCCTTGTGTGCGCCACCGGCCACAAGTACCCGAGTGGGGATCCGGCGCAGGTCAGAGAGGCTGATACCTACCGTGCGGGCATCGACCTCTGGCAGCGCAATGCCACCGTCCGGGCGGTAGAAGCGTGAGCAGGCATCGCCCACTGCGCGCTCCACGAGTAAGTCCTTTTCGGTTGCCGACAGCTGCCCCAAGTTCAAGGCCAGTGAATCATGGTCGACTGCGCCGACAGTGAAAACGGCAATGTCCACCGTCCGGCCAAGCGCCAATACGCTGGCGATGAACCGATCCTGTTCCACGATGCGCTTGGTCTCGACCGAATCGAAAATCACCGGCAGCGGCAATGTGCGGGCATAGGCATGGAAAGCGTGGCAGAACCCGCCAATAGTGCGGATGTCGTTCGTGGACTTATCAGAGTGGCTCATTCCTCCCTTGAGCTGCACAATTTCCACGCCCGAGACATCCTTGGACTTCAATTGCGTGGATACGGAGTACATGGTCTTACCCCACGAAACACCGACGAGGGTACCGTCGACCACCAGCTCGTCGAGAAGCTCGGCGCCCACACGCCCCAACTCGCGGAGTAAGACTGCGTTGCCAGCGCGTGCCGGTTGCGCCAGGCGCACATCGTTGAGCTGGTAGCGATCCCGCATCTGCGTCGCGGTCTCTGAGGCTTCCTCGCGCGGGTCGTGGATTTCAATGCGCACGTAACCGCGCTCACGGCCAAGGTTGAGCAGTTTAGAGACCGTTGGGCGGGAAACCCCGAGTTCGGTTGCAACCTGAGACTGTGTGAGCCCCTCGCCGTAATAGAGCTTGACGGCGGTGAGTGCTTGGATGTCGCGGGTGTCCACAGCGGCCTCCTCCAGCAAGAGCACTTAGTAAGCGCACTTGTAACAGGAACCTCGCTTGATTGGGACCCTGCCCGACTTGGTCATCGGGAAAGCGTGCGCCTCACCTGTGATTTTAGTTCCACGTTTGCAAAAACAAAAAGTCAGCTTTTGCATTTGTAGTAAACGGTGAGGCATTTGCTGTCCCCGGAGGCTGCGGAAGGCATCGGAGGGTATCGCAGCGCAGGTTGAGTTCCCGCAGAATTACCAGATATTCACGCGCTCATTCGGCTCACGCCACATGCCGTCCCCCGCTGAAGTGCCGAAGGCCTCATGGAACTCATCGATGTTGCTGGCAATGACGTTGCAGCGGAACTCCGCTGGTGAGTGCGGGTCGATGGCAAGCAGCTGGCGTGCAAACTCCGGACGAATCTTGGAACGCCAGACCAGTGCCCACTGCTTGAACAGGTCACGGTAGGTCTCGGGGGTGTCCTCCAGCCCGAGCTCCTTCCCGCGGGCAGCGAGGAAACGTCGGAAAGCGACGACGGCAATACCAAGCCCGCCCAAGTCACCGATGTTCTCGCCCAGGGTGAAGCGACCATTGACGCCGGGCAGGTCAGCGCCCTCCTCGGCCTGCTCGCGCAGAGCCTGCGGAACCAGGCCCTCGTACTGGTCCACCAGCGCGGAGGTCAGCTTCTCAAAAGCTGCACGATCCTCATCGGTCCACCACTGGTGAAGGTTGCCGTGACCGTCATACTGCGAGCCCTGGTCATCAAAACCATGCCCAATCTCGTGACCAATAACCGCACCGATGCCACCGAAGTTCTCCGCCGGAGAAGCGTCCGGTGAGAAGAACGGCGACTGCAAAATCGCAGCCGGGAACGTGATGTCATTGACCACTGGATTGTAGAAGGCATTGACCGTCTGCGGAGTACCATGCCACTCATCACGATTGGCCGGGGTGCCCAGCTTTGCCACCTCATAATCATGCGCAAAAGCGCTGGCAGCGCGAGCATTCTCCATCAGTGAATTCCCGAGCTCCATCGCCGAGTAATCACGCCAACGCTCTGGGTAACCAATCTTGGCCTTAAATAGCGACAACTTCTCCAGCGCCCGCTCCTGCGTCGCCTTCGTCATCCACGGCAGCTCCGAAATGCGCTCCCGGTACGCCGCCAGCAGGTAGTCCACCAGTTCCAAGACCTGCTCCTTGTACTCCGGTGGGAAATGCTTTTCCACATACAGCTTGCCGACGTCATGTCCAACCGCCCCGTCCGCAAAGGCAACACCACGCTTCCAGCGTGCACGCTGCTCGGTCGAGCCCTGCAGGGTTCGGCCGTAGAAGTTAAAGCTCTCCGCAGAGAAGTCATCCGACAGGTAGGCGGCGCGCTGGTGGAGGACGCGCCACAGTGCCCACAGGCGCAGATCTGCCAGGTCAGTGTCCTGCCACAACTTGCTCAAGTGCTCGAAGTACGACGGCATCATCACCACGATGGTGTCGATGGCAGTCTGGTTCGTCTCATTGACACCGGTGGCCGCGAGCCACTCCGCGACCGGGAAGCCGGTAGGGAGGTCAGCAATGGCCGTCTTGTTATAGGTCTTCAGTGCATCGCGGGTATCGACCACATTCCAGTGACCAGCGGCAATACGCTTTTCAAAAGCCACGATGCGCGCCGCCGCAGCGGCCGGGTCCACCAACTCGAATGCAGCAAGCGCGGTGGAGAGGTTCCCCGCGCCGTCGTCATGCGAGGAGAGAAGCTTCAACATAGCGGCAACATGCTGCTCATAGGCAGCGAGGGTGTCGGCGTGACCAGGCTCGCGGTAGTAAGCCTCATCCGGGAGGCCGAGGCCCGACTGCAACAGATAGAGAGCATCCAGGTCCGAGCCGGAATCCTTCTCTACCCAGTACCCGAGCGCACCACCGACACCGAGGCGGTCGAGGCGGCCGAGCGCCAACGCCAGCTCATGCGCGTTCTCGGCGGAGGCAATCATTTCTAGATCCTGCGCGAGAGGAGCTGCGCCGGCGTTATTAATAGCGGCTTCGTCCATAAAAGAGTTGTACAAGCGAGCGACGCGGGAATTCGGATCCGCATCGGCGGCAGTGGTGATGAGCTCGCGGACGTTTTCCTCCGCCTCATCCCGCAGCTTGTAAAAGGCGCCATCGATGGGGCGGTCAGCCGGGATGACGTGATTGCTAATCCACTCACCGTTGGTGGCCAAGTAGAGGTCATCCTGCGGGCGAGGAGTTGTTGAGAATTGGGACGTTGCGGACTGGGTCTCAGTATTAGTGCTATTTGTCATGCCGCCAGTCTAGGGGCAAGGGCGGATTGAAGCTGTGACTGGAGGGGTGGAATAAGTTTAGGCTTACGAATGGGGCTGAAGTGGTTTAGGGGGTAAGGTGCAAACCATGAAATTTCTTCCACTTTCCGCGAACGCGGTGCTGAAGCGGCGCCCGGGACGCGCCACTTTGGCAAGTATCGTGGCCGTTGCGCCGCTGACCTTGGGTGCTATTGCACCGGCAGACGCACAAACACAGGATGCATCTGCACACTCCAACCCGTCCGCTGCTGATTCCAAGGGCTCGCTCGACTTTTTGACTGTTCAGGAGTCGCAGGGCTCTGACGCCAACGGTTCGTCAACTGGTCCGGCTACCAGCGCATCGTCTAACTCGGCTCGCTCTGGCTTCAACATGGGGCCGACCGGCGTGGACGTCTCCAAGTGGCAGCGCCCAGGTGGCGTCGCACTGAAATGGGACGAGGTCGCAGCCAGCGGCCAGAAGTTCGCTTTCATCAAGGCCACCGACGGTGTCGAAGGTGACCAGAAGTACTTCCTCGAGGACTCCATCGCTGCAGCGAAGGCCGGTCTGTATGTGGGCAGCTACCACAAGGCACACCCGGATCGCTCTGCAATTGCGCAGGCTGACCAGTACGTAGAAGCACTGCAGCAGCGCGATGAGCAAATCTCCACAGACAAGACACTGCCGCCGGTGCTGGACATCGAGCTGGATAATGGCCTCAACCCGACCCAGCTGCAGAAGTGGACCAAGGACTTCCTCGAGCGCGTAGAGGAAAAGACCGGCGAAACCCCGATGATTTACACCTACCGTTGGTTCTGGCAGAACCCGATGGGTAACTCGACCGACTTCACTGACTACCCGCTGTGGCTCGCCGCCTACGAAGACAGCGCTCCGACCTCACTGCCGGGCGGTTGGGAGAGCATGGCCTTCTGGCAGCGTTCCTCCACCGGCCGCGTCGATGGCATCCCGACCAACGTGGACGAGGACGTCTTCAACGGCACCGACGCTGAGCTGCAACAGCTGGCTGCTGCTCACTAGCAGTATGTTGTGGGGTCTGGGGCAGGCTAAAACTTCGTCCGACCCGCACGCCACGCAATCAACGCAGGCAGGAGCTTGTCGACGTCGTCGACGACAATAAGCGCATCGAGAAGCTCCGGCCGCACAAAACCCGCATCCACAACGTTGCGGAGCAGAGCCAACAGCGGCTCCCAAAAGCCCGAAGGTCCCAGCAATGCCACTGGCTTGGCATGAATCCCCAGGTGCTGCTGGGTCCACACTTCGAAGAACTCCTCCAGCGTGCCCGCGCCGCCGGGGAGCGCAACAAAAGCATCGCCAAGCTCATACATGCGCGACTTGCGGTCGGGCATAGTCGCAACAGTTTCCAGGTGAGTCAGCCGCGGATGGGCAATTTCCTTCTTGACCAGGACCTCGGGGATGACACCGGTGACACTGCCGCCGTCGTCAAGCGACGCGTTAGCAACCGTGCCCATAAGACCAATCGCCGCGCCCCCGTAGACGAGCTCCACCCGATTTTCCGCGAGTGTCTGGCCGAGGCGTTCGGCGGTGACGCGCCAGGCGGGATCGTTGCCGAAGCCGGAGCCGCAGAAGACAGTCAGTGACGACAGTGCGCGCTGTGGCTGCTCACGGCCAGCGGCAAGCTGGGGCAGCTCTTCGCGGAGCTTCGGCAGAGTGGTTTCGACCAGCATAGGGGCGATTTTCCCGGTCGGTAGCCAGGGGTCGAGCCAGCGAACCTCTTCAATTTCGGCGTGGGGCTGAACGTTCGCCAGCTCATCGGTGAACTCGCCGACATAGCGCACATGGTGGCCGACGACCTCGAAGCCCGCCTCGTTGGCGGCGGCCGCACGGGCGATATTCCACGGACGCAACAGCGATAGGTCGATGTCCACGCCGAGCTCCTCGGAGACCTCGCGAGCGGCGGTGACCTCCGGGCGATCGACGGACTCACCCGGCTCGAACTTGCCGCCGGGCAGCATGAACGTATCCGTACCCCGCTTACGAACGCACAAAACCCGCCCCACCGGGTCAGTCACAACCATTGCGGCGACAACGATGGAACGGGTTTGTGCAGTCACTCGGGCTCCTTAGGTGAAGGAGGCACCGAGGCTCTTTCGCCTAGGGATCCTTCACAATCATCTTCCCGGGCGAGTATAGACCCGAGCGAGTGATATCTTCATACTCAATTTCGGCGACATCCGGCTTGACCTTGTCCTTATTCGGACGCGGCGAGAGCTTCTCGACGGAACCCCAGTCGCGGCGCCAGTCGTTCTTGAGGTAAGTCGGTACGGACGTAGCCTCATTCACAGCGTCGGAGAATCCGAGCGGACCACCGCCATCGACCGACTGCCAGACATCTGCACCGACGACCTTCAGGCCACGGTCCGGAGTGATGCGGTACTCCGGAAGCTCTGCGACACCTGCGTAGTGGTCGAACGGACGCTGGCACGGGAACTGGAAGGCAACCGGCCAGTCCGGGATAGTCGCAGTTTCCGGCGAAATGACATCAGTCATCGACTGCAGCTCGGCCAGGCGCGGCGGGGTCAGTGCCAGCCACTGATCCTCGGAGACGTCATTGTCCTCCGCGACCAGTCGCACAGCGGTCGCTCCCTCTGGGATCTCCTCGGTCAGGAAGCGCAGGTTACGCCAGGTCGGAGCAGGGCCGATATCAATCGGCTCCGACTCGGAGAGGACCTCGAAGCCATCCTCGTCGCCGCCCTTGCGACCGTACTCTGCCACCAGCTTGCGACCCTGCTGAGCCACACCGTTGATGTCGTGGTGGAAGATACGGCCAGCCGCCGATACGACGAGTAGCGGGTGGTCCTCGTCAATCTCAGGCAGCTGGAACCAGGAAGTTTCCAGGCTTGCAGGACGCTGAATGTCCTCGGAGTAGGAGCCAAGCACCGGCACCTTATCCGGATCCAAGCCAAATGGCAGCTCGACCTGCGAGCCGTTGACACCCTTGTCGGCGCGCTTGCCGCCGTCGGTGCCCGACGCGGAACCGCCCTCAACTGTGGCTTCCGGATCAGTAGATTGATCATCAGTGTCGGCAGTACTTGCCTGGCTCTGGCTGGTGTCCACAGCTTCGGCCTTCATGTTTGACGGGACGCCGTTCGGGTCGAAGCCACGGTTCTTGCCGCCACCGCGCAGCGATTCCGCTAGCGGCTTGCCATCGACGGTATTCAGGAAGCCATCGTTCGGATCGGTTTCCATCAGCACATCGCTCGCCATATTACATGTCTGACCAGCCAAGGAGCGGATGTTGCCCGCGGCGACCGAGTATGCCGGGTACTGCGACACTGCGCCCTTGCCCAGCGAAGCCACCATGAACATCGTCACCAGCAGCGTCGTCACCGCAATCGGGGACGATGCAACTGCATTGATGCGGCGCGCGCGTGCCGACTTTTCCTGCGACTTCGGCTTGGTGCGGAACTCCTGGACGAAGTTCATTACGGCACCAGCCAGCAGCAGTAGCAAGGCCAGAGCCAATACTGCTGAACCCAGCTGGTGGCCGCGCAACTGAATAGTCTTGTCGAACCACGGCACACCGTAGGACGACACATACCACCAGCCGTTAATACCCATCAGCGAGAAAGCGAGGATGAAGGTGATACCACCGGCAAAGAACAGCTGGTTGCGCGGGTTACCTGCTACCCAATGGCTAATGGCCATGGCGGCAAGTGCTGCCAGGGAAGCCGCGATGCCCGCGTATACGCCGAAGTGGTGCGTCCACTTTGTCGGCGTGAAGGTCAGGAAGAACATGGTGCCGATGAACATGAACACCAGGCGTGCCGACGGGCCGGCCAGAGCCCCCGGAACGGTGCGGTGACGAAGCAGCGCGGCAATCGTGATGCTCAAGCACGCCAGTGCAATCAGAACCGGGAAACGACGCGGGAAGGCGCCGTCGACCGACTGCAGCACCAGCCAGTAGTAGCGGACGTACTCGTTGTACCAAGGCTCCGACGGGCCGATGATGCTGCGGACGCGAATGGACTCGCGGACCGTGGCCAAAGTCTGGTCGCCGAAGACACCGACCAAGATGGCGGTGCCGGCAGCCAGGAACGGTGCAATCTGCATCAGTGGGGCCTGCCAACCACCACCGAGAGCCTTATGGCGCTCAACGACAATGCGCACCAGCATCGGGATGCCTGCGAGCAGGGCAGCAACTGCCATTAGGCCCGTTGGGCCCGAGCCCAGTGCCAGCGTGGCGATAACCACTGCGACTGCAGCTGGCAGCAGGCGTCGAGTCAGAATTGCGCGCTCAATGAATACCCAGGTCAGCAGGGATCCCAGAGCAATGACCGGCTCCGGGCGCAGTCCGTTGTTGTACGGCAGCCAGAAGGCCAACAGCACACCAGCAGCAGACCAGTAGGCCACCCGGCGCTGGGCAATCTTGTCGCCGAGGCGCGGGATAACCATTCGGGAAATAATGAACCACACCAGCAGTGCGGACAGCAGCGCCGGTAGTCGCATCCACAGAGATGAGGTGGACACCTTCACCATCAGCGACAGCAGGTCGTAGTAAGGGCTGCCGAACGGTGACTCAGGAGCGCCGAACCAACGGTAGTAGTTCGCCATGTAGCCCGACTCGTCGGAGACGCGCGCCATGGTGAAGATGTAACCGTCATCGGAGGTGTTGCCACCGATGAAGTGCCAAACAACCAAAATCGTGCCGACCAGGATGTCCAGCGGAGTCGGCTTCAACGCACCGCGCTTGAACAGCGGAGTGAAAGGGGAACCGTCGATACGGTCAATGCGAGCCAACGCGACCAGGGAAGCCAGCGTCAGAAGCAGACCCAAGTACATGACGATGTACTTCACCACTGTCGGGTGTGAGGTGTAGCGGGAGTCGATGTTCATGTGGACATCGAGTCCATCGGCTACGGCCTTGGCCGCGTCACCGTCAGCGGGCAGGTCAGTGTAGATACCGGTGACCTGCGGACGGTAATCGCCGTGTGTGGTGGCGGTGAGCTTCTCACCATCTGAGTTCTTGGCGCCGTCGATGTTGACGGTGGTCTCATGCTCGTTTGAGCGGATCTCCAGGATCTTGCCCTTGTTGCTGGCAAGCTCCTTCTTATCCAGGCTCATCACCACGCTGTCGCGCAGAATGACGTCGAGGCCGTCCTTGCCCGAACGCACCATCAGGCCCCGTTTGGTCGGCTTATCCGCGGTCGGGGGGATAGTCGACAACAGGGTCGTCCGTTTGTCGGAAAGTTCATCCGTCAGGGACAGAGGCAGATCGACGCTCAGATCCAACGGTGCCTGCGCCATAAGCGGTGCATCCACTGAGTTCAGTGTGTCGCGCTGAGGCCAAGACACGGAGGACTGAGTATTCACGACCGGGAGGAACGGTGTGATGACAAAGCAAATGAAACCGACGATTCCAGCGATAATCGCTGTCCAACGAGTCAGTGTCGTAGGAGAGGGGCCGTCCATAGGCGGTCTCTCCACGCGGTCGATGGTCACTTCGGGTGAGCCGTCGACACTTTCTTTGATTTCTTTAGTTTCGGCAGTCACAAGGAAAGATACTACGGTAATTGGCGTTTTTCTTTGAGTTTGCAACGCGAAAGTTACATCACAGTTTCCACATTAGTAACAGGAATCACGTTTACAGCAGGGGATAGCCGCCCAATACCTACTTGCGAACCGCCACTACGAACGGGCCGACCTGGTTTAGCTCCCAGTGCTTCTCAAATGCAGAGCGGGCAAAATTCAGGCTCCGGAAGACCACATTCGGATTGTTCGGATAGATATCATCCGCGATGTCCAACGTCAGTGGAGCGGCATCCTCGCCATCAGGTGTCTCAACCTCGCCCCGCAGCACAATGGCATCCGGTCCGCGCCACGGCGTTTCATCCATGGCCTGTACGAGCTCATCGGGATCGCGAATCTCCGACCATTCCTCCAATGCCTGATTACGGCGGTCGAACTCACCCAGAGGGTTAGCGTAGTGGCTGGTCAGTGCCTGGAATCCATACCAGGGATAGAGTGCTTGGAAATTCTTCTCATCCGTCAGCACCACTGTCTGGGCCGGATCGAGCCCGGCCTCCTTCAGCGTTTGGTCCACCGCTGAGTACCACGCCCCGGCATTCGGTGGGAAGCGGTCCGCGCGCTCGCCGTTACCGTCGGTGTCGGTATGCGCCAAGTCGATGGCGCCATGCAACTTATTCGGAATCGACTGCGCGTAGCCAATGCCCGCCAGCAGCAAGACTGCCGCCATTACCGCGGAAACGCGCTTGGCAATGTGAGCTGGTGCCGCCTGCGGCCAATACTTCTCGATGCCGTTGAGACGGGCGTCGGCAAGCGCGACCACACCAGCCGCAATCAACATGAACGTAATCGGTGCGGTGAGGCGGAACCCCAGCAGCGTGCGTCCGAGCAGCGTCGCCACCATCGAGGCAACTACCCAGCCATAGAGCACCAGCGTGCCCAGGCCGAGCGCGCGGGCATCCGGCTCCGTGGCGCTGACCAGCATGCGCACGACGCCGATGAAACACAGCACACCGATTACGCTGGCGGCGAGCATCGGCAAAGGCAGCTGCGCGCCCTCCGGGGGCAGGTAGTGCGTCGCTGTCGCGCCCGAGCGCGGTGCCCCCGTCGCAACCGCCAGCATGTACGGACCCCACACCGTCGCCGCAATCAGCATCGACCCCACGCCCATAATGATCAGGCGCACTACGGGCATCCAAGAGCTTGACGACGTCCACGCGACCACGGCCAACACGACCACAATAAGCGCGCCTACGGCAGTGTAAAGAGTGTAGAAAGTCGCAGAAATACCCAGGAAGACGAGCACGCCAAACATGGCGGACCAGGCGCCGGTGAGACCGCGCCAGGCCATCACGGTCATCGCCGGAAGACCCATAGCAACGACTGCGGCGTAGGGCTCATCGGCGACAGTGGCCAGGGCGACGGCCGTGGTTGTCAGCGCAATGCCAGTGGCTACTGGCAGGGAGCCACTCAGGCGTTGCCACACCGGAACCAAAACACAGCCAGCAGCGGCGAGTGTCATCAACGCCCAGGGCTGGAAGACCTCCCAGCCGGCAATGCCCAGGATATTGGCCAGGCGTCCGCCCAGGAAGAACCAACCAGCGGGGTAGAAAGACGGGATGTCGATGTACGACATGTCATGCAGGCCAAGCTCCGCGGCCATCCTGGTGAGGTATTCAGTGCGGAACTCCTGGTCGACAGAAAGGCCGTCCAGCCACAGCCTGGTCGAGCCCAGCGGCAGGCCGACGGCAGAGACCACCAGAATGGCCGGTGACATGTAAGCCATCAGGTACGTCAACCACGTTAGCCACCGGGGGCGATTGTCTTTGCCCTTGGTGGCGAAGAAATACAGCAGGACGGTGGTGAGCGTCAGCGTGATGACAATCAGCGCTGTTGCGACCGCCCTGGTCAGCTGCGAGCCGCCGAAGGCCGGCAGCGACAGGCGGTGGAACACAAACCAGGACGCCAGAGCGATAACCGAACCGCCCACAAGCGCTGCGACCAGGTAGAGGAGGGCAGCCTTGAGGGAGAGCTGGTCATCATTGAAGATCTCGTAGCGATCTTCGTCGGTGAACTCGCCTGCGAGCCGGTTTGTGGAAAACTCTGTAGTTTCGTCAAAAGCTGGCGAAGCCTGTTGGGCTTCGCTGCATGATGAGGTGTCGGCCTGCTTGTCAACCATGCTTTTAAGTGTTGCACACGAACGTGAACGACCGGATACCTGCGACGTGGATATCGCTTTGAGGGACGAGTTCTTTAGAGTTTCACGGTAAGGTCTTTACGCGTCGCGAGAAGGAAAGCTCTCCAAAGGATTATTGAAGAACTGGCAAGCCCGATGACCAATCCCCACCACACCCCGTGAGGCCCTAGACCGATGGGAAAAGCAAGTACTAAAGCAGCTGGCAAACCTATAATCCAATAACCAGTGAGGGATGCCTTCAAACCAGTAGTGGTGTCGCTAATCCCGCGCAGGAGACCGATAGCTATGTTTTGTGCAGTATCGACAAATTCCATCACTGCGCCAATAGCCAACAACCCCAATGCGATGCTTAATGTCTCGGTGGCATTGGATTTCTCGGAGCTGTTTATAAATGGGGAAAGTACGAGGCGGGGAGCGCAAAGAAAGCTGACGGAAGCAACAGCAACGATGGCAGCCATCATCGTTTGAGTTCGAATGCCGACTTGGCGTGCAAGGGAGTTGTCATTCAGACCCCAAGCGCGACTCACAAGAATAGAGCTGCCGTGGGAGAACCCAACACCAATCTGGAAAACAATAAAGGTTATTTGATAGACGACGTTGTGCGCTGCGAGTGCTTCTGTGCCAAAGGATCCCATGACCATCGCCAGCACAGAAAACATGCCCGCTTCGGCTCCGTAGGTTGCTGAGACTGGAAGCCCCAGACGAAGCTGAGTGCGGACGAGGTGACGGAGCCTTCCGTGCATCGTGTCTCCGTCGGCACTCCAGAAATCGAGGGCAAGAAAAGTTGAGAGGTCGGGATCTCGGATGGTGATTCGCAGATAAATTAGGGCCGACAATAAATGAACCAGTGTGGTGGACAGTCCAATGCCTAGCAGACCCAATGCAGGAAACGGCCCGAATCCAAAACCGAGCGCGTAGTTCAACGCTGCATTCACTACGATCATCGCCACGGTTATGTGTAGTAGCGATTTTGGTTTGCCGAGGCCTACACAAAACTGACGGGAGACTTGGAACCACAAACAAGGAACAAGACCTGGCGCGAGCAACCAC
This sequence comes from Corynebacterium sp. HMSC064E08, assembly GCF_001811805.1. NCBI lineage: Bacteria > Bacillati > Actinomycetota > Actinomycetes > Mycobacteriales > Corynebacteriaceae > Corynebacterium > Corynebacterium sp. HMSC064E08. The sequence goes on from NZ_KV806691.1 coordinate 156,154, forward strand.
ATCATGGAAGTGGCTGCGGAACTAATCTCAGCGGACTGGCCGAAAAATGGCAGCGCGTAGGCAATCCCGATTAGCACTAGTGCTCCCACGAGGCCACTGGCAGTTGCTAGGAACCAGCCGGTGCGTGAAAGATTGCGAATTTCGCCTTGCAACGTAGTAACAGATAGTTCAGAGTCCGCTCGTTCGCGAGATTTGCTTTCGTACAGCGCATGAGCCGACGCAATCCTATTGCCCAGTGGTGTTAATAGGCCCACAGCCATTGTGCGTACTTGGTTAAACCACACCACTGCCAAGCCTCCGCCAGCCAGAGCCTCGAGGCTAAGTTGACCCATCATGAGAGTGTCCGTGGTTGAGATTGCGATGTTCGCAAGCTGTGTGCCGGCGAGGGGAAGAGACATCGCCAAAAGCTGACGATTTAGGTTCTGTGAGGTAGTACCGGGCACTACTTTTCCTTCGACCATGAAATTCGTGTTGAACCTAGCGGAATTGAACTTTTCCCAGCGCGCAATGACGTAATTTGTGCCCAAATTTTGTCCTCGAGGGCGACATCGAGTAAACCACGTTCGGACATCCACTCATCGTTGAATACGGTATCTAGATACTTTTCCCCTCCATCGCACACCATGGTCAACGATGTAGAGCCAGCGGGAAAGCCCGGCAGGAGCTCGAGGGCTGCTATTACGGCTCCGCCAGCAGATCCTCCCAGTAGAAGCCCCATGTGCTTTCCGATTGTTCGGCATGCAGCGAAAGCTGCTTTGTCGGATACCTTTGCTCCGTAGTCGAGTAAGTCGTAGCGAACTGAAGTGCCGATAACTGCACCTTCGGGGGTGCCCGTTCCAGATTGCCAATAGTCGTGTCCAGGAGCACCGAATGCAATGGAACCTTCCGGTTCGACGCCTATAATAGTGGGACGGTGTCCCAATTGATGGAGACGTTCAGTAACTCCAAAGAGGCTTCCACCTGTGCCTACGGCACTAATGATATGAGTCGGACTTTCCCCAAGATCATTCAAAATTTCATCAGCTGCAGGGTAATAACCCATCGAGTTTGCGACATTGTCATGCTGCTTCATGAATACCCAGCCGTGTTGTTTGCCGAGCTCCTCAGCATGGTTTTCTCTAGCCGATGTGGCGAGCGAATCGTCATCTTGATTGGAAACGAAGCACATCTGTGCATTCATTGCACGCATGGAGTTCAATTTATCTTTACAAGAATGATTATCGACGACTGCTACGAAGTCGTATCCGCGCTCAAGTGCAAGAAGTGCTAAGCCCTGTCCAGTATTACCGGAAGTCGATTCAACGATAGTGCCATGCTCTTGAAGTCGGTTATCCTGCTCTGCCGCCTTAATCATCGACTGGGCCATCCGGATTTTCGCACTTCCAGTTGGGTTGAATTGCTCGAGCTTAAGCAAAACGCGACTTTTCTGGGGAGTACAGACAAGCTCGAACAGAGGAGTATTGCCAATGAGTTGAGACATCTGCGTATAAATTCTTCTTGGCATCTTTATTTGGCCTCTGTTCTAGCGATCTTCCGTGATGGTCATGGTGACAGGATTAAAGGCGTATTTCTGAGGAATCCGATATCCGTGGAAAGCAGACTCGTTCGAGTCCATTTGATACCCGGCTGTGTCGGGATAGACTAGGAAATCTCCAGGTCGAGGCCTGTCGGGGAGTTGAATCATTCTTTTGCTGAGATAATCGCTGTCTAAGCACGTTGATCCGGAAACTGCTGTTGCGGTAGCTACTCCCGAGTCGATAATGACTCCGTTACGCACAAGATATGGGTCCGGATAATACTCCGAGTTGAACCATTGCTCTGAGAGGCTGAGACTAGTTCCACGTACGACAGTTACTGTCCGTGCAGCATTGGGCAATGCGTGACACGAAAGAACAGGAAAGAAACTAGCACCCGCGAACTGGCATAAAGACCGTCCAGGCTCTGCCAAAATCTTTATGTTGTGACGATGAGCGCGCTGAGCCATGGAGTCCGAGCTGCGTCGAGTGGACTCCATATCTCGACGTGTCAGTGGGCGATGTTGATTAGCTATAAACCGTAGTGAGTATTGTCCGGATAAAGGTGATCCGAACGGATATTGGTCTTTAGGTTTATCCGAATCTATGAACATTTCGTTTTTTAGTCGAGATTGCAGGTTTCGCCAGACTCCATACTCGACTGAGCTTGTGGGAAATCCACCTCCAATGGAAATAGTGTCGGCCCGTGGAGACAGGGAGCGCACCTTGAGTAGGGTGTCGATTGCCAGATGCGACATGTTTATCCTCTCGTGGAGGTCATAACCGTTGCAGTGGAAACTTAGGCCGGTAATTTCGATGTTGGCACGGCCTTGGCTAAGACGAGCGGTTAGAGACAAGGCGGTATCGATGCTCATACCAAACCGTGTGGAGGGGGTTTGGTTCGCAATCCGGAGAAGAACTCGGAGCTGATTAGGCGTATCGATTTCGTCGACAAATTGGGAAATTATTCTTGAATCTACTTCATTGGAAATAGTTAGAGTTGCATCGTGGCAAACTGCCAAATGGATAAGTTCTCGACTCGGTGTAGCACCAGTAATGATTAATTTATTTCCTGGTACACCAGCGGCCAGAGATGATTGGAACTCTTCGACGCTGGCGACATCGATTCCACTGTCGAAACCACGAAGAGCACTCAGTGCTATCTCGCGACTGAAGTGCGCGGACTTATTTGCCTTTTTGCCAAACCGGATACCGAATTTAATGCCGACTTCCTTAGCGGTTGTATGCCAGGCTGAAAGTGTTTGAGCAAATTGGTTTGGGCAAAGGACATGAAAAGGGGTGTCGGAAAGCTCAGCAATGAAGTCAAGTTTCCCTGAGCCAATCAGAGCCGTTTGCCAGCTTGGAACATCAATCTTGCATGATATGGCACTTACCACAGGGATATCTCCGTCCCGAATCCCTGCTTAAGACCTTCCTTGGCGAGGATTTGGCCGACAGCGATATCGGTTAGAACTAGTCCGCTGTTATAGCAAAACGTAGTTTCGTCAATACGAGGCAGTTTGCGCCCTTTGCGGAGCAAATCGGATAGTTCGGCATGGACATTCGGCAACCGACCATCGGTGTCAGCGTAATCGCGACCGGTAACATTCATCTGTTCGATACTCGTCGTGATGACTCTGCTCGCTTGATGACAGATATCAGGGGCGATTCCGTAGCCCACAACAACGACGGTTGCGTGCCGGGGAATATCGGATGCTGTGACAGTACAACGAGTCTCAGGTCCAGCGGCCCCGATAATGAGATCACAGTTTGAACTCACAGTTGTAGGATCGTCTACAATCTTGATTTTTATTTTTCGGCCAAGCTTCACTGCTGCTGTTGATGCAATCTTGGCGCCTTTCTCTAGTCCCACGCTGTGGCTGCCGGCGAGATAAATCGTGTTTAATGTTTCAAAGGTTTCAAGGAGAAAAGGGGCTGCGTTTTGTCCTTGGGTTCCCGAACCGATGATGAGAGCGCTCTGAGGAATTGCACCAGCATACTGTGCCAATAGCGCTGAGACTGCCGGGGTTCTGAGAGTTCCTGCCGCAGCGCCGTCGAGAAGTGCAATAGGATATCCGCTGGAATCGTCGTACAGTGTGAGGGTCGTGTAATAGCTTCTATCCCTGGCGCTTTGTTGGTGAGTTTTGCTCCAATGGGTATAGGAAGTCTTGAATCCGACGGAATTTGAAGAACGACTTCTGCCGACCATCGAGTAACTCACGCTTTCAGGTACTTCAACTTTGATTTTCCCTGGGCACAGAGTTCCTGGCTGGTCGAGCTCGATGAGAGCGGATTTCACCGACTCGAGTACGGACTCGGGTGAAATTTTTATTTGAGCTAATTCTGATCTGCTGAGGACGGTCAGGTTAGTTCGCTGTTTCATAGGATTTCACCATCCATAAATCGGATGTGTTGGCCGTAGCCGGGTTCGTTGATTTCATTGATGGGGCGTGTGTTTTTGGTTCCCATAATGTTGATGCGTAGCATCCAGCGGTCGGTCCCGTCGTAGTTGGCTACGAAAGGTACTCGTCCGTGGGCGCATCGGTCATTGTTGATGATGACCATCTGACCTGGCTTTATAGGCACCGTATAGGTGACAGTGTGAAGAGCCTGTTGAAGCTTCTCAAATGCCTCCCACCACTGTAAGGTTCCAGAATTTTTGTCTGTGTAGGCGGGGTCAAACCTCATGCCTAAATTGCCATCAGTTTTCCAGATTGATGTCATGGCAGTAGGAGCTGCATATTCGTAATCACCGTAAGATGCATCTGGAATAATGATGGCTCCGTCCCCGGTTAGAATTTTTTTCGAATCTACATCGAGTAGATGCCATGCTTCATCGATGGGGGCCAGCGTAGTGCCGACATTTTTGGGGTTACGAAGACCAAATAAAGCGAAGTGCGTCGCGCGCCGCGGATGAAAAGCATCTTCTGTGTGCAGGGTCAATGTGGTGTTGCTGCTGGCGCCAACTTGCTGGTTCTCCTGGCCGCGGGTCGGCACCAAGTCTGTGGTGATACGGCCTTTCTGCTGTCCGAACCATCCGAATGGGCGACCGACAGCGCTAGCGATGATCGCAAGAACGAATCTCCAGGTTCGGACCTTGCCAACGCATTCCTGCCACGTGGCTGGGGTAGGTCCGTGAACTGCAGGGAAGGGAAGTCCATGGATGGAAGTGGCATGGGCAGTAGGGGAGAGCAGAATTAGTTCTTTCAGTTCCTCCAGCTCATCAGTCAAAAGATGATTGATGGCATTGTACGAGTCGGGAGAGCTAATCTTCTGTGTCGCAGCCAGTTCGTCGGCAGCTTTAACGATCCTGTGTGAGAGTTCTTGGCTCAGGTGCAAATGCTGCATGACAGAGAGATTAGGTGAGGGTAGCCTATGCTGTAAAGGGTGGCCTAGGTAATTATTCTTAAAAGAATTTCGTTAGTAGGCTTGCCTAAGCTTTACTGCTGCTGTAGTTGTTAGCTATGTCTTTTCTCCTGTGGGCAGTCTTTCTTAGAGATTAAGGAACCATCATGACCAATTTTTCTCGACGCCAATTCCTCGCTGCAATGGCAGTTATTGGGACAGGCACTTTTCTGACGGCGTGTACGTCACGAGAGTCGACGGCAGGGGATGGGGCTGCCAGTGGGGATGAAGTCGAAAACGTTAATGTGCTGCGTGTTGGGGCTCTCGGGAAAGCGGCAAGCGCTCAACGAGACCCTTACCAGCTTTTGCCTAATGATTCAGATATGCTTATTAGCTCCCTGATCTGGGAGGCTCTGACGGTGCCGGGCGAGAAAGAAACTGTAGTGCCACGCCTGATGCAGGAATGGAAACAGAATAATCCGACTGAGTGGGAATTTATGATTGCCGACGGTGCTACCTTCCATGATGGTTCCTCGGTCACATCTGAAGATGTCGTGTGGTCGTTGAAGAAGATGCTTTCGGATGAGGAAAACTCATTCCGGCTTCCAGTGATGCCTGATAGCATTCGTGCTGCTGGAGCCAACGTCGTTGTGATGGAAACTGCGGAACCGAATTCACAGCTTCCGATGCTTGCGCGATTGATGACCTTCGTGATGAAGAAGGGTTCCTCTGCTGAAAAGCCCATTGGATCGGGGCCGTTCCAGCTGGTCAGTTGGGAAAATGGTTCTGCTAAGCTCAAGCGTTTCGATAACTATCACGGAACAGTAGCAGGAGTTGCTGAGGTCCATGTCATTCCATTTGAAGACTCCACCGCAATGACTAATGCGCTGTTGTCCGGGCAAATTGACTTAGCTCAAGCTGCGGGTCCTATTGCGGCCCGATCCGTCGAAGGAAATGAAGATATAAAGATTGTGCGCCGGATGAATGACTCGGTTATTCCACTAATCATGCGTACCTCAGATGGGCCTTTCTCAGATGTGAAAGTTCGTCAGGCGCTGCGCCTTGCAGTTGATCGGGAGCAAATCATCCAACGAGCTCTCTCCGGTTATGGAACCCCTGCAAACGACATTCTTGGAACGGCAGATTCGAACCTGGATTCTTCGTTAGTGCGTAAGCGTGACGTTGTGAAAGCGAAGAATCTCCTCCAAGAGGCAGATTTTGACCTTGAGAAAACGTATGACTTGTACGTTACCCCTGAGGCTCCGGGTCAAGTAGAGGCGATGAAGGTTATCGCTGATCAGGTGAAAGAAATCGGCATGACTCTCAATGTAGTGGAGCAGGATTCGGGTACTTTCTACGACGAGACATGGACCAAGGCAGACCTATATTGTGGCTATTGGGGAACTAATGATTCTGTGCTCTTCTTCGCTGGGAAGGTTCTCGACGGTGACGCGGCCTCTAATGAGACCGCATTTGATGATGCTGAATTCAACGAGATCTATGACCAGGTACTGGAAAGCACCGATACTGAGAGAATTAACCAGCTAAGCCGCCAGCTGCAGAAGATTGAGTTCGAGCGATCCGGGTATCTGGTCTGGGGTGCATCTGACGGAGTCGATATTGCGAGAGCTAATTTGAGTGGTCTGCCTAAGGCTCCAGGCTATGGTCGTGTCCTTCTTGAAACCGTCCAGAAGGCTTAGTGTGCCAGCGGAAATCGCGCGTTGGCTTATTCCTCGGCTGATAATTCGTGGAGGCTTACTTTTCGCAGTTCTCGGACTTGTTTTTGTAGCGATTGATTGGCTGCCCGGTAATGCTGCCTCCGCAATCTTGGGCGCAAACCGGACCCCGGAAGCTCTGGCAGCGCTAGAAAGAAACCTGAATCTTGATAAGCCGCTTATGGCCCGCTTCCTGAGCTGGCTGGGAAGTGCGTTTGCGGGCGACTTTGGTACTTCCGTAAACGGAGTACCGATTATTAATCTGCTGAGTTCAGCGCTGCCTGTGACGCTGGCAACAACTGGTATGGCATTTTTAGTCACTGCTGTTCTTTCGGTAGCAATCGCCATTTTTTGGGCTTCACGTGCTGAAAGACCCTGGATTTCGCACATTATTGACCGATCGACAGTGGCATTAATTGCGCTACCAGAGTTTGTCGTTGGTGTGTTTCTGGTAGCGGTATTCTCTCTCTGGCTTGGTTGGTTTCCCGCGGTCACTATAACCGCGGAAGGCTTGCCAACCCAGATAAGTATGTACGCATTACCGGTTATGGCGCTGGTAATTCCTCAGGCGGCCTGGAATTCGAGAATGCTTTTCGCAGCGTTCGAGGATGCTTCTCACAACACTGCGGTCCGCAATGCTGAGCTAAACGGAATCGTGGGAAATCAGCTGGCACTTCGACATATCCTGCCGCTATCCGCACCGACATTTGCTACTTCAATGGCTACAACAGCAGGTGTTTTGGTAGCAGGGACAGTCACAGTCGAAGCGTTATTTAACCATCCTGGAGTGGGGCTTTTGGTGTCTAATGCAGTCGCGCAACGGGATATCTCGGTGATTCTTGCCGTACTTGCTGTAACAGGGGCGATCATATTGGTGTTTCTGACTGTGGCAGATGCAATAAAAGTCGCATTCACCCCGAAGGTGCAACTATGATTCGAAGGTTTTTAGCGGGGGCCTTTATCGCCCTAGTGTTAGGCGGACCGGTCGCTGCTGGTTTGTTTGGCATTGAACTGTCGGCGCATGGCGTGCCCTTCGCTAACGGTAACGAGGAGGGTTTCCTAGGAACAGAACACCTGGGGAGAAGCGTGGGCGCTGCAGTGCTTGTCGGTGGCCGGTCCTTGGTCGTAACTGCAATTATCGTCGGTTCTTTGACCACGGCATTTGGCGCTCTATTCGGTATCTTGGGGTCGCTAAAGCCAAAACTGGGCTTCTTTATTGAAGCAGTGGCGGATGTCACCATCTTGGTGCCCGCAGTAATTCTTTTGCTTTTAACCGCAGTCTTGTATCCCAATGGTGGGCTACCAGCGCTTATTGGTGTTTCGGTTGTGGTGGGTACGCCTTATGCTGCCCGTGTGGTCGCCGCCGCCACCTATCCCGTTGCTAACGCTGGTTATGTTCAGGCTGCGCTGGGCAGTGGCGTATCGACCGTCTCGATAATCTTGCGGGACATCATTCCCAATATTTCCGCAGTACTTCGTTCGGTATGGAGTCTTCGCATTATCGAAGCGCTGTATGTGCTGGCTACGGCGAGCTTCCTTGGGGTCGGGAGAAGCCTCGGTGAGTTTGCATGGTCAGCGATGGTGCGGGATAACGCGAGTGGAATATCACTGAACCCCTGGTCAGTACTTGCACCAGCCGCCGCGTTGGCAGCGACATCGATTGCTGTAGTGGCCCTGATTAATGGGAGGCAGAAGGAACCGAAGGATGTGCCGAGCTCGTGATTGATGTAGATATTTCCGTGATGCAAAGCGGGCACGTTATCCTACCCCGCACAGTGCTCACTGCCCGAGCGGGTGAGATTACGGTTTTAACTGGGGTGAGCGGCTCCGGGAAGACGTCACTTTTAAAGGCATTGATTGGTGCGGTACCGGAGAGATCGGAAGTAATTGGTGGGGTTTCTGTCGAGTCCAGTGAGTGGCGAGATGTAAACCCGCTGGAGCTTCCATCATGTGAATTAGCTCATTTTCGCCGTGAGCACATTGCTTTCGTAGGACAGGATCCGGGCGCCGAGTTGCCACCATTGATGTCAGTAGCCCGGTTGCTCCGGGAGTTGGTCCCAGGCACCGACGTTGCAGCGTTGCTGCAGCGTGTAGATCTTCCAGCCAGCATTGCTTCCCGGCGGATTCACCAGCTTTCTGGTGGACAGCAGCGACGGGTGGCACTGGCTCGGGCACTATCGCGTTCGCCTGAAGCCATCGCTCTTGATGAGCCCTTCGCCGGCCTTGACTCCGATACTTCGACGGTAATCGCTAATCTGCTAAGAGGCATCGCGGATAGTGGCGTTACGGTCATTTTCACCGCCCACCAGGTTCCTAAGCTTGCGATTTGCATTGACTCGGTCGTGGCTGTCGGGAATGGAACGGAAAAAAGCGATTCGATCACCCAGCGCGTGGAACGCCAGAGTGTAGAGACGACTTCTGGCCACAGCCCGCGTTCAGTAACGAAAGGCATCCAGGTCACAGAACTCTCCAAAGCCTCGATTGGTGAATCTATGCCGGGGGCGGGGGCAGGGGCGGGCGCGTCTCCAGTCTTAAGAGTTTCCAACCTGAGCTGCGTGAATAATGAACGCGTGACTCTTTTTCAGGGCCTCTCTTTCGCTGTACAGCGTGGCACTATGGTTGGGGTCAAGGGACCGTCGGGAAGCGGAAAGTCGACACTACTTCGGTGCCTAATCGGGCTAAACCACGCAGAGTCGGGTGAGATTGAATGTGCTGGTGTAACTCGTGAAGCTAAGCGTACATGGCCACGGAAGAATCGTTTGATGATGCAGATAGTTCCGCAGGATCCTGCCTCTACGTTGAACCCGAAAATGACCGCGCTCGATGCCGTAGCGCGTGCAGCCCGGGTGTCGGTAAGGGGACGCCGTGACGCACGCCGAGCGGCAATAGATTTGCTCGATAAAGTCGGTATCGATAAGCAGCTCGCACAGCGTAAGCCAAGTGGACTCTCTGGAGGGCAGAGGCAGCGTGTTGCAATCGCACGTGCTCTAGCCGTGCGCCCAAAGCTCCTGCTCTGCGATGAAATTACCTCGGCGCTTGATTATCAAGCAGCGACCAAAGTGATGAGCGTTCTGCAAGAACTCAACAGCGAGGGAATGGGCATAGTTCTAGTCAGTCACGATGATGAGCTGCTGCAATCGTATTGCTCCACGGTTATCCCAATTGGAACTGCAGCTGTGGGTTGAGACTAATACACGCTTGGTTGTCTGAGCCCAGGCGCTAAAAGTGGGGTCAAGGATGAAAAGGGGGCCTAAGTGCAAGAAACTCTCAAGTTTCTTGCACTTCTCGCCCTCCTCAGAAAACAGCCCTGGGGTTTTATCGAAACGGATGCAAGAAACTTGAGAGTCAGCGCGGAAATACCCTGTAAAGCTCTGCTGTTCGAGTCTTAAATCGGCAGCTTCTTGAAGATTGGGCGCGGAATGTGCTTCAGCACCATCATCACCAGCTGGAACGCTGGCGGAGCCCAGACCAGGGTTTTACCGGCCTCGACGGACTTCACTACGAGCTTGGCAACATCTTCCTTGTTTACAGTCAGCGGCGCCTCGTCTACGTCCGCGGACATGCGGGTACGGACCTGACCTGGGCGGATAACCAGGGTCTTGACACCGTACTCCTCCAGCGCTTCGCCCAGGTTCAGGTAGAAACCATCCAGGCCGGCCTTGGTGGAACCGTAGACAAAGTTGGAGCGGCGCACGCGCTCACCAGCAACGGAGGACATGGCAATGAACTGACCATGGCCCTGCGCCTTGAACTTCTGACCAACCAGAACACCCATAGACACCGCGCCGGTGTAGTTGATGTTCGCAGCCAGGACGGCCTTGCGCTGGTTCTGCCAGAGCTCCTCGGCGTCGCCAAGCATGCCGAACGCGACGATGCAGATGTCCACGTCGCCGTCGGCAAATGCCTTATCGACGACCTCCGGGTGGGAGTCGAAGTCCGTTGCGTCGAAGTCGAGGGTGACCACCTCGGAAGCGCCGGCGGCCTTCATCTTCTCGGCGGAGGCTTCGCGCAGGGGGTCGTTTGGCAGGGAAGCCAGGATGACCTTGGCCGAGCCCTTCTTCAGGAACTCGGCGGTGATCGCCAGACCGATTTCACTGGTGCCGCCGAGCAGCAGGATGGACTGGGCAGCGCCTACAGCATTAATCATTGGGGCTTAAATCCTCTCGGTTGTCTTAGTGCAGTTCCAGTCGACGCGACATGTCAGAGGCGAAGACACCGTGCGGGTCGATCTCATTGCGGGTGTCCAGCCAGCTCTGCATCTCGGGGTACATCTGGTGGAAGTTAGCGGCGGAAGTGCGCGACTCCTTAGCCAAGTAGAGGCGGCCGCCGAACTCCATGACGCGGCGGTCGAGGTCGTCCAGGAACTGGCCGAGACCCGGCTTAATCGGGAAGTCCACGCAGACGTTCCAACCTGGCATCGGGTAGGACAGCGGAGCGCGGTTACCCTCGCCGAACAGCTTGAACACATTCAGTGCCGAGTAGTGGCCGGAGCGCTGGATATCGCGGACAATCTCCTTGAACGGCTCGACGGCCTCGCGCGGAACAACGAACTGGTACTGCAGGAAGCCCTTGGAGCCATAGCCGCGGTTCCACTCACCGATGAGATCCAGCGGCTGGTAGAACTGCGTGAGGTTCTGCACCTGGTTCCGGTAGGTACCGGACTTCAGCCACCACAGCTCACCAATGCTGATCATGGTCAGCTTGTTCATGGTGAAGGACGGGAAGATATCCGGCACGGTCACCAGCTGCGGAGCGTTGAACTTCAGCGGGTCCTTGGCCAGCTTCGGGGCGTATTCCTCCAGCTGAGCCAGGGTTGCCAGCGAACCGCGGGAGATTGCGGCGCGTCCCAGCTTCGGCTCCGGCGAGATGGCATCGAACCACGCGGAGGAGTAAGTGAAGTTTTCCTCGGAGCCATCGGAGTGGAACTCGATGGTTTCGTCCAGAGTGTGGGTCATGTCGCCATCGGCGATGAAGTAGGCCGTCTCGGTCTTGGTCATCTTGATCCGAGCGCGGACAATAATGCCGGTCAGGCCCATGCCGCCGACAGTTGCCCAGAACAGCTTGCCGTCCGGGTCATCTGCGGAGCCCTCCGGCTCGAGGTGCAGAATACGACCGTCGGCGACCAGCAGCTCCATCGACAGCACATGGTTGCCGAAGGAACCTGCGGAGTGGTGGTTTTTACCGTGAATGTCCGGGCCAATGGCACCACCGATGGTGACCTGGCGAGTACCCGGCAGTACCGGCACCCACAGGCCGTAGGGCAGCGCGGCCTTCATCAGCTGATCCAGTGTGACACCGCCGTCGACATCAACAATCGCCGACTCCTGGTCAATGGAGTGGATTTTGTTGAGCTTCTGCATGTCGATGACAAGACCGCCCGAGTTCTGGGCGGGGTCGCCGTAGGAGCGGCCCATACCGCGGGCAATCACACCGCGGCGCAGGTGGGCAGGCTTGGCGGAGTTCTGGTCTGCGACAGCCTTGACGGCGTTAACGATTTCATCCAAGTCCGGCGTCGACAGCACCTGGGACTTAGCGGGGGCGGTACGACCCCAACCGGTCAGGGTCCTGGCTTCTGTGTGTACGGCTCCGTAGGCACCGTTCGAAGCATCGGTGCTGGACTTGCCGTTAGTGTTAGTGGACATCAAGGCTAGGCTACCCCTTTGCACTGGCTCCGTCGCCCGTGACGCTCCGAGGTGTTGGTCACGCTTGGGGCCGCGCACGGGTCGTCGGAAAGCGAGCGAAATGTACGGAGAGGCTATAGATCCATAATTTTTCGGATCTCTTCCGGCAGCATTTCCTGCGAGGTGATCTGCGGGCCGTCGTACGCCTCAAGTGCGCGGTAGACCTGTGCGCGCTCTGCGCTGTCGAGGATGGGCAGTTCCTCGGCGAATAGCATGACCATCTGGTTCGACAGCGGGGTGTTGGTGTACTCGGCGGCCATGTTGATGGTTTCGCGCGGCTTCTTCTTGAAAAAGTCGAACATGCGATAAAGGCTACCCCGCTTCGAATCCGTCACTCGCGATACCATCAACCTCATGATGTCCACGCCTGCTGCTACTCCGCAGACCCTTGCCGTATGTAGTTCCACATCGCCCGTTGTCATTTGGCATGTGGAGCTCTCGCCGTCCTTTGCAGGGGAGAGGTTGTCGGGTGCATGGCTGGTGGATCCGCTTGACGACGGAGCCCTGGAGACCGCCACTAATCTGCTCACCGGTTGCTTTGTTGCGACTGTGACTGCGGGCGATGGTGACGGTGACGCTGCGGCAGAGAGCGCTGAGGGTGCTGAGGGTGCGGACTTGCTATCGCAAGCGATTGAGCAGGCGGGGGCCACGGTGATTGACCTGCCGGCATCCGTGGCCGGCATTCGTGACCACATCGGACAGCTGCGCGCCGCCGCGAAGGAAGAGAAGGCCAAGCCCGGCAAGGGAAATCTGACGGAGCCGCGGTTTCCCAAGGTCAACGACGTGGAGGTTATTGATTTTCCGCATGTTGGCGAAAAGGTCGCAGGGCCGGTGCTGGGGCTTGTCCGCGGGGTAGAAGAGCTGGTGGCGCAGTGGACCGCGGTGGAGTCGCAGCGCCTGCGTCGCAAGTACTTGGTAGAGCCGTGGGGTGCGGAGCCGCGCCAGATTCCGCTGGTAAAAACGCGCGCATTGTAGCGAGTTTTTGCCATCCAGGCCACATTGTTTTTCCTGCGTACGCTGTGAGGTATGGCAGCACAGACCGATAACGTAGTCGCCTTCCCAGGCGTTCGCGTGGCCACGGAACCGGCCACGCTCATTATCGGTGCCTCTTTAGGGGAAGAACCGTGCAGTGCCCACCGCGTCTTCGGGGTCAATGACCAGATGGATTTGCGAAGCCTGTCCCGCGTGTTAGCGGTCATCTTTGGGTGGGGCGAGGAAAGCGTGCCGACGAAGTTCCATTTGCCCGGCTCTGCGGTGGAGTCTGCGGCGCAGCTGGTGACTGGCGGCAGACCCGCAGCGGTCGGAGTCGTCGATGTTCCCTTATCCACCACAGTTGCCGAGGTGCTGCAAAGTCCCGGCGATACTCTTATCTGGCAGTGGGGCCTGTGGGAACATACCTTGCAGGTCAGAGAAGCTTTTGCCCGCGATGAGGCCACCCCGGATGCCCTGTGCATCGGTGGCTCGGGTTCAATCCGCGCACTGGGGGATGTGGACGCGGAGGAGCCGGTAGATATTGCCGCAATCAATAGGGAATTGACTGGACGGGACTCTATTCAAAATACGCTGGCCACCGCTCGTGCCGATATCGTGGACATCATCGAGAGGTCGGGGGTGTTTGAATTCGTGCCCCTGTTACAGGCTCTGGACCTGCAGAGGTCGGAAGCAACCGCGCTGGAATTGACCGGGGAGGCGGGGGAGAGCGTCGTTAAGCGATTGCGCGCATTGCCTATAGAGGACGCCGAGAAAGACCCAGCCGGGCACGATGCGGCATTGGTGGAGCTGCTGTGCTTGGCGGCGCTGACCTCGGATGAGCTACGGCATGATGTGGCGGCGCATGTCATGGAGCGCCTCGGCTGGGAGAGCGACGAGGGCATCCCGCTATCCGGCGAGGACGTGGAGGAATTGGCAGCGGCTAGCTGGGCGGAGATGAGCGCGCTGGGGCTAGCTGGGGAGGATACGCTCTCGCCGGTGGAGCGGCTGGATCTACTGCGTGAGGCGCTGCGACGTTAGTTTTTTTCTCCTCTTTATTGCTTGTTTATGTTCGCGCTGGCTGTTTGTTAGCTGGCCGGTGGCCTAGAATTCCTAGGCGTGTCAGCGAATGAAACAGCAAATGAAAACCCGAACCGCGACAACGGCAAGCTCGGAAACGGCTCCCACGAAAACGGTTTTGTCGTAGAGGACTCGGCCGCAGTGCCAATGGCGACGGAGGCCAAGGACGAGCACGGACTGAAAGTGCAGATGATGCGCTTTATTATCTCCGGCGTCATCGCGGCGGTGGTGGACTTCGGCCTGACGTTCATCATGCTCAACGCCTTCGGGGCGACCAACTTCTGGGGCAAGACGGTCGGCTGGGTTTTCGGCACGATTACGGCGTACATCATTAACAGCCGCTGGACCTTCAAGTCGAAGTCCTCGGCGAAGAAGGTGCTGGCAGTTGCGGTGCTGTACCTGATTACCTACGCCACCCAGGTCGGCATCTTTAATGTGTTGCAGCCCTGGCTTGTCGAGGCCTGGGATTGGAACGCGCAGTGGGCACAGTTCGGCGCATTCGTCGTCGCACAGGGCGTTGCGACGGTAATTAACTTCATCATTCAGCGTGTATTCATCTTCCGTGTGAAATAGCGCGATACGCTGGGGGACGTGACTTCGACTGCTTCTAATAAGGAATCCACTCAGCTGACCGCCGAAACCGATGTTGACATGCTGACTATTCAGCGCGTGCTGTTTGCTCCGCCCGCAGACTGGGTGGAGCCGGATTTGTACTACCGAGTCGAAGGCGTTGGCGCCTACGACAGCTCGGTGCAGGCCACCCGTAACTCGATCACGCTCGGTCGCCACACCGTGGTGCGCACTGACACCTACTTCGGTCGCTTCCGAGCTTCTTACTGGCAGCGCTGGACCTCAATTAAGCAGGTCGAAATCCGTGCGCGCGTGGTCGGTTCCGCGCGTGTGCTGGCCTACACCGAAGATATTGGGGGCCACCTCCGCTTGGAGGACTCCTGGGCAGCGGGCGGCTCGGATGCCGACGGCAACTGGACCGGTGAGCACTCGCCGATGTCAGGTTCTGCCAATGAAGAGGTGCGCCTGACCGTCCCGCTGGACCGCTTCGCCGATGGCGGTGCCATTCACTTGCGCTTCGACACCGAGGACGCAGGCGCAAAGATTTCCGATGTCCGCTATGTTGTGCCCAAGTCGGCTATCAAGCGCGATATTCCGACTGACCTGGTCATTTGTTCCTACAACCGGCCGGTTGACTGTGCTCGAACCGTCGCCACGCTGGCAGAGGACCTGCCAGCCCTTGAGCGCGTTCGCACCATCCGCGTCGTTGACCAGGGCGAACAGCACCCGGCCGACGAAGCCGACTTCATCCAGGCCAAGGAGATCCTCGGCGAGCGTCTGAACGTTGTCCACCAGCCGAACCTCGGTGGCACCGGCGGTTTCTCCCGCGGCATGCGTGACGCCACCGCTGCGGGCGACTGCATGGTTCTGCTTACCGACGACGACATCCGCCCCGAGCCCGAAACCACCCTGCGCCTATCCGCCCTGGCCGTATGCGCGGAAAAGCCGATGCTGCTCGGCGCGCAGATGCTCTTCCTGTTCAACCCGACCAGCCTCTTCCGCACCGGTGAGACCTACAACTGGAAGGCGCTGACCGTCGAGGAGAACGACCCCAAGTTCGGTTACGCCGACGTGGACGTGCGCAAGTACCACCAGCTGCGTCGCCTGGGCGTTGACTACAACGCCTGGTGGACCTGCCTGGTGCCGTCCGAGGTCATTAAGAAGATTGGCCTGGCGCTGCCGCTGTTCTTCCAGTACGACGACATCGACTACGGTTTCCGCGCCGCCAAGGCCGGCTACCCGACTGACACCATTCCGGGCGCAGCCGTCTGGCACGCCGATTTCTACTGGAAGGACATCGAAAACGCCGCCCAGTACTTCGGCCTGCGCAACTCCCTCATCGCCGCCACCATGCACGGCGATGTCACCGCAAAGGACATGGTCAACGTCGCTTCACGACGAATCCTCTCGAACCTGGTCTCCATGCGCTACGGCCTGGCCTGGACGCAGATGGAAGCTGTTCGTGACCTGCTGCGTGGCCCGGAGGTGCTGAAGAACGCATCGCAGGGCGACTTCGCTCGCATTTCTGCTGGTCGAAAGAACTTCCCGGAGACCGAGCTGCTGCCGATGCACGAGATGCCGGGTGGTCTGACCCCAGTTCGCCCGCCGTCACACGAGATCTCCAGCGAAAATAAGACGATGGCAAAGCGTTTGGCTTATACGCAGATGGGTAAGAAGCGCCCGGGACCGGTGGCTGTGGCCTTCGAGGACTCCTTCTGGTGGCACATTTCCACCTTCGACGATGTCTGGGTTACCGATGCTTCCCAGAATGGAGTGCGTCACCTGGTCCGCGACCTGGATAAGGAAAAGTCCATGCGCGCCGAGACCATCAGCCTCATGCGCGAACTGTCCTCCAAGTGGGACGACCTTGCAAAGCAGTGGCGGGCCGCCGTGCCATCTTTGACCAGCGAAGACAACTGGGAAAAATTCTTCCAAGGCGAGTAGTTCTGGTGAGATTGGGCTGAGCCTGGGCGGGGCTAACCCCCAGAGTGCAGAAACCGACGGGTAACAGGAGATCCGCCGGTTTCGTGCTTTAATATTATTTACTCACCTTAAAAGTTCATAAATTTTCGAACGGAGCCCCGCCTCGTATGACTACGCCCATGCCCCCGAATAACACAGGCGACAAAACACGCAAGCAGCTCATCACCATCTTGGTGCTGCTGGTGTTGATTATCCTTGCGATGGTCGTGTTCTTAATTACCAAGATTTCCGGGGATCGAGGTGGCGATTCGGCGGTTGCCGAGGGCAGTGCGTCGTCGTCAAGCGAAAATGGCGATGCGCAGGTGCAGGCGCAGGCGGAGAAGGCCGTCGTTGTGTACAAGCAGGTGCTGGCGAACCCGGCGCCACTGCAGACTTTTGTCGGTGAAGTTAGTCCTGGTGGGGCGATGAAATATGCGCTCGTGCATCTTGATGATGGGTGCGTGCCCGAGCTGGTGCTGAACTATGGCACAAGTGCGATGAGCGCCGAAATTGATGCGATTGGTGTCTACGGCGTCGACGAAAATGGTCAGGAAATTCAGTTTCAGAATTCCTACCATGACGGCGCGGCTTCTGCGGGCGGTGTACGTCGCGCCCTTCAGCGAGCTACTGGGCAGCCGGGTATGTTCTCGTTTTCTGCAGAGAGGATGGGGCGCGATCAGGAAGATTTGCTGGTGACGCGCCAGGGCAATGAGCTGGTGGAAACGCCTGCGAATCCGGGTGCCGGGGAGTTCGAACAGTTTAACTGGATTCCGGCTGACAACCTGGATGTCGTCGAGGCCATTGCTGCTGGTAATGACTGCGCGCCGGGCTCGGGCTCGGGCTCGAATGGTGCTGGCGCTGATGGTGGTAACGGTGGCAACGGCGGCAACGGTGGCCCGAATCCGACGGCGGGGCAGTCGGCTTCGGGGTCGGGGTCTGGTTCGGGTTCGCAGTCCGGGGCTTCGGGTTCTAGTCCGCAGGGGTCGAGCAATGGAACCAGCGGCCAGCAGACCGTAACCGGTACCGTGAAGGTTTTCCAGAACCGAGCCGAGGTTCTCGCTTATCAGCAGCGTGAGGATCCCAACCCCCATACTGCCGACAATCGACAATTTGCGATTCTGGTTCTCGACCAGCCAACTGAAGTGACAGCAACGCTTGCAGGAAGTAATGAAACTGAGACACGCACTATTGACCATGTTGTGATTAACCCAAATCGCCACAGCGATGGGGAAAGGGCAACGATTAGCTTCTCAGCTGACGAGAAGTACTGGCCGTCAGACACCGGCATTCCGTTCGGTCTCGCAGTTGAGGACGGCGCCAAGTATTAAGTAAGCGACAGCTGGGTGTCCGCAGCTAGTTATCCACAGCCGCCAAATTGTCCACAGATAAGTGCAATTCGGCGGCTTTTCCGCTGCCAATTTTCACGGAGTCGGTCATAAATGAAGGCACTAATTCCATGCGTGAATTCCTGTAGCCGACCTCGGGGAGCGTGCCTAAACCAATGCCTACCTGGAATTACGATTCCGATGGCCTCATCCATGCGGCTGCGCAGAAGCAAATCAAGCATCCTTGTGAATACGTCAGTGCCACGTCAGAGCTGGATAATCTGCACGGCCACGTCGAAAGCACAAATATTCGAGATAGATCCCTGCTCAGACTGGCGCACGGCACCTACATCGAGTGCTCTCGCTGGAATGCGCTGTCAGCATTCGAACGTTTTCAACTGCAGATAAAGGCACTGGTCAAGCCAGGTTCCGGGACAATCATTACGGGCGAAGCAGCCGCTGCGTTGCATGGCATCCCGTTGCTTGTTCGAAATGCCACAATCGCGCTTGCCAATTCCGGCCTGCGCCGACCTGGCGGCGGATTGCGCCATGTCGGTGGCAGAATCCTCGAACAAGACATCGTTCGCATTGGTGGGCGCTGCGTTACAGATGTGCCGAAAACCGTCATCGATATCTGCCGCACCGCCGAGTCCGAAAACGGGCCAATCATCGTTGACACCGCACTGCGACAGTGGTGTGACCTCGAAGAACTGCACACTGTCCTCACAAATTACCCACGTTCGCCGGGTACCCGCCGCGCCCGCGAGCTACTTCGAACTGCCAGCGCACACAGCGAAACCATCGGTGAGTCGATCACAAAGAAATGCATAATCGACTCAGGAATTGCCACGCTTTACGACGAAAAATGCGTGCTCATGCAGCAAGTCGAGTTCTATGACAGTGAAGGATTCATTGGGCGCGTCGATTTTTATGTGCCTCATCTGAATTTGATCATTGAGTTCGATGGGCTGACTAAGTATTCCGGTGGCGGGGTAGCAGCTACGGAGACTGTGCTTCTGAAAGAGCAAGCTCGTGAGAAGCGTCTGCGAAACCTCCACTTAGATGTACTCCGCTTCCAATGGTCACAGGTCATTAATGGGGACTGCGTGGAGGTCTTGCGACAGTTCGCTATTCGGCAGAGGCAGCGCATTCAGGCAGGTGGGTTGGTATTTTCGTCCGAAGTTGGGCGTTTTCGTCAAGCCACTGTCCCGTATAAAGATCGGCAGCTCCGTGAGTCCAGAATCCAGGAGCGTAAGCAGCGTTTGCAGCTTCTGGAAAATGAACCGACCTCGCGCGACTCAGGCTAGGTTCAGCTGCTGACCTATTGCAATTGTGCTGACTTATGGCCAACTTTCCGCCACTTGTCGATGAGTTTTCAGGACTTATGGCCACGCTGTTGGCCTGGCCCGCGCACTTATCGTAGGACTATTCACTTATGCGCAGGCTGTAGCGCATCGATGAGTGAATACCTCATCGATATGTCAGTGGAGGAGAAGGGAACCAGGGGTGAGGTAACACTTTTGCGCACTGAGCACTCGAAATGCGGACTACACGACCCGGGCGAGATCAAATATGCAGGCCAGCGCCTCAGCCTCAGCCCCACCAGCCGCAACGTCTGCGCTCCAGGCCAGTGCCACAGCCTCAGCCCCAATGCCAGCGCCGCAACGCCAGCCCGAACTACTTCGACTTTGGATCGAAGCGCTCGAAGTTCTCCGCGCGCCCCTGCTTCAGTAGCTTGAACCAGCGGTAGAAGCCGCGGACATCGCGGCGCTGGACCAGGAAGAACCAGCCGAAGCGCAGGAACTCCTGTGGCATGAGCTTGCGCATGCCGGGCTGGCTCATCAGGTAGCCGCGGTTGCGGTAGGTGAAGTAGCGCTTGAAGTCATTGGTCGGGTACTGCGTGTGCATTTTGCCGCCGAGAATGGGCACAAATTCACCCGAACCGGAGGGGTGCAGGTAGGCCGTCGTCAAGCATGTGCCGAACCGGAGGCCGGAGCGGACCAGGCGGCGGTGGAATTCGACCTCGTCGCCGCGGATGAATAGGCGGTAGTCGGGAACGCCGAGCTGTTCCAGCGAGCGGGCGCTAAACAGTGCGCCGTTAAACAGGGATGCGATGCCGGGCAGGAGGTCGTGGTTGCCGTCGATGGTTTCGAGGTCGCTAGGCAGTTCGAGCCCGGTCGCAGCCTTCTGATCTGCAAAGTTGGTGAACCATCTCCGCCCCTCAGAGTCGTTCACTGCGGGAAGCTTGGGGTTGATGCCGCTTTCGAAAAGCTCCTCGCGATGACGGCGCCACACCAGCCCGCGGCGCAGGGGGAATGCCAGCTTGTTCGGAGCCTTAATATCGCAGACCACCGGCGAGACAGCGTCGAGCTGGTGACGTCGCGCGCAGCTGTGCAGCGCCTTCAGCACGTAGGAGTCCTCCGGGCGCCCGTCGTCATCGGCGCACCAAATCCACTCCGCGCCGAGCGACAGCGCAGTCAGCATGCCCAGTGCGAAACCACCAGCGCCGCCCAGGTTCGTCTTGGAACCGACGTAGTGAATCTCCGGCGCCGATCCGCTTTCCGACGACTGCTGCGCCGCCACCTGCTCGGCGAGTTCCTTGACCTTCGGGTCGTTGCCGTTGTCGACGATGATGAGCCACTTC
This sequence comes from Corynebacterium sp. HMSC064E08, assembly GCF_001811805.1. Classification (NCBI taxonomy): domain Bacteria; kingdom Bacillati; phylum Actinomycetota; class Actinomycetes; order Mycobacteriales; family Corynebacteriaceae; genus Corynebacterium; species Corynebacterium sp. HMSC064E08. The sequence goes on from NZ_KV806691.1 coordinate 176,959, forward strand.
GGCATGTGGGTCTGGCTGGCAACGATGGGAAGCGATTGACGCAGGTCCTCGATGCGGTTGTGAGTCACCACGATTGCGGCCGTTGCTGCTTCATCGTGCTTTGGGTGGTCAGCCGAGTTTTCGCTCACTTCGTTCTCCATCGGGGGAAGTACCGTTTATTACTGTTTTTATTGCTGTCTATCTTGCCATGTTGCTCCGGGTGGGCAATTCCAAGCATCCGTGCCGCCCGCCAGCCGCTCGCCAGCCGCCCGCTCGGCCACGATGGGGAACTGCGCCCGGACTCCCGGCGAAGCTGCTACCGTCGCTGCGCGAGCACGCGGCGCACCTGGTCGGCGGCCTCTTTACCTTCGTAGGCTTCGACCACTTCGTCGACAAGCCCTGCCTGTCGAACCGTACCGTGATCAATCCACAGCGCCGTGTCGCACAGCTGCGCCAGGAACTCATTTGAGTGCGACGCAAACACCAGCAGACCGGAGCGGTCGACCAATTCGGTCAACTTCGTCCGGGCCTTCGCCATGAATGCGGCGTCGACGGCTCCGATGCCTTCGTCGAGAAGCAAAATCTCCGGCTCAATGGACGTGACCACGCCGAGCGCCAGTCGCACGCGCATACCGGTGGAGTAGGTGCGCAGTGGCATGTGCAGGTAGTCGCCGAGTTCGGTGAATTCTGCGATTTCGTCGAGCTTGGATTTCATCTGCTTGCGCGTCTGCCCCAGGAACAGACCGCGGATGATGATGTTTTCCAGGCCTGAGATCTCCGGGTCCATGCCGACACCGAGGTCGAACACCGGAGCCACACGGCCGCGCACATCGGCGGCACCGCGCGTGGGCTCATAGATGCCCGACAGCAGTCGCAGCAGCGTGGATTTACCCGCGCCGTTGTGGCCTACCAGGCCGACGCGGTCGCCCTCACGCAGGTGGATGTTGATGTCCTTCAGCGCCTCAATAACCACGACGTTGGAGTCATTGCGGCCAATTGCACCACCCGCGGCGCCGAGGAACGCCTTCTTCATCGACCGCGATTTGGCGTCGAAAATGGGGAAGTCAACGCACGCGTTGTAAGTATCAATGCTGACCATGCTTATCCCTTGCTAGTTCTATTCGCTTTACGACGGCCTTTGCGGCCTAAACCCAGTAGCTCACGCGGGAGCGCCACAGGCGCATGGCCCCGAGTGCCAGCAACAGGCCAACTGCGGTGCAGGCGAGGACGATCCACCAGTGGTAGGTATCCACCGGCTGGCCGGTCAGTGGGGCGCGGATGATTTCCAGGTAGTGGAACAGGGGATTGATCTCTGCGATGCGTGCGCGTTCGGCGACGGCACCGCCCTGTTCCTCCAGTGTCTTGGTGGTCCACACAATCGGAGTCATGTAAAACACCAGCTGAATTAGGGAATCCAGCAGTGGTGCCACGTCGCGGTAGCGCGTAGCGATGATGCCGAAGAACATCGTCACCCACACACCGTTGACCACCAGCAGCGCCATCGCGGGGATGACCAGGAAGAAGTTCCAGCCCAAATCCGGACGGAAGACCAGCACGAGAATCAGCCAAATCACCATGTTGTGGGCCAGGAAAAGCAACTGACGCCACACCAGCCTGTAGACGTGAACACTCAGCGCACTGGGCAACTGTTTGATGAGGCCTTCGTTTTCAATGAAGACGGTTGCGCCCTCGCGCACGCAGCCGGAGATGAAGCCCCAGATGATCAGACCAACGGTCACGTGCGGCAGGAAGAACGCCAGGTCCTGCTGGAACAGCAGCGAGTACAGCAGGCCGAGAGCCAGGGCCATCGCGCCGGTGGCAATGGTGATCCACAGCGGGCCAAGCGTGGAGCGACGGTACCGCTGCTTGATGTCCTGCCAGCCCAGTTGCAGCCACAGTTCGCGCTGGCCGAAGCCGGTAACCAGATCCTGCCAGGCAGCGCCCATGGTGCGGGAACGCGACTTGAAAGCCGGTGCCTCACCTGTTGCGTCAGTTATGCGCGCAATGTCGCGACGGAGAGTTTCCTCCGTGCGGATAGCGGAGCCATTGCGCACAGTATCGGCCGGCTGGTCGGCTGCAGCTGCGGATTGGCGATCATTTTCTGCGTTAGTCACGTCTCCAAACTACTAGCTAGGGTGGTTTAGATTGAATACCGACGGCACTGGGCGAGCCATTATTCCACGTCGTGACGGCGAACAACGGTCGCGTGGGATGGTCGTCATTGGTGGTGACGTGGTGCTTCTGAGGCTGGTTCCACAACTGGTTATGTGACTCTGGAAAACTTACATACAATCGCCGCTGTAACTGCTTTATGGTCTGCGGCTGGTGCATATGATTCACGCATCGGGAGTGCTTGCGCATGGCTACAGGCAGGAAAAGTTCAGCCAATTTTAAGCAACTACTAAAAAGGGATAAAGATTATCCTATAGGGGGTTGCTTCGATAGAATTGGTTCCAACTAAGATGTGCAATCGATACACGGTTCGGGGCATGGATGCTCGATTCGTGGGTGATTGCACAGTTAACTCTGAAATAGATATCGCAGCTTGAATTCGAAACCGGGAAAGGGTTTTCATGGCCTTCGATGTGCCGACAACCAGGGGTGCTTACTCGTCGCTTTCCGACGGGTGGACATACCTCAATGCGGGTCAACGCACCCAGGTACCCGAGCGTGTCCAGGCCGCGATGATTTCTGCATTTCGCAATGCCCAGAAGTCCCTTCCTGGTGAGACTGGGGCGGGAGCTCATGGCCAGTCGCGCAGCTCGGGCGTTCCCGCTGCAGCGGAACTAACCGCCAGTGCGCGCCGGGCTTTTGCCGACCTCACTGGCGGCCCGGTCGCCGGTGTGGTGTTGGGATCTTCGCGTGCGGTGCTCATGGAGCAGTTCACGTCCGCAATGAGTCGACGCTTGACGCTCGGCTCTAATCTGGTGATTTCTCGCATTGGTTCGCAGGTCGTACACGCACCACTACGCCGAGCAGCCAATCTCTACGGAGCTCAAGTCCGCATTGCTGAGGCTGACTTGTCCTCGGGTACGTTGCCGTCCTGGCAGTTCGACGAGCTCGTAGACGAGCACACTCGCCTCGTTGTCGTCCCGGCCGCGGATCCGTTCATTGGCACCATTGCCCCGGTAGCTGACATTTCTCGGCGGGTGCATGAGTACTCCAACGCCTGGGTGTTGGTCGATGCCTCGGATATTGTCGCCTACCGCGATGTGTCGATGAGCAAGCTGGGCGCCGACATCATGCTGGTTGATGCCTCCGTGCTGGGCGGGCCTGAGGTCGCAGCATTGGTGTTCAAGGATCCCGAGATGTTCGAGCGCATGACGTCGTTAAGCTATGTGTCGAATGTGCGCGGCGTCGAGCGGATCGAGGTTTCCCCAGTGTCGCCGGCGTTGCTTGGCGGAGTGTCGGAATCGGTGCTGCACCTGGCATCGCTGGATAGCACGGCGAGGGGGTCGCGTAGGCATCGCATTGAAACGGCGATGCCGCAGGTTTCTCGCTACTTGACGACGTTGTCGGAACGCCTAATTGCGGCGTTGATGACCCTGCCGCGGGTGTACATCATCGGCATGGATACCGAAGATGATTCTTTCGCGAGTGTGTCGCGGGCACAGCACATTCCGCGCGTTAGCTTCCTCGTCGATGGGGTGTCGGCGAAGGTGGTCGTGGATAGGTTGTTGGATAATGGCCTCGTGACCAGCATTGTTGATGCATACGAATCGCCACTGCTGGAGGCCATGGGCATCGATGAGGCTGGAGGCGCCGTGGGAGTTGGCCTCCAGCCGTTCAATACGCCGCACGACATTGACCAGCTCGTGCGGGCAGTTGCCTCGCTCGGTTAGCTAGGTAGCCGGTTAACTAGGGCGTGTCTCTTATATGCGTAACCAGAC
>NZ_KV806692.1:0-189914 GCF_001811805.1 Corynebacterium sp. HMSC064E08
GTGGGTCGTGGTTGCCTTGCCCCTTGTGTGGGGTGGGCTGCTGCGGCCCATTTTTTTGTGCCCACGAGTAAACAGAATTAACTAGCGTTTTAGTGCTGCATTTTGCTGTTCGTATGCTTATTCCTATGCGGCGCGCTACGTCGTCGCCGTTTTAATTGCTCCTCCCAGTCAGCTGTATCTTGGAATTCATGCGAGTGGGAATCGTGACTGGAGCATCTCGGGGCATAGGCGCCGTCTTCGCCGATAAACTCGGGCAGCTACGTCCGGACCTAGATGAAATTTGGTGTGTTTCTCGTAGCTACAACGATGATTCTTCCAGCGAGGACTCTGAGCGCTCTAGGAGCCAAGGTCCTCGTCTTCGCCATCTTCGTCTAGACCAGTCCGATGATGATTTTGGCGATAAAATCCGGAATTATGTCGAGCGCCATCACGCGACGATAGTTTACTTAATCCTCAATGCCGCGTATGCGAATTATGGCGATGTTAAAACCCAGGACTTTTCGCAGGCTGATCAAATGATACAGACGAATATTCGCGGTACGGTCGCAGCGGTTTACTCGCTAAACGATCTATTCGGAAAGAACGGCCACATCATTCTCATTTCATCGATCTCAGCTGTAGCACCAACTCCAGGATTAGCGGTATACACGGCATCGAAAGCGTTTATTCGGCATTGGGGTAACAGCCTTAGGGAGGAATTAAAACCTAATGGTGTAACTGTCACTATTTGCTACCCGGGAAAGGTTAAGACCACCGCTCTCCGGGACGTCGTTAAGCAGGCGAAGTCGGTGAAGTTGCGTCTTATGCCGGAGCAGAATCTCAATTATTTAGTGGAGCGCACGTTACGTGCAGCAGAGGTCGGTCGGGCGGAGGTAGCGCCCGGCCTATATGGCCTGGTGATGGCCCTATTCAAAACTGTGCCCGAACGTGTGTTGGCTCGATTCGCGCGGTTAGTTTGAGGCTTCTCTAGTTTCGCGGTATCAAACTTTCGTTTAACCCCCTGGGTTTAGTCTGTTTAGAAGCCAGTGTTATCTGAGTAGGCTACGAAGTATGCGTAAGTTATTCACAGCTGCTTCGGTCTATCTTGGTCTTGGTCTGTTTTCTGGCGTTTTCTATCGTGAATTTACCCGTGCGATGGATTTTGGGGATAAAACGCAGCTCAATACGCTGCACACGCATTTCCTTGTTCTTGGCATGATTTTCTTCATGGTTGCGCTGGCATTGGATGGGCAATTCAATATTTCAGCTGTCAAGGGCTTTGATCGCTGGTTCATCGTTCAGAATGTCGGCATTGTTTGGACGATTGGCATGATGGTGGCTAACGGTATCGTGCACGTTGTTTCAGGCCCGGAGGCCTGGGGTGCGATGTACTCGGGAATTGCAGGGCTCGGCCACATTATCCTGACGGTCGGCTTTGTGTGGTTCTTTATGCTTCTCAATAAGGCGCTGAAGAATCGAGAACGCGAGGTTCGCAAGGCCAACGCGACCGTATAAATTGCCAGCGGAAATGCGTGAGCCGGATAGCTGATTCAGCGTAGGCGATAAGGCGAAATAGAAACCCCGTGCAGAAACAATATCTGCACGGGGCGGTTTCATATAACGGCGACTATTCGTTTGCGATAGCGGCCAGGGGCGGTGTCTTCGCGGCCTTCTGACCAGGGCCGAGAGCAGCAATAATGCCCACAAGCGCAGACCCAAGCAGCATGAGAACGATCTGCAGCCACGGTACCGCGATAGTATTCAGGCCCTCATCCTTCAGCACGGTTAGAAGTGACCAGCCGAGGAACAAGCCGAGGACAATACCTACAACCGCGCCGAAAATGGAGATTTCCACAGATTCCAGGCGAATCATCCGGCGAATCCCCGAGCGTTGCAGGCCGACGGCCCGAAGCATGCCAATCTCCTGGCGGCGCTCGACAACCGAGAGCGCGACAGTATTGATAATTCCCAGAATCGAAATGATGACCGCCAGGGCCAGCAGCGCGTAGACGATTCCCAGCATGACATCGATAGAGGCATTAGCCAGACCCGCAAACTCCTTAGCAGTCATCACCTGTACTACGAGGTAGTCCGCAACTGCGTCGCTAAGCTTTTGCTTCATTTCATCCATGGAGCCGCTGTCTGCCGCGATGGAATCAGAAATATCGACGTAGGTCTGGAAAGGCAACAGGTGGCTGCTTTTGACATATTTATGGGCGGCTTCGTCGGAGACCATAATCGACTGGCCTGGATCATTCGTGTCAGCAAAAATGCCGGTGACGGGGAGCCGTGTTATGCCGCCTTTGGAAACCACTGCGAGCTCAGTGCCAACGTTCCAACCATTCTTTTTCGCTGTTGATTCGCTGATGACAATTCCCGCATCCGGCTTGGCCAGATCGAGGGAGCCCTGTATGGCGCGAGTGCCGTACCATTTGCCGACGTTGGAGTTGAAAACTGACGCATTACTAGATTCCGGTCCGACTTCAGTTTGTTCGCCGTCGGAAGCTATCATCGTGCCGGCTTCTTCAGGCGGGATCACCAGCAGCGCGCCAATCGACAAGGTTGCGGTGTCGTCGACACCATCGATATCCTTCACCGCATCCTCGACCCCAAGCGGCAGGGCCGAATGTGCGGTCAGAGGTGGCGAGAGCACGAAGTCAGCCGTCAGATTGGTCTCTGACCACTCATTGACCGCCTCCTTCATGGACACACCGAACATGCCAATCACAGTCACCAGCGCAAGCCCGAGCGTCAGTGCAAACGATGTGGTTCCCGTTCTGCGCGGATTGCGGTGGGAGTTCGTCGCCGCAAGCTTGCCGACGGTTCCAAAAGGCGCACCTACGACGCGCCCCAGTCCTCCGATCAGAGGCATGGACAGCGCGGGGCCGACAAGCCAGACGGAGGCTACGGCCATCACTGCACCGACACCAACGAAGACGGCACGAATCTTGGTTTCTGCGTCGTTCCACTGCAATGCCCAGGCAATGATTGCGATCGCGGCGGACGCCAGCACAGTACCGGTCCACGTCCTAGCACTGAGGCTATTGCTGGTTGTTTGATCCCCAGAGCGCATGGCTTCTACAGGAGGGACCGCGCCAGCGCGGGCGGCCGGCGTCCAGGCGGCGATCATGGTGATGGCCACGCCGACAAGGAGAGGAACGATGACTGCCACCGGTTCGAATGTCAGGCCATCGCCGGGCATGGAGATACTCATGGCATCGAGAAGCATGAATAGCCCCTGGCTCAGCCCAAATCCCGTGATGACACCTAGTGCGGAACCGATGAGGCCAACAATGAATGCCTCCAAGAGGACGGACGCAGTGAGCTGTCGTCGTGAAGCACCGAGGGCGCGGAGGAGAGCGAATTCCTTCATGCGCTGAGTGACCAGCATGGTGAAAGTATTGGAAATGATGAAGATCCCGACCAGCAGCCCGATGAGCCCGAAAGCGATGAGGAAGTAGTTGACAAAGCTTAAGGCAGAGGAGACACGTTCGGAGGCCTCGTCGGCGAGCTTAGAGCCTGCCTCTACCTTGAGCTCGGGGAATGCTTCTGCGACATCACGGGTAAGCGTGGCAGCGTCAGTGGTGGAATCGGCGGCGAGGGTGAACATGTCCATATGGCTGTCCGCGCCGTAGAGCTCTCGCCACTGATTCTGGGTGAAAAAGACCGCGAGGTAGCCGGTTTCGTCGATGGAGGTATCGGCGATGCCGACGACCTTCACCGTCGCCCGCTCGAGACGGGTGGCCACCTTGATTTCAGTGCCGACGTGGAGGTTGCCGAGTTCGGCGGTAGTGGAGTTGACGACCACCTCACCTGGTGTTTCCGGCGCGTGCCCCTCGGTAACCGTGACCTTGTTGCCCACCGCTTCGGCCGCTGGATAGTAGGGAAGACCCATCGATGGCGAACCATTGGTCTGAATTGGCTTGCCGTCGGCTCCCGTGGCCGTAATGCTGTTGTTGGGATCGCCAATGTTGAGGGCGCGCACCCCGGGGAAGCTTTCGATTTCCTGCACGGTTTCTTCGGTAAGCGCACCGGGATTGTCAGCGGGGGCCGTCACCACCACGTCGACACCGTCATAAGCGGTACTCATTGCGCCCTTAAAGGCCTTGTCCAGCGATGATGTGAACACAAATGCGCCGGTGATGAAGGCCGTGCCCAGCACGACCGAAATAATTGTGAGCACGAGGCGCAACTTGTGCGAGGTGATATTACGCCAGGCGACGCGGCTTAGCGTGGAAGACGATGATGCCATGGGGAGAGATGACCTGCCTTCCTAAAGATTCTCAATATCTGCCATGCGCGCCAAGATATCGGCGGGCGTGGGGTTGCGAAGCTCGTCAACCACGCGGCCATCCGCGAGGAACACAACACGGTCTGCGTAGGAAGCGGCGGTGGCATCATGCGTCACAATGACAACGGTCTGGCCGATGTCATCAACCGCATCGCGGAGAATCGTCAACACCTCACGGGATGAGTTCGAGTCCAAGTTGCCCGTCGGCTCATCGCCAAAGATGATCTCCGGCCGGCTGACGATGGCACGCGCACAGGCGACACGCTGCTGCTGGCCACCGGACAGTTCCGAGGGGCGGTGCGTAAGCCGTTCCTTGAGCCCAAGGCGCGTAGTGATTTCCTCGAACCACTGCTTATCCACCTTACGACCAGCGATATTGATAGGCAGGGTGATGTTCTCCGCCGCTGTCAACGTCGGCACCAAGTTGAAGGACTGGAACACAAAGCCCAGGCGGTCACGCCGCAGCGCCGTAATCTCCTTGTCCGACAGCTTCGACAGTTCCGTCGTGCCGATGTACGCGCTTCCCGACGTCGCGGAGTCCAAGCCGGCCATGCAGTGCATCAATGTCGACTTACCCGACCCGGACGGCCCCATAATCGCGGTGAACTCACCAGCGGCAAAAGAGATATCGACATGGTCCAGTGCAGTAACAGCGGCATTGCCGACACCGTACTTCTTGGTGAGCCCCTCAGCGTAGGCCGCCGCTGGTGGGGCGGAATGCTTCAAAGAAGACTCAGCGGATGATTTGGTGGGGCGTTTTGCATGCTTGGCAGACATGGGGGAGGGGCTCTCTTCTAATTAGATTTGATCAACGGCGAATTAATATCCGGCAGCGAAAGCGGATTGAAAACGCTGCGGCGGGAATGGAACGTTCGTTGTTCACCAGTCACGGGGTCAGCGAAACTCATTTCAACACAGACCAGGTGCAGGGGCTCCGAGGCATTCTCGGCCTCCAGCGGCAGAATCTCCGGGTAGTACTGGTCACCCAGGATGGGAAAGCCCAGTTCACTCAAGTGCAGCCGCAGCTGATGAGTGCGTCCGGTGATGGGCTTCAATTGCCACAGCGCAACGCGACCACTGTCGGCAGCGAGGCCGTCGGCGTCCGAAGGCACGTCGACAAGCGAAATGCGCTCGATGATGGTGTGGGCGTTTGGCTCGCCCTCGAGAGTATAAGCCTGCATCTGGCCAGCAATTTTGTGCTGTCGTGTGCGCAATTCCAGTGGGGTCTCGGGCAGGGCTTCGCTGGCCGCGCCAGCGATGGGTGTAGGCGACGTCAATGCGTGGTAGCGCTTAGTGACTTCCCCCGATGCGAAAAGCCCCTGGTAGGCGCCGCGAACCTCGCGCCGGGCGGTAAAGATGAGCAACCCCGACGTCAGCCTGTCGAGGCGATGCGCGGGAACCAACTCCGGATTACCCAGCTCCCGTCGCAGGCGAACCACAGCAGTTTCCGTAATGTGTCGGCCGCGCGGCATCGTTGCCAAAAACGACGGCTTGTCGACGACCACAAGGTTGTCATCTTGAAAAACAATCGGCATCGGCCCCGCGATTGTGCGCTCCGGTGCCGGGGTGCGGTAAAACCACATTTCCGCGCCGGGCTTCACCATGTCATCTGGACTGTAGGGCACTGAGTTGGCGCGAACGACGAGCCCATCTGCAAAACGCTTGGCCACAGCCGCTTCATCATCGTCTGGGTGGCGGTAGGTTTGACCTGCGATAGCGCCTGCGAGCAGATCCCACGCACGGGTGGGGGCATCGCCACGACGCCCGGGAGCGGCGATGCGGGAGGGGTTGAGCCCATCGCGAATGGGCAGTGGCATGCGACGCATACGGCTGACTTTAACAGGTGCCCCGGATTCACCCGGCGGGCAAGCGGAGCTGCTGGCGCAGGGCTGTGTTGGTACCGCCCCTAATGGCGTAGGTGGACAACATTCTGCCCTGTCGGTCGCAACATAATGGGGGTAGGGTGGAGGTGAAAGTAATAAAAGGGTTGGCTCGGAAGAGTTGACTAAATAGCAAAGCTTGTCCATTAAAATGGCGTCCAAGCAGGTGCGATAGGTGTAGCTGCGTTGCGGTCGGGCCGCGGAGAGCCAATTTTTATGGATCGCATAATAAGGAGGCAATCAATGCCAAGGCAGAACATCATTGTGTGCGCGGTCGATGGCTCGGAGGCATCCAAGACTGCCGTCAAGTGGGCCGCTAACACCGCAGTGAAGCGCGGTGAGCCGCTCCGTCTGGTCAGCAGCTACTCCATGCCGCAGTTCCTCTACGCAGAGGGCATGGTTCCGCCGCAGGAGCTTTACGACGATCTTGAGGCCGAGACCCTGGAGAAGATTAACGAGGCCAAGAAGATTGCCCTCGACTTCGCACCGTCAGTAGATGTCAGCCACCAGATTGAAGAGGGCAGCCCGATTGACATGCTGCTCGACCTGTCTGAGCAGGCAACCATGGTGGTTATGGGCTCTCGCGGTCTGGGTGGGCTCTCTGGCATGGTCATGGGTTCGGTTTCCGCCGCTGTTGTTTCCCACGCATCGTGCCCGGTTGTTGTTGTCCGCGAGGACAACCTGGTAACCGATGAGACCAAGTACGGTCCTGTCGTTGTCGGTGTCGATGGCTCCGATATTTCCGAAAAGGCAACGGAGTACGCATTCCGTGAGGCCGATGCCCGTGGTGCCGAGCTGATTGCAGTTCATACCTGGATGGATATGCAGGTACAGGCTTCCCTGGCTGGCCTTTCCGCAGCTCAGAGCCAGTGGCAGGTTGTGGAAGAGGAGCAGAAGGCTCTGCTCGGCCACCGTCTGGAGAAGTACGCTAAGAAGTACCCGGAAGTGGCCATCAAGAAGGTTGTTACCCGCGACCGCCCGGTTCGTGCTCTGGCTGATGCCTCGGAAGGCTCGCAGCTGCTGGTCGTCGGCAGCCACGGCCGCGGAGGTTTCAAGGGCATGCTGCTCGGCTCCACTTCGCGTGCACTCCTGCAGGCGGCTGCTTGCCCGATGATGGTCGTCCGCCCGGAGACTGACGCCTAAAGCGCCCTTCGAGGGGGCTGAGAAAAGACGCCGGCGGCGGTCGTCGAGGCGCGGTTAGCGCCGAGAGTAGAAACCGTTACCGAATATTTATAAGTAGAACCTAGCCGGTTTCCGACAGGTGTCGGGGCCGGCTTCGGTTTATCCAAATGAGGCCTCTCGTCTGCATAAACCCTGTTTTCATGCAGAAAGTGCAGATTTTATAAGAGTTTTCCTGTGGCTATCCGACTGTTATCTCGCTAGTTTCTCAGTGGCCGAAATGGCCTGATAGTGCTTGCAGTGTATGCAAGAGTTTTCGGAAAGACTTATAGTTGAGTCAGAACGATTTCGGGAAAGGAATATCTATCATGAACGAGATTCTTCTTGCTGCCTCCTTTAGCCCTACTCTGGGCTTCGTTGGTTGGATTATCATCGGTGGTCTTGCCGGCTGGATTGGCTCTAAAATCATGAACACTGATGAGCAGATGGGCATCGTCCTGAATATCGTCGTTGGTATCGTCGGTGGTTTCTTGGGCGGTTGGCTGCTCACCCTGGTCGGCTTTGATGTCGCGAGCGGTGGAATGTTCTTCAGCTTCCTGACCTGTCTGATTGGTGCTGTGATCCTGCTGTGGATTGTCGGCATGATTCAGAAGCGCAAGTAAGCCAAGCAAAACAGCGCGACTATGCACGAAGCGTCGTAACGCGGCTATCTACTGGATAGTGAGCTAGAGCGCGGGGCATCTCATCAACATTGAGATGCCCTTTTTGTTGTGCGGTTGTCGTGACGTTGGCGTTCTGCGATTGTCGTGACATCTGTTGGGGGCGGCAATCATCGCACGCTAAAGTAGGACTAGAGGCTGAAAGACTGACTAGTTTGTTCTTTTACAAAAGCACAGTCGCAGATACGCCTACAATGGAATATCACAGACTATGAACGCCCTGTTCAGTGCTCTGAAAGCAATGGCGCAAACGCCGGTATTTGCGAGTAAGCAGCTGTTAGAACGAGGTGTGACTTTGGAAGGACGAGAGGTACTGCCGTGGCAGAAGCGACAACGGGCAAGGGCGCAAAAGGCGGCCGCGCTTCCTCTCGCCGTCGTAACCGCCCCAGTCCGCGGGAGCGCCTCCTGGCATCAGCGACAACTCTGTTTACAACGGAGGGCATCCGAGTCGTCGGCATTGACCGCATCCTGCGGGAAGCTGATGTGGCCAAAGCTAGCCTGTACTCGTTGTTTGGATCCAAGGACAAGCTAGTCATCGCATATCTGCAAGACCTTGACGCCAAATGGCGGGAGGCTTGGGAGCAGCGAGTGGCCTCTTTGGATACCCCGGCGGAGAAGATTCTCGCTTTCTTTGATCAGTGTATTGCGGAGCAGCCGGCAATCGACTTCCGTGGTTCACACTTCCAGAATGCGGCTAGTGAATATCCGCGGCCGGAAACGGAGTCGGAGCAGGACATCCGTCAGGCCGCAGCCGATCACCGTTCCTGGGTGTGGCAACAGCTGCACACGCTGCTGACTGAAAATGAATCTAGTATGCCGTCCGCTCACGCAAATATGCTGTTGCTCTACCTCGACGGCGGCCTCGCGGGTGCCAAGATGTCCAAAGACCTGAACCCGCTGCAGATGGCGCGCGACCTGGCCCGTGACCTGGTCACGTAAATACTTAATTCCCTTTTTTAACGCGTCGTAGTTCTCGCCTTTTTACTCACGGGCTAATCTCGGAAGCGTTTCCAGTCCGACTCCTTTGAGCCGGTGGCTTTCTTAACCATATTCTTCGTATTCTGGCCGAGTAGCATTCCCAGGTTCTTTGCAATCAGAATTGGCTTCGGCCGTTTCTGTGCTTTTTGAGCCTTCTCGGCTTGTCGTTTCATGTCGTCCCGCACTTTAGCCAGGCCGGGAAGCGGCGGAACTATACCCGAGGAAATTTTCATATCCTGCGTCAGGGACGGCAAATTGTCCTGAGCACCAGGCCGCATCTGGGTCACCATGTAGCGAACCTTCGCAATTTTCAAAGCCTGGGCATATTCTTCTTCCTGCTTTGCTTTACGACGGTCCCGCGATTCCTTCTCAATAGCGGCATATTCACTCTTATGCTGCTTTATCTTCCACGGAGCGAATGCGGATTTGATATAAAAGCGACGCTTGGCCTGCTTTAACTTCTTCTTTTCCTCTCGCTCCGATTCGTATTCACCCTTTTGGTGGTTTTGAAGAGTTCGGAAATCGTCCGTGAGCGGGTAGGTCTTTTCCACATAGCGGGTGAGAATAATATTTTGGGTCAGTGTCCAGAAGTTATTGGTGACCCAGTAGACAATTAGAGCCACAGGTGTTGGGCCAAAGAACCCCGCGAAGAGGATCATCAGCGGTGCGTAGATAAGCATTACGCGCATGAATTTGCTGAGGAATACACTGACGCTATTGGAATAGTCGAGAGTGCGCTGCAACCGGCGGTAGGAAACGACCAAGTTAAAACCGGTGAAAAAGGCCGCTGCCACGATGCCGATAATGCAGAAAGTTAACAGCGAATCATGATTGCCCCCGAGGATTTGCAGTTGCGCCGGGTCCATGCGCAGATATGCGGGTAGAGGCTGTCCCAAGAATGTCGCGCTCAGAAAGTCGGAGATCTCATCCTTAGAGATGAATCCGACATTATGAGACGCAGGCAGCCCAGGCCCCTCAGACGCCCGCAGCATGTGCCTCAGCATGCGAACAAGGCCCATAATCACGGGAATCTGGACGAAGAGGGGCGCCAGCATTACGGAGGTCTTAATTCCCTCTGCTTTGCGCATTTCCTTGCTGGCAAAGTTTACGTATTGTGGCGAGTTCGGCTCGATGCTCCTGCGGTAGCGCTCCTTGAGCATAAAAAGCTGCGGCCGTAGGTTGGCTGTCTTGCGCGCCGAGATAAATTGCTGGAACGCGAGAAACGCTAAAGCGCCACGCACCGTAAACACCAGCAGGAAGAGAGAAAGCGTCCAGGACAGAGAAGACGGCAGGTGAAATACTGAGGCCAGTAAAAGGTGCCACGCCTTAAGGACAAACGAGACCAGCCAAACAAATGGTTCCAAAATGACCACGGGCCGACTCCTCCATGTCAAGGATAAGAAAAGTAAGACAACCGGATGAGGCCGGTGTGCCAATTCCAGCCGCTATCCTAGCGACTCGAATTACCTGCCCCAACTTTAAAACAGGGCCCCGCTGTGGCGGGACCCTGTTTTAAAGATAGTAAAGCTGGGTGAAACCCAGTGGAAGGCAAATGGACCTGGGTGAGAACTAGTTAGCGCTCTCGTACTTTTCAATAATGTGCTTTGGCAGCGCACCACGGTCTGCAACATCCATGCCATTCTCTCGTGCCCACTGGCGAATCTTGCGATTGCGATCACGGGCCTCAGCGGCATTGGGATTAGCGGAAGAGCGCTTACGCGGAGCTACAACCGTGCTGTGATCAATGGAAGCTTTCGCAATATACGGTTCTAATACCTGCTCGAACTTCTCTGCATTTTCCTGAGAGAGGTCGAGAATGTAGTTCTTACCGCGGAAAGAGAAACGAACGACTTGGTGGTCTGCGGAATCAAGTGGAGTCCCATCGAGGTCGTCGATGTACTGAATTAGTTCGCGGCGTGCCATAGAATCCCTGCCTAAGCTTGGTGCTGAACTTGTAATAATGAAGAAGGCTTACGGTGAAACTTCAATACGGTGAAATTTCAAATTAATATCAAGCCCTATTTTCTTTCCCCCACAGTATAAGTGCAAAGAAATTTAATGTCTATTGACGATAATTTAGCTTGATTGTGCAACTTATATTGAATACATGGTTTGTTAATAATTCGATTAATTGTGCACAAGAACTTGGGGTAATAAAAAGACGGCCCTGCATGTTGTGCAGGGCCGTCGTGAACAGCAACTACGTCACTGAGGGCGCAATGCGGGGTGCGCACTCGGTAGTCGTCGTAAAGCGAAAGGACGAGAAGGCGCTTAAGCCTGGGTCATGCCCTGACCCGGCTTGCCGCGGTAGGTAGCGGCGACGAAAAGCGGCTGGTCCGGGTCTTCCTTGACCTCGACAAGGCGGTACTCAGAGGTAACGTCCTCGCGGCCGAAGTAGACGGCAGTGTAGCCGTGGCGGTCGAACTCGAGGTAGTTGACGTACGGGTTCGCAGCCTTGAGTCCAGCGGTAGCAGCCAAGGAAATCGGGTTGTCCTGAGGCAGCTTCACAATGTCATCGATATTCGGGGCGCTGACGGAAGTACAGACAATCTCAATAGCGGCAATGCCGGCACTCGGGTACTCGCCCGGGACCTTCGGTACGTTGCAGTTCCAGGAGGAGTGAATATCGCCGGTGAGGAAGACAACGTTGTCGTAGCCTTCCTTATCCATGATGTTGATCAGCTTACGACGCTCAGCAGCGTAGCCATCCCACTGATCCAAGTTGTACGGCAGGCCGTCCTGAGGCAAGCTCAGCAGCTCGGTGACAGCGCGGGTGGCCTCCGGATCCAGCGGCGGAACCAGCACCGGAGTGAACATGACGGAGTTGCCCACGACACGCCACTTTGCGCTCGAGGAACGCCACTGGCCGAGCAGGTAATTGAACTGCTCAGAGCCGAGCATGGAGCGGTTCTCATCATCGGTCTCGCCAGCGCGGATGAACTTCAGCTGCTGGTCACGGTAGGTGCGCAGGTCCAGCATGGTCAGGTCGGCGAGATCGCCGAAACGGAAGCTGCGGTAGAGCTTTCCGCCCTGGGAGAACGGGACCGCGCGAACCGGCAGCCACTCCAGGTAAGCCTGGATAGCGGCGTCGCGGCGGGCAATGTAGTCGCCTTCGGTCTCCGGGTCGTGGTTCTCAGCGCCACTGTGCCAATCATCGTTGGCGACCTCGTGGTCGTCCCAGGTCACAATCCACGGCTTTGCGCGGTGAGCTTCCTGCAGGTCCGCATCGGTACGGTAGGTGGCGTAGCGCAGGCGGTAGTCAGCGAGAGAAATGATCTCGTGAGCCGGCTTGTGGTCACGAACCGGGCCCTTGCCGGAGTAGCCACCGGCCTCGTACTCGTAGATGTAGTCACCGACACACATGATGATGTCGATGCGGTCATTTTCCGCCATATCGCGGTAAGCGGAGAAGAAGCCACTTTCCCAGTTAGCGCAGGAAGTCAGCGCGATGCCCAGGTGATCTGGCGAGGAGTTCACCGGCGGCGCAGTGCGAGTCTGGCCAATCGGGGAAACCTGGCCCGCGTGATCACCAGCGGTGACGGTAAAGCGGTAGAAGTAGTAGGAATCAGCGGAGAGACCCTTGACATCGATCTTGACAGTGTTGTCAGCATCCGGGTCGGTGTTCAGGGCGCCAGAGGCAACGATGTTGCCGAAGCCCTCATCAGAAGCGACTTCCCACTTCAGTGCAACAGGGCGGCCCTGGTTTGCACCTGCGGTATCGCCTGGGTGTGAGGTCACACGAGTCCAGATAAGAACCGAGTCCGGCAGTGGGTCGCCAGAGGCCACGCCGTGTTGGAATACCTGAAAACCACCGGAACCGCCAGCATTAGCTGGGGACTGTGACTCAGGATTTGCCCCCGCACTGGTAGCGGTTGCCAGGCCGATGGCTCCGGCAGCAGCACCGGTAGCGCCGGCACGCAGTACGGCACGACGAGAAGGGGTGAATGGCTTTTGGGCTGTTGCGTCGCTGTTCGAGACCGCACCGTTCAGATTCGAGGCTGCAGTCTGAGATTTATCTGAAGATGGCATAGCCTTCATTACAGTAGTTCTCAGTCCGTAGCGCCATCGGTGGGAAAAAATAGCCCGATACGGGGGTAATAAGAGCAAAAGCGCGACTGTTGCTGTTCAACAACAGTCGCGCTCAATTCGATGAATCTCGGCGAGTGGCCTCAACCTGAAGCGGCCGGGTTTACGCGCCCAGCTCCGAAATAATCTGGCGGTCCAGCGAATCCAGCTCCGCGGTAATGGAGTGGTGCGCGCGACGACGCTGCTCCGGGGTCATCTTCTCGGCAGTATTAATAGCATCAGTCATGACATCCAGACGCGAGTTGGCGTCCTTGATAAAACCATCGATGCCCTTGGCGCCCGACTTACGCAGCTCCGTCAGCGAACCGCGAGTAGCCTCAATGCGGGCCAGCAGCGGTGCACCGTGCCCCTGGTAACGAGCGGCATCATTAGCGGAAACACCGAACTTCTGCGCGGCCGACGAGTGTTCACGGCGCTGAATGGCAGTGATAGCGCGGTAGGCCAGCGGAACCAGCACCGGTACCAGCAGGCGCGCGCCACCGATCCACGACTTTGCCTTGTCCTTGTTGAAGCCCTGGCTGCGCTGCTGTGCCAGGATCTTCTCGGCCATCTTGGTCTGGTGACGCTGCTTGGCAGCCAGCGCCTTCTTCTCGTCCTTGGCACTTGCCTTGCGGATCTTCTCCGCGCGCTTCAGAGCACGGTTTTCCAGCTTGAGTTCCTTCTTACCGAGCTTTTCCTCAGAACGAACGCGGCCAGCGGCCTCCTTCAGCTCCAGCTTGTGCTGGTGCTTCTGGTCGCGCTTAGCGGCCTTGACCTCAGCCTTGTGTGCCTTGCGATTAAGTCGAGCTGCGTGGCGAGCCTCTTCCTTGGCCTTCGCCTTGGCAGCCTTCACCTGCTTGGCGGTTTCGCGCCGACGCTCACGGATGTCACCCAAGAAGCTCATTTTTTCCTTCGCCTAGTTGCTCGCAGATAGTCCCTCCGGAAAAGCGGGGCGGAAAACCCTTAAACCCCACCGCGCCGGAGTGCGCTTGCCAGATGCAGTGGCTGCATCACGATTCTTGCTATCCAAGCTTAACGTGAAACTTCCTACCGAGTGGCGATACGCTAATTCTCATTGTGACTGATTCATCCGTTTCGCGCCCGCTTCTCCACGCGAGCGACCTCATCGGCTGCCGCTACCGGCTGAGCCTCGACCTGCGCGAGGGGCGGCTAGTCGAACCTGCTTCTCACCAAGAGCACCGCTTGCCGACGTCCATCGCGTCCATCCCCGACCTGTACACAGTGGCCTCGGGGCCGGACGCTCACCTGGATACCCTTGAGGCCATCGCCCGTGGAGAAAGCGTCATCGCCGGTGGCGTGCTCATGCATGAGCGCCCGATTCCCGGCGGGGTGTACTCGGGAATCGACGAGATTTGCCACCCTGATCTGTTGGTCAAGGTCGATGATTCACCGCAGACGACCTCACCGACGTACATGCCGGTCCTGGTTGTCACACGGCATCTGCTCTCTGCGCGCAAACAGGGCCGGCGGCGTAAGCCGTCGTCAAGCAATGCGGCGCGTGCGGCGGCGATGCAGGTACGACTGCTGGGCGTTGACCGGCTCGGGCGTGATGGTGTGATGGGGCGGACCCTGCGTCAGGCGATGGTTGTCACGGATGAGTGGAAGCTACGGCATTACGGACCTGATGCTGTGAAGCTGGGGCAGGCGGCGGCGATGCTGCACCGGCTGGGCGTGTCCTGTGGCCTGGTGGGGGCGATTAGTGCCACCGGAATGAATCTGGATACACGGCATATCGTCATTGCTGATGAGGGTTCGCGCGTGGCCTCGTACCGGATGGCGTTGCGCGACGCGCGTGATGCCGTCGCTGCCACTCAGGGGCGACCGTCACGGTTTACGCCAGGGACCTGGCCGCTGGCGCCACGGCGCATCCGGGAGTGCCGAACCTGCCATCACCACGACCGTTGCTTCGATGAGCTGACCGCAAGTGACGACATTTCCCTCCTTCTACCTGGGGATAAGTCCATGCGGTTGCGCAGCGTGGGCATCGACACGGTCACGGCATTGGCGCAGGCGAGTACCAACACTCCGCACGTCAGCAAGGAGCAGGTGTGGATGGCGAGGGCGCGGCTTGCCGACGTCGACGCGCTCCGGGTAGCCGCCAAGACATCGGCCCCGCGTGGCGATGTCGAGATGGACATCGATATGGAGGCGTATCCCAACGATGGCGCCTACCTGTGGGGAACCTGGGTGCCCGGGGAGGACTACCGTGGCTTCATCACCTGGGAGCCACCGGGGCCAGAGGGGCTCGGCGGCACGGCGGAGGCCAGGAATTTTGCGATTTTCTGGGATTACCTGATGCGGCGTCGAAATGCGGCGCATGAACAAGGCAAGACCTTCCGCGCCTATTGCTGGGCGGCGGAGGGCGAGAACTATTGGCTACGTCAGAGCGCTACCCGGTTCGGCGGCCAGGAATATGTGGTGCCCGCAGATTCGGCGGATTTGGCCACAGGTGATGTGGCTGGTTCCGGTTTCGAGGCAGCTGGCCCGACAAAGATTGTGCGGGTGCCGACCCGCGAAGAAGTGGACAAGTTCATTGCCTCGGAGGACTGGGTGGACATGCTGAAGGTCGCCCGTCGCCAGATCCTCTCCACCGTCGGCATGGGGCTGAAAGTCGTGGCCCCGTGGTCGGGCTTCCACTGGCGCGACGCCGATGTTGACGGCGAGGCATCGCTGGATCTGTATCGCATTGCGACGGCCACTGACCTCGACTTTGTCGCGGAACAGTCCTTTGAAAAGCTCACGCAAGCCGAGGCGCGCGCTATGCTGCTGCGCTACAACGGCGATGACTGCCGATCGGTAGCCCACGTCCGCGACTGGCTGGATTCACAGCGCGCGGCCGCGGACCTGCCGCATGGGGATGACCTGCCGGTTCCTTAGCGCGCTAACCACGCGTCCACGTGCCGCGCCGGGCGAACTTAGGTGAGACCTTCTTCATCGCAGCATTGCGAATGATGGCCGTGTTCTTGCGGGCTAACAGCAGCAACTGCTGTGTGCGCTCGGCACGGAATGTTGAGCGAGGCGATCGGTGCACATCGCGGAAAAGCCGCTTGGTCGCCGCCAGCTGATCCGGCGAACGCGTCGCCAGCTGTGCCAATTTCTCCTTGGCCAGCTCAAGCGCAGCGTCCTCCGTGTCCACGGCCCACGTCGCCAGACCGATCTCAGTTGCTTCCTTGCCGTTGAGTTCTTCGCCAGACATAGTCAGCCAACGTGCAGTATCGGCGCTGACCTCGTCGAGAATGGTTCGCATACCGGACATATCCGGAATCAGCCCCCACTTCGCTTCGAGGATTGACCACTTGGCATCGCTCGTCGTAATGCGGAAATCAGCACCTAGCGCAATCTGTAGACCACCGCCGTAACAGTGCCCATGCACCGCCGCAATGACCGGCACCGGCAGGCGTCGCCAGTCCCAGCAGGCGCGCTGGAACAGGTTCGTGCCGTGGATATCGGGGACGAATGAGCGCAGAATGCGCGAGGGCTTCTTAAATGCCGACGCGAAATCGAGCCCAGCGCAAAACGATTTGCCCTCGCCACGTAGAATCACGCCGCGCAGATCACGGTCGGTTGCCAGTTTCCGGGCGACGGCGGACAGCTCGGTCAGCATCTCAAGTGTTAGACCGTT
This sequence comes from Corynebacterium sp. HMSC064E08, assembly GCF_001811805.1. Taxonomy (NCBI): domain Bacteria; kingdom Bacillati; phylum Actinomycetota; class Actinomycetes; order Mycobacteriales; family Corynebacteriaceae; genus Corynebacterium; species Corynebacterium sp. HMSC064E08. The sequence continues at coordinate 16,675 of NZ_KV806692.1, forward strand.
GAGTTTGTCTCCGCGGTTCAAACTGACGACAGCGATTTTCGCCGCCTCTGAATCAGCTACGGCGAGGTGTTCATAGGTGACGTTGACATTGTTGCTGGTGCTCATGGGCACTAACGCTAAACGACGGCTACGTGTGCCGCCCGGGAAATACCAAAAGTGGTCTCAAACAAGACATAAAAAACCGACCCGCTGAGGGTAAGCCCCGTCAGCGAGCCGGTAAGCCATCTTTAGCGCGCGGCAGGGACGCGTAAAAGTCGCGCGCTGTTAGCCGAGATTACTTGGCGGCTGCGAACAACTCTGCAGCGTAATCCCAGTTGAAGACGTTCCAGACAGCCTTGACGTAGTCAGCCTTGACGTTCTTGTACTGCAGGTAGAAAGCGTGCTCCCACATATCCAGCAGCAGAACCGGCTTCAGGTTGATGGACAGGTTGCCCTGCTGATCAGTCATCTGCTCAATAACCAGGCGCTCTGCAATGGTGTCGTAACCCAGAACAGCCCAGCCGGAGCCCTGCAGACCCAGAGCAGCAGCGTTGAAGTGAGCCTGGAACTTCTCGAAAGAACCGAAGTCGCGCTCGATAGCCTCAGCCAGCTCGCCGGTCGGCTGGCCGCCACCGTTCGGGGACAGCAGCTTCCAGAACAGGGAGTGGTTGGTGTGGCCACCCAGGTTAAAGGCCAGGTCCTTGGACAGGCCGGTAACAGCTGCGAAGTCGCCGGACTCGCGAGCAGCAGCGAGCTTCTCCAGAGCAGCGTTGGCGCCGTTGACGTAATTAGCGTGGTGCTTGCTGTGGTGCAGCTCCATAATCTCGCCGGAGATGTGCGGCTCCAGAGCGTCGTAAGCGTAATCCAGCTCAGGAAGTTCGTACTTAGTCATTAGGAAAATTCCTCCTCAACACGTTTTTAGGTTGTGCCGTCGATGGTACTCAAGATGAGTGGATGCGCAACCATTTAAGCAATACAATTAATGCGAAATTCATAAAAAATGCTGTTCAGGGATATCTGTCACAAGTTTATGAACGCGGCGGCTGAGTGCGGCGAATCCATTTACTCACGCGCTTGAAGCGCATTCCGGCTGCGCCACCCAGGTCGTCGTCAAGCGGAATGTCGAGGATGGAAGCCCACGTTGGCAGCATTTCTTCCTCGTACCGGTGGCCGTGACCACCGGGGACGGTGACGGAGGCGAGGCCGTCGATAAGCACCTGCCAGAAGGTGACGAACGGGTGCCAGCGCATGGAGGGGAGGACATCGCGGCCGACGCGCTCTGCAAGCCAGTCGGGGCGGCGCCAGGCCAGCGGGTAATCCCACCAGACGATGGGGTCAGAGGCATGCTGCAGGAATGCGACGCGCGGGAACTCCCACGGCCCGAACTTGGTGCCATAGAACGAGTGGTACAGCTCGTCGGGGCGCGTAGCGAAGCGGATGTTTCGACCCTCGTCGATGACCGGAGCGATTTCTGGGGACCCCTTTGTCCGGCGGTGCGTCAGCTCTTTCCACATTGCGGAGAACTGCGGTGTGCCAGTCCAAACAGCACCGTCGACGCGTGCGAGCATGTCGGCGGAATTCTCGAACGCGCCGAGACCGCCAAACCCGCCGAGGGATTCACCGGCGACGTAGACCTTTGGCCGGTCGTTTTCCGGCATTTTGTCGACTTCCTGCAACACCCGATGGATAAGAGTGTGGCCAGCTGCGATTGGGGTTTCGTGGTCCGTTAGCCACGCCACTGGGGAGGGCAGGTCAGAGTACTGCAGAGCGACAGTGGCGCAGTTGCCAAGGGTCAAGAACTCTGCAGCCTGTGCCGACCACGGTGGCACCCAACCTGTGCCGGTGGTGGTGAAGACAACCAGGTGATCGCGCCGGAACGCGCCGGTGCGGTGCATCTCGCGGATGATGAGCTCCGCCTGTTCCCGCAGAGAACGGCCTCGCACCTTGCCCGCATAAATGCGGATGGGTTCCTGCAGTTCGGAGAGCGGCTTGCCAGTAACCACTGCCAAATCTCGGGCACGGGGGCCTTCGGCGACGAAGACGCGACCCTCGGCACCGAGTGCGTACCACGGCTCCAGAGACCATGGGCTTCCGGAACGTTCCGGCTCCCACGGCTGCATGCGACCTGGAACGACCAGGGTATTCAGGTAGCGGGACTTCTTGGCGATGGACTCCAAAGTCCGACGGATAAGCAGTCGGTCAATGCTGGCGGCCACGGCACCACCGACGATGGCACCACTGAGAACCGGGGCGAGACCGCGAGGAAGCCAGGGGCGGAGGTTGTCCCGCAGTAGGTCATAGCCGCGGTTGGCCAGCGCGGAGAGCCCCCGAGTGGTCAGGTAGAGACCACTGGCAATCATTGTGGAGGCGAACTGGCTGCGTGCGGATTCCTGCTCATCCTTGCCCACCAGGCGACCAATTTCGCGCTGCTGGGAAATGGAGCGCAGCCACAGCGCCGCGGTGGTGGCCGTGGTGGCCACGTGCCAGGTCACGGCCAGTGCGCGTTCGTGACGAGGTGCCAGCGCAAAGCGGCTGAGTGAAGTGCTGGCCAGACGCCGCATCGTCGTGTTGTAGCCATAGCCGATGGCCACCCCGGTGACATGGCCCGCCAGCTGTGCCAGGAAGGTCACAGTAACGGTGGCGGTCCGAGTGCGCGGCATCAGCGAGGGGCTAAAGGCAGCCCATGACGCAATTTCTGCACCAATTAGACCGGGGTTGGAGGGGATGCCGGCCCGCAGTGCGCTGCGGATAGTGCCGGGGCCGGTACCTAGGAGGCGTTCGCGAAAGACTTTCGCGGCCATCAGGCTGCCGGTGCCGACTGCGCCCAGCGCTTTGGCCATGCCAGCTGTGCCAGCGACTCCTGTAATTCCCGTTCGTGCTGCTCGTGCAGCTCGCACTGTCCTGGCGGTTTCGATTGGCTGAGCTACAGGTGTGTCGCCCGTAGACGCAATCGAGGGCGCAATCGAAGTAAATGCGCGACGCAGGAATCCCATGACTCCCATCATGACAAAATTTTTTCCACGGGGGTTATTCATCCCGCGCCAGTTTTCCGCACAAAGCGTAGCCTGTGGGGTGTCGCAACTTTTTCCGAATCGGTTGAGAAGGATCCGAGGGCTATGAAGCTATCCACAGGAAATAAGGTCGTGCTGATCGGCGCTGGCGACGTCGGCGTTGCATACGCGTACTCGCTGGTCAACCAGGGCACTGTCGACCACTTGGCAATCATTGACATCGACGAGAAGAAGACGATGGGCAACGTCATGGACTTAAACCATGGCGTGGTGTGGGCGTCGTCGCGCACCAAAGTCACCCAGGGCACGTACGCCGACTGTGACGATGCCGCGCTGGTGGTTATCTGTGCAGGTGCGGCACAAAAGCCGGGCGAGACTCGCCTGCAGCTGGTGGACAAGAACATGAAAATCATGAAGTCCATCGTCGATTCCGTTATGGACAGCGGTTTTGATGGGCTCCTACTGATTGCTTCCAACCCCGTCGACGTACTCACATACGCTGCGTGGAAGTACTCCGGGCTGCCGCACAACCGTGTCTTCGGCTCCGGCACCATCCTGGACACCGCACGTTTCCGCTACATGCTGGGTGAATACTACGACGTTTCCCCGATGAGCGTGCACGCATACATCATTGGTGAACATGGCGACTCCGAGCTGCCGGTGTTGTCCAGCGCCAACGTTGCAGGCGTCAGTCTGTCCAAGCGCCTCGCCGCCGACCCAGCGCTTCACGACGAGCTGGAGGACATCTTCATCCGAACCCGTGATGCCGCCTACGAGATCATCGATGCCAAGGGCTCCACTTCCTACGGAATCGGTATGGGTCTGGCCCGCATCACGCGCGCCATTTTCCAAAACCAAGAGGTGGCTCTGCCGGTCTCCGCATACTTGCATGGTGAGTACGGCCATGAGGACGTGTTCATTGGAACACCGGCCATTGTGAACCGCCGAGGAATTCGCCGCGTTATCGAGCTTGAGCTGGACGAATACGAAAAGAAGCAGCTGGACAAGTCCGTTCAGACGCTCCGAGATGTGCAGGATCCATTCTGGAAGTAACTGCTGGTAGCGAAAGCGCATGTCTTCTCGACATGCGCTTTCGGCCGTCTCATTTGAGAATGAGAATGCCCACCTTCTATTGGCCCGCGTGGCCGACTCTGGCCAACGCTTCGTCTTAAACACAGGAGTGCCTTCTCTATGGCAGCGCAGAGCCCTCAAGACACAGCAACTGACAACACTGAAAGCGGCGCGGATGTACCGCGTCTGGATGACCTCATCAGCAAGGTCACCGATTTGATTACAGAGTTGGACGACGTCTCGGTGGAGGCATCTGCACTGCTCGCAGAGGTGCCGGAAGAGCGCCGTCGGCACGCGGAAAACCTACTGCACTACGCGCACCTGCGCACAATTGACATCCGTGAGCTGCAAAACAGTTTGCACGACCTCGGCGTGACCAGTCTGACCACGGTGGAGACTTTCACCCGGGGGCGCCTTGAACTTGCCCTCAACGCGCTGTTGGCCCTGGCGGGGCGCACCTCAGATATCGATGTCGCCCGCATTATTGCCGATGATGAGCGCGCGGATATTGCCCTGGATAACAACGCCACCGAGCTGTTCGGTCAGGAGCGCGCGGATGTCACTTCGCACATTATGGTGACCCTGCCCGCCGAGGCCGCCGACGACGCAGAGTTGGTGGAGAGCTTCGCTGCTGCCGGCATGGATCTCGCTCGCATCAACTGCGCCCACGACGGCCCTGAGCAGTGGAGCCGCATGATTGACAACGTCAATGCTGCAGCTGAGAAGGCCGGTCGCCGCATCTTCGTGTCCATGGATCTGGCTGGCCCGAAGCTGCGCACAGGCGATATCGAACCGGGACCGCGCGTGGGTCGCGCCCGCGTTGTGCGTGACGACGCCGGCACGGTCATCTCCAAGTCCAAGATTTGGCTGACTCCACGTCTGGATGAGCACCCCAAGCCAGTTCCGAACGATTTGCCGGGGCGTCCTGCTCTGCCACTGGAAGCAGATCAGGGGTGGTTGGAGCAGCTGCAGCTTGATGATGTCATTACGCTGCATGACTCCCGCTCAGCGAAGCGTCACTTCACCGTTGTGCGGATCGACACCGACGTCGAGGGCGAGGTCGAGGCCGTGCTCGCCGAGGGTGAGAAGAACGCCTGGATCGCCGAGGGCACACACCTGCGCAGCAACTACGAGGTCACACGTGCTGGCGGCGTGCCACCGACCGTGCAAAAGCTGCGTTTCCACACTGGGGATGAGTTCATTCTCACCAGCCGCGAGGAAATCACCACCATTCCACGCACCGAGGATGAAATTCCACGAGTCTCCTGCTCGCTGCCGTCTGCCGTGGCGGCTCTGAAGCTGGGCGACCCGGTGCTTTTCGACGACGGTGCACTCGGCGCTGAGGTGGTTGAGGTCTCCGAGACGTCGTCAAGCGAGGATAGCCACGTCGATGCCCGCTTGCGTGTCCAGCGCACCAAGCCGAACGGACAGCCGTTGGCGGCGCATAAAGGCATCAACCTGCCGAACACCGACCTGCCGCTCAATTCGCTTACCGACGAAGACATTGAGCATCTGCGCTTTGTAGTGGAGCACGCGGATATTGCTGCGGTGAGCTTTATTCGCACGCAGGAGGATGCTGAGTACGTCTACAAGGTGCTCGATGAGATTGCGGCAGAACATGAGGCTGCAGGCCGCGAGGATCTGGCATCGCGGGCTCGGGACCTAGGTGTTGTGCTGAAGATTGAGACTATTCCGGCATTCCAGAATCTGCCGGGAATCATCATCGCCAGCATGAAGCGCGCCAAGTCCGGTCTGATGATTGCTCGTGGTGACCTGGCTGTGGAACTGGGCTTCGACCGCATGGGTGAGGTCCCAGGCCAGATTCTGACGCTGGCGCAGGCAGCCGGAGTTCCGACCATTCTGGGTACTCAGGTGCTGGAGAACATGGCCAAGGCCGGCCTGCCGTCCCGCGCGGAGATTACCGATGCGGCCTTCGCCCTGCGTGCCGAGTGCGTGATGCTGAACAAGGGGCCGCACATCACCGAGGCCATCGCGATTTTGAACAACCTGGCTCGGAAGATGGGCCGTTCGCAGCGTAAGAGCCGCATCATGCTGCGGAAGATTCGCAGCTGGTCGGACTAGTGGCGGGGTTAGTGGCCGGGCTAGTTTAGGTAGGTTAGGGGAGCGCACCCAAAAAACGCCGTTGGAGAAAAGACTGCGGAAGAAGCCAGCCGCGCGAGAGAGACGCGAGAGAGGAGCCCTGCGGAAAATGTCTAATGAACAGGCAGAAAACGCGGGGTGGGCTGTGCCGCCGCAGTCTCCAAAGCAGCAGCCGCAGCAGTCCCCACCTCAGGTGGTGCTGCCATCGCAGCAGAACTGGCAGCCGACTGTCTCGGATTCGACTATCACGGGTGCGACGCCGCGCTGGAAGGCCGATGAGATTGTTCGCAAGCGCGCGGACAGCGTCTTTCGATGGGCGATGAGCGGCGCCGGAGTATTCGCCGCATTTACCGTTTTCGTCTGGATGAGCATCCTGAGCCCCGGTCAGGACCTAGTGGTTTCCCTCCTCGGTGAGTTTGGAGCATGGGCTTTCGGTCTCTGTGGAATGGTTTCCCTCATTGGGCTGGGTTTTTCGGTCTACAAGACCCTCCAGGTGCTGCGTGACCGCGCAACGTATGCTCGCCCACTGCTGTCGCGCACGGCAACGGATGTGCGCACGATGCACATGTGGCCAGTGCGCAACATCACGGGGCCCGTGGTCGCGTTGGCTGAAACAGGAGTCACTGCCGTAATGGGGCCAGGTCGCTTTATCTGGTACCTGGCCTGCGTTTTGTGGCCACTTGCAGTGGGGTGGTTTATCGCTGCCGACGTATCCCGGACATACTTCCAGGCCGGAATCATCACCGTTTTAGCTTGTGTGACGACTGCCCTCACAGCGCGGCTACTCGGCTACGTGTTGGCTCCCGAGGAAGTGCATCGCAACATTCCCGTTGGATCCGGTCGCGAACGCACCCAGCCCGGTTTCTGGTCCAAGGGCTTCATCCCCAGCGAAGCTACCGATGAACAAGGGGAGACGGGCGCAATGGCCGTCGACAAGCAGCTTTTCGAAGGAACGGCGAGCGAATTCGTCGACGATTTTTATAAGTAGCCCAGGCAGTCGCGAACTACGGAGAGCGAATAGGTATTCTGTGGCCTTGTGGGAAAGAAATCTCGTAAGAAGAATAATCAGGCCCCGGAGGGCATGAGCCGTCGTCAGGCGAAGCTGGCAGCCCGCGCTGCTGAGCGTGCAGCGCTGCTGGGTAATCCGCGTCCGTTCAAGGACTTCGACGAAGAGGCTGACATCGTGGCTGTCCGCGAGTTCGCTCCGGCTGTGGTCATTCCGGTCACGGTCGCTGACGCCGAGCGTGACATCAAGCTCTGCACCGTGCTGCCAGGCGGCGTTGCTGCCCTGACGCGTGCCGCTGACCAGGGCAATGAGGCTTTCGTCGCGCTGCAGACGCAGGCGCGCACCAATGACGGCGCTGCGGATCTCTCCCGTGCGCTGGCATGGGCCCGTGACGCAGAGCCGGGCCAGCAGCTCTCCTCCGCCACTGACGGCGAGGCCGCACCGCTTACCGACGTCCTGACCGCCGTGGATCTCGACAACCTGGAGGTCCACCAGGACTTCGAGTGGTGGATTCCCAAGGGCATTGAACGCACCCCGATGATCGAGCAGAACCTGGCCGTGGCTAACGACGCGATTCTCCCGTCGTACCGCCTGGATGCGAAGGTCGCTGGCGCTGTGTGGTGGATTGATCCGGGCGAGCGCGCTCACATCCGCTGGGTGCGCCGTGAAGATGAGAAGCCACTGCTGGATGCCTTGGCACGCGTGCACGCTGCGGACAACCTTTCGCTGGGAGAGGGCACTAAGTTCGCTGGTGTCTTCCGCACCGATGGCCTGCTGGTGCCGGTCTGGGACCTGGATAACACCAAGCCGCACGACCACTGGATTGCTGCTGTGGAAGAGGCCGATAAGCGTATCGCTGAGGCGCTGGCCAGCGAAGAGCCGCTGACCGCCGAGGAGCGTAAGTCCCGTGAGACCATCGTGTCCCGTCAGGTGACCATTCGGAACTAGGCGGAACTGGTTTAAGAACTAACGCGTGTGGCTCAGCAAAATGCTAAGTCACACGCGTTAGTTGTCTCGAAAGCTATCTGAAGCTGTTTTAGCTACCTTCTTGACTATCTCAGCTCCGCAAAAAGTGCTGGCGCTTCGATTTCGTCCCAGAGCAGCACATTGCCCGCATAACCGGTATCCATGGCGCCTGAGGTAGGCACGGTAAGGGAATCGGAACCGAAGAGCATGCGCAACATCAGCCAGGTCAGATGCCAGACATGGTCACCATCGCCGACGAACACGGCCTTAGTGCCAGCATTGGCCAGGCGAATCCAGCGGTAGGGGTTGAGCCATACCGCAGGTGATTTCAGCCGTCCCATCAGCGCACTCATGAATTCACGCTGCCGCTCTACGCGGTCCAAGTCTCCCTGGGCGGTAGCACGCGTGCGCACGTAACCCAGGGCGCCCGCGCCGTCGAATTTCTGGCAACCGGCCTGGATATTCAGTCCTGCCAGCGGATCGTCGATGGCTTCTTCAGGGCACATCTCGATACCGCCGACAGCATCGACGACACCGGCGAAACCGCCAAAGCCGATTTCGGCGTAGTGGTCGATGTGGATTCCAGTGTTTTTCTCGACGGTGTCGATGAGTAGCTGGGGGCCACCAAATGCGAATGCCGCATTGATCTTGTTCTTGTCATTGCCCGGGATATCCACGAAGGAGTCACGCGGGATACTGACCAACTTCGGCTTACCGAGCACCGGAATGTGGGCAATCATGATGGTGTCGGTGCGCTGGCCGAAATCACCACTGCCCGTCGACAGCTTGGCAGCATCTTCCTCTGACAGGCCCGTACGAGAGTCCGAACCGACGAGCAACCAGTTGGAGGACATCGTATTGGCAGGGCGGTCTGCCAGATCTGAGAACGCATCGACCCTGGTCAGGCGGATGTCGACAAGTGCCATCGTGATGACAAGGAAGATGACGAGAAGCAGGATGATGGATTTAAAGCGCAAGCGTGGCAGCCGCATGCGTGGCATGAGGAACCCAGACCTGACGCCGGCGCCGCCACGACTGCCACGGCGTCCACCACGGCCAGAACTCGCTGCTTGTGGGGCACTGTAGTAGTCCTGTGACGAGCCGCGCGAGGAAGATTGGAAATCCGCATCCGGATTATATCCGGGTGGGGGAAACCGCGGATCGCTGCCAGCGCGTCCGCTACCGGCCCGGTTCATTGGTGGACGGGACTCAATGCGCGTTTCGTTCAGTGGCGCCTGCCGACGTTCCGGTTGCGGCCTAGACCTGCGCGGAGGCATAGGCGCTGGGCGGGCTGCCCCTGCCCTAGATGGGCGGTCAAAACGGCGCGGGATGGGGCGTCGTGAAGCGCCACGCGAATCGGCCTCACGGGGGCGGGCATGCTTCGGCGACGCCTCGTCCACACGGCGGTAGATGGGGCGGCCATAGCGATCTTTAAGCGGCCTACCGTATCGGTCGCGGGCAATGCGCGAGTCGTCGAAGTTGCCTTCCATACCAATAAAGAATAGGCAACGACAGTGGACTAAGAGAACCGAGACAGCAATACAAGTCTTGGTAGCGCTGGCGTTACCCTGCATGCGACGTGCTGAAAGGGGTTGGGAACGAAGAAGAATATGCTGGAAATATGTCCGCAATGAACCAGAACAACGAACGTGCAGTCAACGAGTCGGATGTTTATGTCAAGAGCCGACATGGTGTCCCGCGGGACTTCTTCGCCTGTGAGGCGGCGGGGCTGGGTTGGCTGCGCGAGGGTGAAGCTGACGGCGGTGCGCGCGTAGTGGAGGTGCTGGGCGTGAGCGGGCATGCGCTGAAATTGCGTCGAATTGAGTCGACGGTGCCGACTCCACAGGCGGCGTACGATTTCGGAAAATCGTTGGCCATTACCCACAATCTGGGCGCCGCTGGCTGGGGTGCCGGCCCCGATGGATGGGAGGGGCACGGCTACTTCGGTCCACTGGATCAGCCCCTGCAGATGGACCTGACTCCACGGGAGAGCTTCGGTGAATACTGGGCGAGAGGACGTCTACTGCCCGCGCTGGGAAAGTTGGAAAGCTCCTACAATAACCGTCAGCTAGATATCTTTGAACAGCTCATTGAGCGACTCTTGGCTGGAGATTTCGACAACGAGCCAGATGCTGCGCGTGTCCACGGTGACCTGTGGTGGGGAAACCTCATGTGGGATGCAAACGGCGCGATCTTGATTGACCCCGCGGCGCACGGCGGAGCCCGCGAGGAAGATTTGGCACTGCTGGCGCTATTCGGGGCAACACACTTCGACGAGATCTTGCGTGGCTACGAATCCGTACATCCCCTGCCGGATTTCGCCGAGAGCTGCGAACTCCATCAGCTCTACGCCGTGCTCATGCACGCGGTGCTTTTTGGTGGCGGATACGCCGGACAGGCGGCGGCAATGGCGGCGAAGTACGTGCGCTAGCTGGCGTTAGAAGCCTACAGCACGCTAGCCATCTCCAGTAGCTCTGCCTCGCCGCAGCGCACCGCACCGATGTTGACGCTGGTGGCGGGGAGCTTCGCATTGGGCGTGCTGCCGCTAGTGTCCGGCACAGCAATTGGCACGGACACGCTTGCCCACCCAGTCAGATTCCACAGCGACAACCACGGTGTCCACCGGGTTTGCTCGTCAAAGTCCTCCCACGGCGCCAACGCAGAGAAATGCCCAATACGCGGCGGATCAAACGCCAGCGTTGGCGTAATCACCGCATCGACTTCCCAACGCGACCTAATCGCGCCGGGCAGAGCCATCCGCTGCTGATGTGTCGCCGCCGCCTCTGCTGCGGAAATCTCCTGGCCACAGGAGCGAATCCACTGCACGATTTCGGAGTAGTCCGCGCGCGGTAATTTCGTGGCCATTCGCGTGATGGTCCGTCGAAAGATCTCGAACACGTCCGGACCTGCCGGATCATAGGGGCTGGGCACTTCCACCACGTCGTACCCGGCGTCGGCAAGACGGTCAGCCGCCGCCCACGCACCGTTTGCCCAGCGCTTATCGACGTCCACCTCAGCATGAAAAGGGCTGACAGTGACACCGATGCGAAGGGGGCGCTGGGGCCGTCGTAAAGCATGTGGGGTTGCGGAAAGTGGCACCCCGGCCAGCAGTGCTGCGTCATCGACTGTGCGAGTGAGGAAGGCGGGCGTGGAGAGATTTCCACCCGCAATATCATGTGCTGGCTTCAACCCAACGAGGCCACAGCAGGCGGCAGGCACGCGGATGGAACCGCCGCCGTCAGAGCCCAGAGCTGCGGGAACGACACCACTCGCGACAGCCACCGCGCTGCCGCCCGAGGAACCACCGGGAGTGCGTGGCGTGGTATCCGGCTGATTGGACAGCTGATTGGGCGCGGCGAAGTAGGGGTTTTCCGGGGCCGGGTAGCCAATCGGTTCGGTGTAGGCCGTCATCCCGACCTCGGAGGTATGCGTCGTCGCCGTGAGGACCGCGCCGCGAGCCAGCAGTTTCGCCACGGGTTCCGAGGTTTCGGTGGCGGTGAAAGCCAAGTTGGTCGAGCCCATCGTGCATTCGACCCCCGCGATGGTGAATAGGTCCTTGATTGCCACTGGCAGACCTAGGAGGTCACGCGGGAGTCCGTGGCTAGCGTGCCGGGCGGGTTCGGATTCGGCAGTGAGGCTGCGCGCGCGGTCGACAGCGTGCTCGGCCAAGGACGTGGCAATACCGAAACGGGCGGGATTGGTCGCGGCGTCGTCGGCAAGCGTGGCGAATTCCGAAACGATTTCCGATACCGAGATTGCGCCACTGCGCACGGCTTCAGTGAGGGCGCGGGCGGGCATCTCGGAAGAAGAGGTCATGCAATAAGTGTAGAAGCCCTCTAATCTGAGCTTATGACGACGGTTACTTATTTGGGTCCTGCGGGCACATTCACCGAGCAGGCGCTGTGGGACATGGCGCGTGCTGGCGAGATTGATCCGGCAGGGGAATCCGCGGTCAATGCGGTGCCGGTGGATAGCCCCGCGGCTGCGCTTGGAGCCGTGCGCCGAGGGGAAGCGGACTTTGCCTGCGTGGCTATCGAAAGCAGCGTGGACGGTCCCGTTACACCAACTTTTGATGCCCTCGCTGCTGGCCCAGAGCTGCAGGTTTTCCGCGAAACCGAGGTCGGGGTGGTGTTCTCTATCCTGGTCCGTCCCGGGACGACGGCGGAACAGGTGCGTACTTTTACGACACATCCCGTAGCGTATCCGCAGGTCAAACAGTGGGTGGACGCCAACCTTCCGGGCGTGGAAGTTCACCAGGCCAGCTCCAATGCGGCGGCGGCCCACCAGGTCGCCGAGGGCACGCACGACGCTTGCGCTGCCCCTGCCCGCGCGGGTGAACTGCTCGGGTTGGAGGCGCTGGCCACTGAGGTCGCCGACGTGCGCGGCGCCCGCACTCGTTTCCTGCTGGTGGGGCGCCCCGGCGTGCCGACGCCACGCACCGGCGCCGACCGCACCTCGGTCTCCTTCACGCTGCCGAACCAGCCCGGCACATTGATGCGCGCCATGAACGAGTTCGCAGTGCGACAGATCAACCTCACCCGCATTGAGTCACGCCCAACGCGCGAGCTCTTCGGCCTCTACCGCTTCTACATCGACTGCAACGGCCACGTTGATGATGCACAGGTTGCCGCGGCTCTCGCGGCACTGCACGAATACGCCGAAGACCTGCGCTATCTGGGGTCTTGGCCGGTCGCTGAGGGCGGTCGCCGCAGCATTATGACCCCGCCACCGGACATTTCCCAGTCAATTGAGTGGGTCGACGCGCTTAAGGAAGGACGAAGGTAAAACATGACACCCGCCGCGCCCGAAAATCCAGTTGGACAGCTGCCTTTCCTCGATGACCGTCCAGACCGCCCTGAATCTGTCATGCCGGTTGATTCCCAGCGCATCATTTTCATCCGCCACGGGCAGACCACCGGCAACATCAACCGCCGCCTGGATACCGCATTGCCGGGCGCACCGCTCACCGACCTCGGTGTGAGGCAGGCGCGCAGTCTGGGACGTCTTTTGCTTCCCGACGTGCACAGAATCGGTGACATCGTCACATCCCATGCCCTGCGTGCCCGCCAGACTGGTGCAGGCGCGGTCGCGAGTTTGCACCACCTGGGAGAGACTTCCGCTCGCATCCGCCATGAGGGTGGCCTCCACGAGATTCAGGCCGGCGACCTCGAGGGGCGCAATGATCGCGATGCGCACATGGAGTACATGCGTGCCTTCTACCAGTGGCTCAATGGGGAGCTGGAGTACCGCCTTCCCGGCGGTGAATCCGGTGCCGACGTGCTGAGTCGCTACCTGCCGACGCTACAGCAGCTGCTGGAGCAGGCAGGAGCGACAGGTGGTGAATCCAAGGAGTCGAAGGAGGGCGGCAACAAGGATGTCGTCATTGTCAGCCATGGCGCGGCTATTCGTCTGATTGGGCAGTATCTGACCGGGGTGAATCCGGAATACGCACTGCGACACCGCATTGCCAATACTGAGCGAATCGAGCTGGTTCCGAGCGCTGTGGACGTCGGCAAGCGTGCCGGCATTGAACCGGGCACGTGGGATGTGCGCCGCTGGGGCGACAGCGAGTTGCCTTAGACAGGCAGCTGGGCGGCGACTGTCACCGCTGGCCGTTATTGCTGGCCTTCCTGAATCTCGCGGCGCTTCTGAGCTGCCAGGCGTAGGCGTTCCGTGCGACGCTTGGATTCCTCTTCGTTGATTTCGTTGAGGAGTTTTTCTTCGTCATCATTGATGTTCAGTGCGGCGCGCCCGATGAGGGCAACAGCCGCAGCGGCGACGAAGCCGAACCACGCGTTGTCGATATCGGTGAAAATCATCAGAACGATAGAGACAGCGACGATGATGCCTGCAGCAGAGTCAACAATGTTGAGCTGGCGGCCCTTTTTCATCAGAGTCTGCAGCTCTTGATCGACACTTTGGTGCTGCGGTTTAGCCGGGGTGCCCTGTGAACTCTCGGGAGAAGTCTCAGCGGGCAGGTCTGCGAAGAGTGTTTGTAGTTGGGAGCGGGTTTTAGCGACTGCGGCAGCTTCGGCGCGCTTGGAGAATTCATCGACATCCAAGTAGCCGTCAGCGAAATGATTGCCGAGACGCTCCATGGCAGCGTTGCGCTCCCTATCGCCGACCCTGATTTCTGGCTTCTCGCTCGAGTTGTCGCTCATAGTTGCCAAGGCTACAGGGAAGAAAGCTGCCGTGAAGAAGTCGAGAGGGGCGAGGCCGTGCAGGAGAGCCGAACTTATCCGTAGCCGAGTCGGTCCAGATCCTCCTCCTCGAGGCCGAAATAATGCCCGATTTCATGCAGGAGAGTGACACGAATCTGCTCTACCAGCTCCTCTTCGGTGTGGCTGATGCGGCAGAGCATGTCGCGATACAAGCTGATTTGGTCAGGCGGACCCCAGTGGTTGTTAGAACGCTCGGTCAGAGGAATGCCCTCGTAGAGTCCCAGCAGTGTGGGCTCGTCGAGGTTATACGGGTGGACCTGGATGATGACCTGATCGAGCTGATCGAGAAACTGCGTGGGGATGCGGTCGATGGCCTCATCGACAAGCGCATCGAACCGCTCCGGGCTAACGTCAACCATTTATGGTGCTGCCTCGCAATGTCCTGTTGTTCTACTGTCCTGCGGGAGCGACTGCGTTATCCACAGTGCCTGCTTCTGCACCAGTACCGTCGGCACCGACCGCACCGACGTCACCTGTGCCAGCGCCAGCGTCACCCTGCTCCTCCCGCAGCGGATTGCGCGGCGGCGGAGCCACGGGCGGCTGGCCGTCGATAGTGAAGGACTCGTTAGCGTGTCCGTTGAGAGTGGAGAACCCGCCCTGGCCATTGTCCTTAATCAACCAGCAGTTCACACTGCGCGAGCCAGCATTGAGCGACTCCTGCGACAGTGACGTCCAAAATGGCAACAGCGTCGAGTTATACAGCGGGTCGTCACCGCCGAGGTAATTCTGCGCGAGAGTCACACACTGTTCCGCGAGCACATCATTTTGCTCCTGGTCAGTGGGGACGTTGTCACCGAAATGGTCGCGGAGATTGACAATTCCCGTCGACTCCATCAGATGATCTTCCACGCACGGCACCTGGCGGATGGCGCCGTTTTCATCCAATGTCACGCAGCGGCCGCCCTCGAACACGCGGGACTGGTCCTGCCCGGCCGCAGGACCGGACATGTGCGCCGTGTTGCCGTCTTCGTCGACGACCTGGATACCGCACAGGAAGGTTCGGTCACCCTTTTCCCACTGGCTAGGCGAAGGAATAATCGGCGCCGTGATAAATCGACCGTCCGGATCGTACTGGCCGCCCAGGTATTCAGTCACAGTGTCACGACACACGCCATTTTGCAGAGCCACCAAATTGTCCGCTGTCGGGTAGTTGGCAGTTTTTGCGTATTGCCCCGGATGTTCCTCGTAGTCGGCGAGGTTCAGTTTCTTGGCGACCTCATAAGCGTGTGGCTGCTCACAGGGCACGACGCGGAAGTCAGAAACATTCAAATCTTCTGCCAGATTCCAGTCCAGACAGTTGCCCGCGGTTGCGCTGGTGAACGCCGTCGTCTCCTTGTCAACGATGGTCGTCGTTGTCGACGATGACGCGCTTGCCGACGAGCCCTTGCCCCCAAGTGGCCCACTCGGTGGCTCGATGACTCCCGCTTGCAGCGCGAATGCCATTCCCGCGGCGCCGACCAGCATTGCCGTCGACAAAGCGCGCATTCCCCAGCTTCCACGCGAGTTACGGGAAGCGTTGGCATCGTTGCTGGCTGCGGAGGATGCACCAGCGCTGGCATCTGCGCCAGTACCTGCACCGGAATCAGTGTCTGTGGCGGCAGCGTGCTCGCGATTCTGGTTCATATTGTCATCAGCCATAGTGACCCCATTGTGCACCGCCAATGAGCCTGTGGACAAGGTAACGCTCTGTCCGAGTTTGCGGTCCGAGTTTGCTCAATAACTTCAGGCACTACAATAGTCCGGTATTTGTTCGCTACCCGAGGACACGAGTCTTGACCTGGACTGCACTACTCAGCCTGCTGGGCGTCCACATTATTGGTATGGCCTCACCAGGGCCTGACGTCTTCTTAATCCTGCGCCTTGCCACCAAATCCCGAAAGCACGCCATCGCAGCGGTTGCGGGTATCAGTACTGGCGCCACTATCTGGATGACCCTCACAGTTTTTGGGTTCGCAGCTGTCATCACCGCCAATCCTTTGCTGATGGGCGTAATCCAGCTCGTCGGTGGCTGTTATCTCATTTACATGGGTATCAGTATGGCCAAGGCGGGCATCAATACCCTCCGCGAACTGCGCGCCGGTGCCGCACCAGCCTTGGGAAGTGAGGCGCTCCGGTCGCCGAAGGCGACGTTCCGCCAGGGCTTTTTCACCAACATGTCGAACCCGAAGATTGTTCTCTTCCTCACGGCAGTGCTTTCACAGTTCATTCCCGCAGGCGCATCCGTGGGGACGCTCGTGCTTTGTACGCTGGTGCTAATCGTCTCCCAAATCGCTTTCTTCCTATTTATCGCAATCGTGGTGTCGACGGATGCCGTCGTCAAGCGAATGGTGCTGGCAGGGCCGTGGATTGACACTGTCGCCGGCGTGATCTTCCTCGTCCTCGGCGCGCTGCTGGTCGCCTCAGGAGCGGAAGCGGCACTCTAGCAAGCCTTGTGCCTGCTTGCCGACGTAAACCAGGTACTCTAGGGGACGTGATTGATCTCAAATTTCTCCGCGAAAACCCTGAAGTAGCCCGCGAGTCCCAGCGCACCCGTGGTGAGGACCCGGCATTGGTCGATCAGCTGCTGGAAGCTGACGCTAAGCGCCGCGAGGTTATTGCCTCCACCGACGCGCTGCGTTCAGAGCAGAAGGGCTTCGGCAAGAAGATTGGTCAGGCGTCGAAGGAAGAGCGCCCGGCCATGCTGGAGAAGGCCAAGGAGCTTTCCGACGCCGTGAAGGCAGCCGAAGCGGAGCAGAAGGAAGCCGAGGCTGAGGTCGAGCGCCTGCAGTACCTGATTGGCAACATCGTTACCGGTGCGCCCGCCGGCGGCGAAGATGACTTTGTCGTGCTGGAGGAAATCGGTGAGATTCCGCAGTTCGACTTTGAGCCTAAGGACCACCTGGACCTCGGTGAGTCGCTGGGTCTTATTGATATGGAGCGCGGCGTCAAGGTCTCCGGTTCCCGCTTCTACTTCCTGACCGGCTACGGTGCCATGCTGCAGCTGGCCATGATGAACCTGGCTGCTCAGAAGGCAACTCAGAATGGCTTCCAGCTGATGGTGCCGCCGGTGCTGGTTCGTCCGGAGACCATGTCGGGTACCGGCTTCCTCGGTGCGCACTCCGATGAGATCTACTACCTGCAGGAAGATGACCTCTACCTGGTCGGTACCTCGGAAGTCGCGCTGGCCGGCTACCACTCCAACGAGATTATTGACCTGTCGGAGGGGCCGCGTCGCTACGCTGGTTGGTCTTCCTGTTTCCGTCGTGAAGCGGGCTCTTACGGTAAGGACACCCGCGGTATCCTGCGCGTGCACCAGTTCGACAAGCTGGAGATGTTCTCCTACTGTCCGCCGGAGCAGGCGGAGGCAGAGCACCAGAAGCTGCTGAACATGGAGCGCGAGATGCTGGCCGCGGTCGATGTTCCGTACCGCATCATCGATGTTGCTGGTGGTGACCTGGGTGCATCGGCTGCCCGCAAGTTCGATACCGAGGCATGGGTGCCGACGCAGAACACCTACCGCGAGTTGACCTCGACTTCGAACTGCACGACTTTCCAGGCTCGTCGTTTGAAGACCCGCTACCGCGATGCCGATGGCAAGTCGCAGTACTGCGCCACCCTCAACGGCACGCTGGCCACGACGCGTTGGCTGGTCGCCATTCTGGAAAACCACCAGCAGGCCGATGGTTCTGTGGTGATTCCGGAGGCGCTGCGTCCGTTCATGATGGGCAAGGAAGTTCTCGAGCCGGTTAAGCGAGCCGGTTAAGCGAGCCGGTTAAGCAGGTGCGGCCCCGCCCCAGTTCATCCGCGACTTCACGACACCTATGTCACCTCATGCCACCTCCACAGCTGGCACGAGGTGACATAGGTGTCGTGAAGTGGCTTTTTCGGGCGTGAGTCGTGTAATTGCGCTAAAAAATTAATTGGGGGATTGAGAAGGTAAAAACACCGGGAAGGTTGAGTGTAGAAACACAACCGAAAACACACCTGAACCAGGGGGATAGCCTCACTCGAGGTGGTAGAGGTTGTTTACAACATTCGGATTACAACAATCTTTCTGATGAGTCTTTCACCTGCTGATGTCTCCTGCACCGTGATCTAAGCCACCCCAGCTTTCTTCCACGTAGCCTTCAGCCCAGCGAAGAGAGGAAGGGCAAGGCATGCGGCCGAAGCCGCGACCGATGCCACGGCAACACCAGCTTGGACTAATGCCGGATTGGTCTTGGAGTTTTCTTCCGTGAGGACTCCGATCAGCTGAGATGGTGCAATTGTGCTTGCGAGCGCGCCTAGGGACGCAACGCGCAGAGTATCTTCGCGGTCATCTGCCTTGAGCAGCGAAGCAGCTGAGAATCCAGCTCCGACCGTAGAAACCACGAAGGGAAGAAGCAGAGTTTCCTTCGGTGCTGTTTTCTGAACTGCCTTGCCGTTTAGCTTCCATTTCGTGTGGACTTCTGAAGGCAACTGCTTCCAGGACCTAGCCAGTGCGACGCCGTGCGCAACCGTCACGGCCGCGGGGAGAAGAGCGGTCGCCTGCAGTGCGCGAGCTGGAATTTCAGAGATAACCTCACCGTCAATATCGTCCGGTCGGACAATCCCCAGCTTGGTCGCTACTGCAGCCCAATTGATAGACCAGCCAAAACCCAACAGGTGAGGCTGGAGGATCCGCGGGTCATCCATGTTCCACAGGGAAGCGCGACCGCTTTTGGTAAATACTCGAAGCGGGTTGGAGAGGTACCTGCGCAAGGTGCTTGGTTCACCAACTTGTTCGGCTACGCAATTTGCGTAGGCGGTTGCCGTTCCCAGCTCTTCGGCCAGGTCCGCGTGGACGTCGTTAAGCTCTTGCAGAAGACCCTCCTGCTCGGCGATGATCGCCTTGCGTTGTGCGTGCGATATGCCGATTTCGCGCAGTTTGTGGTCAATGGCAGTGAGGTAGGTGTTCATTGGGGCTCCTCGGAAAATAGTGCGGTCATGTCGGCGGATAGATCGATGAAGTCCTGGTGTAGTTGCGTGAGTGTTTGCTTTCCTTTGGCTGTCAGTGAGTAGTACTTGCGAGGCGGTCCCTTGGGGGATTCCTCCCAGCGATTGCTAATCAAGCCGTTGGTGGTCAGACGCGAGAGCAGGGGGTAGACGGTTCCCGCGGGCGCGCTGAGGTGGGGGTAGGCGTTGAGCTTTGCGACGAGTGCCGCGCCATAGAGCTCTTCGCGAGAAATCAGCTTGAGAATGGCGAGCTCAAGTACCCCTTTCTTCAGTTGTGTTTGTGGACGTTTGGGCATAGCGTTGTGCTTTCTTTCCGGCGGTATGGAGGAATCTGCCCGGGCAAAATGCTTTTCATACCTAGTACCTTGTAATGCCAACTATACGCACAGTAGTTTGTATTGCCAAGTACTGCATGCTTTATACGGCGTGGAGAGGGTAGGGCAAAGAAAATGAGGGGCAATTGTCAGAAGACAATCGCCCCTCATTCCACCGGGTTAGCTCTATGAAGAACTCGTAACTGCTAGGGAGTGGCTCGGTTCTTTTTTAGCGTTCAATTAGATACGCGCATCAAGCCAGGCAATAGCCGTCGCAATGGCCTCGTGCTGTGCCGGCTCGTTGAAGGTCTCGTGGAACTGGCCTTCGAACTCGATCAGCTGCTTGTCGGTGGACGAGATGCCGTTGTACCAGTCGCGCGAGAAGAACGGCGGCACAATCTCATCCTGGCCACCCATCATGACCAGGGTCGGCTCAACAAAATCGACGGAGTTGGTGCCGTTGTAGGTGGCGGCAAAAGCCATCTGCTGAGCCATGCCGAGCGAGAGCTTGGAGTTGTTGTACGGATCAGTTTCGTACTCATCACGCACTGCCTGCGAAGAAGAGGTCTTCGAACCCAGCGGGTTGCCAAGCTGAATCAAGTCGCTGCCGGGTAGTGATGGCACGCGCATCTCGGTGCGGTTCGGCACTTCCTTGAGCATGCGAGTGTTGAATGTGGTCATGTCCTGGAATGGCAGGCGCTGGTAAATCGTCGGCTGCGCCTCGCGCTGGACATCGGTCATGGCCTCTGGGGTGATGGTTTCGCCCTCGTCCGTGCCACCGTAGGGGTTGAAAAGAGCGCCACCACCGTTGGCGACAATGCCATCGACACTGCCCGGGTACTTGATGCCGTGGAAGTCCACGGCAAGGCCGCCCATGGAGTGGCCGAGCAGGAAAGTCTTCGTGCTCGGGTTCTCCGCCTTGGCCTTTTCGACGAGCATGTGCAGGTCATCGACAAGCGAGTGGAAATCATCAATATGGCCACGGGCAACTGGGGTTCCTTCGACCTGGCCCGAGTGGCCGTGCCCACGGTGGTCAATGCGGTACACGTTGTAGCCGGCGTTCAGCAGCTTGCCGGTTACCCACTCGTAGCGACCCAGGTGTTCTGCAGCGCCATGCACGACGACGACAGTGGCTTTGGCATTCGGGATGGTGTTGGACTTCCAGTAAATCTGGGTGCCCTTGCCATCCTGTGAGGTCATGTAGCCGTCGTTCACCGTAACGTGGCGACCGTCAACCGTGGTGGTTGGTGCTGGGGTGGTTGGCAGCTCGACCATTGCAGTGGACTGCGGGTCGGGAGTTGGTTCCAGCGGGTTCTTGATGAAGTCCGTTGGGGCTGCTGATGCTGCCGGGGTGGCCAGGGCCAAAGTCAGGGCGGTGGTCACACTCGCAGTGAAAATTGATGCGCGACGCATGATTGCTCGTTTCTGTTTTCAATCGAGGAGTGGATGATAGTTATAATAATTTTATTATAACAAACAAGCCCTGAATTTATAATAAAAATAGCCCGGAAAACCGAATAGGTTCTCCGGGCTATTTTTCGGCTCTTACGAGGACTTATTCAGGCTTCGGTGCCTCCTCAGCATCCGTATCCTCGATCCAACCGTAGGTGCGTTCAACGGCACGGTTCCACTGGTGGAACAGGCGATCGCGCTCTTCGGCCTCCATCTTCGGATGCCACTTCTTGTCAATCGTGATGTGAGCCTTGACCTCATCCAGGTTCGACCAGAAGCCAATGCCAAGGCCCGCAGCGTATGCCGCACCAAGAGCCGTGGTTTCAATGTTGTTCGGGCGTGTGACAGCGACATTCAGGATGTCGGACTGGAACTGCATGAGGAACTCGTTCATGGTCATGCCACCATCAACGCTCAGCGTTGTGATGTCCGTGTCGGATTCTGCGACCATGGCGTCGAGGACCTCGCGGGTCTGGTACGCAGCAGCCTCCAGCACAGCACGGGCAATGTGGTGTCGGTTGACGAAACGGGTCAAACCGACGATGACGCCACGAGCGTCCGGCTGCCAACGAGGTGCAAAAAGACCGGAGAAGGCCGGCACGATGTACACGCCGCCGTTATCCTTGACGCTCTTTGCCTTGTTCTCAATGGATGCCGCATTCGGAATCATCTGCAGCTCGTCACGCAGCCACTGAACAAGTGCACCGCCCATGGAGACGGAGCCCTCGAGAGCGTAGACCGGCTTCTCTCCCTCGACCTGGTAGCAGACGGTGGAGATGAGTCCGTGGTCA
This sequence comes from Corynebacterium sp. HMSC064E08, assembly GCF_001811805.1. Taxonomy (NCBI): domain Bacteria; kingdom Bacillati; phylum Actinomycetota; class Actinomycetes; order Mycobacteriales; family Corynebacteriaceae; genus Corynebacterium; species Corynebacterium sp. HMSC064E08. The sequence goes on from NZ_KV806692.1 coordinate 38,539, forward strand.
GACCACTTCGGCTTCTCGCCAGTATTCATTAGCATGAACAGCCCAGTGCCGTAGGTGTTCTTGGTGTCACCCTCGCCGAAGCAGCCCTGGCCGAACATGGCGGCCTGCTGGTCGCCGAGGATGCCAGTAACCGGTCGCCCTGCAAGAGAGCCACGGGCACGGATATGGCCGAAGTCGCCTACCGACGGTCGGATGTCAGGCAGCATCGACATCGGAATGCCAATTTCACGGCAAATGTCCTCATCCCACTCGAGGGTCTTGAGGTCCATCAGGAGAGTACGGGAGGCGTTGGTGACGTCGGTTGCGTGAACTGCATCTTCGCCGTTGTCGCCCTCTGCGCCACCGGTGAGATTCCACAGCAGCCAAGTATCGATGGTGCCGAAGAGCAGGTCGCCAGCCTCAGCCTTTTCGCGAGCTCCCTCGACGTTGTCGAGAATCCAGCGCACCTTCGGGCCGGCTGGGTAGGAGTTGATACGTAGGCCCGTGGTCTCACGCCAGCGGTCAGCGCCTTCATCCCCCATGAGTTCCTTGCAGATCTCATTCGTGCGGGTGTCCTGCCAGACGATGGCGTTGTAAACCGGTTCACCAGTGTTCTTGTCCCAGACGACAGTGGTTTCACGCTGGTTGGTGATGCCAATTGCTTCAACATCCTCAGAAGGCAGGTCGACATCGGCGAGAGCTTCGCTGACTACTCGACGGGTGTTGGCCCAAATCTCCTGGGCGTCGTGCTCGACCCAGCCCTCTTCCGGGAAAATCTGCTTGTGTTCCATCTGCGCAACAGTGACGATCTCTGCGTCATGGTTGAAGATGATGCAGCGGGTGGAAGTAGTTCCCTGGTCAATAGCGAGGACGTATTTGCTGTGCATCATGGGGATACTCCTAGAGAAATTGTGTGTGAATGTGAGTGTTCAGGCTTGCGATATTTTATTGTGCGATAACTCTCATATTCCCGTTATCCGATGGCAAAGGCAAGAGCGCCTGCAGCCACGGCTGCCAGCATCGGTGCGACAATCGGAACCCATGCATAGGCCCAGTTCGCATCGCCCTTGCCCTTAATCGGGAGCACGAAAGCGTAGGCCAAACGGGGGCCGAGGTCACGGACAGGGTTGATGGCGTATCCGGTCGGGGAACCAAGGGAAAGTCCAATCGACACAATGATGAACGAGACACCGAAGTAGGTCAGCGGACCAAGCTCGCCGCCGGCTGGGCCGAACAGGATGAATGCGAGCAGAACGAACGTCGCGATGAACTCGGTGACGGCATTCCAAAAGTTATTTGGGTGAACCGGCGCGGTGAAGAAGTTGCCGCCAGTTTCGGCATTCGCATTGGTTGGGTTGCCGTTTTCGTCGACACCATTGGCGTCGAACAGCTGCTTAAAAGCGGCCCAAGCCAGGATTGCACCTACGAATGCGCCCAACAGCTGACCTGCAACATAGTACGGAACCAGGTCCCATCCCAGGCTGCCCTTGATGGCCAGGGCAACGGTTACCGCAGGGTTCAAGTGCCCACCGGATACGTCGGCAATAGATGCACCAGCGAAAACAGCCATACCCCAGCCGAAGGCAATGCCCAACCAGCCTGCATTTGCAGCGCGGGTTGTCCGGAGGTTGATAGAAGCACAGACTCCGTTACCGAGGAGGATTAGAATGGCGGTTCCGAAAAACTCCCAGAGGAATGCCTGGGATCCTGTGATTGTCTCCATGAGATGTAGAAACTCTCTGTGAGTCGTGACCGGGCGAGGTCACGATGAATCTTGCAACGTAAATTCTTTGGGTATAAGAAATGCCGGCGAGAACGGATTTTTCGCCGGCACTTTTATTTCGACCCCATCAGTCCCTTGAAGTGCGAAGCCGTTTTCCCAAGAGGGAAACCTATTTCGTTGTGGCTACAGCGTTGGTGGCCATTTGAGCACTAACTCGTGCGGCCACCGGCGGAGGGGAGGGGCGAACTAGCGGTCGAGGCTGACGTCGACATCCGCGCGAGTTTCCACTGCATGAGCAGCAATCTCGTTAGCGGCCTTGTCAGTCAGCTCACGTTCAGCTGCCAGGGTTGCTTCGACACGCTCGATGAAGACCTTGATCTCCTTCTCCATCGTGTCCTTGTCCCAACCCAGAGCTGGGGCAACCAGTTCAGCGGTGGCCCGGGCGCTGTCGACACCGCGGTGTGCGTACTCCATGGAGACACGCAGGCGGCGCTCCAGGATGTCGTCGAGGTGCATTGCGCCTTCGTGAGTCACTGCGTAGAGAACCTCAGCGCGCATGTACTGTTCGGCAGCCTCTAGCGGCTCGAGCAGAGACTTATCCTCGGCTGCAGGAGCCAGCACTTCGTAGATGAGGGAGCCGTAACGGTTGAGCAGGTGCTCGACCTGCTTCTCGGTGATACCGAACTGCTTGGCCAGGGCTGGCTTCTGGTTGTTCAGTGCGTGGTAGCCGTCAGCGCCGAGCAGCGGGACATCTGCAGTGACGGACTCCGGTACCTTGCGGGGGACGTCCTGGACTGCAGCGTCGATGGTGTCAGCGCCGATGACGCGGTAGGTGGTGTACTTACCGCCTGCGACGGAAACCATGCCCGGGGCAACGTGGGCAACAGCGTGGTTACGGGAAAGGTTGGTGGTGGAGTCGGAGTCGCCTTCCACCAGTGGACGCAGACCCGAGTAGACGCCGACGATGTCGTCGTAAGTAATTGGACGGCGAACCTTGGCGTTGACGTGATCGAGGATGTAGTCGATGTCAGCGCGGGTAGCTGCCGGGTTGGCCAGATTCATGGTCCAGTCGGTGTCGGTGGTACCGATAATCCAGTACTCACCCCACGGGATAACGAACAGGACGGACTTCTCGGTCACGAAGGTCATTGCCACCGAGCCCTCAAGAGCGGACTTCGGAATAACAATGTGGACACCCTTGGAGGTGTGGACGCGGAACTTGCCCGTGACGCCAGCCAGCTTCTCAATCTCATCGGACCAAATACCGGTGGCATTGACGAAAACGCTGCCGCGGATGGTGGTGGTGGCGCCGGTGTCGGTGTCAAGGAGCTTCGCGCCGACGATGCGCTCGCCTTCCTTCACGAAGTCGACAACCTGAGTGGAGGTGCGGACGTCAGCGCCGAAGTGAGCAGCGGTGCGCAGGACAGTCATGGTGTGACGGGCATCGTCAACCAGGGTGTCGTAGTAGCGAACGCCGCCGACCACGGCATCTTCCTTCAGGCCCGGAGCCTGCTTCAGGGTGCCCTTGCGGGAGTAGTGCTTCTGCATTGGAACCTGCTTGGCGCCACCCATGACGTCGTAAAGGAAGAAGCCCGATGCCATGAACGGGCGCTCCCACACGCGGTGGGTCAGCGGGAAGACGAAGCGCAGTGGCTTAACCAGGTGCGGTGCTAGGTGCGACATGGACAGTTCGCGCTCGCGCAGGGATTCAGCTACCAGGCGGAAGTCCAACATCTGCAGGTAGCGCAGACCGCCATGGAACATCTTGGAGGAGCGGCTGGAGGTGCCGCCTGCGAAGTCACGAGTTTCAATGACCGCAGTCTTCAAACCACGGGTTGCGGCATCGAGCGCAGCGCCAGCGCCTACAGAACCGCCGCCGATAATGACGACGTCGTATTGCTCGGTACCGAATTTCTCCCAGGTCTTTTCATGCTGTTCCTTATTTAGAACTGCAGATGGGGCGAGAGATGAAGAGGACGACATTTTCCAATCCTTCCCGGTGGGGGCGTTGATTTTTCGTCGAAGAGAATTTCTCGGCTCACGGCTCAGGTTACCAAAAATCGGCTTACTTGTAAGCGGTAACTTACGGTTACGTAGATATAAACAATGGGTCAAAAAGCCAAGAAAACCCGCCCCAAAATGTTGTCTGGTTTTCCGCAGGTAGATAGGTATGTTAATAGAGGTTTACTACTTTTAGAATGAATACCCATCGGCGGAGCCCACCTCATAACGGGGGTGGTAAAAGCGACTATGGGGTGTACCGGGACTGTATGACAGGTGCGCAGTACGTGCAAGGGGGATGTGTGGGGATGTACCTGGTTTTACACAAAGACATGGGCCTGTAACGACATTTATTTATGGGTCTCAGATACCAGTACATATCGCCCCGCTAAGGGGTGCGAAAGATTGTAGAGTAAAGGCCATGTTCAAGGATCCTGTGTACTTAACGATTATCGGATTGGCGCGCACCGTTTTCTTTGCCCAAGGTTTGAAGTTCACCGTTAAGGGCTGGGAAAACGTGCCGAAAGACTCTGGCGCCGTTCTCGTTACTAACCACACCGGATACATGGACTTCACCTATGTCGGTCTTCCATTCCGCAAGCACCGCCGTTTTGTCCGTTTTATGGCGAAGAAGGAAGTCTTCGACCATTCGATCGCAGGACCAATCATGCGTGCTTGTAAACACATTCCGGTCGATCGCACCGACGGCTCCAAGTCTTTCGAAGAGGCCTGCGAGAAGCTGGAAAACGACGAGTTGGTAGGCATCTTCCCGGAGTCGACTATCTCTCGCAGCTTTGAAGTCAAGAATCTGAAGTCCGGTGCGGTGCGTATGGCGCAGCGCACCGGTAAGCCCATCATCCCAGTGCTGATTGTGGGATCCCAGCGCGTGTGGACGAAGGGGCACCCCAAGCATCTCGGCCGCAGCAATACTCCGATTCATATTACGGTTTTGCCGCCGTGGACCCCGGAGGGCGATCCGGCAGAAGCCACCGAAAAGCTACACGAAATCATGGATCAGGGTGTCCGTCAGCTCTGGGACGAGTATGCAGCTGAAGAAGGTCCCCTGCCGAAGGGCGCCTACTGGGTACCGGCTCGCCTTGGCGGCGGCGCACCGACTTTCGAAGAGGCCCAGGCAGAGGACCTGAAAGTCGAAGAAGAGCGTCAGCGTATCCGTCATTTGCGCGGTGATCTGGCCGCATTCAAGGAAAAGCTAGCCGAGTCGGCACGTGAGTTCGGCGATAGTGCGCGTGAGTTCGGCGATCAGACCAGGCAGCAGTTCCTCGATGCCTCGCAAACGATGAGCGCGGAGTCTGCTCGCCGAAGGGAACAGACGACCGCCTTGTTGGCGCAGTTCCGTCAGTCTGTGGAACAGATGGCTGATGATGTTGTCGCCGGTGCTAAGGAGAGCAAGGAGTCCGTGCGTACGGCCACGGATTCGATGCGCGTGACGTTCCGCGAAGCGTACGTGCAGCTAGAGAAGGCCTCCGCCTCCGGTGTCGAGCAGACGCAGCAGACCGTTTACCGTCTTATCGGCCAGTCGATGATGATTCGCGACAAGCTTCCGCAGCGCTTGAACAGGCTCATCACCGCTCAGCCGGAGACGTTCATCTTCGATTACCCCGCATCGCTTGCCGACGACGCGGGCAATATCAGCGAAGAAAACATGAAGGCCTTGCAGCAGCTCGGCGATGCCGGAGCCACAATCGTTGTTCTGCACGAACCGGGAGATAAGCCGAATCTATCGGCTTTGGAGTCGGTTGACCTGCAGGTCGTGGAACTCCCGGAGGGCGCCAGCAAACTGGACGTCACAAATGCGGTGGTTAGCACGCTGCGCAAGCAGGCTCGCAAGGAAGAAAACGCGATTCTTTTTGCCGGTCGCTCGAACTTTGAGGAAGCCACACAGCGTGTCGGCATGCCGGTAGTTACGGCCGATGCGGACTGGTCCCTGCTGAAGAACGCGGATTGGGTAATCGACACGGTCGAGCATGGGGGAGTAGCCGCAACGCTGCAGTTGTTGCACGACCGGTTCTGCGATGACGGTGAAGATGACAACAGTGAGGACGGCAAGTAGTTCGAAGTGACCGAGAGACTACATCCACTACTCGTAGCTTCGGATATTGACGGGACGTTCATCGACTCGCGGGAGCGGGTAACTCCCCGCCTGCGACAGGCCGTCACGCGAATGCTACGCCGCGGAACCCCGTTGGTGCTGGCCACGGGAAGGCCGGCTCGGTGGTTGCAACCAGTGCTCGAGCAGCTGCCGGTTCAGCCGTTGTGCGTGTGTGCCAATGGCGCCGTGATTTACGACTCCGGCCGTGATGAAGTGGTTGCCGCCAACACACTGAAGCCGGAGACGCTGCGATACGTCGTCAAGCATGCGCGCGAAGCGGCGCGATCCATCGGTGGAATCGGCATTGCGGCAGAGCGCGCCGGGACGTCGGCGAATGATGCCATCGATGAGCTTTTTGTGGTGGCGCCGTCTTATGACCATGCCTGGGAATCGGATGAGCACGGTGAGCTTGCTGAAGAGGCCGTGTTGTCAGAACCCGCGACGAAACTCTTGCTGCGAAACTCAGATGTGAACAGTGCCCAGCTATATGAGCTGGTCACTCCCGCAATTGACGCGAGCTTGGCGCACGTGACCTACTCCATGCCGGACGGGCTTTTGGAAGTGTCCGCGCCGGGCGTGACTAAGCGCGCCGGGTTGGAATACGTGTCTGAACTGGTCGGAGCGACCGCGAAAGATGTGGTCTGCTTCGGTGACATGCCGAACGATATCGAGATGCTGTCGTGGGCGGGCACGGGTGTGGCCATGGGCAATGCGGCTGACAACGTCAAGGAGATTGCAGACGAAATCACCGCCACCAATGATGATGACGGTGTTGCTCGTGTGCTGGAGCGCTGGTTCTAGCTAGCCTCGAGGTTTTCCCGCGCCAGCTAGCTCACCCAGCGCTCGACAGCGTTTACTTCAGCTCGGTCTTGACTTCGCCGGTGGTGCGGTCGAAGGTGATTGAACCGTTCTGGAACTCAGCGCGCTCGATGTTTCCATCGACCACCTGGGTCTTCGTCGGAGCGCCCAGCTTGCCGACCTCGAAGCCCTGGCGGGCCCACTCATCAGCAATCTTGCCCCAGATAGCGTGAGCACCGGTGGTGTCGGAGTCGGTGATTACGCCGTTGGAGAACTTCACGTAGCGCAGGGCATCGGCCTGGCCAGCATTGTTCGCCACGGTAGAACCGCTCTGGATACCGGACATTGCGTAACCGAGAACGGAGCCCATTTCCTCGGAAACTTGGCGCCATTCGGCAGCCAGGTCGTTCTGCTCATTGATAGTGATGATCTTGTCAATCAGTACCGGCAGGTCAGCGATCGACGGGCCGTTTTCAATCGAGCGTCCAACTGCACCCAGAATCGCATCGGCCGTCTGTCCGAGCCCCGGTGCGCCGAGCATGCCCAGCGCCGAGGCCAGCATCGAACGTGCGCCCGAGACTGTCTCCAGAGCCTGTGCCTTCTGCTGCTCGTCGGATGCGCTCGGCGAGGAGGAGTTGCTCTGCTCGCTTGCCGACGGTGCGGAGGATTCAGCCGTAGCAGTGTCACCGGTGTTCGTGGCGTCGGTTGGCTCCGAGGTGTCCGAAGTACCCGAGGTGGTCGAGTCGGAGCTCGACGTTGTCGAAGAAGTGGTGCTCGATGCGCTCGAGGACTTCTCGGAGGACGAGGTCGTGGACGTACCCGTCGATGCCGAGGTGGTCGAAGTGGTCGAGGTCGACGTGCTCGACTGCGAGTCTGTGTCCTCGGTGGTCTTATCGTCCTTTTCATCCTGCGGAACGAGGAGATCAATCAAGCCGTCAGGCCCCTCATTATCAATCTTTCCGCTGGTGAGTGTGTTGTACTTCTTCTCGGCAATCGAGCGGATCTTGCTCATCTGGGCGTAGCCAGCATCACCTGGGCAGGTGGTGTTACCAACGTCGCGGTGCGCGAAGATTGTCGGCAGAGTGACCTGCTTACCGTATCCGTACTTGGAGTAGCTGGTGCCACCCGAGGTCATCTGGATCTGGCCGGTCGGCTTAATGCCGGCGACCTTCAGGCGCCAACCAATCATATTGCCCACCGAGTTCAGTGCAGCCTCACTGGGAGCAACCGAAGAGTAATTACCCATCATGGAGATGCCGAAAGTACCGGTGTTGAAGCCACCTGCGTGTGCGCCCTGGACATTCTTATCCAGCCCACCGTAGCGGCCCTCGTAGATGTTGCCGTACTTGTCGACAAGGGCGTTGTATCCGATGTCGCACCAGCCCAGAGTCTGTGCGTGGTACTGGTAAATGCCGCGGACGATACCAGCGGACTGGCTCTCGGTGTAGTTGTTTGAACCAGCGGTGTGGTGCACGGTGGCGCCGACAAGCTTGCTGTCGTAGTCCGCGCCCTTACAGCGGTTATTTTCGTTGGCTCCCCAGCCGGCACGGGTAATGACCTTCGGCATGCCCGTGACATTCTTGGCATCCACAATTGGGTCGATGCCGGATGCAGCAGCCTGGCCGTCGATTAGCACTGCGTCGACCTGGTCGATTGGCAGTTCATCGGCGACCGGCTCGATGTCCGTCCACTTCACTGGGAGATTCGGCGAGTCCAGATTTGCAGCGTCGTTAGCGTTCGGAGCAGTCGGGTCATCGAGTGCGTCCCCAGGAGCTGCATCCGGAGTCTGCTGGTAGTCGGATGCGGCCTCGGCGACATCCTTGGCCGCATCCGTAGCGGAATCCTTTGCATCCTCCACGGCCTTCTTGGCGCCCTCGGCATTAATCTCGTCGAGGTTGAGCTTGGACAAATCCAGCTTCTCAGCGCCCTTGATGTCCTTCAGATCCACGCCGGAACCCGGACCGAAGATGTTGAGTCCGTGGGTGGAAACCTGAACACGCTTGGTTGGCTCGATGTAGATGAGCTCCGTTCCGTTCAGGCCGTTGCCATTGCCTTCAGCGGGGTAGTCCGGGTCAACGCTGAACCAGTCGGACCAGGAGCCGTCTGCTCGCTCGGCGCGGACGAAGCTGGCGATATCAGGGTCACCGGCCCACGTCAGCGCAAACTGGGAAAACTCAGTATCGGAGGTAATTTCCTTGACGACACCGCGGTTGGGATGAGCTTCGTCGGCAAGCGACTGCGTTGCGATTGCTGCATCTTCGACGAGAACGGAGACGCTGTCTGCAAGCGACTTGCTCTGGACAACGGGGTCGATGGGGCCGGCGCCGTTTTCCTCAATGAGGTCATAAGCGGCACCTGCGCCGACAACGGCAACGGGTGTCAGGGCAAGGGTCGCCACGGCAGCGAGTACCAAGGATTGCTTGGCACCTGCGCGGCGATTGATGCGGCGGCGACTAAACACGGTAATAACTCCTGGGTGATTACGAAAATCTGGTGTTACACCACAAATGTGATGTGGTTATGCCTGGATTGGATAAGCGGGGGACTTAGTTCTGAGGTGCGAACCAGGCCTGCGTAGCTTCGGCAGGGTTGGTTGGCAGGGATTCAGTTAGAAACTCACCAACAACCTCGCCTGGCGTGGGCGTTTCCACGTTTCCGAGGGAACCGCCGTTGTCGCCCGACTCGCCGGCGCCCGGAATCGGCGGAAAGCTGGCGGCCTCTCCGTCCTGGTTGTTCGGATCCGTCGAGCGGCCGGCAATATCCGCTCCACCGGCACCATCAAACTTGGCTTTGGCTGCAGCGCGGATGGCATCCATCTGCTGGTAGCCGAAGTTGCCCGGGCAGGAGGTGTAGCCGGTGTCGCGGTGACCGAAGATGGCCGGGAGGTTCACGGTCTGGCCGGAGCTGTAGCGTGCCTTCGAGTAGCCGGCGCTGGTCAGTGCGGCGGTGGACATCGGATCGACGCCGCCGACCTTCATGCGCCAGCCGACCATCTCGCCGAGTGCGGTGACGGCCGCATCCGGAATCTCCAGCTGGTCGTGATTGCCCATCACCGAGATACCGAAGGTGCCGTTGTTGAAGCCACCTGCGTGTGCGCCCTCGATGTTCTTGTCCAGGCCACCGTAGCGGCCCTCGTAAATGTTGCCGTACTTATCGACCAACGCGTTGTAGCCAATATCGCCCCAGCCCAGCGTATTTGCGTGGTAAGCATAAATGCCACGGACAATGGCTGGCCCCTGGGACTCTGAGTAGTTATTGGAACCCGCGGTGTGGTGGATGCACGCGCCCTTGAAAGTGCTGTAGGAGCTCGAACCGCTGCGGATGGACTCATCTGCGCCCCACGCTGCACGGCTGATTACATTTGGCGCACCGGAAATCGACGACTCGTATGCAACTGGCTGAATAACCTCGCCGGCCTGCTCTACGCCGTCGATGAAAACTGCCTGGACGGCGTTGAGGGACAACGCGGCCGTAGCGCTGACGAGGTCCTGCAGGGAACCGCCGATAGTGGCGGGGTCAAGGTTGTCGATACCAATGATGTTGCGGGGATCCAGACCTTCGAGGAGGTTCAGGCCGACAGTCGACACCTGCACGCGACGGGTGGGCTCAACGAACAGCAGCTCGGTGCCGGACTGCCCGGAGTTATTCATCGGACCGTGTGAATCAGCGTGGAACCACGGGCCAAAGCTGCCGTCTTCGCGCTCGGCGCGAACGTAAAGCTGCAGATTGTCATCGCCCGGCCAGGTGAGTGCGAACTGGGAGAACGGTTCGTCGCGGGTGATGTCCTTTACGAATCCGCGAAGCGGGTGCAGGGCATCGGTAATGGCATGCGTGCCGACGGCTGCGTCGTCAATCATCATCGTGACAGCGTCAACCAGCGGTGATGTCGAGATCTTGGCTGCGATGGGGCCTACGCCTGGGCTTTCAACCAGGGTAGGGGCCTGGCGAATACCCCATGTTGCTAGCGGAGCTGCGGCAGTAGTAGCTGCCAGTCCATAGAGGAAGGTGCGACGGCCCATCGACGGGGCATTGATGCGACGGCGAGTTGGCACGGTAAAAGCTCCAAAAAAATGGGGTACAGGGTTATCGACCCGAGGTCTACCCGGGGTCGAAGGGAAGGAAAGTTGCAAAGCAACAGAAAATTCTGAGGAGGATGTTACCAGTGTGACTAAAAAAATCTAGTGAGACATCTGTGTTTCCTCGTTAATTTTGGGAAAATTATCAAATAATGTGACCAAACGAACGTTGGGCTGGGCTCACGTGGACGTCGTAAAGCCCGCGTGTACACCCGCAAACCGGATGGAAATGCAATAGGTTTTAAGGCGTGAGTAGCGAAAAGAACACCACTGCCAATGAATTTGCTCCGAAGTCCCTACAGGACATCAACGACAACACCTACGACCTCATCGTGGTCGGTTCGGGTTTCTTCGGTTTGACCGTTGCTGAGCGGACCGCCACTGAGCTGGGTAAGCGCGTGCTCGTTGTCGAACGCCGCAACCACATCGGCGGCAACGCCTACTCGGAGGCAGAGCCGGAGACTGGCATCGAGGTGCATAAGTACGGTGCGCACCTGTTCCATACCTCTAATAAGAGGGTGTGGGACTACGTCAACCAGTTCACTGACTTCACCGACTACCAGCACCGCGTGTTCGCTATGTACAAGGGCACCGCATACCAGTTCCCGATGGGGCTGGGGCTGATCAACCAGTTCTTCGGCAAGTACTACAGCCCGGACGAGGCTCGTCAGCTGATTAAGGACCAGACCGATGGCCTGGATCCACGTGACGCGAAGAACCTTGAGGAAAAGGCCATCTCCCTGATCGGCCGTCCGCTGTACGAGGCCTTTGTCAAGCACTACACCGCCAAGCAGTGGCAGACCGACCCGAAGAACCTGCCGGCTGGCAACATCACCCGCCTGCCAGTTCGCTACACCTTTAATAACCGCTACTTCAACGACACCTACGAAGGTCTGCCTGTCGACGGCTACACCGCCTGGCTGGAAAACATGGTGACCTCCGACAAGATTGACGTCGTTGTCGATGCCGACTGGTTCGAGGTGCGCGACGAACTGCGCGCTGTCTCCCCGGACGCCCCGGTCGTCTACACCGGCCCGCTGGACCGCTACTTCGACTACGCAGAGGGCAAGCTGGGTTGGCGCACGCTGGACTTCGAGATGGAGGTTGTCAACACCGGCGACTTCCAGGGCACTCCAGTGATGAACTACAACGACGCGGATGTGCCGTACACCCGTATCCACGAGTTCCGCCACTTCCACCCGGAGCGCGATTACGTCAAGGATAAGACGGTAATTGTTAAGGAATACTCCCGCTTCGCCGACGATGGCGACGAGGTGTACTACCCGATCAACACTCCGGAAGACCGCGAGATGCTGGAGGCCTACCGCAAGCTCGCCGCAGCAGAAGCGCAGGAGAACAAGGTTCTCTTCGGTGGTCGTCTGGGCACCTACCAGTACCTGGACATGCACATGGCGATCGGCTCCGCGCTGTCGATGTTCGACAACAAGATTGCGCCGTTCTTTAACGACGGCGAAGCGATCGAGCAGGAGCGCGGGCACTAATTTGCCGCTTCCGGCTCCCGCGCTAGTATTGCGCGAGTGTCGCGTGAGAAAAGCCAAACCGAAGTTCCCCAACAGGGGCCATTGCTGCAGCGTGTGAACAAGTTTCTCACCCTGCCAGTGGCACCTGTCATTCTGGTTCTGATCGGTTCTCTTGGTACCCAGGCTGCAGCCGTGCTGGTCACTGGCATGCTTTCCACGGTCGGCGCGCCGGGCATATCGGGCCTGCGCATGACCGCCGCTGCCATCATCATGGTGGTTCTGTTCCGACCAAAGCTGTCCGGGATGACCCGCGCTCGCGCCATCAACATCGTGGTCTACGGCATCGCCATGGGCATGATGAGCATGATGATTTACGCCGCAATCGCCCGCCTCCCGCAGGGCGTCGCCGTCACCATCGACTTCCTCGGCCCCTGCGTCGTGTCTTTCCTGGGGCTGAAAATGTGGCGCTCCCGCCTATGGGCCATCGTCGCTTTCATCGGCGTTGCCCTGATCGCCCAGCCCTCCAATGACCTTGACATTATCGGCATTGGTTACGCCGCAATCGGCGCAATCTTCTTCGGCGCTTACACGCTCTTCTCCGCCCGAATGGGCAGCACCGAAGGCGGTGGCATGCCAGATTTGGCGCTGTCAGTGGTCGTCGCAGCAATCGTGCTCGTGCCGTTTTCTGTTTCCGCAGCACCGCTTGTCGACGGTTCGATGTGGGCCACCATCGTTATTTCCGGGTTTATTGGCGCTGTTATTCCCTACGTGATGGACACCATCGCTGCGGGGATTGTCTCAGCGGCGGTCGTCGGCACGCTCTTTGCACTGGACCCGGTCATCGGCGCAATCCTGGGCTGGGCGTTTTCCGGTGACCGAGTGACTTGGTCCATGGCGCTGGGCATCGTGCTGATCGCGGTGGCTGGCGCGATTATTACCTGGCGTGGGGCGCGGGAGTCGCGCGAGCTGCAGGGGCTTGCGCAGTAAAAATGCGGATACCAGAACCCGCCGAAAAGTGGGGTCTCGACGTGTTCTGCTGGAAAACGACAGTGAATGTGGGTAAGTTTGTCGAAGACTTACTGTTTCTTAAGGTAATTCCCTGAAGAGGAAACACGCCTGATAGCTCCCACCGGCCGTGGGGAATCGCACATTGTGAGGAGAATGCACACGTGAAAATCACCTCTACTTTCCGTGGTTGGCGCCGAAAGGTTGCAGCCGTTGCGTCCGCAGTAGCTGTGGCTGCGTCTGCATTGACCATGGCGCCGGCAGCGAGCGCGGCAGGTGACCGAGGCTCGCTGCGCCCGGGTTGTGAATGGGATTCGTACCAGTACTTCACCCAGAAGTGCCAGGTTTATTCGCCGGCCATGGATCGTAATATTCCGGTCCAGATTGTGGCCTCTGCCAATGGTGGTAACAAGGCTCTCTACTTGCTAGATGGCCTGCGTAGCCCGGCTGATGCCTCAGACTGGGTGGAGCACGGTAACGCCCCACGTACTTTTGAGGGATCCAACGTCAACCTGGTTATTCCAGGTGGTGGCGGCGGTAGCTTCTACACCGACTGGAAGCGTCCATCGGTTAGTGTGCACGGCCCGTTTGTAAACATGTGGGAGACTTTCCTGACCCAGGAACTGCCGGTTTACCTTGAGCGTGAGTTCGGCATTTCTCGCACTGGCAACTCCATTGCAGGTCTGTCCATGGGTGCATCTGCTGCACTGTCGCTGGCATACAACCACCGAGACCAGTTCGGTCAGGCTCTTGCCTTCTCCGGTTACCTGCACACCACTGCGCCGGGTATGACCACTGCAATTGAGGCTGCTCAGCTGTCGGCTGGCTACAGCTCCTTCGACATGTGGGGTGCGCCTATGTCAGCGGAGCGTGTCCGCAATGATCCGTACCTGAACGTCGAGAAGATGAAGGGGCTGGATCTGGTAATTACCTCGGCAAATGGTGTTCCGGATGAGGTTCGCGACCCGAAGAACCTCTACCGTGTCGTCCCGAAGGCCGGCGGCGTTGCGCTGGAGTCGCTGTCCCGCTTGTCCACCCGCGAGTTTGAGTTGCGTGCTCGTACCTCCGGTCTGGATGCGACGTTTGAATACGAGCAGACCGGTATCCACGATTGGCCGACCTGGGATCGTAACCTCCAGAACTCCAAGGCCCGCATCGAAGGTTTCCTCGGAGCTTAAAACTAGAGCCTGAACGAAAAAGCCCCTATGCGCAGCAGATAGTCCGCAGCGCGTAGGGGCTTTCACATTCTGGGCTGTCGCTAGCGTGGCAACAAGAGGCAATCCGCCACGGGCACTAGGATGCTATGAGATAGAAACGTCGGTAACTTATCGGCGGCAACACCCCCGGTAGACCTTTCGGAAAGTGGTTGATACGTCTCATGGCATCACAGCCTGAACAAAAGCGGACACATACCCCGACAACGTCGTCAAGCCTTGCCGTTGAACGCCTGCAGCGGATTTTGCTGCCAAAGTTGGGTGAGCCCCGTGATGTCCGCTCGCTCTACTTGGTTGAGCCGGAGACTAATGCCGGTCGTGTGCAAGCGCATTCGCGCACGTCAGCCACTATTCCGGCGGGTGATGAAGTTAGTTTTGAAACCTACTTCAATGCTTTTCCGGCCAGCTACTGGCGCCGGTGGACGAATCTGGACAATGTTGTCCTGCGCCTGGAACTGTCCGGTACTGCGCGCGTGGACATCTACCGTTCGAAGATTGACGGTGCGCGCATCGCCGTGACCGGCGAAGTTGTCGGTGATCTGGGTGCGGCGGCCGAAGGTGCAGAAGCCAAGGTGGACGGCAAGGATGTGCACGTCTGCGAAATCCCAGTACCGCTGACGCAATTTGAAGACGGCGGCTGGATTTGGTTTGACCTCACCTGTGAGACGGACGTGGTAATCCACTCCGCAGGTTGGTACTCCGATATCGAGGCGCCGAGCCAGACGTACCCGGACGGCACAGAGCATCCGGCGCCGGAGGGGCGCGTCACTATCGGCATCCCGACGTTCAATCGCCCGACCGACGCAGTTGCTGCTCTTGAGGCGCTGTCCTCGGATCCTGAGGTCGATGCCATCATCGATGCTGTTTTGATGCCTGACCAGGGCACCAAGCACCCGGCAGACGAGCCGGGCTTTGATGCTGTCGCCGAGCACTTTGGTGACCGCCTGCGTATTTTCCCGCAGGGAAATCTCGGTGGTTCTGGCGGGTACTCCCGCATTATGTATGAGGCCCTGGGCGGTCCGGATTCGGATTCGAAGCGTGCGACCGATAGCCCGTTCATTCTCTACATGGATGACGACATCGCCATCGAGCCGGATTCCATTCTGCGTGCGGTCGCTGTCGGCCGGTTCGCGAAGTCCCCGATGCTGGTCGGCGGTCAGATGCTGAACCTGCAGGAGCGCAGCCACTTGCACTCGATGGGTGAAGTCATCGGCCGCCATGACTTCATGTGGACTTCCGCTCCGCACGTCCACTATGACCACGACTTTTATGCGCACCCACTGCGCGATCGCGGGGAGCACGGCACTAACGCAACCGGTGAGGTTGTCGATTCGAAGGATCTTCACCGTCGCATCGATGTTGAGTTCAACGGCTGGTGGATGTGCCTGATTCCGCGCGTCGCCGCTGAGGCAATCGGTCAGCCGCTGCCACTGTTTATTAAGTGGGACGATGCCGAATACGGTTTGCGCGCAGGCAAGGCAGGCTTTCCGACGGCTACGTGGCCGGGCGTCGCAATTTGGCATATGGCCTGGTCGGACAAGGATGATGCGATTGATTGGCAGGCGTACTTCCACCTGCGCAACCGCTTGATTGTCGCGGCCCTTCAGCACGAGGGCGATGCTGCCGGTATCGTGCGTTCCATGCGCAAGGCCACTTTCAAGCACCTTCTGTGCCTGGAGTACTCCACTGTTGCCATCCAGAACGAAGCCATGAAGGACTTCCTGGCAGGTCCCGAGCGTTTATTCGACATTCTCGAGTCCTCGCTGCCGCGCATCAATGCCCTGCGCAAGAGCTTCCCCGACGCGGTTGTGCTGCCGAGTGCAGGCGATCTGCCAAAGCCCTCCGGTATTCCGGGGATTCCGACAAAGGATGTCGGTGGTCGTCTGGGCAAGCTGAAGAAGGTCGGTTGGCTGGCCAAGGGCTTGCTTCACAGCGTGCGCCCGGAAAACTCCGAGCACCATGCGGTGCCGCAGGCAAACCTGGCGCCGCTGGAGGCTCGTTGGTTCTCCCTGTCGCGTCTGGATGGCGCAACGGTCACCACCGCTGACGGCCGTGGCGTGGTGTATCGCCAACGTGACCGCGACAAGGCCAAGGCTCTGCTGGAAGAATCCTGGGAGCTGCAAAAGCAGGTTGAGGAGCGGTTCGAGCAAATGCAGGCACGCTACCGCGCAGCCTATGACGATTTGACCAGTAGGAAGGCCTGGGCGAATGTCTTCGAAAATTAAAGGCGATCCGTTCGGCGAGTCCGACGTTCTCGTTAATATTCAGCACACGCTTAACGACGTTCCGGGTGTGCTGCCCACCGCGCGTGCCATGAGCTATTTCGGTGAGCACGCCCTTGGGTGGATGGGGCTCGCTGCCCTCGGGGCGGCGGTGGATAAGGAGCGACGCATTGGCTGGGCAAAGGTCGGTGTGTCCGCCTTTACCTCGCATGCGGCATCGGTGGTGCTTAAGCGCATTGTCCGTCGCCCGCGTCCCCATGACCGTCGTATAGCAATCGGCGTTGGTACGCCGAGCAAGCTGAGTTTCCCGTCCTCGCACGCGACGTCGACGACGGCGGCGCTGGTGGGGATTGCAAAGTTGGGTTACCCGGCAGCACCGGCCGTGGGTGTGCCGGCGATTATGCTCTCCCGCCTGGTGCTGGGAGTGCATTACCCAACCGATGTCGCTCTCGGAGCAGCGCTGGGTACAGCCACTGCCCTTGCGGTGGACAAAATAGGTGATAAGGTCATCGAGCCGAAAAAGGCGCAGCATAACCAGGGTGGACAGCCCTCCATTGCGGAAAGGAATGCACAGTGACACAGGCGGAGAACGACAACTTGGCCAATGTGTCGGCCAACCAGCGGCAAGCTTCTCAATCAAGGATTGGGTCCGAGCCGCACACTTCCGGTATCGATGAGCCTGCGCATCCGCAGGGGCATCCGCCGAAGAATCTGCTGGACGGCATGATCAAGGCGCTTCGCCCGAAGCAGTGGGTGAAGAATGTCCTGGTCATTGCGGCTCCACTGGCAGCCGGCAACGAGATCATGGACTCGGGACGTTCAATCGGTACGCTGACCGTCGACATCCTGGTGGCGTTTGTGGCCTTCTGTTTGGCCGCATCGTCGATTTACTTGATTAATGATGCCCGCGATGTCGAAGCTGACCGCGCGCACCCAACCAAGCGCTTCCGCCCAATTGCCGCTGGCGTACTGCCGGTGAGCATGGCGTACATTATGGCGGTCGCACTGATTATTGGTTCGATTGCGGTGTCCTGGTTCGCCTCTGAGGGGCCAGGGCTAGCAATTGTTGTGGCTGTATACATTGCGCTGCAGCTCGGTTACTGCTTTGGCCTGAAGCATCAGCCGGTGATTGATATTGCGCTGGTGTCCTCGGGTTTCATGCTGCGTGCAATGGCCGGCGGTGTTGCTGCCAACATCAACCTGTCCCAGTGGTTCTTGCTGGTTGCGGCCTTTGGTTCGCTGTTCATGGCAGCCGGTAAGCGTTACGCTGAGCTGCTGTTGGCGGAGCGCACAGGTAAGAAGATTCGTAAGTCGTTGCAGGGTTACACCGCGACTTACCTGCGCTTTGTGTGGACCCTCGCTGCGACCGCCGTGGTACTGAGCTACGCGCTGTGGGGCTTTGAGATGGGCCGCACGCCGGGCACTTCGTCGACTTCGGCTATTTGGTACGAGATCTCGATGGTTCCATTCACTGTGGCCATCCTGCGCTTCGCAGCCGACGTTGACCGTGGTGATGCAGGAAGCCCGGATGAGATTGCGCTCAAGGACCGTCCGCTGCAGGCACTGGCTGTGCTGTGGCTGCTGTCCATTGCCATCGCTGTCTACGCTGTTCCAGTTCTGGGGTAGTTTCCTGTTCTTTTCCCTTTAAGCGAACTGCGATTTCCGTCGGGTTCTCGTCGGGTTCGGGTGGTAGCTGAAAGCCCATGCACCGAGGGGTGCATGGGCTTTTCTGTACCTCGTTAGTACTTAGGTTGTGTTTGGGGTTCTTGTAGGCGTGTTTTAGGTTTCTCAGTTAGTCCTACGGATCAGCCGGGGGCAGAATTACAATTTTGTAATTCCATGCTGGTAAACATTGTTTCTCCTTGTGGTGGATAGTTTTGGGGAGAAATGTGAGAAATATTACGGAATGATTACGATTTAAACTTGGATGTAGGGAAACGATTGAGTATCGTTACATACTCGAGATTCTTTTGTGGGGTCTCCAGTTGTCGCGTCACAACTGGAAGCAGAAAAGCGAAAGCTCGCGTAAGCGACTGCCTCCGAAAAGTCTGGCGCGGAGGTAAGTCCGAAAGTAAAGAGGAGAACGATGAGCTTTACTGCAGTGAGTCGTAACTTCACGGTGAAGGTCGTAGCTGCCCTTGTGGCTGTTGCAATGGTGTTTGGTGGCATCATGCTCGCATCCGCGAAGGATGCGAGTGCTGATCCAAACCGTGATCGACTGCGTCCAGGCTGTGAGTGGGATCCATACAACTGGTGGGTTCAGTACTGCCAGGTCTTCTCGCCGGCTATGAACCGCAATATTCCGGTTCAGATTAAGGCGGCTACTGGTGGCGGCGATGCGTCCCTGTACATGCTCGACGGTCTGTGGGGCTTTAATAAGGGCGCGTCCGGTTGGATTTGGTCGGGTCACATTGCTCAGACCTTCGCCAATGACAACATCACTCTGGTTGCGCCGGCTGCTGGCGACGGCTCCTTCTATGCCGACTGGAGCGATCCGGCCGTGACTTCCGAAGGGGTCAAGACTCAGAAGTGGGAAACCTTCCTGACTCAGGAGCTGCCGGTCTATCTGCAGCGTGAGTTTGGTGTCAACCCGAACCGCAACGCAATCGCTGGTCTGTCCATGGGTGCGGCTGCGGCGGTTTCTCTGGCGGCCCGCCACCGTGATCAGTTCAAGCAGGTTACTTCGCTGTCCGGTTACTACCAGATGTCCAACCCAGTTGTTGCTACGGGTACCACTGCAATGGTGGCTAGCACTGGTGTAGTGAATCCGACTGGCATGTGGGGTCTTCCGGTTCCGGCCTCGGCGGAACGCCAGGCCCATGACCCTTCGATGCTGCTCGACCAGCTCAAGGGGCTGCCGATGTATGTTTCCTCCGCCCAGGGTGTTCAGAGCCTGTGGAGTGATCCGGAGGTTTTGAACCGTCCGGTGCCACAGCTCCCTGACACCGTCTGGCGTGCCGTGATGGAGTCCGTCTCCCGCGCTTCGACGCAGCGCTTTGAGCAGGATGCTCGCGCTGCCGGCCTCAATGCGCAGTTTGTCTACAGC
The DNA here is from genome assembly GCF_001811805.1 of Corynebacterium sp. HMSC064E08. Classification (NCBI taxonomy): domain Bacteria; kingdom Bacillati; phylum Actinomycetota; class Actinomycetes; order Mycobacteriales; family Corynebacteriaceae; genus Corynebacterium; species Corynebacterium sp. HMSC064E08. The sequence goes on from NZ_KV806692.1 coordinate 58,194, forward strand.
CCCAACGGTATCCACTCGTGGGAGCTGTGGGGCCGTGATGCCGCGCTTGCTCGCCCGCACATTCTTCGGGCGCTGGGGCTTTAAGCCGGTAATTATTTCAGGGCACTCTGGCGCTCTGGCGCGCTGGCCTAGTTCTGGTGCTGGATGACTTCTTAAAGGGACTAGCTTCTTAAGACGTCTCAATTTTGAAAAAGACCAATCCTTTTGTTGGGGTTGGTCTTTTTCTGTGTTGAGTCCGGTTTGGATGCTGAGCGGAAGGTGTGGGTAACGGCTTAAAGAGGGGCACAAAGAGTTGCGCTGTCAAAGCTTGAATTCAGTTCCGTTTGCGTGTGTCTCCACGGTTTTTACCCGTAAGAGGGTAAACATGAGAGTCGAACCTTAAAGTAAAGGGTGAAGCTATTCAGGTAGCTATACCGTTTGTTTCGCAGAACGTGTGTGAGATTCTTCGTGCAGCGGCATGCCGGAGGAGGGGAACCTTCGGATACGTTGCTGGTCACCACGTAATTCCGCGAAGTCGAACGGTAAACGCATAGCTCTAGCGCCGCGTGATGCTATCTGCAGGTGCCTAATCGGCGCCGGTGCAACACTCAACGTCTCAAATAATTTCAACCAGCGACTTTGTAAAGGGAAGCCCTCTTATGCGCGTAACCGCTAGATTCCCCCGTGGTGGCCTCGGCAACAGCCGGAAGTCATCGCGGGCGTTGACCGCACTTTTGGCACTACCGTTGACTCTCGCTCTCGGTGCCCCTGCTGCAGTGGCGGAACCGGAGCCAGCTCAGCCAGGTCTGCCTAGCTACGAGGAGCTTCAGGCCGTTCAGGGGCAGTTGGCTCAATCTGGAGACCTGGGAGACCTTGCTAAGGCCGCTGAAGCAGCGCAAGCTGCTGGTGCGCAGCTACCTGGCCTGGGTATGCCGAAGCCGATGCCAGGGCCGGAGCGTACGCCATTTAAAGTCGATACTCCCGCAGTGGCGAACCTCCCCAGCGGAGTCAGCGTAGACAAGGTCGAGTGGTACACAGATCACCACGTCATTGCGCACATTCGCTCGGCTGCCATGCCGGAGAAGCCAATCCAGGTTGAGATTTTGCTGCCGCGCGATTGGTACCGCGACAAGGAGCGCACATTCCCGAGCGTCTACCACCTTGACGGTATGGCATCGTTTGATGACTACTCCGGTTGGATTCGCGCTACTAATATCGAGCGCTTCTACGAGGACAAGAATGTCCTGGTGGTTATGCCTGCCGGCGGTACATCGTCCTTCTACTCTGACTGGGATCAGCCGGATAACGGTCAGAACTACAAGTGGGAGAGCTTCATCACTAAGGAGCTCGTGCCGGTTATCACCAACGGCTTCCGCGGCAACGATGAACGCGGCATTATCGGTATCTCCATGGGAGCTACCGGTGCTTACAACGTTGCAGCACACTCTCCGGAGCTGTGGAAGTTTGCCGGTAGCCTCTCTGGTTACCTGGATATGACTTCGCCGGGCATGCCGCAGGCAATCTCTCTGGCGATGAAGAACACCGGTGGCTATGACGCGACGAAGATGTGGGGCCCGCTCGGTTCGCAGCGTTGGAAGGACAATGATCCGAAGCTGAACATCGACAAGCTCAAGGGCATGTCGCTGTACATCTCGGCGGGTAACGGCAACACCGGTGAGTGGGACGTGCCGTCGCAGATCGATCCGACGAAGCCGGACAATCCGACCGGTTACGCATTGGAAGTGCTTTCCCGCATGACCAGTGAGACCTTCATCCGAAATGCTCGCGAAAAGGGCGTCGAGCCGGTTGTGAACTTCCGGAGCTCGGGTACTCACACCTGGCCGTACTGGCAATTCGAGGTCAGTCAGGCCTGGCCAACGCTGGCCGATGCACTGCAGTTGCCGGAGTCCGATCGTGGCGCTGTCTGCCGCGTAGGTGGCGAGATTGAAAAGGCCGTCGCATCGCTGCCGGGAATCGGCACCTGCCTGTCGGATGAGTATGGTGTCGCCAAGAATGGCGTGGCTCAGGACTTCACCGGCGGTACCGCCTACTGGCACCCGGATTCCGGGGCACATGTGGTCTGGGGACGCATCGGTTCGCGTTACAACGAGCTCGGTGGTCCGTCCTCGCCGCTCGGCTACCCAGTGACCAACGAACTGGCTACGCCGGATGGCTCGGGACGCTTCGTTCACTTCGAAAAGGGCTCGATTTACTGGACTCCGGAAGGCGGAGCCCACGAAGTCACCGGCGACATTATGAACGTCTGGGGCAAGGCCGACTTCGAGACCGGTCCGCTGGGCTACCCAGTCGCCAACCACCGCGATATTCCGGGCGGTGTCGCCCAGGACTTCCAGGGTGGCACCATCGTCAAGATCGGCGGCGAAGAACCTCGCATCGTGCGTGGTGAAATCGGCCGTGTCTACAAGGAGCTCGGTGGCGCTGAGTCCGATCTGGGTCTGCCTGTCGACGGCGACGAGGTCAAGCTCGCCCGCGGCGCTTTCCAGCGCTTCGAACACGGTGCCATTTACTGGACTCCGGAAACTGGTGCACAGCCGGTGCGCTCCAACGACATCACTGACCACTGGGGCAGCACTGGCTACGAGAATGGCCCGTTCGGCTACCCGGTCGGCCCACTGCAGCCAGTCAAGGCCGGCGGTCTTGAGCAGCAGTTCGAGGGTGGCTGGATCCGTCAGCTCAACGGCAAGATTGTCGAAGAGCGCAACAAGCCAGATGCACCGGCCCCAGCCGCCGACAACGCTGATGACAAGTAAGCCAACCAAAGCAGGGCACTGAGTAGGGGATAGACAAATGTCCATGAACAAGTCCTTCCGGACACTGGCTACAACCACAGCTGTTGCGCTGCTGACCTTCGGAGTGGTCGCCTGTGGCAGTTCCACAGTGGAGTCCTCGGAGGTCACCTCGTCGACGACGACGAACAAGACCTCCACGACGTCGTCAAGCACGAAGACTTCTGCGCCGAAGTCGAGCGAAAAGTCTGCGCCGGAGATCACAGATCCCCAAGCTAAGCGCGTGGACGAAGCGCCCGATGGGCAGATGAAGCTCAGCGAGGCGGACGATTCATACCTCGGAGCGCTGGAAAAAGCGGGAATCGATGTTGATGGGGTGGAGGATCAGCTCATCGGCACAGGTCGCGCGGCATGCGCGGACGCACCGGAGGAGGAGCGTGAAGTCATCGCGCTGGCGATTGCCGGGCAGCTGGTCGCACAGGGGCGCTCACAGGAAAGCGCCGAGGAAGTGGCGAAGACTATTGCAAGCTCCGCTAAAAAGGCGTATTGCTAGCACTCATGCGTAAAGTGCTGACAATTCTGGCGGTCATTGTGCTGGTGGCCGCTATTGGCTTCGGCGTAGTGCAATGGCTTAACGACGACCAAGGCGGTCAAACCCCACCGACCCCCGGTGACGATGGCGGGGTTCTGGCCGAACAACCCGAGTGGTGCCCGGCGGTAGAAGTTATCGCTGTGCCCGGAACTGCGGAATCGCGTGCTGACGATGATCCGATGGCCCCGACCGCGAACCCGCATTCGCTGCTGCTTGGTCTGACGAACTCGATTTCGGAGTCCTACTCGGAGGGTGATGTCAAGGTCTGGACTACGCCGTACCCGGCACAGATCAAGACGCATCAGCTGCCCGACCAACTCACTTACGATGATTCGCAGGCAGTCGGGCGCGATGTCACCGCTAAGGAAATGGCTGACTTGCACGGGCAGTGTCCACTGACGGACTTCGTCCTGATGGGCTTCTCCCAGGGTGCCGCTATTGCAGGTGATTTGGCCTCTGACATCGGCAATGGCCGCGGTGTCGTTCCGGCCGAGCGCATTGCGGGCGTGGCTCTGTTGGGCGACCCGCGGCGTGACCCCAATCAGGGCGTGAACCAGGGCGTTCCGCTGGCTGGTGTGGGCGTCGAGCTGTCATTGCAGCCGCTCGGCGGTATTGTGCAGGCTGTGGTTCCGGGCGCAACGATGCGCGGTCCACGAGACGGCTTTGGGCCTCTTAATGACAAGGTCCAGAATGTCTGCGTGCCATCGGACTCCTTCTGTGATGTGCCTCCGGGAGTGGCCGATGCGATTGCACGAGCGCAGGAGATGATTACCGGCGCGGGTGCGCACGCGACCTACGCCACGAATGATGCGGCAATTCCGGGGACGACTCCGCTGGCCTGGACTGAGGGTTGGGCTCGCGAACTGATTGAGCAATCGCTGGCGCGGTAGTCGAGGCAGCTCACAATGTGCGAGACGCCCCCGACGGGGACTTGCTGTTAGAATCTTGCTCAAGAACTGGTGTTTAATATTCCAAAACAACAGTTTCACTAAAATTTCGAAAGAAATTGACAAAGTTGCAGGAAGCAGTCTGACGGAACCGGTTATTATCGCCCAAGGAACTGCTGTTCATGACCGGGGAAATCTAGGCGAAAAGGTAGGGTGCAATGACGAATCCGACAAACCCATATGGAGATTTCGACGAAGACGGTATGCCGAGGTCCAAGGGGAAGTTCGCTAACAGCTCAGGTGCTTACAGCTCCGGTATGCCGTACTCGGATCCATACCCACCGCAGCAGCCGAACGTGGGGCAGGGCTATCAGGACCCGAGCCAGCACAATTTCCACAACGGGTACTCGAACCCGTATCAGAGTGGTTACCCAAACCAGCAGGTGCCGGCGTATTCCGCTGGCTTCAGCGGCCCGAACCCGCACCAGGGCTACGGGGTCGCAGGTTCCCCTGTCTCGGATAAGTCCAAGATTGCAGCGGCTCTGCTTGCCTTCTTCCTGGGCACCCTCGGTGTTCACAATTTCTACCTGGGGCACAACTCGCGTGGTGCTATTCAGCTAGCACTGACGGTATTCGGCTGGATTACCGCCATTTTCCTGGTTGGCTTCTTCCTCATTATCGGCGTCAGCATTTGGGCATTTATCGAGTTCATTTTGATTCTCGTCGGTAGCGGCTCCTACGCCTATGACGCAAATGGGCGCCGCCTGCAATCGTAGGAGCCTCGTCCGAAGCCACTAGTTCCTGAACCCGTGCACAGGTGCGGGGATGTAGCCGCCGCGGGCAATGAACTCGGCATTGCCCTTGGCATTGACATCAATGACCGGCGCGTAGCCGAGCAGGCCACCGAAGTTCACCTCATCGCCCGGCTTGGTACCCGGCACCGGAATGAGGCGGGCTGCGGTGGTCTTGTGGTTCATCACACCGATGGCGGCCTCGTCGGCAATCATGCCGGAAATCGTGGTCGCAGGCGTGTCGCCGGGAATCGCGATCATGTCGAAGCCCACCGAGCAAATAGAGGTCATCGCCTCCAGCTTGTCCATGCTGATCGACCCCGCGCGCACAGCATCAATCATGCCCTTGTCCTCAGAGACCGGAATGAACGACCCGGACAGTCCACCGACGCGTGAACACGCCATCAGGCCGCCTTTCTTGACGGCGTCGTTAAGCAGTGCCAGCGCGGCAGTGGTGCCGTGCGTGCCGACCTGCTCCAACCCCATGTGCTCGAGAATATGAGCGACGGAGTCGCCCATCTCTGCAGTCGGCGCGAGCGAGAGGTCCACGATGCCAAAAGGCACGCCCAGGCGCTCCGACGCCATCGTGCCGACCAGCTGACCCGTGCGCGTGATCTTGAACGCCGCCTTCTTAATCTCCTCGGCGACTTCGTTAAAGCTGGCGCCCTGCAGATCGCCGAGCGCGCGATCGACCACGCCCGGACCCGAAACGCCGACGGACACGACACAATCTGGCTCCCCGACACCGTGGAACGCGCCGGCCATGAAGGGGTTGTCGCCCACCGCATTGGCGAAAACCACCAGTTTTGCGCAGGCAATCGAGCTGCGGTCAGCGGTTTGCGCCGCAGCTTCCTTCACTACCTCGCCCATGCGGCGCACCGCATCCATGTTGATGCCCGCGCGTGACGACGCAACGTTGACCGAACTGCACACCAATTCGGTCTCGCTAAGAGCGTGGGGAATGGAGTCGATGAGCCGCTTCTCGCTGGTCGTCGCGCCCTTTTCGACGAGCGCCGAGTAGCCGCCGAGGAAGTTCACGCCAGAATCGCGGGCGGCGCGGTCGAGCGCCTTGGCAACCACTGTGGGATCGCCTTCGCAACCGGCCGTGATGAGGGAAACTGGTGTGACGGAGATGCGCTTATTGACGATCGGAATGCCCAGCTCCGCCTCGATACCCTCGCAGACCTCCACGAGGCGAGCGGCCTGCCTGGTTACGCGGTCATACACCGCCTGTGCGGTGGCTTCCATTTCAGAGCGAGAGCACTCGAGCAGGGAAATCCCCATGGTGACCGTCCGGATATCCAGGCGGTACTTCTCGATCATGTCAATAGTGTCGAGGAACTTAGATTGCGCGAAGTTGAAATCCATCCTGGTCGCGCCCTTTAAATCTCGTTGACGGCGTTGAATAGCGCCTCAGACTGGATTCGAATGACAAGCCCCTCCCGCTTGCCGACGGAATCCATGTAACCCTGCAGCGTGCTGATAGGGGTGGCCTTCTCGTTGAACTCCACCCGCAGGATCATGGTGAACCATTTATCCATGAGGGTCTGGGAAACATCGACGATGTTGACGTCCTGCTCCGCCAGAGCAGTGGTGACGGCGGCGATGATGCCGGTGTGATCCTCGCCGGTGACGGTAATGATGGCAAACATGGCCTCAATTTTAGCCGGTGGGGAGGCGGGGAAAACTTGTGGATGGCGGTTGTGCTGGTGGCAAGTTTGTGGCGAAGCATGTTCAGGGCCACCCAAAAACACTTCACGACACCTATGTCACCTCGTGCCATCTGTGGAGGCGGCATGAGGTGACATAGGTGTCGTGAAGTGGGGAGGAGGGGAGGGGGCGTGGGCGTGGGCTGTGCCAGAGCGGGGGCCAGCCTTACGGAGCCAGCCCTATCGGACGTCGACGAACTCCTTGACAATCCACTTGCGCAGGGCGAGCAGAATCAAGCCCAGGACAACCGAGGCGATACCCAGGGTGATGAAGAAGGTGTTCTCAGCAGCGGCATCCTCATAGTTGTAGAAGCCGGCCAGGGTGCCTGCCAGCGAAGTACCCATAGCGACTGCCATCAGCCAGACGGCCATCATGCGCGACGGGAATGCCGCCGGAGCGACCTTGGTAGCAAGGGCGTTGCCGACCGGGCTCAGCATGAGCTCACCCATGGTGAATAGGAAGAGAATCCAGATAATCGCATACAGCGGAGTGGAGTTCTCACCGCCACCGGAGAATGGGATGAAGAAGAACAGCGAGATGCCGATGATGATGTTGGCGACACCGAACTTCACTGGGGTGGACCACTGGCGGTCACCAAGCTTGGACCAGGCGGCTGCAAAGACCATCGAGAAGGCGATGATGAAGATCGGGTTGATCGAGTTAATCCAGGCTGGGGACATTTCCCAACCGAAGATCTCGCGGTCGAGGCGGATGTCCGAGTAGATGGCCAGCACCGTGAACTGCTGCTGGAAGATACCGAAGAACAGCACGCCTGAGACGAACATCGGGATGAAACCGACCAGGCGAGTCTTCTCCGATTTCGTCGTAAGTGGCGAGGAGTACATCTGCCACCACAGCACCACAGCGGCGATCAGTGCAATCACCGTGACCACAGTGGAAAGAGTCGTGACCGGAACAATTCCGGTGGAAACCAGCGTAACCGAGACAACAGTGATGACCACTGCGATGCCAATCCATACCGGGTACTGCTTCTTCGGCAGCGGGTTCGGAATCTCATGGCCAGCCTCGGCGATGGTGGACTTGCGCATCAGGATGTACTGAATCAGACCGGCAGCCATACCGATAGCGGCCAGGCCGAAGCCCCAGTGGAAGCCCTTCATTCCCCAAATCCAGCCGGTGAGCAGTGGGCCGAACAGGGCACCGATATTGACGCCCATGTAGAAGATGGAGAAGCCGGCGTCACGACGCGGGTCGTCCTTGGCGTAGAGCTGACCCAGCACGACCTGTGCGTTGGTCTTCACACCGCCGGAGCCGATTGCGATGGAGACAAGGCCAATAGCCAGGCCAATCACGCCAGGGATGAATGCCAAGGAGATGTGGCCAAACATGACCAGGATGGCGGAGTAGAACAGTGTCCGCTCCGAGCCAAGGATACGGTCGGCAACCAGAGAGGCAACGAGTGCGGCCATGTAGACAAGACCGCCGTAAGCACCGACGATGGAGGTAGCAGCACCCTTGTCCAGGCCGAGACCGCCCTGAGTGGTCTCGTAGTACATGTAGAAAGCCAGGATGGCCTGCATGCCGTAGAAGCTGAAGCGCTCCCACATTTCGATGCCGAAGAGGTTGGCGAGACCCCACGGTTGGCCCATGAAGGTACGGTCTTCGCTGGACCCTGCGGGGTTATGAGTTCGTTGGGTCTCAGCAGTTGGTTGATTGCCGAGAGCCTCGTCAGAAGATTTGTCCATTCTTCAATTATCGAGGCGGAGTGCAAAAATTAAAAACCAGATTTAGTCAGTGAACTAAACCGAAGGGCTAGGGATGGGGCCGAAGGCTTAGTCCAGAGACTTACGAGCAACCGCATTCGACGCTGCTCGCCAACCCAGCAGCAGCAAGGCGCTCATGACTGAGGCAACCAGAATGAAGGACCAGTGCGGGACTGCCGAATTGCGGGTGGCCCACACAGCTAGGCCGACGACGACAGTGCCGAGCCACACAATTGCGCCTGAACTCACTGCACGCGGGTTCGGCTCGTTCTTAATCAGCGCGGTGCCCAGGAGGACACCGAATGCGAACGGCCACCAGGTATCGAGGATATTGATGAAGGTAAAAGAATCCTCGGGAGTGTTGTGAGCCAGGCGCGCTAACACGGCGAAAATAAAGATGGCGAGGATGTCAATCAAGAACGTCGATACGCGTGTGTTCATGCTTCTTAGTCTAGCGACCCCTCAGATTGGTGGGGGACCAGCGACCAGCGGCGAGGAAGCCATTAGCGGTCAGCGACTGGCTGATGCTCGGGCTGATCCTTGTGGTCGAAGCCGAGGGCGTAGATAATCCAGCCCACAATTGCCACCAGGACGAAGGAAACGATGCGATAGACCAGCACCGCTGCAAAGGCCTCGGCGCCGGTGGTGCCGCCTGCGATGAGAGCCGCGGTCAAAGCGGCCTCGACAGTGCCGATGCCGCCCGGTGTGGCCTGGATGAAACCTGCGAGCTTGCCGGTTACGAAAGCCAGCAGCACCTTCGTAGCGGAGATGTCATCGACACCAACGGCACGGATGGCGGCGTAGAGACAGACAATTTCCGCGACCCAGTTGATAAAGGACCAGGTGAAGGAAAGAGCCAAAGTTTGCACGGGCAACTTCACGCTGGTCAGCTGTTTGACGGACTCTTCAAGTCGGTCGACATCGGTGTCCGCGGGCTTCTTTCGAATCTTGTTAAAGACACGCAGACACCACGCGCCTGTCTTGTTGAGAAAAGCCGGGTTCTGCGAAATCCGCCACAGCAAAATGGTGGCCAGTAACACCGCAATTGCCATAGCGATGAGCACTGCGGTCGTGCCACCCTGTCCGACGAAGAAGAGGCTGCCAAGCCCCAGAAATGCCAGACCTAAAAACGACAACGCGCCCGAAAAAAGCACGAACCAGCTGACAAGGACCGCGGATGCGCCCCACTGCATCATGCGCTTAATCTGCAGCGCCGTGGAAAAAGCAGCACCACCGGGAACGGTGACCGCCCACGCGTTGGATGCGAGGGTTAGCGCATTGGTGCTACGGCGAGTGGCTGCTTTTACGCCTCCAGCTCGCAACAGCAGACGCATCACTTCCGCCATCGCGTAGAGCGAAAAAGCCACGGAAAAAATGGCGATGAACAGCCACTTAGCGTCGACATCCGCAAGGATTTGGAGCCCCTGGACGACGCTGTCCCAGTTTCTTACCGTCAGGACGATACCGGCAATCACGAGGGCCACGAGGATTATCGATCGTAGCCAGCTCGAATTGCCGGTTTTGAGGACTTTTTTAAGTCGTGACATAAATAAGAAGCCTGTTCGTCTTCCTGTTCGTCTTCCTGTTCGTCGCGGCGGTGGTCTCCCTAGTCGTCGTTCTTACCGTCGCGCTCCTTGAGCAACGACGTGAGCGGACGGAACGGCTGCAGCCACGCACCGCCATCTGGCAGGCGGTCGAGGTCGATACGCGGTAGCGGCTCGCGGAAAACGCCCTTGATTTCCTCCAGGTCAACGAAGCGAATCGCATCGGAGGCCAGCGCCCAGGATGCGTGCTCGTGAAAACCGATGACGGTTACCGGAATCCCTTCGGATGCGAGCTTTTCCAGCAGTTCCTGGAAATTCTGGCCATCGGCGGACGCAACGACGACGCTGCGCAACACGCCCTCGTCGTAACGCCGTTGGATGTGCGCAATCATGTCGGGGTCAACGTCGGTGTCCTCTTCAATCTTCGGCTTTGCGAAGACCGCGAAACCAACATTGCGCAGAGCCTCGACCCAGGGGCGGACAATCTCCGCAGAGCCCGGGTTGACGTTGGTGAAGACCGTGGCTTCGGGGAGGACATCGGAACCGATTTTGTTGGATACGCGCTCGGCTTCGTCGATAAGCCATTTGCCCACGGCGTCGAAGCGCGGACGGTGTGCGGCGGTCGGGCGGGATCCAAGGATAGCGCCGAGCCCCATGTCCAAGTTCGGGGCGTCCCACACGAGCAGTGCGGTGGGGTGCGTCTCGGTGGTGTTGTAGCTGGCAGAGGTGTTCTGGGTAGTGCTCATGTTCCTATGCCTCTTTCTTGCGCCAGATGAACTCGTGGATGTCGTGGTCGAGGTTCAGGCCGCGGGCTTCGAACTTGGTCGTCGGTCGGTCGAGAAGCATGGGGGATTCCGGCCACGGCCAGGCGATGGGCTCGAGCGTCGGCTCGACCTCGCGGAGTTCCTCAATCCACTCCGCGTAGTCCGCGTGGTCGGTGGCGGCGTGGAAAATGCCGCCGGGCTTCAGACGCGAAGAGATCAGGCGCAACGTGCCGGACTGCACAATGCGGCGCTTGTGATGGCGTGCCTTTGGCCACGGGTCCGGGAAGAACAGGCGCACGCCGGCTAGCGACTCCGGCTCGATCATGCGCTGCAAAACCTCGACGCCGTCGCCGCGGACCATGCGGATGTTCGACACCTCATTGCGCACGGTGGCAGAGAGCAGTTTCGCCAGGCCAGGGCGGTAAAGCTCAACTGCGATGATGTTGTGGTCCGGTTCTTGCGGAGCCATAGCCACGGTGGACGTGCCGGTGCCGCAGCCAATCTCGACGATGGTCGGGCCCTTGCGACCAAACCATTCCTCCACGTCGATGACTTCGTCGGAGAGGACCTTGCCGTAAGTGTCCCAGTTGTCTTCCCAGATTTTTTCCTGGTTGGGGGTCAAAGTGCCGCGGCGGAAGGACAGATTGCCGATGCGCGGGTAGTCAAGACCGTCGTCGAATTGGGTCTTTTCCGGACGACCTGCAGGCAATTCGCCCTTCTTCGGCTGGCGCTCATGCGGCTGTTCCGCCTGCTCGTCTCCGCGAGTTGGCAATGGTTCAGATTCCTGCGAAACCGCAGGCTGTTCGATATTTTCAGAAAAATCAGAAGTAGTCACGTTCCCTATTGTCCACGACATCGGCCAACTATCCAATCATTGCCCCTAGGATTTTTGTTGTTGTCCTGGCGGTTTCAACTCGGTTGACGATGCCGCGTCGTCCCGAACTGGCGGCACGACGGGGCAAGTTGTTTTGTCGACTTGCCGAATCCGCGGTCCGCTGTAGGCTGAACGCGAAGCCGCGCTTATTCGTTGGTTGAAGCGGTGCTTGGGGTCTGCCTAGTGCAGTGTTTCAGGGCGCGGATTCTGGCCCACGGGCCGTATGGGGGTTACGCAGGTTTTTAACTAAACCACGCAGGGGATTTATGGGAGGGGACTAGGCCGAATGGACCTTATTTCCGCAAGTGACGTCACGGAAACAACACAGCCGTCAACAGGATCTACATCGTCGTTGCGCGCCGCTGTGGTGGACTGGCTGTCAGCACGGCAGGTCGCGCACTCGGACACCACACACACGAGCGGTGCGGAGGTGTGCGTCGCCAAGGCGCTTGAGCGTGAGAAACGGCCATCGATAATCTGCGCGCGATTGCGCAGGGGCGTGCGCGAAACCGCTGTGCGCGAGGCGTTTTCGCAATGTCACGCGGAGCTGGCCGACAAGCTGTCCGTCCCTGTCGCGCTGGTCATCGAGCAACAACCGATTCGCCATTCGCTTGCCGACGAGTATTGCGACATCACCACAAACGAGACAGCTGAACACACCTTTTTGTTCAGCTCCGCGTTGCGGAAGATTGCTGAACGCCACGGGGCGAAAGGCGGATCACGCGATGATGACAGGCTACTCGCGGTGCAGTTGACTGAGATCGCGGCGGCCTTTCCCGCGGCTAGAGACAGCCTGGAGGAGCTGTTATGGCAGCACCGGACGTAGTTGAGCCACTCCCGGTCTCGGCCGAGGGGCCGGAGCAGCCACCGCTTCTTGTCACCAAAGCCGGGGACGCAGCGGACCGCGCGGAATTCTCGCAGATTGTTGATACTGCGACTCCGCCACGTCGCCTGGAGTTCGTGGATAAACGCAGCGCCGTCGTGCTCTATGTTGCAGACAGCGAGGTGCAGCCCACGCGGGAGTGCGTCAGCACGATTGCAGCAATTAGCCAAGCCACCGGCCGTGTTGCAGTTGGCCTGATTGGCAATGGTGAGTATGCCGAGGCCTGGCGTCAGGAAATCGACAGCACAATCCCGATGGGAGCGCTGGACGAGAGGATGGCCAGAACCCTGGTTCTGCTGGCAGAAGGCCCGCCCAGAAACCCGGGGGAAACACTGAGTGCGCGCCGGGCTCGAAATGTGCGAGCTCAGCTGGCACAGGAGCGATCGCGCGGAGCCGGGGCGGCGGCGCGATTGCAGCGGAAGATGCAGTTGGCAGCTGAGAGTGCAGTGCAGGATGCACTCCAGGAAGTGGCTGACGGCCCCGCAGGTGATCAGGCGGAACTTCAGGGTCGTGCCGAGGTCGCAGCGACGTGGCTGCAACAGCGGTGTGGCGACGAATTGGGTCTTCGTGTGGAAGTCTCAGTGCCCGCTCCAGCAAGCCCGGCTCGCCCCAGTTATGCCATGGACGCTCTGGTGGCGGTGGCATCGCTTGGCGTGGCGGTCGGTGCAGTGCGGATCGTCCACGGATTGCTGATGTGGATTGGGGTGCCGACGCCTGCGGCGCAGCTGGTCGCACTTGCAATAGGCCTCGGTGTTGCGGTGGTGGCGGTGGGCGCAACGATTCGTCGTAACGCACGCCAACGCACCGCGCAGTGGCGGGCAAATTACCTCGCCCATCTGCGGCGAAAATGGACACAGTCCGTGGAGATGACGGTGCGCGAAGCCCTTGGTGCGCGGGGTCCGGGATGGCGGATAGAGCAGCTGGCGGAGTACACCGGAACGCCTGCCCGATAGCCGTGACAGCGAAGAGAAATAGGGGGATATCACGATGGATGAGTTTTCATTACTGCAGTACTTTTCCGACCAACCCGCGTCCGAGGTCGGGGTGGAGGTGCGTTCGCCCGCTACGCCGTGTGGTTTGGAGGCGGCGACGCCGATTGATGGGCAGTCTGCGGACGTTGGTGGCGCCGGGCTGGTTGTGGAGGTCGATGGGCAGCTCTACGACCTCGGCGACGACGAGGGGTCAATTACGCTTGCCGACGATTCCGGGTTGTCAATCTATTCGGATCTGGACGGTGACGGCACGGTGGATCACGTTACGACGGTCCGTTTTGACGGCACTTGGGAGTCTTGGAGCAGTGATGATGTGAGGGCTGCTGACGCGATGGGCGGAGCGGCAGCGGAAACGGTATCAGCAGCGGGGAAGTGGGATGCGTACTCATGGGAGCAGTCTGCGCGGGGCAGCTGGGACTGACGACTTTGGGAACCGCTGCGCGCGGGGGTACCCGTGTCTCGGTTGCTTACAAATGGGGGTAACTGCAGCCAAAGGGTTAATGGTTGTAAATTTATGTGGTGAGGCTGGCCTTATTCGCTGGTTATGGCCATAAATGAACAGGTCGCAAGAATGGGGCGAGGAAAATTATTTGTTGTAAAGCCGTGATGTAACGGCTTGCAAATGAGGGAACGAGCCGATTGTCGATGTGGGGCCCGGCAACTTTCGGTATCCCCCGGTAGCCTTAAATTAAGACGCGAATCAATGAGTCAGGAGAACTGATGTCCGCACCTTCTATTCCTGGTCTCGAGGGCCAGGCCCCGACCGAGAACGCCGAACTGCTGCGCTGGATTGCTGAGGTCGTAGAACTGACCCAGCCAGACAAGGTTGTCTTTGCTGATGGCTCGGAAGAAGAGTGGAACCGCCTTACCCAGGACCTGGTTGATAAGGGAACTCTTATCAAGCTGAATGAGGAAAAGCGCCCGAACTCTTTCCTTGCCCGCTCTAACCCGAAGGACGTTGCTCGTGTGGAGTCCCGCACGTTCATCGCTTCTGAAAAGGAAGAGGACGCTGGCCCGACCAACAACTGGGCGGATCCGGTCGAGCTGAAGAAGGAAATGACCGAGCACTACCGCGGTTCCATGAAGGGTCGCACCATGTTCGTCGTTCCGTTCTGCATGGGTCCGATTACCGACCCGGAGCCGAAGCTGGGTGTTCAGCTGACCGACTCGGAGTACGTGGTTCTCTCCATGCGAATCATGACCCGCATGGGTCAGGATGCCCTGGACAAGATTGGTCCGGACGGAGACTTCGTCCACGCTCTGCACTCCGTTGGCGCTCCGCTGGAGGAGGGCCAGGAGGACGTTGCATGGCCGTGCAACGATGAGAAGTACATCACCCAGTTCCCGGAGACCAAGGAGATTTGGTCCTACGGTTCCGGCTACGGCGGAAACGCCATCCTGGCCAAGAAGTGCTACGCACTGCGTATCGCTTCGGTCATGGCTAAGGAAGAGGGCTGGATGGCCGAGCACATGCTCATCCTGAAGCTCACCAACCCAGAGGGCAAGGCCTACCACATCGCCGCTGCATTCCCGTCTGCATGTGGTAAGACCAACCTGGCTATGCTGACTCCGACCATCGAGGGCTGGAAGGCCGAGGTCGTCGGTGACGACATCGCATGGCTGAAGTTCGGTGAGGACGGCCGCCTGTACGCTGTCAACCCGGAGAACGGCTTCTTCGGTGTTGCACCGGGTACCAACTACTCCTCCAACCCGAACGCCATGAAGACCATGGAGGCCGGTAACACCCTGTTCACCAACGTCGCACTGACCGACGATGGCGACGTCTGGTGGGAAGGCATGGAAGGCAAGCCGGAGCACCTCATTGACTGGAAGGGCAATGACTGGACTCCGGATTCCGACGAGCTGTCCTCGCACCCGAACTCCCGTTACTGCACCCCGATTTCGCAGTGCCCGGTCGCTGCACCGGAGTATGACGACCCGCAGGGTGTCCCGATTGACGCCATCCTGTTCGGTGGCCGTCGCCCGGACACTGTGCCGCTGGTGACCCAGGCTCTGTCCTGGAACCACGCAACCTTCATCGGTGCAACCCTGGCTTCCGGTCAGACCGCTGCTTCCGCTGAGGCTAAGGTTGGCTCCCTGCGTCACGACCCGATGGCAATGCTGCCGTTCATTGGCTACAACGTCGGTGACTACCTGCAGCACTGGATTGACATGGGTGTCAAGGGCGGCGACAAGATGCCAGAGGTCTTCCTGGTCAACTGGTTCCGCCGCGGCGAAGACGGTCGCTTCCTGTGGCCGGGCTTCGGCGACAACTCCCGTGTTCTCAAGTGGATCATCGACCGCATTGAGGGCCGTGTTGGCGCCAAGGAGACCGTTGTTGGTCACACCGCTAAGGCAGAGGACCTGGATCTGACTGGCCTGGACATCGACTTCGCCGATGTCAAGGAAGCCCTGAAGGCACCGGCTGCTAAGTGGCAGGGTGACCTCCCGGACAACGAGGAGTGGCTGAAGTTCCTCGGCGACCGCGTTCCGCAGGAGGTTTGGGACGAGTTCGAGGCTCTGAAGGCCCGTATCGAGAAGAGCCTGCAGGACTAAGATCTTGCTAGCTAGCCTTGCTAAAAGCTAGAACCTAGAACCACCCCCTTGTTGCCCGAAGTGGCTGGCAAGGGGGTGGTTTGTGCAGTACAACGATGAAGGATGACACGCAATGCAACTAACGCTTTTCTCTGATTTGAGCCTGCGTGTCATCACTTTGATGGCGATGGGGGAGCTGGGGCGCAAATACACCGCTGCCGAGGTAGCGGAGTCTCTCAATGCGTCTCGCGCGCATGTTTCCAAGGTTGTCTCGCGGCTTGTGGAGCTCGGCTTCTTGGAAGCGGTCAAGGGGCGCAATGGTGGCATCTATCTGCGAGATTCGGCTACGGAAAAATCCGTCGGCAAGCTGCTGCGCACTCTGGAAAACAACGAGGTCGTCGATTGCGTCGGCACTGACTGCCCATTGCTGCCGACGTGCCTGTTGCGTGGCAAGTTAGCGGCCGCGCAGGAGGCGTTCTTCGCCGCGCTGGATCCGGTGTTGATTGCGGATCTCATTCCCGCCAAGCCGGTTGATGGTGTGGATGCCAATCGCCCCGAGGGAGGCGGTCCGCAGGGGAGTACCCAGCTCAATATTCGTCCGGCTTAGGTGCAGAGCTGAAGGCCTGACCGCGGGTTGAAAAAGCTAAAAATGGTGCTGTCGAAGTTTTCTGGTGAAGTTTTCGACATTGCCATTTTTGCAGTTCAAGACGGGTAAAACTCAACCGCATAGAGTAGTTAGGGACACCATTGGGTGATAATACGCAAACGGAATGCGCAATATGGTGTTATTGTGAAGTCATGCCAAACCTGAATGTTAACAAGAACGGCCTGACTCCAGAGCAGGCTGAAGTCATCACCCAAACCCTGCCCGTTGTCGGTGCCAACATCGAGAAAATCACGCCGAACTTCTATAACCGGATGTTCGCTGCTCACCCGGAGCTCATTGCCGATACCTTCAACCGCGGCAACCAGAAGCAGGGTGCTCAGCAGAAGGCGCTGGCGGCATCCGTCGCTACCTTCGCAGCTACCCTGGTCGACCCAGATGCTCCCGCCCCGGAAGAACTGCTTTCCCGCATCGGCCACAAGCACATCTCCGTTGGTATCAAGCCGGAGCAGTACCCAATCGTACACAAGCACCTCTTCGATGCCATCGAGGAAATCCTCACCCCAGAGGTCTTTCAGGGAGCTGTCCGCGATGCGTGGGATGCCGTCTACCTGGAGATGGAGCGTGTTCTCATCAACTTCGAGAAGGGGCTCTATGACGACCTCGGTGTCGAAGCAGGCGATGTCTTCCGCGCCGCTCACGTCGTCTCTCGTGAAGACCGCGGTGATGATGTCGCAGTGTTCTCCGTCAAGCTTGACGACGAAACCCCCGTTTCCTACCTCCCAGGACAGTACATCTCCGTGCGTCAGACCATGCCGGACGGCGCCGGCCAGCTACGTCAGTACTCCCTGGTCGGCGGCAAGGAAGGTGTTCTGACCTTCGCGGTTCGTCGTGTCGATGCCTCTGAGGACCTGCCGGCTGGCGAAGTTTCCACACAGCTGTGGGAAAAGGTGCAGCCGGGCGATGCCATCGAGATCTCTCTGCCTGCAGGCGACCTGGTGTTGGACACCAAGTCCGATGACCCGGTGGTACTCATTTCCGCAGGTATTGGCGCAACTCCGATGATCGGCATGCTGGATGCCCTGGTGGCTGGCGACTCTAAGCGAGATGTTGTCGTCCTCCACGCGGACCGTGCAGAAACCGCAGATGCCCTGCGCGCAGAGCGTGACAATGCTGTCGCCGCTCTGACCAATGCTCGCCAGCAGGTGTGGTACGAGCCGGATTTGATGAATCTGGCGGATGCGGAGCTGCCGGAGGGCGCTCAGTTCTACCTCTGTGGTGGCAACGGCTTCCTGCAGGCCATTCGCCAGCAGCTCGCCGATCGCGGTGTTGCTCGCGATAACGTTCACTTCGAGCTGTTCAGCCCGAACGATTGGCTGCTAGACGCTTAACGCCACAACCGCGCCGTCGCCATAAAAGTCGTCGTCACAAATAAAGCCAAATGACCAGCCGCGATATATGTCCGGGGCTGGTCATTTTTCGTGTGTGCATGGTCAGTCGGAGGGGACTAGCCATTTTTGAGAGTGCGTTATTTCTCGTTTTCGCTGTTCTTGTAAGTCTTATAAAGCAGCACAATTGCAGTGATTAACAATGCAGGAATAATCAAAAGCACTGCAATAATGACGATCGAGAGTAAAATTTCACCGATTCCCATTGTAAAAATCACCTACTTTTTAATTTGAACGCAAGCGTAATTTCCCCAAACTCCGCCGGGTGAGTGTGCGGATGGGCTACCTGTTGATATGGAACATTTCTACATTTGTGGATAGGGGAGTCTGATAGCGGTTACATTGACACTGACAACTCCGCAACAACATCGCCCGCATATTGAACCTCGCACTGCGCAAACGCAATACCTGCCCACAAATTGAGATACTCGGGATCGACGGCCTTATTCGCCGCGCCGCGAAGCGGTGTGGTCAAGTAGTGCAGTTGCGGGTAAAGCTCCGGCGCGACCCTAGAAAACTCCCGGGTAAACGTGTTCTCGATGGCACGCGCTGGCTTGCCGGAAAAAGCATGAGTCAAAACGGTGTCACGCCCCACCAAATCACGCAGTGCCCGTCGGTGCGTCTCCTTCGTACCCGCCTCCGCGGTGGTGAGGAACCGTGTGCCAGCTTGCACAGCCACCGCGCCGGCTTCCACAAGCTTGACGACGTCCTCTCGGTTACCCACCCCACCAGCGGCGATGATGGGAACATTGGTAACTGCACATGCTTCGGTGACTGCTTGGGCGAGCTCTTCCACAGAGGCCCCAATGCTGTCGGACGAATCCTTCCCCTTCACAAATGCGCGGTGCCCACCCGCAGCTAGTCCCTGCAGGACAATGCGATCAGCGCCAGCCTTCGCCGCCGCCTGTACACCCTCAATTGAGGTCGCATTCAAAATCACTTTGCGGCCTGATTCCTTTACCCGAGCAATGACCTCGTTATCTGGGTAGCCAAAGGTAAAGGAGACGAACTTCAGGGCATCGGGATTGGGCAGAAAGTCATCAGCGAGAATTGCCTCGACTTTCGCCGAGAAGTAGTCATCTGACCAGGTCGGAGTGTCAGGCAAGTCGATGTCGAAGTGGGCAGCGGCCGGCGCCAGACGATTACGAAAAGCGGTCCACTGAGCAAGTTCCTCCTCTGAGGTTCCGATACCGGCGTCAGCAGTGTTGGGGCAGAAGAGGTTGATGCCGAAACCTTTGCCGTCGTCAAGCAGTGCGCACGTCTTCCGTGCTTGTTCAGTGAGCTTTTCGACAGTGAGATATCCGGCGGCAAGGGTGCCAACCCCGCCAGCATTGGAAACGGCAGCGACGAGTTCGGGCGTGGATGGGCCACCGGCCATCGGTGCCAGAATGATTGATGAGCGTCGGAGGTTTTCGAGTGTCTGCGAGGTTGTACTGCTCATAGGGGCGAGAGTAACACTAAGGCCGGATTCCCCCGCGTGGGAGAACCCGGCCAATGCCGACGAACGGCGTTGCGCGATAGACGTCGCGCTACCGCCTCAAGAACTCAAGGACTACTTGGTGCTCTCCGGCGGATCCAGCGGCATACCCTGGCCAGCACGGTAGAACGGAATGTCCTGCGGTGCCAGCGGGGTCTTGCCGGCGATGAGGTCAGCGGCCTTTTCGGCAATCATCATGGTCGGTGCGTAGATATTGCCGTTGGTGATGCCCGGCATGACCGAAGCGTCAACCACGTAGAGGCCCTCGGTGCCGTGGACCTGCATGGTCTCCGGATCGACCACGGCCATCTCGTCGGAGGCCGGCCCCATCTTGCAGGTGCAGGATGGGTGCAGTGCGGTCTCGGCATCCTTGCGGACCCACTCGAGAATTTCCTCGTCGGTCTGCACATCTGCACCCGGGGAAATCTCGCCGTCGGTGTACTCCTTCATGGCCGGAGTGTCCAGCAACTTACGGGAGACCTTCACAGCCTCGACCCATTCACGGCGGTCCTGATCAGTGGACAGGTAGTTGAACAGGATCGACGGCTTGACCTTGATGTCCGAGGAGGTGATGTGGACATGGCCACGGGCATCCGAGTACATCGGACCAACGTGGAACTGGAAACCGTGCGGGCTATCGATCTTCGTGCCGTCGTAACGCATGGCCAGCGGCAGGAAGTGGAACATCAGGTTCGGGTAGGGCTCGTTGTCGTTGGAGCGCGCGAAACCGCCACCCTCGAAGTGCGACGTTGCCACCGGGCCCTTGTGGGTGAGCATCCACCACAGACCGATGAACGGCCAACGCCACTTCTCCAGGTACGGCTGTGAAGACACCGGCTGGGTGGCGTTGTACTGAATGTAGACCTCCAGGTGGTCCTGCAGGTTCTCGCCGACACCAGGCAGGTGCTTGACGACGTTCACTCCGGCGGCATTCAGAATCTTCTCATCGCCAACGCCGGAGACCTCGAGCAGCTGCGGAGAGTTGAAAGCGCCACCGCAGAGGATGACCTTGTCTGCTCGCACCTGGTGTGTACGACCCTTCCAGGTGTACTCGATGCCGACGGCCTTGGTGCCCTCGAAGAGGATGCGGGTGGCTTCTGCGCGGGTGCGGAGCTCCAGATTTGGACGCTGCAGGGCTGGGTGCAGGTATGCGCGGGCAGCGGAGAGGCGACGGCCCTTGTCGATGTTCGCGTCGAAGGGACCGAAGCCCTCCTGGCGGTAGCCGTTGACGTCCGGGGTGTAGTTGTAGCCGGCCTGCTGGACAGACTTGAAGAAGGCCTTGAACAGCGGAGAATCGGCCGGACCGCGCTTCATGCGCAGTGGGCCGTCGTGGCCACGGCGCGGGTCGTCCTTGTCGGAGCCGAGCGCATTTTCCATGCGCTTGAAGTACGGCAGAACGTGGTTCCAGCCCCAGTTCTCCAGCCCCTTGGTGTCGCCCCACTTGTCGTAGTCCATGGGGTTACCGCGCTGGTAAATTTGGCCGTTGATGGAGGAGGAGCCGCCGACGACCTTGCCGCGGGCGTGGTAGATGCGGCGACCGTTCATCTCCGGTTCCGGCTCGGATTCGTACTTCCAGTCGTAGTACTTGTTACCGATTGGGAAGGAGAACGCCGAAGGCATGTGAATGTAGAGATCCCAGAGGGAGTCCATGCGGCCGGCCTCGAGTACGAGCACCTGCTGAGTGTGGTCTGCGGACAGCCGGTTAGCCAGCACAGAGCCGGCAGAGCCCGCGCCAACGATGACGACGTCGCGGTGTTCGACTGTGGTGTTGCCATTCTTTTTACCGAAGTTGAAGACAGCCGGGAAAGCTCCCATGTTCTGGTGTACCTCCGTAGGTTGTTTGCCGATGTATATCGGAATGGTTTTCAAGGACTGTGATAAGCCCCGATAAGCCCCAAGTAATATTTAAAGGCGGGCCCTATATATTGATATTGGAATAAGTGGCCGGAGGCGTATCTCAAATCCCCTTCACCTATATAGAATGCCACACAATTGGTATTCAATTCCAGTTGGAATGATTTTAAACGTCTTGAAAACTGGGTAAATATGCAGGTGAAGGTGTTGATGTTGGTATTGGAGAATTCTTCTGAATCGATTCTTAAGCTTGAGGGATTATTCAAACTAGGTATGCTGGGTTAGTTCCCGAATCTGAAGGATTTTCCTATGTCTGATACTCCGCCAACTGAGAAGGTAACGGAGGAAAAATCTGGATCGTCGCAAGGAATGCAGCGATCGCAGTCGGCCCCTCCACAACAAGCGCAAGCGAGTGTGACCTCCGAGCCTGAGGTCAACTGGCCTGTGTTTATTATTTCAGGTGTTGGCATTCTTACCATTGCCCTGTGGGCTATTTTTGCCCCGGACAATGCAGCGGACACCCTAGCTGGCATTGTCGCCTGGGTATCGAAGAACTTCGGCTGGTTCTATATTGTGACCGCGACGGTGGCAGTGCTCTTCATGCTCTACGTCGCTATCTCGCGAACGGGACAGATTAAGCTCGGCCCCGATCACGCCAAGCCTCAGTTTGGTCTGTTCTCCTGGGCCTCTATGCTCTTTGCGGCGGGTATCGGCATTGACCTGCTCTTCTTCTCGGTAGCGGAGCCGGTGGCACAGTTTTATGGCCCGCCGACCGGAGACGCGGAGACCATCGAAGCTGCACGTCAGGCAGTGGTGTTCACGCTCTTCCACTATGGCGTGACCGGTTGGGCACTCTACGCCCTGATGGGTATGGCATTCGGCTACTTCGCGTATCGCCTGAACATGCCGCTGACCATTCGTTCGGCGCTCTATCCGATTATCGGCAAGCGCATCCACGGCCCCGCTGGTGAAGCGGTCGAAATCGCGGCGATGCTGGGTACCGTTTTCGGTGTCGCAACCTCGCTGGGTATCGGCGTCGTCCAGCTGAATTACGGCCTGCGTGTGCTGTTCGGGGTGGATGAGAGTACGTCCTGGCAGATCGCTCTAATCGTCGTGGCCGTATCGGTGGCTATCGCCTCCGCAGTTTCCGGTGTCGACAAGGGAATTCGTCGTCTCTCGGAGCTCAACGTTGGCCTGGCCATCTGCTTGATGCTCTACATCCTGGTTACCGGCCGCACCGCGTTCCTGTTTGACGCACTGGTGATGAACGTCGGTGAGTACGTCTCGAAGTTCCCGTCCATGACTATGGATACCTACGCGTTCTCCGGAGCGCAGGAATGGTTGAACTCCTGGACCCTGTTCTTCTGGGCTTGGTGGGTGGCCTGGGCACCGTTCGTCGGTTTGTTCCTGGCTCGCATTTCCCGTGGCCGTAGTCTGCGTCAGTTTGTCGTCGGCACGCTGACCATTCCATTCCTCTTCGTTCTGATGTGGGTATCGGTGTTCGGTAACTCGGCTCTGGACCTGGTTATCGGTGGCGATTCGGAGTTTGGGCAGACTGCATTGGATTACCCGGAGCGCGCCTTCTACCTTCTGCTAGAGCAGTACCCGGCACCGATGTTGGTGGCGGCAGTCGCCTCCCTGATCGGTCTGCTGCTCTACATCACCTCGGCTGACTCGGCAGCACTGGTGATGAGTAACTTCACTTCGAAGATCACCGACACACAGCAGGACGGTAAGAAGTGGACCCGTATTTTCTGGGCTGTCGTGGTCGGTGTGCTGACCATCGCGATGCTCTACGTCGGCGGTATTCCGACACTGCAGTCCGCGACGATTGTGATGGGCCTGCCGTTCGCCTTTGTCATCTATCTGGTGATGTATGGCCTCTTTAAGTCGCTGCGACTGGAGCTGCTGCAACAGGATTCGACACGTCGAGCCCTCCATGGGGCGATGTCGGGCCGCGCCGTAGATGGCGAACAGGGCGACTGGCGTAAGCGACTTGCCCGCTCCATGTCCTTCCCGGGCAAGAAGCCAGTCATGCGCTACCTCGACCGAGTGGTACAGCCCGCGCTTGAACAGGTGGCAGAAGCTATCAGGGATCGTGGCGGCGAAGTGACGCTGCACCGTGAACCAGCAGAAGAAGTTGGCATCGACCAGATTGACCTGCAGGTCGGTTTCGGCGAGGAGATGAGCTTCCGCTACCAGGTCTATCCGGTTGAACACTTGACGCCGTCTTTCGCTGGCCTGGTACACCTGGACAGTGATGCTGATATTTACTACTACCGTCTCGAGGTCTTCACGCTTACCGGCTCGCTCGGCTACGACGTCTATGGCTACACCCAAGAGCAGCTGATTTCCGACGTCCTCGACCTCTACGAACGGCACTTGGAGTTCCTGCATATGCAGTCTGATCTCCCGGGCACCTCAGATCTGTCCGATAATGCCGAACCTGTCCGCGAATGGTCTGATGACTACGCCAAGGAGGATTCCTAAATGACCTTTAAGCCTTCCACTACTGATAAGGCTCTCGCAACCGAGACCGCCAAATCTCACGAAGGGGCCGCCACGCTGTTTATCAACGGCACCTGGTCCGCTGCAGCCGCTGGCAATACTCGCACCATCGAGTGCCCGGCCGACGGCTCTTTCATCGCCGAGGTCGCAGAAGCAGACGCAACCGACACCGAGCGCGCCATCGCCGCCGCCGACGCTGCTTTCCGACGTACCGGAGAAGGTTCCTGGGCATCCTGGAGCACAGCTGAGCGCAGCAAGTTGGTACTCGATATCGGAGCTGCCATCAGGCAGCGCAAGGACGAATTTGCCTGGGCAGAGGCTATGGATACCGGCAAGCGCCTGCCTGAGGCGGCAGCCGATATGGATGACATCATTGCCTGCTTTGAGTACTTCGGGAAGCTCGCGGGCAATGATGCCGGTCGTCTCGTGGATGCGGATGACCCGTCCGTCGTCGCGCGTATTGTGCGTGAACCTGTTGGTGTCTGTGGCCTGATTACGCCGTGGAACTACCCACTGCTGCAGACCGCATGGAAGGTTGCACCGGCGCTGGCCACGGGCAATACCTTTGTGCTCAAGCCGGCGGAGCTGACTCCGCACACAGCAATTCTGCTCATGCACGTCATCGATGATCTGGGTGTTCCGGCAGGCGTTGCCAACCTCATTACCGGAGCCGGTGCCGAAGCGGGCGCACCGCTGTCCTCGCATCCGAAGGTGGACATGGTCTCCTTCACTGGCGGTCTTGTCACTGGCAAGATTATTGCTGGTGAAGCGGCTAAGTCTGTGAAGAAGGTCGCGCTTGAGCTCGGCGGCAAGAACCCGAACATCATCTTCGCCGACGCCGATTACGAAGCCGCTTTGGACAATGCCCTCAATGCTGCGTTCCTGCACTCCGGTCAGGTGTGCTCGGCGGGCGCTCGCTTGATTGTGGAGGAGTCCATCGCCGAGAAGTTTGTCGACGATCTGGTCGAGCGCGCCGGACACATCCAGCTCGGCGGTCCGCTCGACGAGAAGGCCGAGACCGGTGCGCTGATTTCGAAGCAGCACCTGGATAAGGTCGCGGCATACGTCGATCGAGCTCGTGAGCAGGGCGCTCGTGTGCGCGTAGGCGGCGAGATCGCCACGGGCACCACCGCCGATGGTTCCGCCTCGCTTGCCGACGGCTACTTCTACCTCCCAACCGTGATTGACCAGGTCACCCGCGATATGGACTGCGTCCACGACGAAGCCTTTGGCCCGGTAGTGACGGTGGAGACCTTCACCACGGTTGACGAGGCCATCGAGATCGGCAACGACACCGAATATGGCCTGGCCGGTGCGGTGTGGACATCTAACCGCGAGGTTTCTGAGCGTGTTTCCCGCGAGCTGCGTCACGGTACCGTCTGGATCAACGACTTTGGCCCCTACCTGCCACAGGCCGAGTGGGGTGGCTTTGGTCAGTCCGGTATCGGCCGCGAGCTGGGCCCGACCGGCCTGGAGGAGTACACCGAAGCCAAGCTGGTCTACGAGAACACAGCACCGGCTGTTACCGGTTGGTTCGAGGATCGTCGTTAAATAACTCGGCACAAGCCCGAGTAAAAATACGGGAAAACGATCCATCGGCCGTTATACTCACCGATTGAAAAAATCGACTCTGCGCACAACTGCGATAAAGGTTTGCAGTTGTGCGCATTTGTTCTCTAAAGGACATCTGCCGTGAACGCTACTACCCGCTCCGACAATGCCAGTTCTAGTGCCGCCAGTGGGCCAGATACTGCCTGCGCCGATACTGCCAGCACCGCCGCGACCTTCACCCGCTTCACCCGGCGCCAGCATGTCATCGCCTGGGCTGTGCATGCCTTTACGCTGACCGGTTTGGTGTGGGCAACGCTGGCTGTGGTCGCGCTGCTGGAGGGCCGCCCACATTGGATGTGGCTCTGGTTGGGAATTGCCCTCGTCGTCGATGGTGTCGATGGCAATATGGCGCGTAAGCATCACAT
The DNA here is from genome assembly GCF_001811805.1 of Corynebacterium sp. HMSC064E08. Classification (NCBI taxonomy): domain Bacteria; kingdom Bacillati; phylum Actinomycetota; class Actinomycetes; order Mycobacteriales; family Corynebacteriaceae; genus Corynebacterium; species Corynebacterium sp. HMSC064E08. The sequence goes on from NZ_KV806692.1 coordinate 84,083, forward strand.
CAAGGAAGTCGTCCCGTGGTTTAACGGCGCAGTGGTGGACAACATCGTTGACTATCTCACCTGGACCGCCATACCCGCCGCTTTCATGGTCATGTATCTGCCTCTGGGGCCACGTCCGTTGGCGATCGCCCTGATGATTCTGGTCCTGGTGTCGTCGATGTTCTGCTATGCCAACGAAGCCGCCAAGTCTGGCGATTACTACTTCGTTGGTTTCCCTGCCGCATGGAACATCGTGGCAGTCTTGCTGTGGGTATGGAACGCGCCCATGGCGGTGTGCATCGCTGCCATTTTTATCTTCAGCGCAATGACGCTGGTGCCGCTGCACTACACGCATCCATTCCGCGTGGAACGCGGCCGGATTGCCAACATTGCCGCAACGTTCATCTGGATTGTCTCGACCGGCATGCTTATCGCAAGTGAGACGATGGCAGCGTCGTTAAGCAAGGCGTCTATCCACGGGCTTGTGGCTGTCAACGTTGCCGCCGGTGCCTGGCTGATTATTGGCGGCGTGCGGCGCTCACTTAGCGGTCGCTAGCGGCAGTTGGTGGGTGGTTGGCGCAGGATTGCGGAGATGGCGCGGTCGCGCAGCCAGCGGGCGTATTCGACGGCGCAGGCTGCGACAATTAATGCAATGACAAAGATGGTGACCCACACCGGATAATCGCGTCCGTTGGCCCAGAAATAGACATAGGGCGAGACGAAAGTCACTACGGTGATCAGGAGCCCCAGCATTCTTCGGCCGAATGAGCGGCCGGTGATCATCTCGACAATTCCCCAGGTGTAGGGGATAGCGGTAATGATGTCGATGCTCCACAGCACCCAGACATTGCCGTGGAATCCGGGGACGAAAACCACAGGTAGCGCGCGGAGCGAAGAGTAGACCATCACCACCAGATAGGCGAGGACCTTCGGGTTGTAGAGCAGGCGCCACACGGGGTTGCGCTCGATGAGTTTGGTCCCGACTTTGCGTAGTGCCTGCAGGTCCTTTTGCTGCATGACCAGCGTATTTGTTCCCTCCAGCAGGTAAGCGAGCAGTTTTTGCTGCTTGAGACTGCCGTGTGCCCAGGCCTGCACCAGCTCGCTTGGCGAGATAGCGATGGGCACCAGTGGTTCTCCGCGCTGCTTCAGCGCAGTGGGAAGCTCGAGGGGACTGTCATCGAGCTTATCGACGGCCAGTTCCGCGCCCACCACATGAACGATGTCGCCGCCGAGGATGTTTTGTACCTTGTCCACATCACTGTGGGGCAGCGAGCTAAACCAGAGTAGCTGCCGGGAGGAAATCGCCATTCGCAAGGCGGTCCCCAGAGCTTCTGCTGCGTCATCGATGGCGTAAAAGTCCTGCGTGTTGGTGTGGGCGAGTGGCCGCAAACTGTCGATTATTGCGACATTTTTGGCATTGAGCTCGCTGAGGCGGGCCACACCGGAAATATCGATGACCGCCTGAGGATCAAGGGCGAAAGCATGGGTAAAAGGAAGGTCGAGTATCGAGCGCATCGCAAGGAACCGCTGGTGTCGCTGGTGTCCAACCAGGGCTGAATTCTGTGCGCTCATAGTGTTTTAGCTTGCCACAACTTGCGCTTCTCACCAGCAACTATACGGTTCGGTCTGTCTATTGGCAGGTGTTCTACCCTATGAAAACTTCATTAAGTTGGACTTTTTTCGCTGTGTAGAGTAGCTTCTAATCCACTAATAGACAGGTCTGTTCATTATGGCTTTGATGGCGGACTGGCTCATAAATTTAGGAGAAACACTCTCATGCTCATTTCAGGACTAGCGCTGGGTGCCGTGCTCGGCTTTGTTATGCAGCGAGGACGCTTCTGCGTCACCGGCTTCTTGCGCGACATCTTCACTCAGCGCAGCTGGCGCGGCTTCGTCGCCCTGCTGATTGTTATTTCCGTTCACGCCATCGGTCTGGCCGCCCTGACCAGCGCCGGCGTGATTACTCCCGAATACAAGGAATTGGCACCGCTGGCTGTCATTATTGGTGGCGTTATCTTCGGACTGGGTATCGTCCTGGCCGGTGGCTGCGCCTCGGGTACCTGGTACCGCTCCGGTGAGGGCCTGATCGGCTCCTGGATCGCACTGGTCTTTTACGCCCTATCCGCTGCTGCCATGAAGACTGGCTTCCTCAACGGCCTGCAGGATTCCCTGAAGGACCGCACCGTCGGCCTGACCAGCATCCACGCCTCTCTGGGCATTAGTATCTGGCCACTGGTCATCGCGCTGAGCGCCGTCACGGCATACTTCGCCGTCCGCTTCCTGCGCGAAGAATTCTCCGGCCCGCGCCCGGTAACTCTGGCACCGCGTAAGTCCGGTCTCGCGCACATCCTGGCTGAGAAGCCCTGGCACGTGTACGCCACCGCCGCCATCGTCGGTGTACTGGGCGTGATTGCATGGCCACTGTCCGCAGCTACCGGCCGCAACGATGGCCTCGGCATCACCACTCCGTCCTCCAACCTCGCTAACTACGTTGTCACTGGTGACACCGAGCGTTTCGACTGGGGCGTCCTCCTCGTCCTCGGCATCCTCGTCGGTTCCTTCATCGCGGCCAAGGCCTCCGGTGAATTCCGTCTCCGCGTCCCGGACGCCACTCAGGGCGCCCGCTCGGTAGTCGGCGGCATCTTCATGGGTGTCGGCGCTGCGTGGGCCGGCGGCTGCACCGTCGGCAACGGCATGGTCCAGACTTCGCTGTTCAGCTACCAGGGTTGGCTCGCGCTGGCGTCCATCGCCGCAGGTGTCGCTATCGCCGCCAAGCTTTGGCTGAAGCCGTCCGCGCCTTCGCTTAGCGACGTCCCGAGCACCCCTTCCACCACCAACGACACGGCGGTATCGGCAACTGCTCCGGTCGCTTCGGCTGCTACTTCTCCTGTGTCCCTGCCGGGTAGCGAAGGTGCCGGTGCCGCTGGCACCGAGGCCTCCCCGCTGGCGGGTGCCTTTGCTGTCGCTCCGGTGGCGTTGCTCGACCGGAGCGTCGTCAAGCAGGATGACGGCAAGCTCAAGCCGCTGGGCGATGGGCGATACGAGCTCGACACCGTCGGCGCGGTGTGCCCATTCCCGTTGATCGAGGCCAAGGATGCAATCAACAAGATTGAGGTCGGCGAGGAGCTGGTGATTCCATTCGACTGCACCCAGGCCACGGATGCGATTCCGCGCTGGGCTGCGAAGGATGGACACGAGGTCACCAACTTCGAGCAGACCGGTGAGGCCGGCTGGACGATTTCCGTCCGCCGAGGGCGATAAGTCCTGGTGGCGTTAGAGGAGCGTCGGTAGGGTGAGGGCATAGATTGATTGACATCAACAACAAAGGAGCTTGACCATGGCAAAGAATATCCGACCACTTAATGCGCTTGTAGCCGCAGGTGCCGCCAGCGTGCTTGCGCTGGCCGGTTGCTCCTCCGATGATTCGACTAATACCGAAGCAGGCAGCACTGTTAGCGAGACCAGCTCGTCGGCAACGGCAACCAGCTCTGAGGACACGGACGACATGGATGACATGGACGATGCCGATGACCACGGTGAGCACGGCGACCATGATGACGATGCAATGGCTGGCCATGATCACCCGACCGATGGCGGTCCGGCTCCCGAGGGAATGGCTCCGGCTGACAACGCGAAGTTTCCGGTCGGCAGTGAAGTGAAGGTTCTAGCTGATCACATGCCGGGCATGAAGGGTGCAGAAGGCAAGGTTGTTGGTGATTTCAACACCACCACGTACTCCGTGTCCTACACTCCGACCGATGGCAGTGAACCGGTGAAGGATCACCGTTGGGTTGTTCATGAGGAGCTGGAGAACCCAGGTGAGGCTCCGCTTGCCGACGGCTCCGAGATCACCATCAATGCCGAGCACATGGCGGGCATGAAGGGCGCCAAGGGTACTGTTGATTACTCCACCCAGGAGCCGGTCTACATGGTTGATATCGACGAAGACGGCATGACCATGAAGAACCACAAGTGGGTTACCGAAAGCGAGCTCGCACCGGAGGACTAACTAGTTAGGCTTAGTCCGCCACTTCTAGGTTGGTTGCTTCGGGCCGGTTGCTTCGGCCTAACTCAATCCATTAAAACCGGGTATCACGCAGGAAGTGTGGTGCCCGGTTTTTTTATGCTTCGCGCCTATGCTCCGTGTCCAAAAACCTTCGGGTAGCGCGTGGTCCGGCTGGGTGCGGAGACGGCGGGGACGGGGCCGGCGAGGGCAGGGGCGGTCGGCCACTTGTCGATGAGCTATTCACCTGTCGATGCGCTATAGCGTGGCCATCAGTGAATAACGCATCGACAAGTGCTCAGGTAGACCCCACAACGTGCGCATAAGTGGCGGAAAACCATCGATAAGACAACGGAAGTCATCGACAGGTCACGGAAAACCATCGATAAGTCGGCAACACCAGTGCGCCTGCTCAGTCCACTCAGCCCCGAAACTGGTATTAATTCGCCGCGTACCTGCATTGGCACTTTCTTAATCAGAAGTGCATTCGCACATCTCTAAGCGCATAACCCCAGTTCAGTCGGGTGTTAAAAAAGCGTTAATAGGTGCCCGCCGCAGTAGGTATGGGTGTTTTATAACTGTCATGTTCGTAGACATTTTGCTTCTTCTACTCACCATTGCGGCCTTCCTGCTACTGCAGGGCTGCGCAAAGGCGGTGAAGAAACTATGACGTGGGAATTGATCGTCGGCGCCATTTTAGGTTTGGCGGCATTGGGCTATGTCCTGGTCGCCCTGATTGATCCGGAGCGATTCTCGTGAGCAACGTCATTATGGGATTTGTCCCGGTAATCATCGTGATGGCCGCACTGGCCATCCTTTACATCCCGCTCGGCAATTACATGGGGCGGGTATTCACCACTGATAAACACTTGGGTGTTGAGCGCGGTTTCTACCGCGCCATCGGTGTGCGCCCAGAGGCCAACCAGCACTGGACAAAGTACACCGCCAGTGTGTTGAGCTTCTCCGCTGTCAGCGTCATCTTCGTCTACCTGCTGCAGCGAGTGCAGCAGTGGCTACCGCTCAACCACGGCAAGGGCCCAGTTTCTCCGGACCAGGCGTGGAACACCGCGGTGTCGTTTACCACCAACACCAACTGGCAGTCCTACTCCGGTGAAGAAGCCATGACAGTGCTAACCCAGATGGCTGGCCTGGCAGTTCAGAACTTCGTCTCCGCCGCAGTCGGTATTGCAGTGGCGGTGGCGCTGGTCCGAGGCCTGGCCAACCGTCACGGTGACGGCAACATCGGCAACTTCTGGGTAGATCTGACTCGTACCGTCCTGCGAGTGCTGCTGCCCATCGCCGCTATTGGTGCAATTCTGCTGATTTCGCAGGGTGCCATCCAGAATTTCTCGGCCCCACAGACTATCCAGACTGTCACCGGCGGCAGCCAGACTATCCCGGGCGGTGCCGTGGCATCGCAGGAGGTCATCAAGGAATTGGGCACCAACGGCGGTGGCTACTTCAACGCCAACTCCGCGCATCCATTTGAAAACCCGAATGCGTGGACCAACATGCTGGAAATCTTCCTTATCCTGTTGATTCCGGTCTCGTTGACCAGGGCATTCGGTGTCATCATCGGTGACAAGCGCCAGGGCTGGGCAATTCTGTCCACCATGGCGGTGCTCTACTTCATCTCTCTGGCTGCCGTTATGTCCAGCGAGACTGCGCTGCAGACCTTCCAAGGTGGCGGCATGGAGGGCAAGGAAATGCGCTTTGGCGTGCTGCCGAGTTCCTTCTTTGCGGTGACCACCACCATGACGTCGACAGGCGCGGTGGACAGCTTCCACTCCAGCTACTCACCACTGGCAGGCGGCATGCTCATGCTGAACATGCTGCTGGGTGAGATCAGCCCTGGTGGTGTGGGCTCCGGTCTCTACGGCATGCTCATCATCGCCATCCTGACCGTATTCATCGCCGGCCTGATGGTCGGCCGTACCCCGGAATACCTGGGCAAGCGCATTGGTGTTTCGGAAATCACCAAGATTTGCCTCTACATCCTGGTCATGCCAGTGCTGGTGCTGGCAGGTGTCGGTATCTCCACCATGCTGCCGTCGACGCTGGACTCCGTGTCCGCTGATGGGCCGCACGGTTTCTCCGACCTGATTTACGCCTTCACCAGTGCGTCCAACAACAATGGTTCGGCATTCGCGGGCTTCGGTGCCGATACCCCGTGGTTCAACATGAGCCTCGGTTTCGCCATGCTGTTTGGTCGCTTTCTTCCAATTGTCATGGTGCTGGGTCTGGCTGGTGACTTCGCCAAGCAGCGACCAGCCGCCGAGACCGCTGGCACCCTGCCAACTCACCGACCGCAGTTTGTCGGCCTGACCGTTGCCATCGCAATCATCGTCAGCGCCCTGACCTTCCTACCAACCCTCGTCCTAGGTCCGCTGACGGAGGCCCTGTCATGAGCAAGAATTCCAACGCATCTTCCGCATTTTCTCCCAGCGCACTGAAAGCGGCTCTGCCGCTGGCGCTGAGCAAGATGAACCCGCGCCAGCTCATCGCCACCCCGGTGATGTTCCTGGTCGAAGTCGGTGCCGCATTTACGCTGGTCCTGGCCATTGCGCACCCGTCGCTGTTCAGTATTTCCATCACGGTGTGGCTGTGGTTGACGGTACTTTTTGCAACGCTGGCGGAAGCCGTCGCTGAGGGCCGCGGCAAGGCACAGGCGGAATCGCTGCGCGCTTCGCGCACCACCTCTGATGCCTTCAAGCTCAACAACGGCGCCAACGCCGCTGCAGCACTGGAGAACCCAGCCGCGCAGACCACCAAGGTCGCGGCCACGGACCTGGTTCCGGGTGACATCGTCATCGTCTCCGCCGGCGAGCCGATTCCCGCCGATGGCGACGTGATCGTCGGCGCTGCCAGTGTCGATGAGTCCGCCATTACCGGTGAGTCCGCGCCGGTCATCCGCGAGGCCGGCGGTGATCGGTGCGCGGTCACCGGTGGTACACGCGTGCTTTCCGACGCCATCGCCATCGAGGTCACCACCATGCCCGGTGAGAGCTTCATGGATCGCATGATTGGTCTGGTCGAAGGCGCACAGCGCAAGAAGACTCCGAACGAGCTGGCACTTGGTTCCCTGCTGCACGTGTTGACCCTGATCTTCCTCATGGTCGTCATCGCCTTGGCACCAATGGCTGTCTTCAACGGCGCTGAGCAGGACCCATTGGTACTGGTCGCACTGCTGATCTGCCTGATCCCGACCACTATCGGCGCGCTGCTGTCCGCTATTGGTATCGCCGGTATGGACCGCCTGGTTCAGCACAACGTGTTGGCCATGTCGGGCCGTGCGGTTGAGGCCGCTGGTGACGTCGCCACGCTGCTGCTAGACAAGACCGGCACCATCACCTTCGGTAACCGTCAGGCTGCGGAGTTCTCCGAGGTCGGCGACACCACGCACGCTGAATTGGTACACGCCTGCCAGCTTTCTTCGCTTGCCGACGAAACCCCCGAGGGCCGCTCCATTGTCGAGCTCGCGGAAACCGAATCGAATGAACGCATCGACGAATCCGTCTATGCCAATGCGACCTTCATTCCCTTTACCGCTCAGACTCGTATGAGTGGTATCGAGTTCCCCGCTACCGGCGGCGAGAAGAAACGCAAGGTAGTCAAGGGTGCCGCAATGGAGATTGTGAAGCTGATGAAGTGCATCGGTGCCACCGTGCCGCCCGAGGTCGATGGCATTGTCCAGCGCATTTCGGAAGCGGGCGGTACCGCGCTGGTGGTCGCCGAGGTATTTGGCGGCGACGAAGTAACCAGCGGTGAGTCCGGACGAGTGCTGGGTGTTATTTATCTCAAGGACGTCGTTAAGCCTGGCATGCGTGAGCGTTTCGATCAGCTGCGTGAAATGGGCATTCGTACCGTCATGATCACGGGCGACAATGCGGTGACGGCGCATGCGATTGCGAAGGAGGCCGGCGTCGACGATGTGCTCGCTGAGGCCACCCCGGAGCAGAAGCTAGAGTTGATCCGCAAGGAGCAGTCGAAGGGACGCCTGGTCGCCATGACCGGTGACGGCACCAACGATGCACCGGCATTGGCGCAGGCAGATGTGGGCGTGGCAATGAACACTGGTACGTCGGCGGCGAAGGAAGCGGCCAACATGGTGGACCTGGATTCGGATCCGACCAAGCTCATTGACGTGGTGGGAATCGGCAAGCAGTTGCTGATTACCCGCGGTGCGCTGACCACCTTCTCCATTGCCAATGACGTGGCGAAGTACTTCGCCATCATTCCAGCCATGTTCGTCACGGCGCTGCCTGGCCTGGACAAGCTCAACATCATGAACCTGCATTCGCCGGAAAGCGCCATCCTGTCTGCAGTGATCTTCAACGCGCTGGTGATTGTCGCCTTGATTCCGCTGGCTCTCAAGGGCGTGAAGTACCGCGCCGGGTCGGCTGCCTCACTGCTGAGCCGCAACCTGCTCATCTTCGGTGTCGGTGGCATCATCGCACCGTTTGTCGGCATCAAAATTATTGACCTCCTGCTCTCCGGAGTGTTCGGGATGTAAGTGCCTTGGCCTCGCGCCAAACGGCGCAGCCAGCGCACAGCACTTGGCATCTCGCAACATGTGAAAAGAATCGAGAAGGACATGAACAAGAACTTTCGGTTGGTATCCACCACAATCAAGGCATATTTGCTGCTCACCGTGGTTATCGGCCTGCTGTACCCAGCCGCAATCTGGGTAGTGGGGCGAATCTGGTCCGATAACGCTGATGGCTCGATGATGTATGACTCCGCAGGCAAGGCCCAGGGCTCGGAGCTCATTGCCCAAGAAGTGACAAAGCCGGGATTTTTCTACCCGCGCCCGTCTGCTGCGGGGGATAATGGCTACGACGCGATGTCGTCTTCGGCATCGAACGTGTCGCCGTATAGCAAGGAGTTCCAGGCTGAAATCGAACAGCGCCGCACCGATGTCGCTGCCCGCGAGGGCATCGACCCGGCCCAGGTACCGGTGGAGGCAGTCACCGCCTCCGGTTCCGGTCTGGATCCGCATATCTCCGAGAAGTACGCACAGCTGCAAGCACCGCGCGTGGCCAAGGAGCGCAACCTGCCACAGGCAGAGGTTGAGCGGTTGATCTCGGAAAATAGTGAAAACGCAATTACGGAACAGGGCTCGCAGGATGGTGGGCGACTGGTCAACGTCGTAAAGCTGAACGCCGCTCTGACAGACGGACAGTAAGCATCCTGCGATTGGGCAAGGTATGGCAAGTAAAGGTCTGTAAGAAATGGCCAAGCGAGGAAAACTGAAGGTCTACCTGGGGTTCGCCCCGGGCGTGGGTAAGACGTGCGCCATGTTGAGCGAGGGGCACGATCTGTACTCCCGTGGGCACGAGGTAGTCATTGGTCTGGTGGAACACCACGGTCGCGAGCGGACGAAGAAGCTCATCGAAGGCCTGCCAGTGTTGGATTGTCGAAAGGTGTCCTACCGCGGCAACACCTATCGTGAGCTGGATGTTGATGCGATTATCGAGATGCGTCCCGAGGTCGCCCTCGTCGATGAGCTCGCGCACACCGTCGTTACCGATGAGCCGGACAACGAGTTCGTTCAGCAACGCAAGCGCTGGCACGATGTCTACCAGCTTCTCGACGCAGGCATCGACGTCATCTCGACGATGAACATCCAGCACCTGGAATCGCTTAACGACGTCGTTGCGGCCGTCACCGGCGTGCGCCAAATGGAGACGGTGCCCGACCGTGTCCTCCGCGATGCGGACGAGATTGAGCTCATCGACTTAAGCCCGGATGCCCTGCGTATCCGACTGTCCCGCGGCGAAATCTACCGCAAGGAGCAAGCGGAACTGGCGCTGCGGAAGTACTTCCGACCCGGCAACCTCAGCGCCCTGCGTGAGCTGGCACTGCTGTGGCTGGCCGACAAGGTCGAAGAGGTTCTGGACTCCTACCGCGAAGATGAGGAGATCGACGATCATTGGACTACCCGCGAGCGTGTGGTGGTAGCGGTGCGTGATGACAACAACGCCGAGGCCATGATTCGTCGCGGTGCTCGTATGACCGGTCGCGTGGCCGGCCGCGAGATGATTGTCGTGCACATTACCGGTGATGACGATGGCCTCGACCGCGGCTACTTGCGTCGACTGCGAAAACTGCAGGACCTCACCGAGTCGCTGGGTGGGCAGTGGCGTACCATCGTGGGCGATGATGTGCCGGGCATCCTGCTGGAGTTCTCCCGCACGGTGAATGCATCGCAGCTGGTCATTGGCTCGGAGCGAGGACTGCGGCGCTACGTGGGCTTAAGTACCTCGCAGCGCATCATCGACCAGGCTGAGCCCATCGATGTGCACATCATCTCCTCAAGCTCAGAGAAGAAAGCCAAGCGGCGCAAGAAACTGCGCTCTCGCTTTTCCAAGGAGCGACGTATCACCGGTTGGCTGCTGGCACTGGTGGGGCCAGTGCTACTGACGTTGCTGCTCTACCAGCTGGACACCGGCCCGGAGTTCCTGGGCGTACTGCTGCTGACCTATCTGATGCCGATAGTCTTCGCCGCTATGGCGGCAGGGTTGGTGCCAGCGCTGGCGGCAGTGGTGGTCTCCTCAATTCTGGCAAACTGGTACTTCACCGCCCCGGTGAACACCCTGACTATCACCGAGCCGGCCAGCTTGGCTCAAATCCTGCTCTTCGGTGTGATTGCGGCGGCTGTGGCGACGGTGGTGGAGCGTTCCGAGCGCCGCCGCGAGATGGCGGACAGGAGTCTGCATCAGGCAGTCGTAATGTCCGAGTTGGCACACGGTGTCGTCCACGATGGCGACAACATGTCCAACCTGGTCCACAGCTTGGCGGATACGTTCTCGATGGAGCGCGTGGACGTGCAGCGTTACTCCTCAGAGCGCAAGAAGTGGTTGACCATTGTCACCACCGCCGAACACGGCTTGTCCGAACCGTGGCCGACAGAGCTGCCGATGACTAAGGTCAGCTCCGGCGATGACCTGCGCTTTGTGCTCAGTGGCCGTGAACTCACCGCCGCTGAGACTGCCATGATTGCGGCTCACGGTTCCCGCATCCGGGCGCTCATGGACATGGAGGAAATCGCCGCGATGCGCCGCGCCACCGCTGCCCTCGAGGCGGGCAACCGCGTGGGCAGCGCGGTGCTGACCGCCGTTTCACATGACCTGCGCACACCGCTGGCCAGCATCAAGGCTGCGATCTCCAGCATGAACATGGAGGACGTCGAGCTTGACGACGAAACGCGTCTCATCCTCATGGAGACAATCGAGAGTTCCGCTGACCGCCTAGAGGTGGTCATTGGCAACCTACTCGATGCCAGCCGCATCGACTCCAGCACCAAGCGGGTGGAAAGTGTGCCGGTTAGCGTCTCCGATGTTGTGGACGCGGTATGTGCGGAGCTGCCGGAAGCCGCAGGTCACATTGACCGCGATATTGACCATGACGCCTGCATGGTGGAAGGCGATCCTGGGCTGATCCAGCGCATTGTTTCCAACATCGTCATCAACGGCCGTCAGTACGCACCGGAGTCGAGCCTGACCATTCGTACGCGGCCCAGCGAGCGCGGTGTGCGCGGTCCCGCCGACATGCCGGTTATGGGCTCGCTGGGTGCTATCGCTGCGAGCGCATGCATAGACATTTTGATCATTGACCACGGTAAGGGCATCCCGGAGGATAAGTTGGAGGAGATTTTTCAACCGTTCCAACGCCTTGGCGACTACTCGGCACAATCTCAGGGCCTTGGTCTGGGACTTGCCGCCGCCTCGCGTTTTGCCGACGCCATGGGAGGCGCCATCCGCGCCGAACAGACACCCGGCGGCGGTGCTACCTTCGTGCTGACGTTGCCGCGTGCAATGGGCGAGAGAAAGTAGGATTCCATGAATCTCAGTTCAGGACAACCCGCTGGTCAGGCTGGCAACAAACCCGGGCGAAAGATACTCATCGTCGAGGATGATGTCGCCATGGCCCGCACTGTGCTTGTCAGTTTAAAAGCCCGCGGTTACGAGCCACGTGTCGCGCAAACGGCCACGCGGGCGTTAGCCGCGGTCAGCGAGTGGAAGCCCGACGCCGTTCTCCTGGATCTGGGCTTGCCCGATGTCAGTGGCCTGGAAGTTCTGCGTTCTTTGCGCAGGTGGAGCGATATTCCAGTGCTGATTGTCTCCGCACGTCACGACGAGGCGGGGAAAATCAACGCCCTCAATGAAGGGGCCGATGACTACGTCACCAAGCCTTTCTCGATGGGGGAGTTGTTGGCTCGGCTGCGTTCAACCATGCGGCGTGCTAGCAAAGTAGTGGTCGAAGAGGTGCCGAAGGTGACCTCCGCAGATGGTCATCTAATGGTTGACCTGGCCAAACGGCAAGTTCTCGTGGCGGACGAGCTCGTGCATCTGACCCCGCGCGAGTGGGACATCCTGGTCTACCTGGTGCAGCATCGTGGCGAACTGGTGACCAAACTGGAGCTTCTCAAGGCCGTCTGGGGTGGCCAGTACGAAAAAGAGACCAACTACCTGCGCGTTTACATCTCCCAGCTGCGCCACAAGATTGAGCCTCAGCAGGCTCACAACAAGTACTTGCGCACTGAGGTGGGGGTCGGTTATCGCATGGTGCTGGACGAGGAGTAGCAGCCGGCTGCTTGCCCGTTCTTGCTTGCCCGCCTGCACGTTCCCGCCTTCCCGCTCGCCTGCCTGCCTCTCCTCGCGACTTCACGACACCTATGTCACCTCATGCCGCCTCCACAGCTGGCACGAGGTGACGCCTGTGTCGTGAAGTGGCCCAGAAGGGGGGCGGAGCGAAGTGCCCTAGGGAAACAGGCCACCGCCCAGCTACAGATCCAAATCCAACGACGCACCTGGGATGGCGTCCAGCAGCCGCTGGGTGTATTCCTTCTCCGGGTGATCGAAGAGATCGTCGGTCGGACGGTGTTCAACCATCTTGCCGTGCTCCATCACGATGACCTCATCAGCCACCTGCCGCACCACAGCGAGGTCGTGCGTAATAAAGAGGTAGGCCAAATCCATCTCTTCCTGCAGCTCAGCGAGTAGTTCGAGCACCTGAGCCTGCACCACCACGTCGAGTGCTGACACCGCCTCGTCACAGACCACAACCTCAGGGTTCAGGGCCAACGCACGCGCAATCGCAACACGCTGACGCTGGCCACCCGACAGCTCACCGGGGAAGCGGCGTCCCATCTCCGCGGGAAGTGCGACGCGGTCGAGAAGCTCGAATACGCGCTGCTCACGCTCCTTTTTGGTCCCAATCTTGTGAATACGCAGCGGCTCCTCAATGGAGGAATGCACCGTGCGCATCGGATCCAGCGTCGCATACGGGTTCTGGAAGATCGGCTGAATGCGACGCCGCAGCTCCAGTTCCTCTTTACGATTCCGGCCCTGGACGCGTTTGCCGTCGAAAAGCACTTCGCCTTCAGTCGGATCGAGCAGCCCCAGCGCCATGTTGGCGACGGTGGATTTACCCGAACCGGATTCGCCCACGATGCCGATGGTGCGGCCGCGACGCAGTGTAAAGCTAATGTCATCGACGGCGCGGAAGGAGTCCTTGCGCCACGGGCGGTTGCCGGGGATGGCGAAGTCGCGGACCAGATTCTTCGCGACCAGAATCTCCTTCTGCTCGTGGTCTGCGGTCGTCGGAGCCGCCACCACGCGATCACCGCGCCGGGCAGCCAGCGACGGAGCCGCCGCAATCAACTGCTTGGTGTACGGATGCTGCGGGTGCGTGAGGACGTCCAGGGCAGGGCCAGTCTCCACGACACGTCCTGCTTGCATAACGACGAGTCGGTCAGCGCGCTCGGCAGCCAAACCGAGGTCATGGGTGATCAGCACCACGGACGTGCCGAGTTCGCTAGTGAGCTTGGCAAGGTGGTCGAGGATCTTCTTCGCCACGGTCACGTCGAGAGCCGAGGTGGGCTCATCGGCAATCAACAGCTTCGGGTGTGCGGCCAGACCCATTGCAATCAGTGCGCGCTGGCGCATGCCGCCGGAGTACTCGTGTGGGTACTGGTCGATGCGCTTTTTGGCATCGGGAAGACCAGCCTGTTCCAGCAGTTCAATCGCCTTTTTGTGGGCCTCGGAGCCAGTGGCGATGTTATTTGCGCGCAGCGCCTCGGTAATCTGGGCGCCGACGGTCCACACCGGATTCAGGTTGGTCATCGGATCCTGCGGGACCAAGCCGATGCCGCTACCGCGGATACTGACAAACTCGCGGTCTGTCAGATGCGTGATGTCGCGGCCATCAAAGGTGATGGTGCCCCCGGTGACTTCGCCATCACCGGGCAGGAGCCCCAGCGCGGCATGGACAGTGGTGGATTTACCCGAGCCGGATTCGCCAACAATGGCGACCGTCTCACCGGGGAAAATCTCCAGGTCGACGTCATGCACCACATCGGTCAACGATTTACTGCGGCGGCCGGACGCTGTGGTCGTCGGAAAGCCAATGCAGACATCCTTCAAGGTGAGAATGGGCGCTGCGGAAGTATTGGTGTCGGTGCTCATCGACGACGCTCCTTCGGGTCGAGAGAATCCTTCAAAGCGTCACCCATGAGGATGAAGCCGAGAACGGTAATCGCCAGGGCGAGTGCTGGCCAGAACAGGTTGGACGGGGCCTGGCGGAGCACCTGCTGTGCGACAGAGATGTCGTTGCCCCAGGAAACGGTGGTCGTCGGCAAGCCAATGCCCAAGTAGGACAGCGTGGCCTCGGCGACGATGTAAATACCCAGTGAGGTCGTGGCCATGACGATGACAGGGGCGAGGCAGTTCGGCAGCACATGGCGGAAGAGAATGCCAGTGCTGGACAGACCGAGCGCCTTGGAGGCGGTGACGTATTCCTCGTTTTTCACTGAGATCACCGAGGAGCGCACCACGCGCGCCATCTGCGGCCAGCCGAAAGCAGCGAGCACGAAGACCACGGACCAGATGGTGCGTTCGGTAAACAGCTGCATCAGCACGATACCGGCGAGAATCAGGGGGATGGCAAAGAACATGTCCGTGATGCGAGAGAGCACCGCATCGACCCAACCGCCGAGATAGCCAGCGATGGCACCGAGGATGATGCCCACCACGGTCACGGCCAGGGTGACGCCGATGCCGACGATGACCGAGGCGCGGGCACCGTAGATGACACGGGCGTAGACGTCGTAGCCCTGCTGAGTGAAGCCCATCGGGTGGCCGTCGCGGGCTGGGGCCAGCGAGTCACGCAGGTTTGCCGCCGTCGGGTCCACAGAGGTGAACAGCGACGGGAATGCGGCCACTGCGATGGAGAGCAAAATAATGAATGCGGAAACCCAGAACAGTGGGCGGTAACGCAGGTTCTGCCAGGCCGAACCCCAGAGCCCCAGCGGCGGGGTATCCGGCAACTGCTTGTGGTCGGGGTTCGTTGCCTGGGCGGTGCCGGTATGCACGGTGTTGGCCTGCTTTTCTGGCTGAGGCGAATCTAACTGCGTCGAATCTGGCTTAGGCATAACGAATCCTCGGATCCAGGACTGCGTAGAGCAAGTCGATGAGCAAGTTGGCGAACATGTAAATAACCACCAGGATGGTCACGATGCTGACCACGGTGGGAGCTTCACCAATCTGGACGGCGTGGAAGATCAGGCCACCGATACCGGGCACGTTGAAGATGCCCTCGGTGACAATTGCGCCACCCATCAGAGCAGCGAGATCAGCGCCGATGAAGGTCACAACGGGAATTAGCGAGTTGCGCAAGATGTGGCGGCGGGTGACTTCAGAGGTTGGCAAGCCCTTGGCGCGGGCAGTGCGTACGAAGTCAGCATGGCGTGCCGACGAAACCTCGGAGCGCGTCAGTCGCAGAACATAAGCAACCGAGACGAGACCCAGCACGAATGCCGGCAGCAGCAGGGAAGTAAAGGAGGCATCGCTACCAACGGTGGGGGAGACAATCTCCCAGCGCACACCGAAGAGGTAGCGGGCCACGAAGCCGAGCACGAAGGTCGGAGTTGCGATAACCAGCAGGGACATCACCAGAACGGTGGAGTCGAAGAACCCGCCCTTGCGCATGCCGGCAATAACGCCGAGGCCAATGCCGAAAATGGCCTCAATGGCAACGGCCATCAGCGCCAGGCGAATCGTAATAGGGAAGGCCAGCGCGATTTCCTCGCCGACCGAGCGACCGGAGAAGGTCTCGCCCATATCCAGGGTGAACAGGCCCTTGAGGTACTCCCAGTACTGGACGAGGAAAGGCTCATCCAGGTGGTAGTGGGCGCGCAGTGCTGCGACCTGCTCCGGTGGCAGCTGCTTATCGCCAGCCAGTGCGGCAATGGGGTCGCCTGGCATGGCGAAGACCATTGCATAAATCAGCAGTGTGGCACCGAAGAAAACCGGCACCATCTGTAGGAGTCTCTTTCCGATATACCAACCCATGGTGCTAGTCCTTCTCAATCATTGGGTAGTCCAAGATGCCGTCCCACATCACTACGGCATTGCGCAGCTTCGGGTTCCACGCCACCGAAGCATTGGGGTACCACAGCGGAATCGCTGGCAGGTCCTCCATCAGCACAGACTGAGCCTTGACATAAATCGGCTTGGCATCTTCTGCGCTCTTTGCCGAGGCCGCCTCCTGAATCAGCTTGTCGAACTCCGGGTTCGAGTAGTGGTAGTCATTCGAGGAACCGCCAGTGACGAACTGCGGGATCATGTAGTTGGCCACTGACGGGTAGTCCGCTGACCAGCCAGTGCGGTAGCCGCTGGTGATGGTCTCGTTGGAGATTTCATCGCGCAACTGCTTGAAGGTCGGGTAGGCCTTGCCGTGGGAATCGATGCCGAGGGTTTCGCCAATCATGTTGGTCACCGCTTCGACCCACTGCTGGTGTCCGCCGTCGGCGTTGTAGGCGATGTCGAACGAGCCGGTAAACGGTGCAATTTTGTTGGCTTCGGCCCACAGTTGGCGGGCCTTCTTCGGGTTGTATTCCAGCACCTCTTGGCCAGGTACGTTCGGGTCAAGGTCGCCGAGCGTCAACGAGCTGAACTCGCGCGCCGGGGTGCGGGTGTCGAAGAAAATCTTCTCAGTGATCAGTTTCCGGTCAATCGCCATGGAAATCGCTTGACGACGAAGCTTGCCCTCTTCACCCGAAAAACCTGGCAGATTTCGCGGAATTGCGAAGTACTGCGAAGACGAGGTCGGGACGTTTGCGCTGGAGTCGGGGAAGTCCGTTTCGAAGCTGGCCAGGGCTGTTGGTGGAATTGTGCGTGGCAGCGTGTCCAGGCGGCCTGCCTGGAGGTCTGCATATGCGGTGTCCACGTCCGAGTAGAAGCGGTAGACCAGGCCGTTGTTGCGAGCCTTGTGCTCACCGGCGAAGTCATCATTGCGAACCACAGTTAGCTGGTTGTTGTGCAGCCAAGCGCGGCCTTCGGCCATCTTGTACGGGCCATTGCCGATTGGGTGTTCACCGAAAGCCTTCTTGTCTTCGAACGCGGCCTTCGGCAGCGGCATAAACGCGACATAGCCGAGGCTGAGCGGGAAGGAGGAATCTGGGTTGGTCAGATCCACGGTGAACCTCAGGTCATCGACCTTTTTCAGGCCGGAGAGGGTTTTCTCCGTGGCCTTTTCTCCCGAGACTGCATCAAAACCCTGCACGTTGGCGAAGAAGGACTGCTGCTTCTGCAGGTTCGGTCCGTAGGCAGCGTAATTCCAGGCATCGATGTAGCTCTGCGCGGTGACTGGTTCGCCGTTGTGGAAGGTCCAGCCCGGTTTCAGCGTGATGTCGAAATGAGTCGAGTCCTCGTTGGGCTTAATTTCTGCCGCATGGTCCAGGATCATCGAGCCGTCGGTGTCGTAGCGCACCAGACCTGAGTAGAGCATGCGGAGGATATCGCCACCACCGGTTTCATTGGTGTCAGTGGTGTACAGCGGCGACTGTGGTTCGGAGTTCTGGACCACAATGAACCCCGCGCCGACCTGTTGCTGGTCAGTGCTGCAGGCAGCGAGCGCGCTTCCTGGCAAGGCGATTACCAGCAAAGCCGCCAGGATCTGGCGGACATGCAGCGTGAACTTTCCTTTTCCGCTGAGCGTTGTTGCGTGCAGTTTTGTGGCACGGGACTTCTCTCGCTGTCGGAGCTTCCGCCGGAGTTTCTGCCGGGTGTGGAAGGGGCCGGAGGCAACGGGTCTATGCATCGCGAGCCTTTCTAGATTCTGCCAGATAGGCGATATGAATTTGGTGATCGGCTCACTCCAAATGGCTTAGATACCCACCTCCCAGCTGCTTAGCAATGGCGGTGGTGAAACCTTTGGTTGTGACGGACTCTAAGGTTTGGATACGACCGTTCAATACAGTCTCTAACCTTACAAGTCCAAAAAACATATGAGTATTAATCAGGCGAACCATCCCTTATTTGACGGTGTCTTTTACCCTCGATTGGGGAGTTAATCCTGTGCAGTGGTGCAACGTTGTAACATCCTGGCACCCCCGCAGGGGTTGGGGCTGCTGAATTTCTGGCTGTCCCACCGCCGGGCTCCTGTCCGGCCCCATCCGCGACTTCACGACACAGGTGTCACCTCATGCCACCTCCACAGCTGGCACGAGGTGACACCTGTGTCGTGAAGTGGGCTTTGGAAGAGGAAGTGGACTTTGGAGGAGGCGGAGAGGCAGCGCATTAAGTCCCACAGTACGAGTGGAAAGCACCCAACTCCCGCGGTGCCGGCTCCGTGAACCCCGCAGGGACGTCTTGCGACTCAAAGGGGTTGGTTACCGCCTCCAGCAGGTGCCGGTAGTCGGTCAGATCCCCCGCCCCTGCCGCCGCTAACGCTTCCGTGACCAGGTAGTTTCGCGGAATATACAGCGGATTCGTTTCCTCCATAAGTGTCAGGGCCGTCGTCTGGTCGATTCCCAGCTCTTCCCGCGTCTGCTTCCACAACTGCCCCCACTCAGCCGCGGCGGCGGGGAACGCAGGATCAGCGGTCAGCCTGGTCAGCGCAGCCAACGCAGCAACTGTATCCCCATCACCATCGGCCAGAACCTCAATCAGCGCCCGATGAGCATTCGTATGGTCGAGCCCAAACTTCGCCAGCAACGCCTGCCACTGCTGCACCAGGGGGATGGCCAGCGGGTCGTCGTAAAGCGAGGGGAGAATACCCAACTTAGGCAGCCACCTGCGGCTGAGCGCATCGGTGAACTCGTCGGCGAATTCGCTCAGGATGTCGCGGGCGCGTGCGAGGGCTTCCTCCGGGGTGCCTGCGAAATGCGGTAGCAATGTCTCCGCGAGCTTCGACATGTTCCACCCGGCAATCGTCGGCTGCGCGCCGAACGCGTATCGACCGCCTCGATCAATGCTGCTAAACACCGCCCGCGGATCGTGCGCATCCAGAAACGCACACGGCCCAAAGTCGATGGTCTCGCCCGCGATGCTGGCATTGTCGGTGTTCATCACGCCGTGGACAAATCCACAGGCCAGCCACGCCGCAACGAGATCGGCTTGCCGCTTGACGACGTCCCGGAGAACCGACTCCGCCGAACCTTCGTAGCCATGCCGCTGCGCGGCGAACTCGATGAGCCGATCCATGACTCCGGTGTCCGAACCGGAGCGTGCGACCAGCTCGAACGTGCCAACTCGCAGGTGGCTGGATGCTACGCGCACGACGATGCCGCCCGGTTGAAGTTCGGTAGTGGGGTCGGTGTTGTCGAATGGGGTTTGCGAGCCGCGGTAAATCTCTTCGCCAGTTTTGATGACCGCCAGCGCGCGGGTGGTGGGGATGCCGAGTGCATACATGGCTTCGCTGATGAGGTACTCCCGCAGGGCGGAGGTCAGCGTGGCTTTGCCGTCACCGCCACGGGAGAAGGGCGTGGGGCCGGTGCCTTTCGCCTGAATCTCGTAGGCCTGGGTGTTGTCGCTGTGGGTTGTCTCTTTGGGGCAGTCGGGCTGGTTAGGCGGACAGTGCAGCCCAGTCAGCCCCGGTTCAGCCTCAACTGTGGCAAGCAAGAGCGCGCGACCATCACCGAGTAGGCCTGCGAAGTTGCCGAACTGGTGGCCGGCGTAGGCCGTGGCCATCGGGGTTGTGTATGCGCCGGGTGGGGTGCCGGCGCCGCTGTCGACTCCGTGATCGGCGCCGTGGCCAGTGAGGAACTTCAGGCCAGCCTCCGAGCGAAGCCACTGCGGGGAGAGGCCGAGTTGGGTCGCGAGCTCGTCGTTAAGCATGACCAGCTGCGGCGATGGGGCATCAAACCCCTGCTGGTCGATAGCGAGTTCAGGCAGTGCGGTGGGCAGATCCGCGACGTTTCTAGCCATGTGCGCAGTTTAACGGGTAGGCCGGATTGGGGTTGGCGCGCTGGTGCGTTCAGCGGTGCTACGCCGTTGACGTGGCCTCGAAGGCGAAAAACCCCGGTTACTGGAACAATTCCAGCAACCGGGGTGCGCTCGGGGTAGTCCTACTTCTTCAGGGACTCCGGAGCGTTGAAGCGCTCGCCGTGCTTAGCGGCCAGCTCTTCGGCGCGCTCGACGAAGCCTGCGACACCGCGGCGCTCCGGGTGAGCTGCGTCCGGGTCGACAACAGTGGCGCCGTCGTAGTTCTTAATGAACTGGCGAGTACCACCGGTCCAGGCCGGGTAGCCGATACCGAAGATGGAGCCGATGTTGCCGTCGGCGTCGTGAAGCAGAACGCCCTCGTCGACGCACTTCTGAGTCTCGATGGCCTCGATGAAGAGCATGCGGTCAACCAGCTCCTGCAGGTCGGTGTCCTCCGGAGCGATCGGGGTGATGTTCAGCTCTTCGCGGAGCTCGTTGAACAGGCCCGGCCAGAGACCGGAGCGCTTGCCGTCGACGTACTCGTAAAAGCCCTTGCCCTCGAGCTTGCCCGGGCGCTCGAACTTGTGCAGCATGGCCTCGACCAGAGCCGGTACGCCGCCCTCGTCCAGGGTCTGGCCTGCAGCCTCGGCGGCAGCGCGGGTCTCGCCAGCGATCTTCTCCATGAGTTTGAGGTTCAGCTCGTCGGCAAGCTGGAGCTGCGGTGCCGGGTAACCAGCCTGGCGACCAGCGGCCTCGATGATGGCCGGGTCGTAGCCCTCAGCGACCATGCGCAGGGCCTCGTTGATGACGGTGCCGATGACGCGGGAGGTGTAGAAACCGCGGGAGTCGGTGACAACAATCGGGATCTTGCGGATTGCAACAGCGAAGTCCAGCGAAGCGGCGAGGATTGCCGGGTCGGTGTTGTCGCCGGAGATGATCTCAATCAGCTGCATCTTGTCCACCGGGGAGAAGAAGTGCAGGCCGATGAAGTCCTTCTCACGCTTGACGTGGGAAGCCAGCTCGGTGATCGGAAGGGTGGAGGTGTTGGAGCCCAGGATGCAGGTCTCCGGAACTGCGGCCTCGATCTCGGCGTGAACCTTGTGCTTGAGGTCGGTGTTCTCGAAGACTGCCTCGATGACTAGATCGACGTCGGACAGGTCGTCGTAGGACTCGGTCGGCTTGATGCGGTTCAGCAGCGCTGCAGACTTCTCCTCAGTGGTACGACCGCGCTTGAGAGCCTTGGCCTCCAGACCCTCGGAGTAGGCCTTGCCGCGCTCGGCGTTCTCCAGGGAAATGTCCTTCAGGACAACTTCCATGCCTGCCTTTGCACACACGTATGCAATACCTGCGCCCATCATGCCGGCACCAACGACGGCAACCTTCTTGAACTCGCGCTTCGGGTACGGGGTGCCGTCAGCCTGCAGCGGACGGGAGCCTCCGCCCTGAGCGTGGTTGAGGTCGAAGAAGAACGCCTGCATCATGTTCTTCGACTGGGTGCCGGTGACCAGCTCGGTGAAGTAGCGGGACTCGATACGCAGTGCAGTGTCGATGTCGACCTGAGAGCCCTCGATGGCAGCCTGCATCGCAAGGCGCGGAGCCTTCATCGGGGAGCCCTTGAGCTGCTTGGTCAGGTTTGCCGGGAAGGACGGCAGGTTCATTGCGAACTTAGGAGTCTTCGGGTCACCGCCTGGGATCTTGAAGCCCTTCTCATCCCACGGCTGTGCGGCCTTGGCGTCTTCGCTGGTCAGCCATGCGCGGGCGGTGTCGATGAGCTGCTCCGGAGCAACAACCTCGTCAACGAGGCCAGCTGCGAGGGCCTTGCCCGGGTTCATCTGAGCGCCGGTCAGAATGACCTTCATCAGCGCGTCCTGAATGCCCAGCATGCGCACGACGCGGGAAACGCCGCCGCCACCCGGCAGCAGGCCGAGGGTGACCTCTGGCAGGCCAATCTTGGAACCGCGGACATCGGCAGCAACGCGGTGGTTAGCAGCCAGCGCGACCTCGAGGCCGCCGCCCAGTGCTGCGCCATTGATGGCAGCAACAATCGGCACCGGGAGCTTCTCCAGGCGACGCAGGGAGGCCTTCATGTCCTCGACCATGCCGAACATGTCAGCTGCATCGTCTTCAGTGGCCTTGGACATCTGCTTGATGTCGCCGCCTGCGAAGAAGGTCTTCTTCGCAGAGGTGATGATGATGCCCTTGATGGAGGTCTCAGAGCCGTCGCCAATTTCGTTTTCCAGGCGCTCCACGGTGGCGCAGATGTCGTCCTGGAAGGTCTTGTTCATGGTGTTGACCGGCGCATTCGGGTCATCCATGGTGAGGGTGACGATTCCGGCGTCGTCCTGATCCCACCGGAACATGTTATCTGTGCTCATAAATCAGTCAGTCCTTTGTGGTTATCGCGGTGTGACCGCGGTAATTGTCGCTGTGAGTTTCGTTCCGGTTTGCTTTAGACGCGCTCGATGATGGTTGCAACACCCATGCCGCCAGCCACGCAGAGCGAGATGAGAGCGTAGCGGCCACCGGTGCGGTGCAGCTCGTCGATTGCGGCGCCGGTGATCATGGCACCGGTTGCACCCAGCGGGTGACCCATGGCCATTGCGCCACCGTTGATGTTGAGCTTGTCGTAGTCGATGCCCAGGTTCTGCTGAGCGTGCTTGACGACGGCGGCAAACGCCTCGTTGATTTCCCAGACGTCGATATCGTCGACGGTCAGGTTGGCCTTGGCCAGTGCCTCGCGGACAGCCGGCTCGATACCGGTCAGCATGATGGTCGGCTCGACACCATTGACGGCGGTGGCGACAACGCGTGCGCGTGGGGTCAGACCCATGTCTGCGCCGGCCTTCTCAGAGCCAACCAGAGTCAGTGCAGCGCCATCGACGATGCCGGAGGAGTTACCTGCATGGTGGACGTGGTTAATGCGCTCAAGCTGCGGGTACTTCTTCAGTGCAACTGCGTCGAAGCCGCCCTGCTCACCCATCATGGTGAAGGCTGCGCGCAGACCGGAGAGGGACTCTGCGGAGACGCCTTCGCGGATGGTCTCATCACGATCGAGGATGGTCAGGCCGTTAGCGTCCTTGACTGGGACGACGGAGCGGTCGAAGCGCCCCTCAGACCATGCCTTTGCGGCACGAGCGTGGGAGAGTGCTGCCATCTCGTCGAGGGACTCACGGTCAAAGCCGTCGAGCGATGCAATCAGGTCAGCGGAAATACCCTGCGGGACGAAGTCGGTCGCAAACGAGACCTGTGCGTCCATCGCCATTGCACCGCCGTCGGACATCATTGGCACGCGGGACATGGACTCGACGCCACCGGCGAGGACGAGCTCGTCCATGCCGGAGCGGACTTTCTGAGCAGCCAAGTTGATGGCGGAGAGGCCGGAAGCGCAGAAGCGGTTGATCTGGACACCGCCGGTGCGGTACGGCAGACCTGCGGTGAGTGCTGCGGTCCGGGCAATGTCCGCACCCTGGTCGCCGACCGGGCTGACGCAGCCAACGATGAGGTCGCTGATGCGCTCTTCGTCCAGGTCAGGGAAACGATTGCGGATTTCGTCGATGAGGCCGACGAGAAGCGATACCGGGCGTACCTCGTGGAGGGAGCCGTCCTTCTTGCCCTTGCCGCGCGGGGTGCGAATTGCCTCGTAAATGAAGGCTTCGCCGCCCGGCTGAATGGTGGCGGAAGTCATGTGTTTTTACCTCACAGATTCGTCGTAAAGTGTCGTGCGTCACTCTATAACGAATGCCGGATTGGCGGGGGTAATTTGAGGGGTACTGGGGAGAAAGTTAGCTCGTCGCACCTGTCTACCTGCGGTTATGGGAGAAACCGGGGGTAATTACATAAGTAGTTTGGGGCGTGGAGTCGCGGAAGTGAGGCGGTAACGGTCTGCTATGTGAAGGCCTAACCGTTACGCCCGCCCAGCTGCCACTCCGTCAGCCCCTCCAGCCCCCGCAAACGTCCGCCCGCAACCATCATGCCGCCTCTCCATCATCCTCGGCGAACCCCAAGTTCTGATAGCGTTCGACAAAGGCCTGGATGCGCTGCAGCACCCGCGTCTTGACCTTTTCACGCTCATTACCTGGGGTAAACCGCGACATTGGTGGAAGAACTCGAACAATTCCGGTGCCAAGCGTGCTGACAATGCCGGTGGTCAGCGCCTCTTCAATGAAAGATTGCGCAGTGGGCATCCGCAGTCTTTCTTCCGTGATGATCGCATTGAGTTCTTCCGTGCGTTTGGTCCTGATGAACTCCTCCCACTGCTCATCAACGGGCTGTGTCAGGCTCACGGTGCTGACGAACTCTTCAATCAGGTCGCGCTTGTTCCGCAGCGATGGGCTGGAGTTTGCAGCACGAGAAATCTGGGCACGAATTTCTTCTCTCTCGTCGCTGCCGTGGGTTTCACGGTATTGCTCGACGAGCATGAGAATGTAGTCGACATTGATCTCGACCTGCTTGATTAGCTCCATCTCGAAGACGACATCGTCATTGATGGACTCCCGGTCCCCGTCGCTTTCAGTACGGAATTCCGCAAAAAGGTCGAGGTAGATACTGCGGTAATCCTGCTCCTGGCGCGGCGTCAACAGCGCGTCATCAGCGAATTGGTCGAAGGAAGTCAGGATGTTTTGGACACGCAGAATCGCGCCGAAGAGCTTGATGAACTCCTTCTTCGCCTTCTCGCCAACAATGACCTTATCCAGCGGGTATTCCTGGAGCAGTCGCTTCACTAGCTTGGCATATTCGGCAAAGTACTCAGCGTAGGGCTTAAGCAGTACCACGCTTTGCGCCTTGGTATCGCCGAAGAGCCGCAGCGCCTGATTTGTGGCGTCTTCGAGGTCTCGGAAGCAGACAATGTTGCCGTACGTCTTGACGGAATTGAGGATTCGGTTGGTACGCGAGAATGCCTGAATCAACCCGTGGTATTTCAGGTTCTTGTCCACGAACAGCGTGTTCAAGGTAGTGGCGTCGAATCCGGTGAGGAACATGTTGACCACGATGGTCATATCGACTTCCCTGTTCTTCATTCGCAGGGAGAGGTCTTTGTAGTAGTTCTGGAATTTCTCGGCGGAGGTGTCGTAGTTGGTCTTGAAATACCCGTTGTAGTCGGCAATCGCCGCTTCCAGGTAATCGCGCGCAACCTTGGGTAGCTGCTCGGGCTCCATGCCTTCTTCACGGAGCAGGCCTGCCTCGTCGGCCACGGCAGTAGCTGCCGCATCGCTTTTCTTTTCGCTTGACGACGGAATCGTCGGTGACTCATCCTTTTCGGCCTCATTTGGTGCGAATGAGTAAATCATGGCAATCTTCAGGCGCTCTGCTTCTGGCAGTGATACTTGCGCTTTTTTGAAGAGGTTGTAGTAAGTGTAGGCAGCCTCAACAGAAGCGGTGGCGAAGATAGCGTTGAAGCCACGAACTCGTTGTTCTTTCTTTATTTCCTTAATCCGACCGCGGTGCCGGGCCTTTGCTGAGGCGGATACGTTCTCGACAACGCGGTGTTCGTAGAAGGTTTCCCGCTTTGTTTTCTGAGCGAAGTGTTCGAGCGTGTAGTCGACGACGTTTTTCAGGCGTGGCTCCGCCAGGAGTGCGCCTTCGGTGTCGATGCCTGCGACTTCCTTGTCCTTAACGCTTCCAACCGAGATGGTGTTGACGTAGTCAATCCGGAAGGGCAGGACATTCTTATCGTTGATGGCGTCAACGATGGTGTAGGAGTGGAGTCGTTTGCCGAAAGCCTGCTCGGTGGTTTTGAGGTTGGCTTTGGTTCCGCTGGTGGAGTTGTCGGCGAAGATGGGCGTTCCGGTGAAACCGAAGAGGTTGTATTTCTTGAACGCCTTCGTGATGGCAGTGTGCATGTCACCGAATTGGGAGCGGTGGCATTCGTCGAAGATGATGACCACGTGCTTGCCGTAGACATCGTGGTGTTTGTTGCCTGCGATGAAGTTCGACAGCTTCTGAATTGTGGTGATGATGATGGATGCGTCGTCGTCTTCCAGCTGCTTCTTCAGCACGGCGGTCGAGGTGTTGGAGTTCGCAGCGCCCTTTTGGAAGCGGTCGTACTCACGCATGGTTTGGTAGTCGAGGTCTTTACGGTCGACGACGAAGAGAACCTTATCTACATGCGAAAGTTTGCTAGCCAGCTGTGCGGCTTTGAATGAGGTGAGGGTTTTCCCCGAACCGGTTGTGTGCCAGATGTAGCCGCCAGCCTCCGTGGTGCCAAGGCGTTCACGATAGTTATTGGAAATCTCAACTCGTTGCAGAATCTTCTCAGCGGCGACGATCTGGTATGGGCGCATCACCAGTAGTTCTTCCGCAGCAGTGAAGACGCAGAACTTAGTCAGAATATTGAGAAGCGAGTGCTTGGACAGAAATGTCTTAGTGAAGCCAACAAGATCCCGGATGGGTTTGTTGTTTGCGTCAGCCCACCACGATGTGAATTCAAAGCTCTTAGCACCGCGCGCCGGGCGGCCTTTTCCTCCCGTTTCTTTGATGTGTAGTTCACGGGTGGTGTTGGAGTAGTACTTGGTCAGCGTGCCGTTACTGATGACAAACAGCTGCACATAATCGAACAAACCGTCACCGGACCAGAAAGAGTCGCGCTGGTAGCGCCTAATCTGGTTAAAGGCTTCACGCAAATCTACGCCACGGCGCTTGAGTTCGATGTGCACCATGGGAAGGCCATTGACCAGGATGGTGACGTCGTAACGATTGGAGTGTTTCGCACCGCCTTCGCCCTTTCCAACCTCGTACTGGTTAATGACCTGCAGCCGGTTGTTATGGACATTTGCTTTATCCAGCAGTCGGATGTTTTTGCTCGTGCCGTCGTCACGCGTAAGAACCTGAATGTGGTCTTCGTGGATGCGACGGGTCTTCTCTTTGATTCCGTCGTTGGCGCTGGTGACGCAGGTGCGATAGAACCGTTCCCATTCCGCGTCGCTAAATGTGACGTGGTTGAGAGTTTCGAGTTGACGGCGCAGGTTGGCAACGAGGTCTGCTTCGCTGTGGATGGGCAGGTAGTCGTAGGCCTGCGACTGGAGGATGTCGATGAGTTCCTGCTCCAGTTGCGCCTCGGTTTGGTAGTCCTCCGAGATGCGCTCCTCGGCCTTGTACTCCGCTACGACGGTGCTTTGCTCACCGACAGCGATCGGGTCGTACTTGGTTGCTCGTCGCTTGCCGACGCCGTCCTGGTTCATGCTGCCAGCACCTTTTCCATAGTGTTAATTTGAAGCGTTACTTTTATGAGTCTCTATCTTAGAGAGTCCGGGGTAGCACGGGGTGGTGCAGCTAATCCACCAAGGTTCCCGCAAAAACCACAACCACTGTTAGAATAAGGGGGCTCTAATCTAACAATCCCCAGGTGGTGGTTCGCTGTGGCTCCGACTTTGCCGGGAATGGAAGTTCGCCGGGAGCAGCTGATTGCTCAAGTTGACGCTATTTTGGAGTCGGCAATCGACGATTGTGTGCGTAAAACCAAAGAGACCCAGTCGATTGATTTCAAAGAGGAAGCTGGCCGACGTAGAGGTTCCCAGATTGAACCTGGTAAGTCGGAGAATCCGACAGCTGCCGACAAACTTGCCGACGAAGTGGCCTGCATGGCCAATACTCCTGGTGGCGGTGCCTTGATTGTTGGAATCGAGGATAAAACAGGGCGGATTATCGGTACCGAACTGGACATAGATTGGTTGCGGCAGGCTATCTATAGCCGGATTGATATTGCGCCTGATGTTGTCGAAAAGCGTGTGCAGGGCCAGCGGGTGCTTGTCATCTATGTTGCGGCAGCCTCTGAACCCGTTGAAGATACTGGGAACAGGCTGCGTTGGCGTGTTGGTGATTCGTGCAAGCCGGTGGACCGGTCGGAATGGTGGGAGTATCGGCGTGCGCAGGACGGTTTTGATTCAATGGCGCAGGTTAGTGCCGCAACACTTTCCGATGTCCGTCCCGGTGCCCTGGCGTTGGCCAGGAAATGGGACCCAGTGTTTGCCGAGCTTACCGACCAAGAAGTGCTGCACGGCATTGGTGCTCTTGATGCCAATGGATTCCTATCAATGGCAGGAAAGCAGCTATTTACTTCGGCAGGGCGCACGGTTATTGAGCTCAGCATTTTTGATGTTCACGGTGGTCAGGTGCTTAACAGAGTGGTGCCGGAACCTGAGAAGTCGTGTCTTGAGCAGCTTGCGTACATAGAGCAGGCTCTGAATGTGGTGAATAAAAACAACACTGTGGTGGAGGGGTTCGTACATAAGCCGGTACCAGAGATTCCACGCGGTGCAGTGCGTGAGGCGATGCTAAATGCCATGATTCACCGCGATTGGAATCGAAGCGAAGCCATTGATGTGCGATGGATTGAGCTCGACAGCACCTTGATTGTGCGAAGCCCCGGTGGTTTTCCAGGAGCAATCACCGAAAACAATGTTTTAAGTAACCGTTCTGCTCGTTACCCCGCTCTGGCTGATGTGTATCGCGCAATTGGGCTCGTAGACAAGCAGGGTGTTGGGGTGGATCGCATGTACCAATCGATGATTGCCCTGGGGCATCGGCCGCCCACCATTGAAGAAGTAGCGGGCCCGTTTGTGGAAACGACTTTGGTGGGTGGCAGTCCCGTGCTGCCCGTTCTTGAGCTGATGTCAAGGATAATCCCGCAAGCACGGCAGGAAGATTACCGCATTGCAATCGTGTTGTATCTACTTTTTCAGCGCCCATTTGTCACGGTTGCGGAAGTAGCGCGTGGGCTGCAAGCCGGGCCTGAATCGGCTCACAATGCCTTGGATGCAGCCCGACAAACGACGGTACTGGGTGAACCGCTGATTGTCCCCCATGCTGGAGTATGGGTGCTTGGCGAAACATGCCGAGCAATCTTGCGCAAAGCTGAACCGACGCCATTCTTGCCTGCGCGGTACCTCACCACCGATCAGGATGAACTCCAGAAAGCAGCGATGTTGTGGCTGTGTGAGGTTGGGGATATCGCTACAAGTGACCTCATGGTTCTGTCTGGAAGCTCCCGCGGCACAGTGAAGGCCTGTATCGACGTCATGGTAGAAGCCGGTATTGTCACTGCCATTGGCAACGGCCGATCGCGCAGGTATCGGCTCACTAATCCGTCAAGGTCCTTGTAGAAACCGAAATCATTGTCAGATTAGGCACTGCTTAATCTGACAATCCGGAGGTGGGCGATGAATGCGGAAATATCGCTGACCTGATGGAGCGAGGGAAGTCCGACGTCCCGCTGGGACTCGCCGACGCCGTCCTGGTTCATGCTGCCAATTCCTTAAAAGTCAGTAGTTGATCCCGGTAGTACTCGTACTGCTTCCGGCGAGCTTCAATTTCGGCAGGCAGACCGGAGGTGAGGTCGTTCACGAGTGCATCGAACTTGTCGAGAATATTCACGATGCGCTGCTGCTCTTCGAGGGGAGGGATGGGAACTTTAATCATTCCAAGCCGCTGTTTAGAAACATTGAATCGAGTTACCCCGTTTGCTGCCTTCATTATTTGATTCCTTACCGATTGGCATCGGAACAAAAACTTTGTGAATTCGGGGTTTAATTGTCGTGCATATTCGTCTGAGGGGCGAAAGCCGATGCTAAAACTATTTAAGTAGGTCGGCTTTTGAAACTCTTGAGTGACAACTGCGGTAAAACCAGCTTCTTCCCTCGATTCCGACGACCCTGTGAATAGTATATCTCCAAAATGAACTTCGTTTTGATGTTCGTTTGGGTGAATTGCTACTCGACTATTGCCCTCGGACGATATCGAAATATTTGAATAAATCTGCTTATAAGAGATGAAGTTGTGTGACCCATTGGCGAAGTCTTCTTTTCTCTTTCCAGTTAGTCCTCCATAGAAAGATCCGGTTTCGTTCAAGGTCACCCACCGGACTCTCTCTCTCTCTCGGTAAACGTCAGCAGTTGATCACGATAAAATTCATACTGCTTTTTCCTGGCTTCCAGCTCCGCTTCCAGCTCCGCTTCCAGCTCCGCTTCCAGCGATTGGAAGGTATCGAGAATTTTTACGATTTCTTGTTGGATTTCCAAAGGAGGGCATGGTAAGAGGATTCTCCCCATATTCGTGCCCGAGATGGAGCGGACCTTTGTGCCGAAAACAAACTTTCGTTTTTGTTTCTGGAAAGGTAGTGAGCGTAGAAAGTATGAAACAAACTTAGGATTTAGTTCAGTTGTAAAGATCAATGTGTGGTTACTAACTGCGACTGAATCTTCACCTAGCCAAGCAACTGCTTTGCATAAATCTTCATCATTTTCACTGGTATCTGCGATGATAATGTCGCCTGGTTGAGCTTTCTTTGCTTTAGAGAATGTTAACGAGGAAACAAATGACTTAGTCTCCGTAGCCCAGATTCCGTAGTGGGTATAAATCTGGCCGTAGTGGATACAGCCGACACCGCTTTCGGTGAAGTCTTTCTTCTGGAGTCCGCCACCACGACTGAATGTTCCTAGCTCGCCCAGCGGTTTGTACTCCACGCCATTCGGGCAGAGTTCCTCGATGAGCTTTTCAATCTGGTTCACTTCTGCTCCTTCGGTGTTTGCTGAATTTGCTTCTGAACTGCAGTGATTTCCTTGAGGTAGTCCCGCTCCACATCACTGGGCTGGGCATCCATCACAGTTTTGTACTTCTCGTATTCCTCATGGGCCTTCTGTACCGCTTGGCGGTGGGAAACCGTTCCTGCTCCCTCCAAGGACTTGCCACCCATGGCCGCAATCATTGCGGTGAGGTGATCCATCCAGTCCGCCATATACGTCGGCTGGTGCATCTGGGCACGGAACTCTGCCGCATCGAAGTAGGCAGAAACCAAGGTATTCAGGCGTTTTAGCTCATCCTCGGCAAGGTAGTTTTTGGCAATCTCCACCTCAGCCTTGGTGATGCGCTCGCCCTTCCAATTGGTCAACCCCATGTTTGGCTTTGTGGCATCCGAACGCTCGTAAACCACCTCGGCTGCCGTGTGGCCGTGAGCACCAAAATGAAGTTTATTCTGGACCGTCGCAAAGAACTGCTTACTCACAGCAGCCCGCGGATCGTAATCCACGCTGGTGGCGTACAAATCTAAAACCTGGCGATGAATGACCTTCTCACTAGAGCGAATATCACGAATACGCTCCAGCAATTCACGCCAATACGTTCCGCCTCCGCCCTCTTTCAGTCGCTCATCATCCATGGCGAAGCCCTTAACCAGGTATTCGCGCAAAACGCCTAGCGCCCACTGCCGGAACTGAGTACCCCGCAAGGACCTCACTCGGTAGCCCACGGAGATAATAACGTCGAGGTTGTAGTGTTTGACCTGGTAATTCTTTCCGTCGGCCGCAGTTGTTCGGAATTTCCGAACAACTGAATCCTCTTCGAGCTCACCTTCCGCAAACACATTTCTAATATGCTCGGAGACGTTCGCCTTCGACGACTGAAACAGCTCCACCATTTGGGTCTGAGTGAGCCAGACGGTTTCGTCGACAAGCCGTACCTCAATGCGAGTAGCGCCGTCGTCTGTGCGGAGCATCACCAGCTCGCCCGCAGACGCCATGTTCATGTCGCCGTTCATGTCAGGCATCGGTGCGGGTTCCCTCAAGGTCTGCCACAATCTCATCGATTGCCTCGCGCAGCTGGCGCTGGCGCTCCACGATGCCAACAATCTGCTTATTCAGCTCCACGATGTCAATGACCTCGCGGGTGTCCTCGGGTTCGACGTAGGAGGAAACTGCGATGTTGTAGTCGTTTTCTGCAATCTCCTCAGCGGGCACCAGCTTGGTGAAATACTCCACATCCTCGCGGGCAGTGAAGGCATCCAGAATCTTCTTCTGATTCTTCTCATTCAGTCGGTTCTTGTTACCACTGCGCTCAAACTCTGCGGAGGCATCGATGAAGAGAACCGAATTGTCCTTCTTCGACTTCTTCAACACGATGATGCAGGTCGCGATGGTGGTGCCGAAGAAAAGATCCGGCGGCAACTGAATAACTGTATCCACATAGTTGTTATCCACCAGGTACTTGCGAATCTTCTTCTCCGCGCCGCCGCGGTAAAGCACACCGGGGAACTCAACAATTGCGGCAGTGCCATTCGTCGCAAGCCACGAGAGAATATGCATCGTGAACGCCAAGTCTGCCTTCGACTTCGGCGCCAGGACGCCCGCCGGTGCGTAGCGCGGATCGTTAATTAACAGAGGATTGTTATCGCCCTCCCACTTGATGGAGTAGGGCGGATTGGACACAATCGCCTCAAACGGCTGGTTATCCCAGTGCGCAGGTTCAGTGAGGGTATTGCCCAGAGCAATGTCGAAATTGTCGAAGTTCACATCGTGCAAGAACATGTTGATGCGCGCAAGGTTATAGGTGGTCAGGTTGATTTCCTGGCCGTAGTAGCCCTCGCGGACACCGCCTTCGCCAAGCACTTTCTTGAATTTCAGCAGCAGCGAACCTGAGCCGACAGCTGGGTCGTACACCCTGTTCACACTCTTCTTGCCCACCACAGTGATTCGAGTCAGCAGCTCAGAGACTTCCTGCGGCGTGTAGTACTCGCCACCGGACTTGCCTGCCTGAGAGGCGTACATGCCCATCAAGTACTCGTAGGCATCACCGAATAAGTCGATGGAATTATCGTCGGCCTTCACAGTTAGCGGCATGTCGCGAATCTGCTTCATTAGCTCGTGAATCTTCTTGTTGCGGTCAATAACCGAATTGCCGAGCTTGCTGCTGTCCAGGTTTATGTCGTCGAAAAGCCCTTTCAGGTCGCCTTCGCTAGCGGTCCCCTGTGCGGATGCCTCGATATTTTTGAACACCTTTTGCAGTCGCTCGTTGAGGTTCTCGCGGTAATGCTCGTCCGCAGCTTGTTCACAGACGTTTGTAAAAAGCTCAGAGGGCAAGATGAAGTAGCCCTTTTCCTCGACGATGCTGGCCCGGCCCCATTCCGCATCTTCGTCAGAAAGGGAAGCGTAATCTGCGTCCTCATTGCCAGCGGCACGTTCGCCGTCATCGATGTATTCGGAGAGCTTCTCCGAGATGAAGCGGTAGAACATCATGCCGAGCACATAAGACTTAAAATCCCAACCATCCACGCTGCCACGCAAGTCGTTGGCGATGTTCCAAATAGTCCTGTGCAGCTGTGCCCGGTCTGCGTCACGCATAGTGAAAATCCCCGCTCAATCAGTAAAAATGCTTGAGCTCCCAGTCTAGTGGCAGACAGCACGAAGGCAGGGGAGCACGCTCCGAGAGAAACTGGCCCCTACCGCTTCCGCAGCACCAGCACCAGGTTCGACACCGCGAACTCGCGCAGCCCTGGCACGTGCACCATCCACCAGGCCCACCACGGGTGGTAGCGCGGGAAAGCGGCCAGCAGCTCGCAGTCGCCAGCCTCCGCCGCAGCGCGCGCCCACTTCAAACCTTCACCGCAACCGACCTTGAACAGGGACTCGCCAAAGTAGTTCTTCGGCCGCTTGCCGTGCTTCTTCTCATACATGCGCCGCGCGCGGTCGCCACCCAGGTAGTGCGTCATCCCCATCTCGTGGCCGCCGAACGGGCCGTACCAAATGGTGTACGAGTAAACGACCAGTCCGCCCGGCTTGGTTACACGCAGCATTTCCTCACCCATCGTCCATGGATCGGGCACGTGCTCGGCAACGTTCGATGAGTATGTCAGGTCAAAAGCATCATCGCGAAACGGCAGTTCCAGCCCCGATCCGCGTACCGACGACTCCAGCTTGATACCCGCCGCCGCCATCTCGCCCACATCTGGTTCACAGGTGTAATATTCCACGCCACGCTGGGCAAATGCTCGGCCAAAGTACCCAGGGCCGCCGCCGACGTCAAGGATGCGCTTGCCACGCAGTGCGGTATTCGTCGTAACGCTTGACGACGTGCCCCCTGCGCCCGGCGACTCCGCCGTACCGACGGTGCCCGTCGCATCCACCGCGCCCACTGAACCATCCGCGCCAGCCGCGATGCCTTCTAGGAGGCCGATGGTGTCTTCGGCAAGGTGCCCGTAGAAGATATCGGGATCGGTTTGCTCGTATTTGAAGTCGTTGAGCAGCCCAAATGAGCGCGACAGCGTAGCAAAGCTGCGCAGCTCTTTCAGAGCGGGCGGGACGATAAAAGCGGGAAAGCGAAAGCTGGTCACGTCAAACAATCTAATGGACTGGTTGGGTCTGGGAGTATGGATTTGAGCTAAAGCGGCAACGAAAGCCGTGCCGAGCGTTAGGCTCATATTGTTATGAAAATCTTATTGTTGTGTTGGCGCGACACTGGTCATCCCGAAGGTGGAGGTAGTGAGCGCTATTTGGAGCGCGTCGCAGGTTACCTTGCCGACCAAGGCCACACTGTGGTGTTCCGCACGGCCAGCTACCCAGGCGCACCGGCCCTTTCACGTCGTGACGGCGTGACTTTCTCCCGCGCTGGTGGAAACTTCTCCGTCTACGTGCGCTCCTGGACCGCGATGCTGGGGGCTAGATTTGGCGTGGGGCCACTTGCCAAGGCGCTCGGCGGCAAGCCGGATGTCGTGGTCGATACCCAAAACGGTGTCCCCTTTTTCGCGCGGATTTTCTCCGGCGCACCGACGGTGCTGCTGACACATCACTGCCACCGCGAGCAGTGGCCAGTGGCAGGGCCGATTATTAGCCAGCTGGGGTGGTTCATCGAGTCGCGTCTATCGCCGATGATTCACCGCCGCAGCCGCTACATCACCGTTTCCGAACCAAGTGCCGCTGAACTGGTAGAACTCGGAGTGTCGCCCGGGCGTATTGCGGTGATTCGCAATGGTGTGGACCCGATTCCGGAGGAGGTTCAGCCGGCCGAGATTATGGCTGACCTGTCGGAGTGTGACGGCCCAGCACCCCATCTGGTGACGCTGTCGCGTCTGGTCCCGCATAAGCAAATTGAGCACGCCATCGATGTGCTCGCAGATCTTGTGCAGGATCGTCCAGGTGCGATTCTCGATGTTATTGGCTCGGGGTGGTGGCACGACAATCTCGTGGAATATGCCCGTGACAAGGGGATTTCGGATCACGTGGTCTTCCACGGGCAGGTCACAGAGGCGGATAAACACCGCATCCTCTCCAAGGCGTGTCTGCATCTGATGCCTTCCCGCAAGGAGGGCTGGGGGCTCGCCGTCATCGAATCGGCGCAGCACGGCGTGCCGACGGTCGGTTACCGTTCCTCGGCGGGATTGCGCGACTCGGTCAACGACGGTGAAACTGGCCTACTGGCCAGCGATGAAGCTGACCTAATTACCAAGACACGACAGATTCTCGATAACGGCGAACTGCATCGCGCCATGTCCAAGGCCTGCGTCGCCCGTGCCGCAGAATTTGGCTGGGACAAAACCGGCGAGGCAGTTCTGAATGTCTTGGAAAACCCAACTCTGGACAATCTGCTACCTGCGGCGGGGCAGTAGCGCTTCCTTTACTCCAGCCAATAGTCCCGCCAGTAGCCCAGCGAGCAGGCAAAGAGTCCAGATTCCAAAGGCTATCCACGCAGCTGCATAGGCTCCCTGGCTTGGTTCTGTGGTCGGATCGATAACGCCGGGAACATGGTATAGCTGCAGGTCAGGTGTTTCATAGACGGGATCTAGCGCTGCCACAATGTCAGCGGAGTCGCCGAAGTTGCCGGGCGAATTCTCCACTAGGACCCAGCCAACGCCTTGGTCTCGAAGACTCTGGAGCGCAGACTCAAGCTCCTCGTGTCTCTTCGCACCACCGAGCAGCGTGCGCTCAACGGTTGTGGCTCCCTCGCCAGACACCGACTGCCCAGAGACAATCAGTTCGCCAGAGCTCACCACCGGAGCGGGCAAAATCTTCGTAGCCGGGTCGAGGACAGGACGCCCATTAATAATGCGGTAAGAACCGGCAGGTAGAACCGCAACGCGATCGTCGTCAAGCGCGACCACGCCGGAAACCGCCGACCAGCCCTCCCATGACGGAATGGGGCGAAGTGGAGCGACATCGGCGGGCAGCGTGGGGACAGCGGCGATGATGATGAGCGCGCTGACGCCAGTAGCCAACCACTGGCCGATATTGGCGGTGGCCCCGCGAGCGCGGCGTGCCAGGTATTCCGCACCGCTTGCGGCGAGGATGACATAGGCGGGGACGGCGAGCGCGATCCACTTTTGCGTATCACGAAGCAGGCCCGCGCCCGGGATGTGCTCCAGCGCCCAACCCATCATCAAAATGCCCGGCGTTGTTGCGGCGAGAGCGACGAGCATGATGGCTGTGGCGCCAGTGATAATCAGCCCCCGCCAGCGCTCTTGCGAATGCCAGGCACGACGGAATCCCAGACCCATAAGCACCAGGAGTGCCAGCACCATAATCGCCGAAAAACCAACCTCGCGCGTCAGTGGCACAGCCTGCTTATTCCAGATGCCACCCAATCCCAACAGGCTGCC
Source organism: Corynebacterium sp. HMSC064E08 (assembly GCF_001811805.1). NCBI lineage: Bacteria > Bacillati > Actinomycetota > Actinomycetes > Mycobacteriales > Corynebacteriaceae > Corynebacterium > Corynebacterium sp. HMSC064E08. The sequence continues at coordinate 120,627 of NZ_KV806692.1, forward strand.
GAGCGTGCCGACGTGTGCCTCTGCTCTGGCCGCAAATGCGGCAGCGCCAGCCGCATCGGAGGACCCAGCTGCACTCGGGTTCAGCAAAGATGCCACTAGCCACGGTGAACTGACCGCTACTGTTGTGGCCACAATCCAAGCGCGGTCGCGGTTATTGCGAGCGGTAACAATGCCGGTGATACCAGCTAAAAGGGCACCGGTCGGTGTGAGACCCGCAGCAGCAATGGCACTGGTGCGCCACAAGGCACTACCCATCTGCGTTGCCAGAACAACTGCCGGAAGTAGCAATACGGCGATGACCAGTGACCACTGTCCCTGGAGTAAACGCTCGACCACGAACGGGTTCCAGAGCAGCATCGTCGGTGCAATCAGCTGGCTGGCCAAGCTCGGAGTCATGGGTACAAGGCCCGCACCGGATGCGCTACTGGTGCCCGAGCCGTGGCGAGTGAACCTGCGGGCGAGCTCAGCAGCTGCAAGACCACCAATCAAACAGGCGCCCACCATGCCGAAGCGCACCCAATGGCTGGCATCCACAAAGTAGCCCAGTGCCCACAGTGCGGTGTCCTGCGGAACAGCTCGTGCCGCAGCGGGGCCGAGTCCCAGGGCCGCGTCGGTAAGCGGTGGGTGATTGGGGATGACCATGTCGCGCAGCAGAAACATCGGTGCCCCAAAGCGACCATCAGCCGGGGCCTTGTGAGGCACAAAGAGAGGCCAGCACACGGCAGCGGTCAGCAGGAGAATCCACGACAACACAAAAACCCAGGCGACTCGCTCCGAATGAGAGCGAGCCGACTGGGTCAGAGTAGTGCGGAAACGTTGTGTCACGTGCCCTATATTAAATTATTTTTCGCTTTCCTCAGTGAAACTTAGGGTAAGCGAGAGCCTGTGGCACCGTAGTTTGGCGTCTTAGGCGGACTTGCTGCGAACACGGAAGCCAATCACGATGAGAACCAGGCCGAGGATACCGAGGATCCACGGTGCGACAGTGCCGCCGATAGTCAGCGACTTACGTGCTTCCTTAGCGCGGTCCATCTGGCGGCCCTTGGAGCCTTCGTCCCACTGAGCGGTGTACTTCATCGCGGTACGGTTCTGCTCCTTGGCTTCCTTTTCACGGCCAGCCTTGGAAGCAATTTCTTCAGCTTCCTTGTCGTCCTTGGCGTAGAACATGAACATCTCTTCAGTACCGTTGACGATCACGCCAGAAGTCGGCTCGACGCGGACAGTACGGACGTTGGTGTAGTAACGATCCAGCTCGACGTCGTCGTCACCCTCCAGGCCCCACTTGTGAGCCGGGAAGCTCAGGCGCATGGAAGCCAGCGAGGACTTGTCAGCCTCGGTGAGCTTGCGGCCGTCGCGAGTGAAGTGCTCGGTCAGGGACTCGTAGAGGTTCTGCGGCGGAATGGTCATGGAGTACTTGTAGACCTTGACGCCATCCTGAGTTTCCTCACCGACAAAGTCAATCTCGAAGTTACGCATCGCCTGGACGTCGTAGTACGGGTAGGACTTCTTCTCAGCACCAAACGGGAACTGGTACTGGATGCCCGGACGGGTGAACGTCGGCGGCTTGGTGTCCGAACCACCCTGCGGTGCGTTAATAGCAACGCTGGAGATCGGGTCATCTACCGGGTACGCAGTGCTGCGGTCAACAGTGATGCGGTCGAGGGTCGCATTGATGAGGTTCTTCGGCTCTTCGCGGTCATCGCGCAGCAGAGTGGTACCGACCTGGAGAGTTGCAATCTTGTCGTCAGCCGGCTCCTCAATCTCAACGTGGCGCTTCGACTGCATCGGAGTCTTGTCGTTGATGAAGCAGTGGACCGGGAGATCGCGCTTCTCTTCGTCCGTCTCTGCCTTGCAGCGCGGGTCATTCTTGCGGTTTGGCGTTGGCTCATTCTTGCCCAGCTGGCTGGAGTCCAACAGAGTGCCGTCGCGCACCTCCGTGATGGTATCGCTCACAGTGTCAAGTGGGATGACCCGGAGGCGAGGCACCAGGAAGGTTGGCAGAAGGACGGCAATGACAATCAATGCAGCACCGATAATAATCAGTGCATGTCCGAGAGTTCTCTTCATCAGCGGATAGTCCTTTAACTGTACGTAACTTTCTGCTGCAAAACCTAGCAGGAAGTTAGGAGTTATGTGGTGTGTTTTTTAAAAATAACTTGTCGGGAAAACAAAAGAGTTTTGGAAAAACCGGCCTGAACAGGACTTATTTCATAATAAAATACAAGTGATTTTACTCATTCCGGTATCCGTGTAAGAAAGTACTATGACGTCCAAGGCATTTGCGGCAGCGCCGAACGCTGGGCAAGACACAGTGTCGAGCTCTGTGCCGAACTCTACGCCGAACACTGCATCCAGCTCGGGATCCAGCACTGCATCGAGCTCTGCCACCATATTCCGCCCAGGCTTCCTGCCTTCGCTGGAGGGCCTGCGAGCTGTGGCTTCGATGGGCATCATCGGCACGCACGTCGCATTCCAGACCGGGCATGATGTGGGAGCCCTGTGGGAGCGCATCCTCGGCCGCTTCGACTTCTTCGTGGCCGTATTCTTCGTGCTGTCCGGATTCCTGTTGTGGCGTTCTCACCGCTCGGGTTACGGCGGAATTCCCCGTCGTAAAGCATTGTCCGATGCCGACGGCGGACGGAAGAAGAGCTGGGCGAAGTACTACAAGAAGCGCGTCGCGCGCATTATGCCCGCGTACTGGGTGCTAGTGCTTATTGTGCTCATCGCACTGCCGGTGGGGCGCGGCGCGGATCTCAAGATTTGGCTAACAAATCTGACGCTGACACAGGTGTATTTCTCCGGCTCGCTGCACGGTGGGTTGACGCACCTGTGGTCGTTGTCGGTGGAGGTCGCGTTCTACATCTCGCTGCCGCTGTTTGCCATTGGGCTTAGCCGGTTGGACCCGCATCGCCAGCAGGGGCGCCGCATAGTGGCAATTTCCCTGCTTGCGATCTTGAGCTTCGGCTGGCCCTACCTGCCACTGCCGTACCCAGAAGGCGTTAACCCGCATATTCAGCCGATTGCCTACTTTTCCTGGTTCGCAGCTGGCATGATTCTCGCCGAGCTGGAATCGCTCCAGGGCGTCGATACCGATGCCGCCCGCGCGAAGGTGGAGACCATGCAGCGCTGGGCACGCCGCCGTTCGCTGTGGCTGGCGATCGCCGTTGGTGCGCTGGTTCTGGCTTCCTACCTGGGTCCCGAAGGGCTAGTCGAGCTCACCAACTGGGAATTCACCCGCCGCCTGCTGTGCGGTCTGGTCTTCGGTGCCGCCATCATCGGCCCCTGGACGATAGCGCCGGAGTCTCGCTTCCTTGAACACCCCATCATGCAGGCGCTAGGGCGCTGGTCGTACGGTATCTTCCTCTGGCACGTGGCGATGCTCTCCATTGCATTCCCGCTGCTTGGCGTGAAGCTGTTCACCGGACATCTGCTCAGTGTCACCATTGTCACGGTCGCACTGTCGATTCCGGTGGCCGCCGCCTCCTACGCGCTCGTCGAGGAACCTGCCCGCCGCTTCTTCGCACGCGTCTGGGTCAACCGCTAACGGCTTTTAATCAGCGGTGTTGTCGGTGTCGCTAGCATCTCTGTCGGTGTCGTCATCAGCACCGCTACCGGAAAGCATCGAGCAGCACGCCACGATTGTCAGCGCCGCCGTCAGCAGTAACTGAAGCGGCCAGCCGGCACCGGCGTAGTCATCCTTTGGCCATGGGTTCGCCGCCAGCACCAAGCCCGCAATCGACATCGTCGCAGCAAGCGCCACAATTAGTGCGTTTCGCACGTTCAGCCATGGCTTGACGACGTCCCCACGCTTCCGTGCCCAGAAAACCGCACCAAGGGTAGCGGCAACCACGACGAGGGCAACGACCACACCAGGCCAGCTGGATACCAGGGTCACTGTCGCGGCAGCCGCAATGCCAATAGCCGCCCGCGGCAAGTCATTGCCCAGCGAAGATACGGAAATCGGGGCGGTGAGAGCGAATCGTCGCCAAGCGAAAGCCAGCCCCACAGCGACCAGTGCGTACACAGCTGCGAGTGCGCCGCCTGCGAGGATTCCAGTACGCCAGGTCTGCTGCGGTGGATAGGTCAGCTCGACTGCACCACCAATTCCAGCCGGAATTGTCCAACCCTGCTGCCAACCAGAGACCGTTACCGGCTTCATGGCGGCACCTCCGACACGAAGCTCGTGGCCGGCATTGACAGAGATTGGCAGCCACACGATGCGATCGTGGTCGGCAGGGTCAATAGGACTGTTCAGGTCGATTGGCGTGGCTTTCTGCTGCTCGGCTGACGGCGCGAAGTAGCCAGTCGAGGTGAGCGATACCCAATCGGACTTGGCATCGATGCGCCATGGCCCCGGCGAGAGCTCAATCTCTTCACCACAGGTCAGCTCGCGGTGATCAGAACCGTCACCTCGTTGGAGGCTGGCCCACGGGTCTCCGATGCTGCTGCGGCAGGTATCAGCATCGACCTTCACCTTTACCGGCTTCGGAACGGTGAACAGGCGCACCAGCGTGCCCTCGTGAATCTCCTGGCCAAAGACCCAACGCTGAGCCAGCGACGAGGAATTCGGTACCACCGGGACACGAACCGGCGTGAGGTCCTCTGCTATATCCTCGGCGGAAAGTCCCGCCTCTTCATCGGAATCGGAGTTGGTGGATTCGAATGCGTCGAAGCCAGTGTCCCGCTTTGGAATCACCAGTCCTAGCTCGGAGATAGCAAACCCCACAGGAGCAATCTTTGCTGTGATGCGCACAGATGTGGTCTTGCCGCCGGGCAGCGGAATGTGGGTCGTCTCACCCGGGACCAACTGTACGGAGCTGGAAGCCGTATCGGTCTGGATGCGCAGTTGCGCCGGAACGCGAGCACCGGTCAGGCTGAGCACTGCGTTATCGGTCGGTTCCTTCCACGACAGCTTGACCCACTCAGCCTGACTCTTGCCTGCCAGGGGTTCCCACCAGGTAGAGGTGTCGCCGTCGAGCATTGCGTTGACCGAGTGGTCAGCCGATGCACCACCGACGTTGTATGGCTCAGAGGCCGACGATGAAACCTCAATTGTGGCGCGACCCGTTGCTGTCTGCGTCAGTGGCAGTCCCGCGACGGGGTAGTCCGGAACGAGGTTGCGGACATATGAGTCCTCGTCTTCGGCCAGGATTGCCGACTCCGCTCCGACGACTTCACCATAGTTGCGGCCGCGGCGTGCGGGAGTGTCGGTGACAGTGCCGGCGTTCTTACCGGACAGGATGCGCACCGGGGCATCGGAATCGACCTCATCAAGCCGCGGGAGCACTTCAGGACCACCGGCGACCAGCGGCACCTGTGTAGTGTCCACCAACCGCGGCGAAAGGGCGTGATTGCGCAGCTCCTTCGGGCCCGCGCCCCAAATCTGGATAGCGGTATGGCCGTCCTCGTCCGTGAACTCCGCCACCTTTTCCATGGTCGGGGAGTCCTGCAGCGTGGAGGTGATGGCGCGCGGCGAATCGCCCCTCGAGGTAACTCTCAAGTCGTGGCGGACCAGCACATAGCCGATGCCATTGTTGCGCAGGGTGGCATCCAGTGCCGGTACCTCGCGGCCCCGAGTCAGCGAATTGCGCAGACCATCGAGGCCGCGAATCGCCTCTGGGGGTACTAGCGGCACGGTATCGCGGACGGCCCAGGGCACGTCGGCAAGCGGCTGGAGCGGTTCGTCGCGAGTATTGCCCCATGTCTGATCAGCAAACGGAGATGACGGCATCACCAGCGTGCGGGTGTCCTCGCCCTGCTCATTCAGCCAGTCGGCCGCTTCGTGCCAGTAGCCCGGAACCTCGGAAAAACCGCCTGCCGGAGCGAGACGGGCGCTCCACGCAGGTGCGGTGGCACTGGCGATAACCACCAGAACCAGCATCGATGCGATAGCGCGCGGGTGCTTCTCAGGGTGCAGCCACTGCTGCCAGCCAGTGGCTGCTGAATCGCTCGCCGTCTCGTTCTTGTGCTCGTTCGCCGGCTCTCGCCACGGCCATGGCAGCTGGGCTGTCGCATGAGCGAAGCCGATAACAAGTGGCAGGCGCACAATTGTGTCGAATTTGTGCAGGTTGCGTACTGCTGCGAGCGTGGAATCGAGCACCTCTCGAGCCGATTCCCACACCAGCCCGAATGGCTCCGTCCAGGCCGCCATGATGACAAGCCCGATCAGCAGCATCATCAGCCACATCCGACGCAGCGGCAGTGAGCGCATGACCAAGCCAAGCAGACCAATCGCCGCCACAGCCAGAGTGGCGTAAATGAGGATGGGCTCCGCGACCAGAGCATTTCCGCCGACTCGCTCGAAAGAGACAAACGGGGTCCACGAGGTGGAACCGCGGAGCGTCTCGCCGAGACTCAACCAACGAGTGGTCACGCCGGAGGACTCAATGTAGTCCGTAAACGGTGGCGAGTACTTGCCCAGCAGTAGTAGCGGCACGATCCACCACATGCTGACCGCTGCACACGCAGCCAGCCAACCGCCGAGCATCGCCCACGCACGCCCGCGGCGAGGCCCCGTAAAAGCGAAGAAGAGCAGCATTAGACCTGCGGGGATGCAAGCCGCCGCTGTACTGACCGCATTGACCGCGCCAGTGCACAGTACCGCTAGACCGGACAGCAATACGGCGCGGGCAGTCGCGCGCCAGGGCAGTTCCTCGCGCCGGGCCGCGACCCGCAGGAGCGGAAGCAGAATCCACGGTGCCAGCGCTACGGGCCAGGTCTCGGACGAAATCGCGCCCAACGTCGTAATCACCCGCGGCGACAACGAGTACAACAACGCCGCCAGTACGCGAGAGGTATGCGTGCCGACGCCTATAGCTTCGGCCACGCGATATGCGCCAGTAAAAGCCAAGCAGAGAGTAAGACTCCACCACAGCGCCTGGATGATCCAGCCGGGCGCTAGGACATCGGGCAGCAAGCTGAACAGCGCGAAGAATGCGCCCTGTGGAAAGAGATAGCCATATGCCTGGTTTTGGAGCTGTCCCAGTGGCATGGTGTCTGACCACATGTTGAGCGAGGCGGACAAAAACCCGATGGGGTCTTCTGTCAGGTCGTGCTTTGTGTCAGCGACAGTCTTGCCGGGGGACTGGATGAATGCCAGCAGGCACAGCAAAACCCACCAAGGTACAAGCACGCGCTTACGCGCTCGAACAAAGGTGGGCATAGCGTTAAAGGAGGGTTAGCGTTAAGGGCTTAACGCTGACCGTACTCGACACCGCCAAGCAGAGCGTCATCGGTGGAAACAGCCTGTGCTTCCGGAATTCGGTCTTCGGTCAGAGCCTGGCCGATGCCGAAGATAGCGGCACCACCGAGAAGGGCACCAATGAGCGCCGAGGCCAGGGCAGGGCCAACGCTACGACGCTGCTCGGAATCAGTTTCGTATGCCATGTTGAGGACTCCTCGTGTGCATTAAGTCAATACTGTTTATAAAACTACACTCTGTGACATCTGTAAACCAGTGGAACAGCTGGGAATCTCTCCCTGCCTTGAATTTTGGGTGGTTTCAGCGGTCATTGAGTTTTCTTAGTTGAGAGATTAACCCATTTTCTATCAGCTAAGTAAGTTTTTAAAAATTTTCTAGAAATTATTCCTTTTCCCCCGGAACGACAAGGACCGGGCGGCCAGCATTCTTCAGCAACGCGTCAGAGGTCGAGGCGGTAAACAGACCACGCAAACCAGTCACACCGCGAGTGCCGGAGATAATCACGCCCGCATCGAGGTCGTGAGCTGCATCGACGATGGCCGACCAGATAGTAGTTTCGGTCTCTACCAAGTAAGGCTCGGCGACGAAGCCGGCCTCAGCGGCAATCTGCACACCCTCACGGCAAATACGAACAGCCTCGTCGTGTGCCGGATCGCCGTCTTCAGTAGTGGCATCCCAGTCGGGCTGCATCATGCCGGAGGCGCCAGCAGTGCGAGCAGCAGCACGCTGTAGGGGCTCCCAGGCAGTCAGAATGTAGGCCTTCTTAACGCGCAGCAGTTTTCCGGCGTAGGCCAGCGCCCGCTTGGCTTCGTCGGAGCCGTCATAGGCAATGAGCATGGAATCAGAAATCGGTTCAACCATTTTCAGTTCAATCCTTACGTCAGAGATAGCCGAAAGACTGTCAATAGATACAGAAAAAGAGATGTCGCTGTAGTCCAGGATAGGACAACAGCGACATCGAGTACGTCAATCTTTAAAGCTACTCCGAACGAGCGGCTTGAATCAGATAGAGAGTCATTAACAGAAAGCGGTAACGTCCACTGTTATGGCAGCAGAACAAAATCCAGGGCAACCTCAATCAAAAGTTCCTGGGTCCTCGAAGAACGCCATTGCACTCGGCGTCCCCGTCCTTGTCATAGCCGTAATCGTTGCGGCGCTGAACTTGCGACCGAGTATCGCGTCGATCGGTCCGGTGCTCGATCAGCTCCTCTCCGACCTCGGCGCATCCTCCGCCTTTGGTGGTCTGATTACGGCCATTCCGGGGCTCGCGTTTTTCGCGATTGGGTTGTCCGCGGTGTCCGTCGGCAAGCGCATGGGTTTAAGCGGCGCACTCACACTGTCTGCAGCGTTGCTATTCGTCGGTCTTGCGGTGCGCCCGTGGGTGAGCAGCATCTGGCTATTCCTGTTGTTTACTGCGTTGTCGGTTGCTGGCATTGCGCTGGGAAATGTGCTGCTACCTGCGTGGATTAAGGTGCACGGCGGTCGCCATACGGTCGTGCTGATGATGCTGTACTCCAGCATGCTCGCCCTCGGCGGTGGACTGGGGCCGGCGACGGCATTTTTGATTAGCGATTCTCCCGAGACATCTGCAGGTGGTATCGAAATGTGGCGCTGGGCGCTTGCCGCATGGGCAATCACCGCCCTGGTGCAGCTCGTCGTGTGGTTGCCGCTGCGTGCACGCATCGGATTCGACTACCCGAAGGCGCCGGTCAGTGCCTCGGCAAGCACACCAATCTGGAAGTCACCGACAGCCATTGCACCGGCAGTTTTCTTCGGCGTGCAGTCGATGAACGCCTACGTGCTCATGGGCTGGATGCCGAAAATGCTTATCGACGCAGGTATCAGCGTAAACATAGCCACTGCAGCGTCCATGATTGTTCAAGGGTTGGGCATCATCGGCGGACTGCTGATGCCGCCGCTGATTGCACGGCTCCGCACCATGTCCTACGTTGCCTTTGTTCTCGGCTGCCTTTTCTTCCTCGGCTATCTGCTGATGATTCTTATCGACCAGCGAGGAGCGGCAGCAACTGGTGCGGGATACGCTATCGGCGCTGCGTTCCTGCTGGGTGTGGGTGGTTTTTGTTTCCCCATGGCTATCGCGCTGATTCCGGGCCGCACGCGCAGCCATGAGCTGACCGCGCGGTTGTCCGGCTTCGTGCAGCCAATCGGCTACATTTTCTCCGCAGTCGGGCCATTCCTGGTGGGCGTGGCCGCCGGAACCGCGGAAACATGGACCCCCATTCTGATTGTGCTGCTTGGCACCACCGTCGTGCTTGCAGTGCTTGGACTGATTATCGGTCGGCCAACGTTCATCGATGACGAATTGGCCGACCGTGGTATCGGAGAAAAGAAGCCGGGACGTATTCAGCTCGACTGATTTTAGGGGAGTTAGCTCCACTGTATTTGAACCCGGGCCAACTTAGCTTTGAACCTATGACAAAGAAAAAGAATTTAATCGCGCTGGCCTGGAGTTTTATTCTCGGCCTGCTGTTCATTCCGGGTTTGATTGCCTCTGTTGTGCTTCTGCCGTGGATTCCGCTCATCGGCCGAGGTGCCGACTGGCTCTCTCGCTGGGTGGCATCGTGGTCCGGCACCCCGATTGCCAACCGCGTGACCAATCGTTGGTTCGACATCCGCAACTTCGTCAACTTGCTCGTCCAGTTGGCCATTGGCTTTGTCACCTTCACAGCGTGGGTCGGCGGTGGTTTTACTGTCGGAGTGCTCTTCGCTGCACCTTTCCTGGTTGATGAAGTGCAGTTTTTCAGCTGGACTCTGACGGATCCAACACAGAAAATTGCTGTTGCCTGGGTTTTCGCCATCCTCTTTTTGGCGCTGACCATCGCCATCAACTTCGGTGCCGGCCTGCTGTCCATTTGGCTCTCCCGCGTCATCCTCGCACCATCCAGCGAAGAAGTTACCCAATCCCGCGACGTGCTCATTGACTCCTTCTCCGGTGAGCGCCGCCGCATCGAACGTGAGCTTCACGACGGCCCTCAGCAACATCTGACCGCCCTGAAGCTCAACATCGCCGCTGCTCGCATGGGTAAGACTGAGGAAGAAGTGACCGAGGCGCTCACCGCCGCCGATAACAATGCAACGCAGGCGCTTGCACAGCTGCGCTCCGTGGTGCTTGGCATTGCCCCGCCGGTACTGTTTGAAAATGGACTGGTCGCTGCCGTGAGGGAGCTGGCAGCGCACTCCGGAATGCAGGTGTCTGTCCGTGAAAATGGTGTTTCCGACTTCGGTCCGCTCGATGAGACCACAGCGTTGCTCGCGTACCACTGTGCAGCGGAAGGACTGACCAATGCCACTAAACATGGCCATGCCCATCGGGCTGACATCACTCTCGCGGTTCAGGCTCCGAAGAAGGCGCTCGTGTCCCATCTCGGTACGCTTACGGTCACCGTGCGCGACAACGGTGAAGGTCTGATGGAACCATCGGGGGCGGACGCTGCAGACGTCGTAAAGCATGGCAATGGAACCGGCATTGCGGGCTTGCGTGAACGGGCGGCAGCGCTCGGCGGAACCGTATCGCTCGCCAACGCAGATAGTGGTGCCGAATTGCGGCTGGAACTGCCGATTCGCCAAGGAAGGACACGATGAAAGTACTGCTGGCAGAGGACTCCGTACTCCTGCGCGAGGGGCTGACCGGTCTGCTGCGAGCGCTGGGGCACGAGGTCGTCGCCGTCGGCGATGCGGATCAGCTGCTCGCCACCGCCGAAGGGCAAGCGTTCGATGTCATCGTCACCGATGTCCGGATGCCGCCGAACATGCGTGACGACGGACTGCTCGCGGTCTCCACACTTCGCCAGGACACCCCTGACCAGCCGGTTGTGGTGCTCAGTCAATACGTAGCGGCCAGTTATCTGGATCGCCTGCTGCAGCATGGTGGCTTTGGGTACCTGCTTAAGGAACGCGTCTCGGATGTCGACCACTTCGTCGCAGCACTGGAAGAAGTGCGTGGTGGTGGTACCGTGGTTGACCCTGAAGTGGTCGCAACGCTGCTTACTGCAAAGCAGGACGGCATCGCCGCGCTGACCCCGCGCGAGCGCGAAGTGCTCGACCTGATGGCGCAGGGGCTTAGTAATAAGGAAATGGAAAAGCGCCTGGTGCTGACCGCTGGTGCAGTGAGTAAGCATGTGGCGAATGTGTTTTTAAAGCTCGGCTTCCAGCCGGAGGATAGCAACCGTCGTGTTAAAGCAGTGTTGCGGTGGCTGAGATACACTGCACCGTCGCCGTCGCCGTCGTCGTCGCCGTCGGCTTAGGTTGCGCCCCTGAATCAGCTCCATACCCACGCAAAAGCCCCCGCGCCGACTCCTTCGAAACGGGAGTCGGCGTGGGGATTATGGGTAATTGGTGCTACTCGGATATAAGAAAGGCGAGGGTGGAAGCCTCGTCATCGACGAGACGCAGGCTCCGACCGTGCGGTTGATCTACCAGCTGTTCCTTGATGGGATAGCGATCAGTGAGATTAAAACCGAGCTCGCTGCCCGCAAGATTCTCACCCCGCGCGGGAAAGAAGTGTGGTCAACCTCGACAGTGTGCTCCATCCTGTCCAACGAAAAATACAAGGACGACGCCCTGCTGCAAAAGACGTTCACCACCGATTTCCTTACTAAGAAGATGAAGGTCAACGAAGGCGAAGTACCCCAATACTATGTATCAGGTAATCATGAGCCGATTACCGAACCGCGTATCTGGGATCAGATGCAATACGAACTCGCCACCAGGCATGGCAACATATAGTCAGCGAAAGTCGGGTTGTTCTCCACCCGGCTGGAATGTGCTCGGTGTGGGGCGTGGTATGGGCGTAAAACGTGGGCGTCGAACACGAAATGCAAAGACGCAGTTTGGCAATGCAACCATAAATACACAGACGAACATCCCTGCAGCAGCGCGACGGTGAAAGACGAGCAGATCGAAGCGCTGATTGCGGAAAACCAGCGGTGTGCGCTCGACCAGGACGCCTGCCAATCCGCGTACGCCGAACTCGATACTACCTACCGTAAGACGCTCGCACGTAGAACAAGCCTGGAAAAAGATATCGCAGCGAACACCGCCAAGCACGCCGCCATCACCACAACCCTGAATGATCTGACAGGGGAACCTGTGAGCGAGTTTCACCCCGCACAATGGAGCGCACTTATCGACCACGCCATTGTCACCGAGGACGCGATCCGGTTCGTGTTCCGCACCGGTGAACAGGTGAGGATTGCCCTGAAAGGGTGATGTTCGTATCAGTTGACGTGCACAGTAGACACACCTCCCAGAAATATAGTAAGGTTAGGCATGCCTAAGAAGGATGGTGCTTACGTGAACGAAAGTGCAACGGATCAGGTTGTTGAAGGCGAGTATGGGTCGGCGAAGGAAAAATCAGTCGCTGGCCAGAACGCGATCCGTCAGCTATCGCAGCCGGTGAAAGGCAAACTGTTTATCGCGCAGGCCTTAACGTTCGCCTCTGGGGTGTTGGCTATCGCACCCTATGTGGCTTTGGTGGAGCTGGGAGCTGCGCTGATGCAAGACCGGGTGGACCCGGCGCGGGTGAACTGGATCGTGATGCTCCTTGTTTCTGCTTACATGGCGCGGTTGACTTTGTATTTTGTTGCGTTGGGCGTGACGCATTTTATTGACCTGTCGTTGCGTAATCAGATGCGTCGGCAAATTGCCGCCCGAATGTCGACTGCTCCGCTGTCGTGGTTTACCCGCGAGGGCGAAGGGAAGATCCGCAAGACCATTCAGGATGATACGGCCACGGTGCACACAGTGATCGCACACGGGCCGATCGAGAAACTGAACGCAATCGTCTCCCCGCTCGCCTTGTTGGCCTATGCGTTCGTGGTGGATTGGCGGCTCGCTCTGCTGTCGATTGCGACGATTCCGGTTTATGTGGGCATGTATGGCATGTCGATGCGTGGGATGAATGAGAAGACCGCGGAAATGGACACCAAGCTTGCTCAGGTTTCGGCAACGATGGCCGAGTTCGTTGCCGGTATCTCAGTGGTGAAAGCGTTCGGCAAGGTTGGCCAAGCACATAAAGCCTATTTAGATGCAGCTAACGAGTTTTCTAAGTTCTACCGGGCGTGGTGTATGCCGCTGGTGTCGATGTCGGTCGCCTCATTTTCGTGGGTGTCGATCCCGGTGTTGTTGATCGTGAACCTTGGCGGTGGCGCGTTGATGATGAACGCCGGTTGGGTGAGCATCTACGAGGTGATAGCGACGACGTTGATTGCCTTGGTGCTGCCGGGAGCGTTGATGGCAGTCGCAACCATCGCCTGGTCTTATCAGCTCGCAGGTTCAGCGGCAGTACGGCTGGTGAATGTCATGGAGCTACCGGCGTTGAGTCAGCCCGATGCGCCACAGACACCACACGGTCATGATATCGAGATTCGGGGTGTGTCGTATGCCTATGACGACACCCAGGCATTAGACGAGGTGAGCCTGAGCATTCCGGCAGGCACGGTGACCGCGCTGGTTGGCCCGTCGGGTGCGGGGAAGTCGACGTTGGCGAGTTTGATGGCCCGCTTTGATGACCCGGACGCTGGCACGATCACCATCGGCGGGGTTGATCTAAAGAGCATTTCCCAGGATGTGTTGTATTCGACGGTCGCATTCGTCCTGCAAGATGCACAGCTTATTCGCGACACCATCCACAACAACATTGCCCTGGGCGCGCGAGACGCAACCTTGGATCAGGTGCGGCAGGCGGCGAGAGCAGCGCAGATCGACGAGTTCATCATGAGCCTGCCAGATGGTTACGACACTGTGTTGGGGGAGGACACCCACGTTTCGGGCGGGCAGGCAGCCCGTATCGCGATCGCCCGGGCGCTCATGGTTGATGCCCCAGTGTTGGTGCTGGACGAGGCGACGGCGATGGCGGACCCGGAATCGGAATCGAAAATCCAACAAGCTCTCTCGACTCTTGCCAAAGGCAGAACCGTGATTGTGATCGCCCACCGACTGGCCTCGATCAGGGGCGCGGATCAGATTGTCGTCATGGAACGCGGGGGCATTGCTGTGGTCGGTAAACACGACGAGTTGTTGGGTAATGCGCACTATCAGGCACTTCTTGCCCAAGGTGCATGCGAGGAGATGACACGATGAATCAACTATTGCTGCCACGCTTTAAGCGTTTGATGGAACCCGCCTCGTGGCGAGACCTTTCGGTTGGTCAAGCGTGGGGTGCGGTCTCAGGACTGTGTCACGGCTTTGCCCTGCTCGCGCTACTCCCTGCAGCAAGCGCCTTGGCGACCGGAATGCCGGTGTGGGGGCTGTCGTTTTGGGGCTGGCTCATCGCCTTGGCGGTGTTCGCGGTGCTGGGCGTGGGCACGGAGTTTTATGGCATGCGCACCGGCTATATCGGCGCGCTTGGATTCATTCACGACGTCCACCAGGCAGTAGGTAACAAAGTAGCCCGCCTACCGTTGGGAGTGTTCGATTCGGGTAGCTCTGGACGGCTGTCGCGCATGGTCACCCAGGAAATGATGAACTTGGGCGAGTCGGCGGCACATTTCATTTTCTCTCTCGTCCAAAAACTCTCGGCCGTGCTGGTGATCACTGTGGGAACCTGGTTCTGGGATTGGCGGCTGGGACTGACCTTGACGATCGCGTTCCCGATCATGCTTGCCTTCCTCCATATTTCCCGTGTGCTTCTCGATAAGGGCAAGAAGGTTTCCGAACCAGCCGAATCGGAGCTGGCGGCTCGCATGGTCGAATTCGCCACCTGCCAAGGCGCGCTGCGCTCCTGCCATGTCGCCGACGACTACCCGGCCCTTGATCGGGCATTCAAACAGGCTGACCGCAAGGGTCGCAAAGCATTGTGGATCGAAACACTAGCGAACCTGATTAATGGGATGTTCGTTCAAGCGCTCATTGTGGTGATGATCTGGCTGACCGCCCAACTCGCCCTCGGCGGGCAAATGAATGCGCTGAACGCCGTGGTCACAATCGGCATGTGCCTGCGGTTCACCACCATGCTCCAAGACATCGGTGGCTGCATGACCGGGCTGGAAGAACGCCGCCAGCAGATGAACCACGTCGACAAGGTCATGGATGCCCCCGAACTGTCCGAACCCGATGCCTCTACACCGATAAACGCCCCTGGTGATGTTCGTTTCGAGGACGTCACCTTCGGCTACGATCCGGACACCCCGGTTCTCCGTGATATTTCCTTCCATGTCCCGCAAGGTGGCATGTGTGCCCTGGTTGGTCCATCTGGGTGCGGGAAGACGACGATCGCCCGGTTGGTTGCACGTTTCTGGGATGTGCAGTCCGGCAGCGTGCGCGTTGGCGGAGTGGACGTGCGCGAGCAGACCACCGAAGATTTGATGCGCCAGGTGTCTCTTGTCTTCCAAGACGTCTACTTATTCAACGACACTCTCGAAGCCAACATTCGCCTTGGCAACCCAGAAGCCACCGATGAAGAAATCAGGTGGGCCGCTGACCTGTCGGGCGTGACGGAAATCGTCAACCGCCTCCCAGATGGCTGGAATTCATTGGCGGGTTCTGGCGGGCGTGCACTGTCAGGTGGGGAACGGCAACGCGTCTCTATCGCTCGCGCCTTGGTGAAGAAGGCCCCGATCGTGCTTTTCGATGAGGCCACCAGCGCATTGGACGCGGAAAATGAAGCCAATATTGTTGCGGCGATGAATGAGCTACGCAAGCACTCCACGCTGATCGTGATCGCCCACAAACTTGAAACCATTCGACAAGCTGACCAAATTATTGTGCTCTCCCACGGTGGGCGTATCGCCCAGCGCGGGTGCCACGACGAGCTGGTCAACCAGCCGGGTCAATACCGCGATTTCTGGCAAGAGCGCATCAACGCAGGCGGATGGCAACTCGTCTAAACACAGCGCATATCAGCACATAAAAGGAAAAACTATGTCCACACCCACATCCTCGCGCCTCAACGCGCGCGACTTCATCAATATCGGCGTCTTCACTGCCTTGATGTTCGTCATCGTGTTTGCATTCGGAATGCTCGGGTTCATTCCGGCTGCCATGTATGCCGGCTTCTTGCTTTCTATCCTCGTTAACGGCATCGTCTTTGCGCTGTTTACTGCCCGCACTCCGAAGATGGGGGCGTTGACAATCATGCTGATTATCATCGAAATCCTCTTCTTCGTGACCGGCCACTGGGTGGGAGGAATTGCGATCGCCGCTGTGTTCGGCCTGCTCGCTGACTTGGTGATCACCAAGGGGCCGAAGAGCGTGAAAGTTCGTGTCCCGCTGGCATATGCACTGTTTATTCTGCCGATCTATGTTTCCCCGTGGATTCCGCTATTTATGAACCAAGACGCATATATGTCGCAGATCGCCGAACAAATGGGTGCCGAGTATGCCGCCAAGATGGCACAGGTCGTCACGATTCCGATTCTGCTGGGCTTCTTCGGTGTGATGCTCATCGTGGGCTGGCTTGCTGGTCTGTTGGGAACCAGGGTCGCGCGCAAACACTTTGAACGGGCCGGTCTTGTCTAAACTTCCCGACCCGCGCACCATTATCGCAGCGCTCGTCATCGTCTCCACCACGATCTACAGTGCCTACTCGCCGTGGTTCGTGTGTACTCTGGGCGGATTCGCCGCCGTGATGCTGACGAGCGCTACGATCAACCCCAACACGCTCGTGCGCCCGAGCTGGGTGGCCGTCTACCTGGCCACGTTTGCGGCTCTCGGCACACTCGTCTTCGTGATACCCCTGGTCTGGAAATCAACAGCCAGCGCGTTCCTCGTGCTGTTTCTGCAGTGGATGTGGCGATTCAGCGTCAGCGCAGGAATGGGAGCCTACGCGATCGGCGTAATCCGACCCGCCACCTTGCAAAAAGCACTCGCCAGCTCACGAATCCCGACCTGTTTCACGATCCCGATCTCAGTCGCGTTACGTGTGCTGCCCGTGATCGGCCACGAAGTTAAAGCGATCTCAGATGCCATGAAACTACGCGGCATGTCCGTGCTCTCACTGCGTGCGGCGCAATACTTCACAATCCCTCTGCTATCGACCGTGGTACGCAGCGGGGACGAACTGGCATCGGCCGCCCTCGTGCGCGGACTGGGCGGAACCGCAAAGCCCACCTCAGTCACAGTCGTGAAATTCCGAGTGGTCGACGCAGTCATTCTGCTCATCGTTATCGGCTTCGCGATATGGAGAATCGTCCTATGACAATAGCCCAAGCAACTAGGGTCACCTTCACCTATCGAGGAGCAGACCACCCCTCAATCAACGACGCAACCATCACCATCACACCCGGAACCGTCACCTTGCTGTGTGGCGCATCCGGGTCAGGAAAAACCACCGCACTACGGCTATTTAACGGGCTCATCCCGCACTTCCACGACGGCGACCTTACCGGAAACGTCACAGTCGACGACATTGACGTGGCACAAACAGACCTGCCACGCCTTGCCCACCACTGTTCGACAGTGTTTCAAAACCCGCGCACCCAGTTCTACACCACCCACGTGCGCCAAGAACTCGCCTTCGGCCCAGAAAATCTCGGCCGCGACCCGCAGGAGATCTGTGCCCGCATTGACGAGGTCGCAGCCGAGTTAGGTATCGCCGACCTGCTGGAATCCCGCGTCACACAACTATCAGGCGGACAGATGCAACGCGTGGCCTGCTCCGTCGCCATGTGCAACAACACGTCGCTGATCGTCTTTGACGAGCCAACCGCGAACTTGTCCGCTGACGTTATCGACCAACTCGCCACACTCATCGCCAGGCTCAAAGCCGATGGACACACCATCATCATTGCTGAACACCGGCTAAGTTTCCTTTCCGGGATCGTCGACCGTGTCTACTGCTTCGACAAAGGCAAGATTGTCCTCACCGCAACCGGCGAAGAGTTCTACGCTACCTCGGATGAGGAGCGCAAACAGCTTGGGCTGCGATCCCTAGTGCCCGTATCCATGCCGAGCCTGCCCGAACCAGAAGGTGAAGGGCTCACAATCGACAACCTCGCCTTTGCCTACCGCCACGGAAACACAGTCCTCAATATTAACCACGTGTTGTTTCCGGCAGGGAAAATCACGGCACTCCTCGGCCCGTGCGGGTCAGGCAAATCAACACTGGCACGCATTGTTTGCGGACTAGAAAAAGCCAAACATGCATCCATCACACTCGGCGGACAAAAATTCACCAGCCGCGACGCCTACCTTGTGATGCAAGACCCTACCCGACAGTTGTTCTCAGATACCGTCATCGACGAAGTCACGCTCGGCACGACCAAAGCCGAAAAGCAACACATCGATGCCCACGCGATCCTTGAAGAACTCGACCTTGCCGACCACGAGGCTGATCATCCGCAAGCACTCTCTGGCGGGCAACGTCAACGTCTGGTTATTGCTACAGCGCTTGCTGCGAACAAGAAAGTTTACATCTTCGACGAGCCCACGTCCGGTGTTGGCTACAAACACCTTGTCGCGATTTCCCGAGTAATGCGTAAACTCGCTGACACTGGTGCCGTCGTCATCGTCATCACCCACGATGCTGAACTCGTTACCGAGGTCGCCGACCACGCTATCCACCTCGACCAAATCAACGCCTGCTAACGCAAACGCTCACTCAGCCGAAAGAGAGGAAAGTGTTTCTACAGGTCAGAGTTAACGCGCTATACACTCGCTAACGCAAGCGATTTTCTTGACCCCCTTGGGGCATACTCGCTAACGCAAACGCCTACTTATCATTTTCGACGTCTAAGTGGAGCCGATGACGGGAATCGAACCCGCGCCGCCTGCTTGGGAAGCAGGAGTTCTACCATTGAACTACATCGGCACACAGTAGGCGGAATGATTAAAAGCACGCCACGGGATTGGCACAGTAGGTGTGGCATGCAGGAAATCAGTCGCCCTCTGTAACTTCAATGTAGCACTCTCGATTCGCGTCGAAAAAAATTGGTTGGCAGCAGCTCCGCTGAATTTATCGCGGGCATATCCTGCAACCCGCGCACGCTGTGCATTACAGAGCGGTTAAGCTGGTCTATGTGTTGCTCTCAGATCGTGATATTCGTGCCGCTATCGATGCCGAAGGCTCCGGCCATCTCGGCATTGATCCTTTTGACCCGAAGATGATTCAGCCTTCGTCCATCGACGTGCGTCTGGACAAGTTCTTCCGAGTTTTTAACAACTCGCAGTACACGCACATCGATCCGAAGTTGCCGCAGGAAGAACTGACGTCCCCGCACGAGGTTCCAGAAGGGCAGCCCTTCATTCTTCACCCGGGCGAGTTCGTCCTGGCATCGACCCTGGAGTACTTCACTATTCCTCCGCACCTGGCAGGCCGCCTGGAAGGTAAGTCTTCGCTGGGGCGTCTGGGACTGGCAACGCACTCGACCGCCGGCTTTATTGACCCAGGGTTTTCAGGCCACATCACGCTGGAGCTATCCAATGTGGCGAACTTGCCTATCGCACTGTGGCCGAACATGAAGGTCGGCCAGCTGGCACTGTTTAAGATGTCCTCCCCGGCGGAGGTACCGTATGGCTCCGGCAAACTCGGTTCGAAGTATCAGGGGCAGCGCGGCCCGACGCCGTCGCGTGCGTACCTGAACTTCCGCGATGAGGAATAAGGCACCTGAAACTCGGGATATGAACTCGGAATATAAATGAATTGTGAATAGCCCCGAGTGAATTCTCGGTGAAGAAATGGAAACAATTGTTCAATAAAGAGTTTTCGCAGTTGGAAAGCCTAAATATGGGCCTTTAGTTCACACCATTTAAGGGTTAAATCGGCTTGAGGGCCTTTTATCTTTCGATAAATAATAGCCCTTATGCGTATTACGGTTATTGGTACGGGTTACCTTGGCGCCACTCATGCCGCGGCAATGGCGGAGTTAGGCCACGAGGTTCTCGGCGTAGATGTTGATCCCGCCAAGATTGAGGCATTGTCCGCAGGTCAAGTTCCTTTCTTTGAGCCTGGCTTGCCCGAACTGCTAAAGAAGCACGTTGAGTCGGGGCGACTACGTTTCACCACTAACTACGACGAAGCCGTTGAATTTGCGAACGTCCACTTCGTAGGTGTCGGAACTCCGCAGGTTAAGGGCTCGTACGCCGCCGATGTTCGCTATGTGGACGCAGCTATTACCGAATTGGCTAAGCGCGTCGTCGGCAAGCATTTAGTGTTTGGTAAGTCCACTGTGCCCGTCGGTACCGCACCGCGCCTGCAGGAGCTGGCTGCGAAGATGATCGGTGAGCGCGCCGCAGCCGGTGATGAGCAGTTGAAGAACACCAGCCTCGAGATCGCCTGGAACCCGGAGTTCCTGCGCGAGGGCTTCGCGGTAAAGGACACCCTGGAGCCGGACCGTGTGGTGCTGGGCACCCAGAAGCCGGGCATGATCCTCAATGGTGCTGGTCAGGAGGTCGAGTCAATCGCTGAGGACAGCCTGCGCGAGTGCTTCGGTCCTATCTTCGAGCGCGAGACGCCGCTTATCGTCGCGGACACTGCCACCGCAGAGCTGGTGAAGGTGTCGGCGAACGCATTCCTCGCCACCAAGATTTCCTTCATCAACGCGGTCTCTGAAATCTGTGAGGTCACAGGTGCGGATATCACTACGCTTGCCGACGCCATCGGTATGGATGCCCGAATTGGCCGCCGCTTCCTCAACGCGGGTCTGGGCTTCGGCGGCGGTTGCCTGCCGAAGGATATCCGCGCATTCATGGCCCGCGCCGGTGAGCTGGGCGTTGACCAGGCGCTGACCTTCCTGCGTGAGGTCGATGCAATCAACATGCGTCGCCGTGAAAAGACCGTTGACCTGGTACGCGGTAGCTTCGGCGGCTCGCTGCTCGGCCACACCGTGACCGTGCTGGGTGCGGCTTTCAAGCCGAACTCTGACGATGTGCGTGACTCCCCGGCGCTGTCGATTGCCGGTTCGCTGTCTCTGGCGGGCGCTTCGGTAAGCGTTTACGACCCGCAGGCCATGGAGAACGCCAAGAAGAATTTCCCGACCTTGGAGTACGCACCGAGCATCGAAGCTGCCCTGGAAGGCACGGAGATGGTTGTCGTCGCCACCGAGTGGCAGCAGTTCCGCGACATCGACCCGGTGGCTGCGAAGAAGCTGGTCAAGCGTGCAGCAGTGCTCGACGGCCGCAACTGCCTGCCAGCCGACCAGTGGCGTGCCGCAGGCTGGGATGTCACCTGCCTCGGCCGCGGCTAAATGCTAGCCGCCCTCGAGCGCTTCGGAAACTTCATACCCTCCGGGGCCACGGTATAGGCGGCGATGAGGGTGGTAATCGGCACTGCGAGTACCAAAGCCACCGCACCGATGGTGGAACGCAGCAGCTCTGTGGCCACGACATCGGAGGTCAACGACTGCATCAGCGGCCGGTCGGAGACGCTTAACAAAATCGATAGCGGTAGTGCGGTGCCGAGGTACGCCAGTACCAGTGTGTAGACCATCGACGCGATGTGATCGCGACCGACGCGCATTGCCGAGCGGAAGACCTCCATAGGCCGCGACCGCGGAGCTGCTTCGTAAAGCTCCTGGACGGTCGATGCCTGGGCGATGGTGACGTCGTTAAGCACGCCCAACGCGCCGATGATGAATCCCGCCAGAAGCAGACCTGTGACGGAGACGTCAGGCAGGTAAAGCTGAATGAGCAGGTTGTCCTCGTTGCCGAGACCACGTAGCTGTGACGTGGAGATTGCAAGGTTGGCCAGGCCTGCCGCCAGCACCATCGTGGTGAGTGTTCCCGCCAGTGCGGAAGCTGACTTCCAGTTGATGCCATGTACGAGGAAGAGCACCGGGAAGAGGATCGCCGCGCCCGCCGTGATAGCCAAGGCCACAGGATCGCCACCGCGTAGCAGTGCCGGAACCAGGAATCCCATCACTGCGGCCAGCGTGATGCCAAGACCAATGAGGCTCAAGACTCCGCGAGTCATGCCGACGAGGATGATGAGAAGTACTGCCGCGCCGAGCCACAACCAGATCGTCGTGGTGCGATCCATGTCCAGGAAGGTGTAGGTGTTTCCGATGTTAGCGGTGTCGACAACCTGATGAGGTGCGAGGTCGACGACATTAGTGTCGGTGGCAGGAACCTCGGGAGCAGCGGGGGCAGCGGGGGCAGCGGGGGCTTCTGCGCCGGATTCAGGTGCTGGTTCCTGCTCCGGGGCTGGAGCTGGGGCCGGAGCCTCTGCATCAGGAGCAGGCTCACCCTCTGCGCCCTCAGGGGCAGGCGCGGGCACAACTCCGGGAGCCGGTGTCATCAACCCCGAATCCGGCACGGAACCATTGTCGACAGCTCCGGTACCGGCCGCGTTTGGACGGTGAATTGCCAGGACGACCTTGTCGCCCTCCGCCAGCTCGATTTCTCCGGGCAGGCCGGATGCCTCCAGAAGCGTCTTCTTGCCCTCGTCTGGGCCCGAGGTCAGCTCAATGACCGAGAGCTGGCATTTCGGCGCCGCGGGGTCATTGAGGGAGGCCGCCAGTCCTGGCCGCGGCTGGTCATCGAAGACGCGTCCGTTGTCAGGCGAATTGCACGCGCCGACGCTGTGCTTTACGACGGTTCCCTTGACCGTCTCTGCAGCTGACGTCTGTGACTGCAGGAATCCCGGCCCTGGGCTCGGAGCTTCACCCGATGGCCAGAGCCCAATCACTGCGAGGAAAGTGGCAATACCAGCAACTGTAAGAACTGTGGCCAGTAAGCGACGTGCTCTTGTGGGGGTGTGCCGCGGTTTCGTTGGTTTTGGTTTGGCTTGTGCAGGTTCGTTTTGCCGTACCGGTGCTGTTGGCTGCGCAGTTGCTGCCGGCTGCGCTGGTTCTGCATGTCGAGCAGGAGCTACCGGAGTTGTCCGACGGGGGCTATTCGAGGCATTGACAGCCCGGAACCGGCCGGTAGGGGAGCCGCTGTTCGAGTTCTTCAGTACGTCGAGATGCGCACCAATGTCGGAACCCGGAGCAACGCGAAAAGGTTGCTGGGTGTCAGAGTTCATTGAATCTTTTGAATGCCTGCCCACCCTTAATAACCTAATCGCTGCACCAGCACCGGAAGGCGTACCGCCATTCCGGCGTGCCGGGCCGTGGTCATCAGCGCTATGGCCCACCTATCGATGCAATACTCACTCATCGATGCGCTCCAGTGTGGCCATAAGTGAATAGCGCATCGATATGTGAGAAGGGAAGAACCAGCAGCGTGCGCAACCTTAAGTACTGCTATTGCTTGTAGCTGACCAGGAAGTTGCCCAGACGCTCGATGGCTTCCTTCAGGTCGCGTGCCCACGGCAGGGTGACAATTCGGAAGTGATCCGGCGTCGGGTAATTGAAGCCAGAGCCGCCGACCATCAGGATCTTCTCTTCACGCAGGATGTCGAGCATCAGCTTTTCGTCATCGTGAATTTCGTAGACGTTCGGATCCAGCTTCGGGAATGCGTACATGGCGCCCATCGGCTTTACGCAGCTCACGCCTGGAATTGAGGTCAGTCCCTCGTAGGCGACATTGCGCTGCTCCAGAAGGCGACCGCCTGGCAAGATTAGGTCCTCGATGGACTGGTAGCCGCCAAGTGCCACCTGAATGCCGTGTTGAGCAGGGACATTCGGGCATAGACGGGTGCTGGCCAGCAAGTTGATGCCCTCGATAAAGCCCTCTGCGTGGCGCTTCGGTCCAGTCAGCACCATCCAGCCAGCGCGGTAGCCGGCCACACGGTAGGTCTTGGACAGGCCGTTGAAGGTGATACAGAGCAAATCCGGGGCCAAGGAGGCAGTGGAAATGTGCTCTGCATCGTCGTAGAGGATGCGGTCGTAGATTTCGTCGGAAAGCAGCAGGAGTGAGTGCTCACGAGCGATATCGACGATGGCTTCGAGTGTCTGGCGTGTGTAGACCGCGCCGGTCGGATTGTTCGGGTTGATGATGACAATCGCCTTCGTGCGATCCGTCACCTTCGAGCGAATGTCTTCGACATCAGGGGCCCAGTTATTCTCCTCATCACACGTGTAGTGGACGGCCTTGCCGCCGGCGAGGGTGGTTGCCGCCGTCCAGAGCGGGTAATCCGGAGCTGGAATGAGGACCTCATCGCCCTCGTTGAGCAGCGCCTGCGTGGTGATGGAAATCAGCTCGGAGACGCCGTTGCCCAGCCAGACGTCGTTGACGTCGAAACGGGGGAAGTCCGGGTCCATCTCATAGCGCGTGACGACGGCACGGCGTGCGGAGTAAATACCCTTGGACTCGGAGTAGCCCTGTGCGTGGGGGAGGGCGCGGACCATGTCCTGCACGATGGTGTCAGGTGCATCAAAGCCGAACTTTGCCGGATTGCCGGTGTTGAGCATCATGATGCGGTGGCCGTCGGCCTCCATCTGTTCGGCGAGAGTAGTCACCGGACCGCGAATGTCGTAGAGGACGTTCTGCAGCTTGGAGGATTGGTCCAGTGTCTTCAGTGGAGTGCGGCGAGGTGCCCTGATGTTTCCACGACGGGCGGCAACACGGGCAGCACGGGACTGCTCGGCCTGAGCGGCCTGCGCAGTCTGAGCGTCCTGCGTTGTCTCGTTGGTGGTTTCGGTGCCCTGGGAAGTGTCTTTACTGGAACTCACCTGTCTAAGCATGCCACTTTTTTGCTCCCGCACCATGCTTTTCTCACAGCGGGGGCAGATTAATTGCACATTGATTGCGCAAAAGCGCCCTGCAGGAGGATGCAGGACGCTTTACTGGGTTGCGGGCTGCTGGATCCCGCCTGCTAGTTACTGCTTAACTGCGGAGCCGTCGATCTGCAGGGAAATCTCGTTGCCAAGGAGCAGGCCGCCAGTCTTAATAGGAGCATTGTAATCGATGCCGAAATCGGTGCGGTCAATCTTGGTGGCTGCCTCGAAGCCAACGCGAGTCTGACCCCATGGGTCTTCAGCGGAGCCGAAAATGTCGACATCCAGGGTGACCGGCTTGGTGATGCCGTTGATGGTCAGGTCGCCGGTAACGGTGGCCTTTTCTTCGCTCTGGAGCTCGATAGCGGTGGAAACGAATTCGAAGGTTGGGTTTTCGTCGGTGCCGAAGAAGTCCTTCGAGCGCAGGTGGTTGTCGCGCTCCTCGTTGTTGGTGTTGATGGAGCTCGCCTGAATGGTCGCCTTTGCCGTGGATGCCTCCGGCTTGTCAGCGTCGAAGGTAATAACGGACTCAAACTCAGTGAACTGACCGTGGACCTTAGCGATCATTGCGTGACGAACGGTGAATCCAACGGTGGAGTGCTGTGCATCAAGAACGTAGTTGCCAGGCTGAAGAGCCATAGTGAATCTCCTAAAAGTTAAAAGTATCTCGAATGTTTCGAAGTATTTTTGTCCGCCGGAACCAACTTCCGGTGTTGACGTGTCAACGATAACTCTAGATGTGATGATGTGTCAACAAAGTTCAAAGAAAATGCCGAATATTTTTTAGAAGCGCACATCCGGTCGGGCGATTGGTTCGGGGTTTTGTCATGACTGGGCGAGGCTCCTTTGGTTGGAGGCGGTTCATATGGGGTTGTTTTAAGTGCTTATGCCCAGCATAACAAGCGTTGACATGTCAACAACTGCTATTTAGGATTGAGAATTATGCAATTCGGAATTTTTACAATTGGCGACGTCACAAAAGATCCCACGACTGGACAAATCCCTACTGAACATGAGCGAATTAAGGCAACTGTCGCCCTAGCGAAGAAGGCCGAAGAGGTCGGCCTCGATGTATTTGCTACTGGCCAGCACCACAATCCACCGTTTGTGGCACCGGCGAATCCGCCGATTTTATTAGCCAACCTCGCAGCACAGACCGAAAATCTGATTCTGTCGACCTCGACAACGCTGATTACCACCACCGACCCCGTGCGCATCGCCGAGGATTACGCCTACCTCCAGCACCTTTCCGAAGGTCGCATTGATCTCATGATGGGCCGCGGCAACACCGGGCCTGTTTATCCGTGGTTTGGCAAGGATATTCGCAAGGGAATTCCGCTGGCCATCGAGAACTATCACCTGCTGCGCACCCTTTGGCGTGAGGAGAATGTGGATTGGCAAGGTCAATTCCGCACTCCGTTGCAGTCCTTTACGTCCACACCGCGCCCGCTCGACGGTGTAGCACCTTTCGTGTGGCACGGCTCAATCCGCTCCACTGAGATTGCTGAGCAGGCCGCCTTCTATGGGGACGGCTTCTTCCATAACCACATTTTCTGGAATATCGAGCACACCACAGCCATGGTCAACCTCTACCGCCAGCGCTATGAGCACTACGGTCATGGTGCTGCTGATCAGGCAATCGTCGGGCTTGGCGGTCAGGTCTTCGCCGCTGAGACGGAGAAGAAGGCCAAGGAGATTTTCCGCCCATACTTCGACAATGCCCCGGTCTATGGACATGGGCCATCTCTGGAAGAATTCGAGAACATCACTCCACTGACCGTCGGCACGCCTGAGCAAATTATCGAACGTTACCTGGGCTATGCAGATGCCGTTGGCGACTACCAGCGACAGCTTTTCCTCATCGACCACGCCGGCCTGCCGCTGGAAATGGCGTTGGAACAGGTTGAAATCCTGGGAACCGAAACCGTTCCGGTCCTGCGTGAAGAGTTCGAGCGCCGCCGCCCGGCGCACGTGCCTTCCGACCCGCCGACGCATGCCTCGCTGGTTGCCGAAGGCGTAGATTCCCCGCACCTTCTCGTCCGCCCGGCTGAAAGGAATCAGTAGTGAAAAAACTCGTCGTCGTAAGTGCCGGTGTTTCCGATCCATCAACCACGCGCATCCTTGCCGACCGCATCGCGGAGGCCGTCGAGGCGCAGGTCTCCAAGCGTGGCGAGGGGTCCAAGTTGAGTACGTCGAGCTGCGCGAACTCGCTGTCAGCCTCGGCACTGTGATGTCCACAGGGCTTTACGACGAAAAATTGCGCGCCGCCCTCGATACTGTCAGCGGTGCTGATGGATTGATTGCCGCGACCCCGGTGTTCGCAG
Organism: Corynebacterium sp. HMSC064E08; assembly: GCF_001811805.1. NCBI lineage: Bacteria > Bacillati > Actinomycetota > Actinomycetes > Mycobacteriales > Corynebacteriaceae > Corynebacterium > Corynebacterium sp. HMSC064E08. The sequence goes on from NZ_KV806692.1 coordinate 147,704, forward strand.
CGTCCTACTCTGGGTTGTTCAAGATGTTTTTCGACGCCCTGGATAAGGATGCGCTGACTTCCATGCCGGTCATTATTGCTGCGACGGCTGGCACAGCACGACATTCGTTGGTGCTGGAGTATGCGATGCGTCCGCTGTTTAGCTACCTGCGCGGCACGGTTATGCCGACTGCTGTATTTGCAGCCACTGAGGACTTTGGTGCTGGCGATGGTGCCGGAAATGGCGCCGGCGGAGTGTCCGGCGCGGAGATGAATAATCGCGTGGTGCGTGCAGCTCGTGAGCTTGCCGAGTACCTTGTCGGTGTTCGCTCGGCAGTAGTCGGTTTTGGTCCAGATTTTGGGAACGAAGCTGAAGAAAAGGGTGCGGAGCATTCAGCGGGCGGGGCCAGCGAGGGGAATCGGGGTGTTGGCGAGCCGAACCAGCGACGCAGTACAAACACGCGGGTGGATACTAATGTCACGGATTTTGCCACACTGCTAGAGGGGCTCGACGGCACCGCGAAGTAGCCGCGCTCACGTGAAGGGGCGGCAGAGGAGGGGTAGGGGGTCAGCGCTCTTTAGCGGCACCACGGGAGGTTGTAGTAGTCGCAAGAGAAGGTATCGGAAAGAGCGTATTCCTTAACCTGCAGGTCGTCGCTGCTGGTTGTAGCTGTCGGTGCTGCGGTAGCGGCCGGAGCGCCGGTCAGCGCGCTCAGGGAAAGTGCTGCGGATGCAATGGTGGTAGCAAGAACGGAAGTGCGTCGAAACATTAGGTAGTACTCCGAAAGATATCTGCCTCGGCAAAGTGTCAGGGCTTTGTGGACTGCCGGACTTCGCCAGTGATTAATAAAGAAATCATAACTATTTAATCAAGAGTGTGAAGTGTGGAGGTCTCTCTACCTGCCCGCGCCTGGGGGTGGCTATTCGGCTACTCTCTGGTGTCTTTATGTAGGTGGGCTAGTGGCCGAAATGTTGATTGTCTAGTACCAAGTGGCCGACCGAGGCATTTTTGAATTGGTTCAAAAGGCGTAGTTCTGATGCGATTGAATTGATCGCCGAAATCTTATTGTGGCGCCCATAATCGCTGGTCAAGGTCAATTAGATGTCGTATTTTCGCGTGGTAGAAATCGGTGAGATTCCATTTTTACTATGTGGATAATCGCTGTGGCCGTCGTAAAGCGCGTCGAAAATTTTCCATTACAAAACGCTGAATTTCGACTTACCTTTGCAGGTGTCAGTTCAAGTATTTCCTTACGAGTTGCTCGTCACATCCTGAAAGGATTTCGCCGTGAAGAAGACCCTGCTCTCCGGCTCCATTGCAGCCCTGGTTACCATGTCCTCGCTGGCTGTCGCCCCGATGGCCGAAGCTGCCCCAGCCCCTACCCCGGGCACTGTCGGTGGCACCTGCTCCGTTGAAGGCCAGTCCGGCCAGTCCCTGAAGATCACCGGCTCGAAGTTCGAGGTCGAAGGTACTGCGACTGTCGCTAACTACGGCGACACCGACCTGCCGCTGACTCAGACCCTGAAGGAAGGCAAGACCAAGTCCTGGAACGTCGGCGGTTCGGTCGACTTTGATCTGCTCAAGCTCTTCCACGTCACCTTCAGTGCCGGCTACCAGTCCACTCAGACCTGGGAAGTTGGCCAGACCCTCGGCCCGTACCCAGTCAAGCCTGGCTACACCGGTGTTCTGGAGTATGGCTTCCTGAACCAGTCCTTCGAAGGCACTCACCTGACCTGTAAGGGCGGAAAGTGGATCGACGCAGGTCGTCCGTACTGGGGCACCATCCCGAAGGAGCGTCACATTCGCGTTTCCATGCGCGCCAACGAAGCTGATCGCTCCGTCGACGGTGCTGCTCCGCAGGTCAAGGAGTACGCCGTTTAAGGCGGCCAGAGCCCCTAAAGCCTCGAAGTAGAAGGAAGTTTCTCCATGTTGAGCGTGAAAAAGAAGGCCCTGGCCTGCGCGGTGATGGGTGCAAGTCTTCTTGCGCCAGGCATCGTTGGACAGGTCGCGGCGACCCCGCTGACCCAGACCCCTGACCAAGATGAGCACCACACCGGTTTCACCAACACGGATAAGTGTGACCCGGTCAAGGATGCCAAGCGTCACCCCTGGGAGCAGTGGATTACCGACGAATGGGACCGCTACAACGGCACTAACTCATTCACCAACCGCACTGACCGCCCTATTCAGTACACCCTCGAGGTGACAGAGGGAGTCAACGAGTCTGTGAAGGCCATGAGCTCCGGAAATATGTGGGACGTGTTCCTCCACGGGGTGAAGAACAAGTACGGCATCGTCGAGGTCAGTCAGTGGTCGGTTGGCGACAAGCTGGGCCCGGTGACCGTCAACCCCGGTGAGACTGTTCGCGCAGACTACGGCGTGCACATGAAGTCCTTCATTGGCCGTGTTCGCACCTGTGACCAGAAGACCGGCCTGTGGCGCGGTGAGCCCTACTTCGGTGAGTACAACGGCAAGGGGCCGTCGACTCGCTTCGTGGTCTGGCACAAGACCACCAAGGAGGGCGAGCACCGTCAGCAGTGGGCGCCTGTCAGCGGTAACTCCGGTGACGGCGGCCCGGCATCCGCCACGATTAACGACTAGGAGCAGTTATGAAAAAGCGTGTTGTCGCCATGTGCTTGACGACGGTCTTTGCGCTCGGACTCGGTGCTCCGACAGCGGTGGCCGCCCCGAATCCAGGAGCCGGTGAACCGTTCGCGCCGGAGGAGTGGGTACCAGTGCCCAAGCCGGCGGCAGTTGACCGCGGTCCGGCACCGGGAACCACTTGTGAAGCTCCGGGTTCGGTGGCTGAGTTCGTGGAAATCACCGGCTCTCGCTACGACGTTGAGGGCGTTGTCTCTACGAAGAATGACATCGGTGATGAGCCGATTCCGCTGACGCAGACCATCAAGGAGTCCAAGACCAAGAAGTGGTGGACCAATATCTCTGTCAGCGTGAAGGTCAGTAAGGAGCTCAACCGCAAGTACTCCTGGGAATACTCCCGAGAGATGGTTTGGAGCCTCGGGCAGAAGATCGGACCATACGAAGTGCGCAAGGGTGAAACTGGTCGTCTGAGCTGGGGATTCCTGGTTGACGAGTTCGCCGGACAGACAGTTCGCTGCAACGCCAACTCGAAGACGTGGGAGCCAATTGGGCGCAGCTACTTCGGTGTGGCTCCGCGCGAGCGACATGTCGAGGTGACCATCCAGTAGTTACACAGTTCTCTCTCCACACTCAGCACGGGTAAAAGGGGCATATTCACGAAAGCGAATATGCCCCTTTTTGCTATCTATCTCGGGCTTGCAAAGGCTCGATTCAGAGCCGCTACCCGGCCAAATCTCAGAGCCTCTGGTTATTCTGCGGCAGCGGATGCCGGCGGGTGGAAGCCCGCATCTATTGCTTTCAGCGCCAGGTCCAGGCGAGAGGTAGCTCCAAACTTATTGAACATGCTGGAGAGGTGCTTCTTGATAGTGCCCGGCGACTTGCCGAGTTCCTTGGCGATGTCGTGGTTTGACTTACCGCGGCAGATTAGGCCGAGAACCTCTCGCTCGGCTTGAGTGATCTTGTACGAGGAAATGTTGCGGGACGGCAGAGTTTTAATCAGCCGAGTCGCAGAAATCGGCGAGATGACGGTGCCACCCTGGAAGACATCTTCAACGGTGCCAATGACAGATTCCGGGCGGGCAGTTTTGAGAATGTAGCCATTTCCGCCGAGACTCAAGATTTTCAGCATTGTTTCATCGGTATCAAATGAGGTGATAGCGATGAATTTCGGTGGATTCTCCACCTTCTTAATGCGCTCAAGTAGCTCAACGCCGTCCATGTTGGGCATATGAATATCGGTCAAAACTACGTCAACGCCACCACGGGCAATAATGTTGAGAGCCTCGTGGCCATCGCTGGCTTCATCGACCACGGTGATATGCGGTGCCTTCTTGAAATAGGTTCGCAGCGTCGAGAGTACAAGTGGGTCGTCATCGACAATGAGAACCTTAATGTCAGACATCCGCGAACCTTTCATAGAAGTTATAAAAACCGAACAATATCTGTCATCGTGTGATATTACTACGCTAACCAGGACTTTTCGAGAGATATCTTCGTCACAGGCGGCTACTGCACCAATCTTACGCTAGCGTAACCTACTGGTTGGTAGGTGGCATGTGGAGTTTGCAATTCCACACATTTCCTTCTCGTTCTGACGTGATGGAACCGTCCCACGGTCGCACTCGCCGATGCAGTGAGGAAAGCCCCAAACCGCTCGAGAGCATCGCCCGCGGCAGAAAATGCGGTAGCGCCTTCGATATCTGATTGCTGATGTCGAGCGTGAAGCCATCTTCCTCGTTGCTCAGCGCCAGAATGTGAACGTTCGTTTGCGGTTCGCCGTACTTCTGAATGTTCGTGCAGAACTCCGACAGCGCCGGCGAGATAACCTCTGAAATCTGCGTCAAAGAGGGCTCGGTTTCAATCTTCGTGGCCAGCGAAACGTTAAACCCAGCTTCCTGCAGTTCATCCTTGGCCTGTTGAAGCACCCTGCTCATGCTGGGGACTCGCTCATCCTGGCCGATAGCGGAGGTCAAAGAACTCTCGTCGTCAGCTGATTTCAGCAATGAAAGCAACTGGCGAAGCTGTAGCAGGCCTTCTCGGGAGGTCTCTGCGATGTCCTCCAGGGATTCTTCAAGTTTTTCATCGGTCCCTTCTCGCTCGATGGCGAGCGCCTGCGCCAGCATGGTTACGCGAGTAAAGGACTTGGCAGTGGAGTCGTGCAGTACGGTCGCCAACTCAAGGCGTTGCTCTTCCAGAGCGCGGTTAGATTCAATCGTTGCCCGCCGGCGTTGTTCTTTGTAGCGACTGCGCATCATGCCGATGGCGTAGGCAATTACAAAAAGCAGTGTTGTCACAAAGGTCGCGACATGGTCACGTGCGAAAGTACTTGTGTTGACGTCGTAGTTTGAGATCACCAACAAGAGCAACGCAGTGATCCTCGCCGGCATCTTGTTGTTGTTAGCACGCATCACTTCCACGATGAGAAGCGCGCAGAAAATCTGCATTGGAGCCTGCTCTGTGGGAAGGAAAGTCAATGCCAAGAAATTCGCTGGGACAACCACCATGGCAAAAAGTGGCAGATAGGTCGCCACTGCAACAAGAATGACCTGAAGGCCACCGATAATGGTCGGCAACAACAGATCAGAGTTGCTCTCGCGGAAAATTAGCGCATCGAGAGCCGTGAGAACCAGCGCAATGACCATCTCCACTGACCCCGGAGTCCTCAGAAAGTCCCTTATCTGTGACAGCGATTTCTTAATCACTACGCCAAGACCTCTTTCCACACCACAACGCGGTCATCTCTAACGGGATGCAGTAATCAATATGCAGTAATCAATATATTGTCAGTGCGGTTGAGAGTGCCATTTGCATGATTAATGCCGTGGCGCAGGGATCGTCGTAAAGCACAAAAAATCCGCCCGGGAAGAATAACCTCTCGGGCGGATTCCTGCTTACTTAGCGAGCGCTACTTACGTCGCGCCGATCCTGGCAGCGGAACTCCGTGCTGGTTGCGCGGAAGGTTCTTAGCGCTTGCCGACGGCGCCTGCGTCTCCTCGGCTGGGGTCTCAGTGGCCTGCTCGGTGGAGGTGGCATCTTCCGCCGACTGCTGTTCGGTAACCTCTGGTTGCGCCGGAGCCTGCTCTGCCTCTGGCTGAGCAGGAGCCTCCTGAGCTTCGGTTTCCTCTGCTGCCGGGGCAGGGGTGCTAGCGACTGGCTTGGCCTTGCGTGCGCCACCCGGGATTGGAGCGCCCTTGCGTGCGCCGCCCGGAACCGGAGCACCGGATGCGGTCTTCGGCTGCTCAGCTGCTGGCTGCTCGGACTCGGTGGCCGCTACTTCAGCAGCGGCTTCCTCGGCGGGAGCGGTTTTCTCGGCCTTCGGCTTCGCGGCCGGAGCTGCCTTCTTAGCGCCACCCGGAACCGGAGCGCCCTTGCGTGCGCCACCCGGAATCGGAGCGCCCTTCGTTGCCTTCGGAGCCTCAGTCGGAGCTTCGGTTTCTGCAGCTGCTGGCTCTGCCTGCGCGGCCGGTTTAGCGGCCTTGGCGCCGCCCGGAACTGGAGCGCCCTTCTTGGCGCCGCCTGGAACCGGGGCACCGCCCTTGGCACCGCCTGGCTTCGGAGCGCCGCCCGGAGCTGGAGCACCCTTCTTGGCACCGCCTGGGGTCGGGGCGCCGCCCTTTGCACCACCTGGAACCGGTGCGCCGGCCTTGGCACCGCCTGGCTTCGGAGCGCCACCCGGAGCAGGAGCACCCTTCTTGGCGCCACCCGGAGTTGGTGCGCCGGCCTTGGCACCGCCTGGCTTTGGAGCACCGCCTGGAGCTGGAGCGCCCTTCTTGGCGCCACCTGGGGTCGGTGCGCCGCCCTTGGCGCCACCCGGCTTCGGAGCACCACCCGGCTTCGGAGCACCACCCGGCTTCGGAGCACCACCCTTGGCAGCAGCGCCTGCAGCAGCACCAGCAGCTGCGGCACCAGCGCCGGCAGCGGAAGCCTTCTCTGCCTTCTTCTTCTCGGCAGCCTCAGCCTTCTTGCGCTTAGCTTCCTCTTCCTCGAGGCGCTGACGCTCTTCCTCTTCAGCCTTCTTTGGATCGACCCAGCCACGCTCCGGCTGCTCAATCCACTCCGGTTCGCGTGCCTGCGGCAGCTCGCCGTCGACCTTCACGGAGTCGCGGAGCATCTGGGCGATGTCCAGGACCTCCGGCTTCTTCTCGTCGTCCTCGATGACGTTGTTGACGCCATCGTTCATCATCGTCTTACAGAACGGGCAGCCGATGGCAATTGCCTCAGCGCCGGTTCCGACAGCCTCTTCGGTGCGGTTTACGTTGATGCGCTGACCGATGGTCTCTTCCATCCACATGCGAGCGCCACCAGCACCACAGCAGAAGCCGGTGTTCTTATTACGAGGCATTTCGACGAGGTTGGCGCCGGACGCGCCAATCAGCTCACGCGGAGCCTCGAATACCTTGTTGTGGCGGCCCAGGAAGCATGGGTCGTGGTAGGTGACCTGGCGGCCCTGACCCGAAGCAACCGGCTGCAGGCGGTTAGCACGAACCAGCTTGTTCAGCAGCTGGGTGTGGTGGACAACTTCGTACTGTCCACCCAGCTCCGGGTACTCGTTCTTGAAGGTGTTGAAGCAGTGCGCACAGGTGACGACAATCTTGCGCTGCTTCGGCGGCACACCGTCGAAGACCTCGTCGAGCTGCTCGATGTTCTGCTCAGCCAACATCTGGAAGAGGAATTCGTTACCAGCACGGCGAGCGGAGTCGCCAGTACAACCCTCGGCCTGGGAGAGCACAGCGTACTTCACACCTGCGGTGTAAAGCATCTCTGCAACAGCCTTGGTGGTCTTCTTCGCATTGTCGTCGTAAGCACCGGCACAACCGACCCAGAACAGGTACTCGGTATCGTCGAAGCTCTCGACATCCTCGCCCCAAATCGGGACAACGACGCCTTCCTTGCGGACCTCATTGATCCAGTCGGCGCGAGTGGAAGCGTTCTGGCCCCACGGGTTGCCCTTGGTCTCAAGGTTCTTGAACAGGCCAGCCAGCTCGGTCGGGAAGTCCGACTCCACCAGGACCTGGTAGCGACGCATATCAACGATGTGGTCGATGTGCTCAATGTCAACCGGGCACTGCTCAACACAGGCACCACAGTTGGTGCAGGACCACAGAACGTCCTGGTCGATGATGCCCTCGTCGCCGTCGCCAACCAGCGGCTTGGTCAGGAGTGCTGCGCCAGCACCTTCGCCCTCGCGAGCGGTTTCGATGGTCTCGCCAGCCAACAGGTACGGGGCAGAAGCGTAAGCGTGGTCACGCAGCTGGTTAACCAGCAGCTTCGGGGACAGCGGCTTGGAAGTGTTCCATGCCGGGCACTGCTCCTGGCAGCGACCACACTCGGTGCAGGAGGTGAAGTCCAGCAGAGCCTTCCAGGAGTGGTCGGTGACTACGCCGGTGCCCATGGAGTCAACCTCCGGGTCAGCCTCTTCCAGGTTCAGGATTTCGCCGTTAGAGGTCATCGGCTTAGCCCCAGCGAGGGCGTTGTAGCCGTCAGCGTTGCGCTTGAGCAGGATGTTGGCGAACGCCAGGAAGCGGTGCCATGCGACACCCCAAGTTAGGTTGCGGCCAACAACGAAGAGCCAGACCATACCGGACAGCAGCTTAATCAGCGCGAAGATGGACACCATGACTTCGGAGGCCGGCAGAATCTGTGCGATACCACCGGTGACGAAGTTCGCCCAGGTCCAGACCTCGGCGCCAGTGTGACCGTGGTCGCCGTAGGTAGCCAGCTTGGCAGCCTTGACGAACATCATGCCCAGGCCCTCGATGAGGACGACGGCCTCAACGAAGTAGGCAGCCTTGGCGTTGGATCCGTAGAAGCGGCTCAGACGCTCCTTGCCCAGGTTGGTCTGGCGGACGAGAATCAGTGCCAGGATGCCCAGGGTGGTGCCCAGGCCGAGCAGTTCGTCGATGAAGTGCCAGGCGGTCAGATTCCTGAGGATTGGCCAACCACCGGCTGGCCAGAAGGTCTGAATGTACGCCTCGAACCACACTAGGGAACCGAGGAGGAAGCCCACCATGACGAACCAGTGAGCCACAGCAACGCCGGGCTTCTTGGCCATCTTGGTGTGACCGACGATCTCTCGGATCATGGTCCAAATACGGGTTCCCCATTCACCGGTGTGACCGTACGTCTTTTGGCCCACCATGATGGTCTTCACCATATGGGTGAATCCCTTAATAAAGATGAACCAGCAGGGCAGGGACAACAGGACGCCAATAACGCCGACTGCGACGGTGAATCCGGTAGATTCCGGAATCGCCGTGTCAGCCGTCGCCGCGGCGAGGTTGAGCACGCTCATAATGTTCCTTCTAGGCTGGCTCAGCCAGGGTGATGGCTGAGTGAAAATAGTTCTCTTGTGAGTTCTATCACGAGCCGCGGACGCTTACCTAACTAATGTGCAAAATAGTGCTGAATTCATCGATACACGGTGTAACCAGCGGTTATTTGACGAATTACGCAAAAAAATCGTTGTTTTATTCGAGAGGGGTTCGAGGGGGTTGACGCCTTCGCTTGACGACGGCGCGCGGCACTTTCGTCGTCACGCATTTGTAGGCGGAAGTGGCGGCGGAGTTGCGTGTATGTAGTTGTCGAGTGTTGTCGATTCGATGTTTTGCGGACGCATTGTGGGGGTAGTGCTGGAGTGCAGGGGTGGGGCTGTGTTGCGAGGTGGAGAAGATGTTCGGTGGCGTGTTGATTTTTGAAGATTGACTGAAGCGGACATCTATTCACATGCGTTACATCCTTAACTTAAATAACAATAGTGACTTCTGTACCTGTGTTTTGGTGGATAATTTGCTATTGGATCCCGGGATTTGCTGGCAGTTAACGAAAAAGTCATTAAATGTAACTCACTTTTATGAATCCCAAGTGGATTTAAAAGCCTCTACGTCCGCAATTTACCTGGTAGGCGGCGTGCTATTTTGGTGGCGAAGAGAGTGCCTGGCCACCCCCGCGTAATTCTTATGTAGGTGCCATTTTGTGTAGCGCCTAGTATTAGCGGCGTGATACTGCGGATTTATCCGCCTGATTCTAAATGGCATGTGGGGTATGGATTTTTCCGTGCCACTTTTCTTGAGAGGGACTTTAATGGCGCGATCTTTCCGTGCAATCGCTATGGCTGGAGCTGGCCTTATTCTTACTGCGAGTGCGGTCTTTGGCTCGGGCGCAGTGGCAAACGCCAATCCGGTCAGTGCAGTCGCAGTCAAGGCGTTCAATAGCTCGCTTGCGACTCCAGTGGTGGTTTCCCCGGTCGGACGTGCAGCTGCGGAGACTGCGTTACTTGATCCTCAGGTGCCGATTATTGTGCTCGGGGCCCGTCTCAATCCCGACTGCAGTGCTCCTGCTGTGTTGACGTCCCGATTGGAAACTGCACGTTCGCTGGCGCTGCGTCATCCGCTTAACCCGGTCGTCGTCACGGGTGGTCGTACTCGGCCGGGCTGCCAGACTGAGGCTGAGTACATGCGTGATGCGCTTGCATCTATGGGAGTGTGGAAGCGACGAATCACGATGGAAACAAACTCAGACTCCACCGTTGAAAACGCGGCAGGCACTGCATACCTTGCAGGATCGGGAGCCCGTGGCGTTCGTGCTGCTGTCATTGTGACTTCTCCAACGCACACACCGCGTGCACGAGACACCTATGCTGCCGCCGACAACTCGGCTCTGTGGCTGGCAGTCCCGTCGACTGTGAACTAGCAGTTTCTAGGAATTGGTGAAGTTTGCCTCGCGCTTTTCAGTGAAAGCGGCCATGCCTTCCTTCTGGTCATTGGAGGAGAACAGGGAGTGGAAGGTGCGACGCTCAAAGAGCAGTCCCTGCGACAGCGTCATTTCGTAGGCCTGGTTGATCTGTTCCTTAATCTGGGTAGTGGCAACCAGAGACTTCGACGCAATGGTGTCGGCGACTTTCAGGGCCTCGTCGAGAAGCGCGTCCGGCTCGACGACGCGGGCGACCAGACCTGCGCACTCAGCTTCCTCGGCACCCATCATGCGGCCGGTGAGGCACATCTCCATTGCCTTAGCCTTGCCGATTGCGCGGGTGAGACGCTGCGAGCCGCCCATGCCCGGAGAGATGCCGAGGTTGACCTCAGGCTGACCGAACTTGGCCTTAGCGCCAGCGATGATGAAGTCCGCCATCATAGCGACCTCGCAGCCACCGCCCAGGGCGTAGCCGTTGACGGCGGCGATAACTGGAGTGCGGACGGAAGTCAGAACATCCCAACGTGCGAACCAGTCAGAGACATACATCTCGGTGCCGGACTTGTCCGCCATCTCCTTAATGTCCGCACCTGCGGCAAACGCCTTCTCGGAGCCGGTGATGATAATCGCGCCGATTCCCGAGTCGTTGTCGAAAGCGGTGGCTGCTGCGCCGATCTCTTCCATGGTCTTGTGGTTCAGGGCGTTCAGTGCCTTCGGGCGGTTCAGGGTGATAATGCCGACGCGACCTCGGGTTTCGGTAAGGATGTTGGTGTACTCGGACATATTCGTGTCTCCAAAGCGGTAATAGAAATCAGGTTGTAAGCGAGGTTACCCGTGGGGCCGGATTTGGGTGGGGCTTTACGACGATTACATCGGTGCTTTCCTGGATGGGAAAGCGACGGCAGGGTAGGTCAGTGTGATCGGGAATCTGTGTTTGTGGCGTTTTGTGGCCGGAGCTGGGCTAACGACGTTATAAGAAAGTGCCGAAAACTTATTCACCTTTTGATGCCGAATGGAAGGTTTCTTCTTATACTTACGACGAAGCTAGCAGTCCAATCGCGACAAAAGCTCATCAAATGACCGAAAACCTACGTAAAAGTTTGCACTCGCGGGCATATGTGGGTCCATCGATCGAAATGACTTAAGCGTCACAGGAGTATTGATATGAATCCGGAAATGGAGACACGCTCGCTTACATCATCGAGTGTCGGTTTGGTTACCGAGGGAAGCGGTAAGAGGGGCAAGTCATTCAAGCGACGAGTTTGGGCTTCCACAATCGCGGCTTTGCTGGCAGTGGGGTTGAGTGCATGCGATGCAGATTCTTTGAAAAACGCTATGGGGGTCGGAGAAAGTTCTTCAACATCAACTTCGCAGGAAGAAAGTGCAGGGCAGTCTCAGGGGGATGACAGCCAATCTTCGACTAGTGCGCCCAGTTCGGGGATGGAAAAACCCGATGATAGTTCCGATAAATCGGACACCGGTTCAGCGGAATCGGGCACCGATGTTGAGGGAATGGGTGATGGTTCGACCAAACTGGAGCCTAGTAATCCAGAGAATGAGAAAATCTACCGCAATAGTCAAGGATGGGAGTTCCTCGAAAACTCAGCGCTTATTGCGCCGGGAGCTCGTTTTCTTGTGAAGGGGGCTGGTGATTCGACTTCATCCTGTTCCTTTGCGTGGTGGGTGTACAACAAGGATGAACCCCAGCGGCACTACATCACAAGTGCTGGGCACTGCGGGAATAAGGGAGACAGCGTATACGTAGAGGATGAAAAAGGGAAGTTCTATAAAGTCGGACAATTTGTCTGGAGGTCGTTTGACCTGGAGGCTAAGAACAACCCGACAGATCATGCATTGATTGAGTTGACTGTTAACCCTAAGAATGTTTACGGCACTCCCATGCTTAAGGGGGCGGAGTTAGCTGGCTGGGCAAGTCCTCAATGGCTCGAGCAAGAACAACCTCGCGTTTGCCGTCTTGGGTACCGTAGTGGGCTTTCATGTGGCCCCTACAAAGAGACTGTGGGGAGTTACATGTTCGGATTCGGAAATATTTCGGACCATGGCGATTCTGGCGGGGCAGTTTGGGCTGTGGATCCAGAAGACCCAAACCGGATTTATGCAGTGGGGATGACAAGTTACGGCTTCCCTCATGACGCAATTTCAAATGGTGCTGCAGCTCTATCTCCGTTGATTAAGCAGTTTAATTTGACCATTCTCCAGTGACTCGCGCGCTAGGTTGAGCTGCTCTTGATGGGTTGGACCGGAGGTCCGGCAGCTTTCTAGCGGAGGGTGTTTGGTCGCGGAATGACGAAAGGGTCTGGTTCCAATTAGCTATCGGAAACCAGACCCTTGAATCCTTATTCGCTTAGAAAACCGTTTCAAAACCTCAATGGTTCGTCCGTGCCGGGTAAAGGCGGGAAAACTGTTCAAGAAATGTCAAAGCGATTTAACCTCGCTTACGCAGTGAAATCACCAATGCGGCAATACCGGTCAGTGCGCCCACGAGGCCGAGTCCCAGGCCCCAGCCACCAAGCGTGCTGCTTGAGTCCTCGCTGGTAGTAGCTGCGGAATGCTCCACGTTGCCCGAGTGGTTATCGCCGTGCGCTGTCTCGCCGGTGCCATGACTGTGGCTGTGGTCGTGACCGTGGCTATGTTCATCGTCTGCCGACTTCTCAATCAGCTCCACGGTTGGAACCGGGTAATCGCTATCGTGGTCCTTTTCAGCCCAGTTCATCGAACCCTTTTCACAGGTTTGCAGCGTCGGCACCTCAACCGTCGACGGCTTTGCATTATCAGCCACCTTCACGCTGAGCGTCAGAGAATCCTTCAGGTCCGACGGCAGTGGAGTCTTTGCGGTGTAGATGACCTTCTGCACCTTTTCATTCTCGCCAGAGCCGGTCGACTCCTTCGTGACATCCCAGTTCGCGTTCATGTTCGGCGTAACCTTTTCGAACTCCTCCGGGATGGTGAACTCGACCTTCGTCGTCGGCGAACCGTCGCAGCCATGGCCGACCCCGAAAGCCAGATCTGCGTAGCCGCCAATCGGGGCAGACGACGGGGTTGCATGCACATGTGCGGATGCAATGGCAGGGAAGGCGAGGGTTAGTGCGGCGCTTGCCGACGCTACTGCGAGCCCACGGAAAAAGGGGAAATGGTGTCGCTGTGCATTCTGAGGCACGAAAAACTCCTAAATAAGTGGGATGAATTCTTGGCTCAATCGCCCCGTAAATGGGGAGGATTTAGACATGTATTAGTGGAGCCGCCAGAGCTGATTCGGTGTCAGGCCATGGGGTAACAAGGACATGGCCTGTTGATGAGCCGGTGGCTGCAAAACACGTCAGGGGATTAGTCGGTTCGCTTTGCACGAAAGTTCCCAGGGCTAGTGCTAAGAAATTCCCGCTGGAGGCCGAAGACAGGATTTTGTATAGAAAATTGCGCTGTCGGCTACCGTGGGTGGCTTTAGCGCATAGTCTTGTAAAAATCTTCTATCGCGGTGACCTGCGGTGATGAAGGTTTTTCTAGAAAAGTTGAGTCGAGTGGGAATAACTTTGTCCCATAGTCCGTTGCACAGCATGACAAACATTGAGTCGGACACACTCAAGTTTGCTTGACAGATTTTCTACGGCAATGCAGACTTGAGCGCGTAAGACTTAAGGGCAATTCTTTTACTCTTTTAGAAAGGTGTTCATCATGGGACGCGCTGTTGGTATTGACTTGGGTACGACGAACTCCTGTGTCTCCGTCCTCGAGGGCGGCGAGGCTCAGGTGATTGCGAACGCTGAGGGTTCGCGCACCACTCCGTCGGTGGTTGCATTTGCAAAGAATGGTGAGGTCCTGGTTGGCCAGTCCGCTAAGAACCAGGCTGTCACTAACGTTGATCGCACTATTCGTTCGGTCAAGCGCCACATGGGTACTGACTGGAGCATCGAGATTGATGACAAGAAGTACACTCCGCAGGAGATTTCCGCTCGTACGCTGATGAAGCTGAAGCGCGACGCTGAGTCTTACCTGGGTGACGACGTCACTGATGCGGTTATTACCGTTCCGGCTTACTTCAACGACGCTGAGCGTCAGGCAACCAAGGAAGCAGGTCAGATTGCTGGCCTGAACGTCCTGCGCATTGTCAATGAGCCGACTGCTGCTGCACTTGCTTACGGTCTGGAGAAGTCCGACAAGGAGCAGACCATTCTGGTCTTCGACCTCGGTGGCGGTACCTTCGACGTCTCCCTGCTGGAGATTGGCGACGGTGTTGTTGAGGTTCGCGCAACTGCTGGTGACAACAAGCTCGGTGGCGATGACTGGGATCAGCGCATCGTTGACTGGTTGGTTGAGAAGTTCCAGTCCAGCAACGGCATTGACCTGACCAAGGACAAGATGGCTCTGCAGCGTCTGCGTGAGGCTGCTGAGAAGGCCAAGATTGAGCTGTCCTCCTCGCAGCAGGCATCTATCAACCTGCCGTACATCACCGTTGATGCTGACAAGAACCCGCTGTTCCTGGACGAGACCCTGTCCCGTACTGAGTTCCAGCGCATCACCTCTGATTTGCTTGACCGCACTCGTAAGCCGTTCCAGCAGGTCATTGCTGACGCTGATGTTCCGGTTTCCGACATTGACCACGTCGTGCTGGTCGGTGGTTCCACCCGTATGCCGGCAGTCTCTGAGCTGGTCAAGGAACTGACCGGTGGTCGTGAGCCGAACAAGGGCGTTAACCCGGACGAGGTTGTCGCAGTTGGTGCTGCTCTGCAGGCCGGCGTTCTGCGCGGTGAGGTCAAGGACGTGCTGCTGCTCGACGTCACCCCGCTGTCGCTGGGTATTGAGACCAAGGGCGGTGTCATGACCAAGCTGATCGAGCGCAACACCACAATCCCGACCAAGCGTTCGGAGACCTTCACCACCGCTGAAGACAACCAGCCGAGCGTTCAGATTCAGGTCTTCCAGGGCGAGCGCGAGATGGCTGCTGCCAACAAGCTGCTGGGCTCTTTCGAGCTGGGCGGAATCGCTCCGGCACCGCGTGGTGTTCCTCAGATTGAGGTCACCTTCGACATCGACGCCAACGGCATTGTCCACGTCACCGCTAAGGACAAGGGCACTGGTAAGGAAAACACGATCACCATCCAGGACGGCTCCGGCCTCTCCAAGGAGGAGATCGACCAGATGATCAAGGACGCTGAGAAGCACGCTGACGAGGACAAGAAGCGCCGCGAGGAGCAGGAAGTCCGCAACTCGGCTGAGTCCATGGCTTACCAGACCCGCAAGTTCGCATCGGAGAACGAGGACAAGGTTTCCCAGGACATCCGCGACCGCGTTGAAGAGGCCGCCAAGGAAGTCGACGAGGCTTTGAAGGGCTCCGACATCGAGGCCATCAAGTCCGCCGTCGAGAAGCTGTCCACCGAGAGCCAGGAGATGGGTAAGGCCATCTACGAGGCTCAGGCAGCTGAGGGTGCAACCGCAGCCGAGGGCGCTGAGGCCGCTGACGCTGACGACAACGTCGTTGACGCTGAGGTCGTCGACGAGGACGAGAAGGACAAGTAAGAATGACTGACCAGGATCAGGGAAACCAGCCCACCCCGGAGGAGCCGGCCAACCTGGCCGATCAGGTCAACGAGGTCTTCGAGCAGGCCAAGCTTGACGACGACGTGGAGCCGGCGACCGAAGGTGCCGCCGGCGACACCGCCGCGGAGGAAGCTGCAGACCCAGTTGCAGCCATCCAGCGTGAGTTGGATGAGCGCACGGAGGACCTGCAGCGCCTGTCGGCGGAGTTCGCAAACTACCGTCGTCGAGTTGACCGAGACCGTGAAGCCGAGCGCGTACAGGCGAAGGCAAAGCTGGCTGGAGAACTGCTGGTTTTGGCTGATGACCTCGACCGGGCTGAAGAGCACGGCGACTTGGCAGACGGCACCCCGCTGAAGGCTTTCGCGGATAAATTCCGTGGCGTGCTGACCGCACAGGGTGTTGAGGAATTTGGTGCCGCAGGAGAGGAGTTCAACCCGGACATCCACGAGGCTGTCCAGGATCTCTCCGAAGGGGATGACAAGGTTCTAGCCAATGTGCTGCGCAAGGGCTACCGAATTAATGACCGTGTCATTCGTACGGCGATGGTAATCATCGGCGATCCGCAGTAGCGGAGACACAAGTGACGCAGATTTCTTTGAATTAGTTTTTCTGAAAGGAGGAGATGCACCATGACTCAACGGGAATGGGCAGATAAGGACTATTACGCTGACTTGGGCGTCTCTAAGTCTGCGTCACTCGACGAGATTAAAAAGGCCTACCGCAAGTTAGCCCGGGAGAACCACCCGGATAAGAACCCGGGTAACAAGGCCGCTGAAGATAAGTTCAAGCGAATCTCCGAGGCATACTCGGTGGTCGGTGACGAGGACAAGCGCCGCGAATACGATGAGCTGCGTGCAGCTCTCGCAGGTGGTTTCCGATTCCCCGGTGCCGCAGGTGCCGGCGGAGCCGGTGCTGCCGGTGCACGTGGATTCGACTTCGACGTGTCGGATCTCTTCGGCGGAGGTGCCGGATTCGGTGGCAATGCTGGTGGTGCAGGTGGCCTAGGTGATTTCCTGGGCGGCTTCGTAAACCGCAATGGTGGCGCTGGTGCTGCCGGGCGGCAGAAGGCCCGCCGTGGTGCGGATGTGGAGACAGAGATTACGCTCGATTTCCGCGAGGCTGCCCAAGGTGTCACCATCCCGCTGCAGCTCACCAACCCGTCGCCATGCACGAACTGCAATGGTTCGGGTGCAGCGCCGGGAACCTCACCGGTGACGTGTACCACCTGTCATGGTTCGGGATATGTCAAGGAGCAAAAGGGGGCCTTCGGCTTCTCCAGTCCGTGTGCGGACTGTGGTGGCCAGGGCACTCGTATCGAGAACCCTTGCTCGCAGTGTAACGGCACCGGTGTGACCACCCGCCGTCGTACCATCACCGTTCGCGTCCCCGCAGGTGTGGTGGACGGCCAGAAGGTCCGTCTTGCGGGCCAAGGTGAAGCGGGACTGCGGGGGCGTCCGGCCGGTGACCTCTTTGTCACCGTTCATGTTCGCCCGGATGAAGTCTTCACCCGCAGCGGCAACGACCTTGAGGTCACGGTGCCCGTGAGCTTCGGCGAGCTCGCACTCGGCGGCACCATTACCGTGCCGACGTTGGGTGACAAGATTCGCGTGCGTGTCCCGGCTGGCACAGCCGATGGCCGAACACTGCGTGTGCGCGGTCGAGGAATCCCGAAGCGCAATGGCACTCCGGGTGACCTGCTGGTAACCGTGCGTGTGAAGGTGCCGACCAATTTGGACGACAATGCCACTTCGGCATTGCGCTCCTACGTCGAAGCGGAACGTGCCAGCGGGTTCAATCCTCGTGAGGGTTGGGCAGGTGCGAAATAATGTCCGACAACACTGAGGTCTATGTCATATCCGTAGCCGCGAATCTCGCGGGCATGCATGCGCAGACGCTGCGTAATTATGACCGACTCGGGTTGGTAACTCCGCAGCGAACCTCCGGCGGAGGTCGGCGCTACACCAAACGCGATGTGGCGCTGCTGCGTGAGATTCAGCGTCTGAGTCAGGAAGACGGCGTCAACCTGGCCGGTATTAAGGCCATCATCGACCTGACTGAGCGGGTGGATTCGCTTGAGCAGGAAAATGCAGAACTGCGAGAGCAGCTCTATCAAGCAAAGGCACAGGCTCGTCGTTCGCGAGGCGAACTGGTCCACGTCCCACGCTCTACGGCAGTGGTGATGTGGGAGCCGCGCACACGACGCCGGCACAAAGACAACCGCGGTGGGGAAAGGTAATCCCACACGGCTGAGTGAACGGACTAACCAGCGTCGCCTGGTTAGTCCGTTTTCTTTTGGCTTGTTAATTTGGGCCGTGGATTCGCAACCGCTGATCTGAGAGACCGGTCAGCTGTCAGTTAGCCACCGGTTGGCCTCGCGGGTGAAAACTTCGTCGTCAAAGTAGTGTTCGATGTGTGGGTTGCCCTGGATGTGCCGATACTTTTGAGGAATATCCTGCACGGGAGTGACCATGAATTCGGCCAAGTCTCGCATGGACAGGCCACGCTCACTCAGGTTGAGTGCGTACGCGCCGAAATCCTTATCCGCTGGGTTTTTCCCATGAATCCCCAGTTCGGCAGGAATACGAATGGGGTCCATCGGGGACGTCGCCACTGCCACACGGTGGCTATTTTCATCTTCGGGTCGGACTGTTCCGTCCGGCTTGAGTAGTTTCATGTCGTTTGCGCGCTCCAGTCCGGGGCCAACACCTGGCGGAGCTATGAGCAGCACCCTATCCGCGTAGAGGCCACTACCAAGGGAAGCCTGCGAGACCACCGTCGCCCCATAGCTATAGCCGGCGACAACGTGCCGCTGAGTAGAAGACGTGCCGTGGCTAGTAAGGCCGCCGGCGATCGCAGTGTCACCACTATCGACGCCACCGGAACGCTCAATCAAACCAGCTTGCAAGTGCTGCAGGCGCTCAGCGGCAAAATTGTGATACTCGGTGCGTATGGCCTCACGGAGGTCGGGCGGCGCGTCATAGGAAAACAACACCACCGCCACATCCTCCGGATCTTCACCGGCGGCGTGGAAGGTCGCGGCTACGCGCTCGAACTGCCTGCTAGCGTCCTCCGCGCTAGAGCTGGTGCCGGGGACGAGAGTAATCACAGTCGATGCTCGCTCAACGTCACCGAACGCAATCGCAGAATGTCCAGGCGAGGACTCCAATAGTTGTCCAGGAGGCAGCCCCAAAGACCGGGCGCGAGCGGACATGGCAGCGTCTATCTCCGATAGCGGTCTACTCGAATACGCCCCAGTCAATCCGCTCCCAACTTCCAAGTCCCAACCACCGTCAAGCCCTCTGTCAGCAGGGTTGCCAGTACCACTGCCAGCCTGTGATGGCTGCAATCTACCCGAGCCGCTAACTCCGCTTGCCACCAGTGGTGAAAGAGCTGATATTGCGCCCGCCGCCTTCTCATCGAGTCGGTTGAGTTCAGCCAAAGCCGACTGAATCCGAAGCTGCGAGGTTGCACGCCATTCGGCCATGGTGAAAGGCCCGGAAAGAATTTTGGGATGAACGAGGCTGCGCGCAATCGTAGAAAGCATGCCCTCCGGCGGAGTCACCGCACCAGAAACCAGGTTCACCTGAAATCCCAGGTTGGTTGCCTGGTTTACCGCGTCGGTAAGTTCGCGGATGACGTCGTTAAGCATGGCGGCGGTGTCGCTGCAGCAGGCGGCGAGACGTTCGAGCGCGACACTGCTCCGGCGTAGACGCGTGGAGCTGTGGGTGACAGAAATCTCGGCGGCGCTGCGGTTGTCGCCGGCGAAGTCGTCCTCTGAGAGCGCGTTGAGTGCGCCCTGGGAACTGTCGGCGGAATCGGCGAGGGCGCGTGCCCCGGAACGCAGTGCCCGGGCAAGCGTCTCCAGCGAATCCACATGCCACAGCAGTGCTTCGCCTACCGTGACCATGACAGCTTTTCCAAGGCGGCGGACTGGTCATGCTCGTGCGCGAGAGCGCTGACAGCGAGGGCATCGGCAGCCTGCGCAATAACGTCGATGTTTGTGCACGCGGCAAGCAATGATTCCGACCACTTCCCACAAGTAGTGGAGACAGCGGGGACAATCCGTGAACCGGGCAGGGCAGAGGTGAGCTCGGCGCTTCCTGGGGCAGCTGCGACGATGGTGGAAAGGCCATCAATACGAGTGGAAATCTGCTGGTAGGAACGGCTTAAGGCGGATAGTTGAGCTGGGTTTACTGTGATGTGTTCGGCCATGTTTTTGATTCTGCTGGGTGGAGTAAGGCAGCGGAAGACCATCTTCAGCGAACTGTGGATAACTCTGAGCGGAAGCAACGCAGGAAGCCGCGCTGTGGATAACTTCAGGGCGGTCAATCCGGGGTAGTCGGTAGCATTTAGGCATGCGTATTGCACTGGCTCAGTTGGAATTGTCAGCGTCGGTTGAAGAGAATCTGGACGCGGTGAAGGTGACTATCGCGCGGGCAGCACAGGACAACGCCGATTTGGTGGTTTTCCCCGAGGCCACGATGAAGGCGTTCAATTCCGGTCGCCTGGATGTCGTGGCGGAGTCCAGCAGCGATAGGTTCGTAGCGGAGGTCTCGCAGGCCGCTCACGATGCCGGAATCAGCGTGGTGGTCGGCATGTTCCGCCCGGCAGATGAAGTGGAACGCGACGGTAAGACGATGCACCGCGTCTTCAACTCGCTGCTTCTGGCTTGGCGTGATGAGGACGGCCCCGGTGTCGAGTTCTACGACAAACTCCACCTCTTCGACGCTTTTGGGTTTCGCGAATCGGATACTGTCGCGCCGGGCAACGCGCACGTGGTCTGTGATGTCCCGCTTGCCGACGGATCGTCGGTCGCCCTCGGTCTTGCGACATGCTTTGACATCAGGTTCCCGGAGCAATTCATTCAACTGGCCAACCTGGGCGCAGAGGTCATCGCGCTGCCTGCATCGTGGAATGACGGCCCGGGCAAGGTAAGGCAGTGGCAGACGCTGGTGTCGGCACGCGCACTGGATAGCACTTGTGTGATTGCGGCAGTCGATGCGGCCCGGCCTGATGGGGCGAAGGCCGCGGGGAAAGATGAGGGGCCGACCGGCGCGGGGCACTCCATGTTGGTCAATGCGGACGGCGGAGTTATTGCCTCGGCGGGCTACGACCCGCAGTTGCTTGTGGCCGATGTGGATATAGCGGAGGTGGAGCGGATTCGTCGCTCGATTCCGGTGCTGGAGATTCGCGATCAGGGCTAGCTGGGAAGCGATGAAGAGGGCCGAGTCGAGGGGGCGAAGATTGCGGGATATTAGCCTATAGTTCTACCGATTCGGGCGAAGTCATTTATATTTCTTATCATGCTGCTCCACATCCTCTGGGTCATCGGAATTACGGCTGAAGGCGTCACCGGCGCACTAGCGGCCGGTCGAATGCGCATGGATCTCTTTGGAGTTTCAACAATTGCGTGCATGACTGCTATCGGCGGCGGTACCCTGCGCGATGTCATTCTCGGTCACTATCCGTTGGTGTGGGTTGCAAGCCCGCAATATTTGCTGGTTATCGTCGGTGCAGCACTGATTACGGTGCTGTTGGCCGACTTCCTGATGAAGCACTTTCGGGTCGTGTTCTTGGTCGCTGACGCAATCGGCTTGTCGGCGTTTTCCATCATTGGTGCCCGCGTGGCCATGGAAATGGGGCACGGCGTCATCATCGCTATTGTCGGCGCCGTTCTTACCGGTGCGTTTGGAGGTGTGCTCCGCGACCTGATGTGTGACCGCGTCCCGCTGGTGTTTCAAAAGGAGCTCTATGCCTCCATCGCAGTCGTCGCGGCGACGCTTTACTACGTGCTCGACATGGTTGGCCTGCACGAGAACATCAACATCATCTGTGCGGTGCTGTCCGCACTGTTCATTCGACTAGCGGCGCTTTGGCGTGGCTGGTCGCTGCCGGTATTTGACTATCAGGGGCGCGATTAAAACACAGTACCCAGAAAAACTCTCAGCAAAATACTCTAATTAGCTCAGCAGAATCGATAGTTGTTGCTGAAAAGATTGCCGTTATGGATTTTTCTGGATTCCTCTCCGGTATCGGAGACCCCGAAGCTCTACTCCAGGGGTTTGGCCCTTGGGTGCTTGCGGGGCTTGGACTCATCATCTTTATTGAGTCCGGTGTGCTCTTTCCTTTTCTGCCCGGTGACTCGCTGTTGGTCACTGCTGCCGTCTTAAGGTCAGAGCTAGATGTCCACACCTGGCAGGTGCTGGTTATCGGTATTATTGCCGCGGTGCTGGGTGATCAAGTCGGTTACTTCTTAGGCCACTCCTTCGGCCGCAAACTGTTCAGCGACAATGCCAAGGTGCTCCGAACTAATCGGCTGGAAGCGGCCGAGAAGTTCTTTGCCAAGTACGGACCACTGTCGTTGGTGCTGGGGCGATTTGTTCCCATTGTGCGCACCTACGTTCCGCTGGCTGCGGGCACTGCGAATATGCCCTACGGAAAGTTCATCGGCTGGAATGTCACCGGTGCGATTGGCTGGGTCGCCAGTATGGTCGCTGTTGGTGTGCTGCTGGGCAACATTCCGGGAATCACCAGTTCCATCGACAAGATCATGTTGCTGGTCATTGCAATTTCCGTGCTACCGGTTGTCATTGGTGGTGTGAATGCGCGTCGTAAAGCAGCTGTTGCGAAGCGCTCGGTGTAGGACGGTGCTGTCGTAAGGGCAGAGGCACCGACAGAAAAACTCCCGCACCAGGTTTTCTTGGTGCGGGAGTTTTTAGTTGCGCTAGCGACTATCTAGAGGTGCGCACAAGCGTAGATGCACAGCGAAGCGCAGATGCACAGCGCGGACGATTAGGAAATCGAAGCCTCGTAGATGCCCTTGACGGACTCAGCCATAGTTGCGTTGAAATCTTCGTCGGACTGCTGAGCGGACAGGCCCTCAGACAGTGCACGGGAGAAGGAAGCAATCATGCCGTGGTTGCGGGACAGGCGCTCGTTGGCGTCCTCGCGCTCGTAGCCACCGGACAGGGCGACAACGCGCATGACCTTCGGGTGCTCAATCAGCGGCTTGTACAGGTCATCCTTGGTCGGGATGGAAACCTTGATCATGACCTTCTGGTCATCAGCCAGGTCATCCAGGCCAGCGAGCAGCTCGCGCAGGACGATGTCCTCAGCCTCTGCCTTGTCAGCAGCGTTGATGTCGACCTCCGGCTCCAGGATCGGAACCAGACCGTGGGACAGAACCTGCTTGCCGAACTCGAACTGCTGGGCAATGTTGGCCTTGATGCCCTCTTCGTTTGCCTCAGCAATGAAGGAACGCATCTTGGTACCGAAGATGCCCTTAGCGACAGCGCGCTCCAGCAGCTCATCCAGGCCCGGGCACGGCTTCATAAGCTGAACGCCGTTTTCCTTGTCTGACAGGCCCTTGTCAGTCTTCAGGAACGGGACGATGCCCTTCTTTTCCCACAGGTACTGAGCGGTCGGGATTCCCTCAATGTCGCGATCCATGGTCTGCTCGAAGAGAATCGCGCCAATAATCTGCTCAGAGTTGAAGGACGGGGAAGTGATGATGCGGGTACGCATCTGGTGAACCAGGTCGAACATTTCATCTTCGTTCGAGTACTGATCCTCGTTGATGCCGTACAGGCGCAGAGCCTTCGGGGTAGATCCACCGGACTGGTCGAGAGCGGCGATGAAGCCCTTGCCCTCAGTCATCTGACGTGCCTGCTCGATGTTCATTCGAGTCCTTTCGTGAGAATGAAGGAATGTCACCTACCAGGGTAACCAAAACAGTATGAGTGCGCTGTCCACCCATCACTCACATGGGGGAAGTTGAATCCGGCGGGAGTGTGCTGGTGAGGACGTCGGGCGGTGTGTCGGAGTGTGTTCGCACGTGGTTTCTGGAGCTTTCCAACGTTTTCTAGTGCTTTCCGGCGCGCTACTACGCTTAACGACGCTGCCGAGCTCAATCCTTTTTGCTATAGATGTGGTGTGAATCACAGTCGGAAATTGAAAAATTTGAAGTTGAGTGGAACAGACTCAAGGCTGAGTGCGTTATGGGTAGTGAATGGCAAAGTTGAGTCAAAGGGGCGCAAGTTATGAGTTTTACACCAACAACTAAGACTGGAGAAGTTCTCCAGGAAGCTATGAAGGCCGCGACCAACGCGGGTAACCCGGATATCCGGCCTGGGCACATTCTGGTAGCACTGCTGGAGCAAAAGGAGAGTATTGCGGCTCCACTGCTTGAAGCAGCGGGCGTTAATCCTTCTGGGGTTTTGACCCGCGCTAAGGAGCTGGTCGCGGGGTACCCGTCGGCAAGCGGGGCGAATATGGCGAACCCGCAGTTTAATAGGGACGCTGTTAATGCACTGAACGCCGCCGAGGAGCTGGCGGGGGAGCTGGGAGACGAGTACGTTTCCACGGAAATTCTGCTTATCGGTGTAGCAACTGGCCAGTCGGAGGCGGCAACTGTGCTGCAGTCGGCGGGTGCTACTGCCGAGGCGTTAAAGGGTGCGCTGACTAGCGTGCGTGGATCGAGGAAGGTAACAACGGAAAATCCGGAAGAGCAGTACCAGGCTCTGGAAAAGTATGCGACGGACTTAACCGCGCGGGCACGTGAGGGCAAGATTGACCCAGTTATCGGCCGCGATGCGGAGATTCGTCGCGTGGTACAGGTCTTAAGTCGTCGCACCAAGAACAATCCTGTGCTCATTGGTGAGCCGGGCGTTGGTAAGACGGCCATTGTAGAGGGGCTGGCACGGCGCATTGTTGCAGGTGATGTGCCGGAATCTCTGAAGGGCAAGACTCTGATGAGTCTGGATTTGGGCTCTATGGTCGCCGGTGCGAAGTACCGCGGTGAGTTCGAGGAGCGCCTGAAGGCGGTTCTGGACGAGATTAAGGAATCCGACGGTCAGATTATTACCTTCATCGATGAGATTCACACCATCGTTGGCGCTGGCGCCACGGGTGATGGCTCGATGGATGCGGGCAATATGATTAAGCCGATGCTGGCTCGTGGTGAGCTGCGTCTGGTCGGTGCGACGACCCTGGATGAGTACCGCAAGTACATCGAGAAGGATGCTGCGCTGGAGCGTCGTTTCCAGCAGGTCTTTGTCGGTGAGCCGAGCGTTGAGGACGCCATCGGTATTCTGCGTGGTCTGAAGGAACGCTACGAGGTCCACCACGGTGTTCGCATCCAGGACTCCGCGCTAGTGGCTGCAGCAACGCTGTCGGACCGCTACATCACATCCCGCTTCCTGCCGGATAAGGCTATCGACCTGGTTGATGAGGCCGCATCGCGTCTGCGTATGGAGATTGACTCCTCACCGGAGGAAATCGACTCCGCAGAACGCATCGTGCGCCGCCTCGAAATCGAGGAAATGGCCCTGGAGAAGGAAACTGACATCGCGTCGAAGGAACGCCTGGACAAGCTCCGTGAGGAACTTGCAGATGAGCGCGAGAAGCTCAACGCTCTGAAGACTCGCTGGCAGAACGAGAAGTCCTCGATTGATGATGTCCGCTCCGTCCGCGAAGAGCTCGATGCCCTGCGCACTGAGTCCGAAAAGGCTGAGCGCGAAGGTGACTACGGCCGTGTCGCAGAGCTGCGCTACGGGCGCATCCCTGAGTTGGAGAAGAAGCTGGAGGCCGCCGAGGAATCGGTCGCTGACGCAGAGGAAAACTCCATGCTCAAGGAGGAGGTCACACCTCAGGAAGTCGCTGAAGTTGTCTCCGCCTGGACGGGTATCCCGGCTGGCAAGATGATGCAGGGTGAGACCGAGAAGCTGCTCGAAATGGAGCTCAACCTCGGCCGTCGCGTTGTTGGTCAGAATGCCGCTGTGGAGGCTGTCTCCGATGCCGTCCGCCGTTCGCGTGCGGGTGTTGCCGATCCGAACCGTCCGACTGGTTCCTTCCTGTTCCTCGGTCCAACTGGCGTTGGTAAGACAGAGCTGGCCAAGGCGCTGGCGGAGTTCCTCTTCGACGATGAGCGTGCGATGGTGCGCATCGATATGTCCGAGTACGGCGAGAAGCACTCTGTCGCTCGTCTGATTGGTGCTCCTCCTGGATACGTCGGCTACGACGCTGGCGGTCAGCTCACCGAGGCTGTTCGTCGCCGTCCGTACACCGTCGTGCTTTTCGACGAGGTCGAGAAGGCTCACCCGGACGTGTTCGATGTGCTCCTGCAGGTGCTCGATGAGGGTCGCCTGACCGATGGTCAGGGCCGAACTGTGGACTTCCGAAACACGATTCTGATTCTGACCTCCAACCTCGGTGCTGGTGGTACGCATGAGCAGATCATGGATGCGGTCAAGATGGCCTTCAAGCCGGAGTTCATCAACCGTCTCGACGATGTAGTGATCTTCGATCCGCTGACCTCCGAGCAGCTGCGCGGCATTGTGGACATTCAGGTTCGCAACCTGGCAGAACGCCTGGAGGCACGTCGTCTGGTGCTGGATGTCTCCGATGAGGCACTGGATTGGCTGTCGGAGCGCGGCTACGACCCGGCCTACGGCGCCCGTCCGTTGCGTCGTCTGGTGCAGAAGGCAATCGGCGATGAGCTGGCACGTCGACTGCTCGCTGGTGATGTTCGCGATGGCGACCGCGTAGAGGTCACGGTTGCTGACGATGGCGAGTCGCTGAAGGTTGTCGGCTATGACGAGGATGGCGTAGCCCGAATCTAGGGCGCCTGATACTCAGGGCGATAACTGCTGAGCAGGCTGTCTGTTTGTTGGGGCGGTTTGAGAGAGTTTTCTCCTGAACCGCCCTTTTTGTGCTTTTATTGTCCAGATTTATGTGTCTTGTGACCGACCGTGTGGGCTTGTTGCATTCCGGTCAGTCTGGAGTGCGCCGGTATAGTGCGCAAATATGACTAACTTTCAGTGGCGACCAGCGACAGACTCCGACCTCCCCTTCATTGCCTGGATGGACGAACTAACGGAAACATTCGGAGATGAAAGTCAGCCACTGCCGGAAGATTATGTAGTCACGAGGCGTCAATACGTCGACCAGTGGGACGCGAGTCAGGGCGGGGTTATCCTTTTCGCCACTTCGCTTGACGACGCTGACCTCGAGTCGCTCAGTAGCGACATGACCCGCACTGACCCATTTGAACCGAGGGTTTCTCGCGAGGCTACCTACAGTGCGGCCGCCATTAAGAAGGAATGGTTGGAGCGCGGGGATTCGTCGTCAAGCGAAGAGCACGAGAGCTATGAAGTGCCGGTGGGGGCGGCCTGGCTGCGTACGTTTACGCAGGACGATCCGGGGTACGGATTTGTGGAAAATGGGATTCCTGAGGTAGCGATTGCGCTGCGTCCGGGCGTTGTCGGGCGCAGGCTGTCGCAGCCGATGATTGCAGGACTCCTTGAGTATGCGCGTGAGCTGGGGTATCCGGGGGTTAGTCTGGCTGTCCATGATGCCAACCCGCGGGCGGCGAAAGCCTATGTGAAGGCGGGATTTGAGCTAGTGGGGCGCTCGAGCTTCCCGGACCACGATGTGATGGTGGTGCGGTTTTAGGTTTTCGGCGTGCAGTTTTTGGTGGGGGCTGCGCGGGTTGGTGGGGCAGGGCGGATGGTGGGGGGGACTGCGCGGGTTGGTGGGGTGTTTAGGTCGGGAGCGTGGCAGTTTTTCGGAAAAAGATTCGAAAAAGTTGACGTAGGGGGTTGTGGTGTGTCGAATTGGTGTGCGATAATGTGGAGGAGGGAAATTAGTTAGTCCATTTGGGGATTCGGATTGCTAGCGTTTTAAAAGGGGGTGGGGAAATGTCTACACCATCGGCGTCAAACGGCGGTGGACCGCTTTCGACATCGCAGGTTTTAGATGCGGTTGCACAGTTTGAAGCTCTGTCGACAGTCATCGTGGAGAACTTCGAAGTACTTGCACCGGATCATGCGCACGACGCATATAAGTCGATTGAGAAAGCGCGAAAACGACTCGCAGTAATTGATGCGACTTATGTGGAGACAATGAAAGGGCGGATGCCCAGCGCGGAGCACCGAAGGATCGCGTGGCTAGCGCAGGAGATGCGAATCTCGCGAGCAGAAGCGAGGCAGCGTATCAATGTCGTCGGACGTCTGAGTAGGAATGTTGATCCGTTTGCTCCGGCGAATGAGGATGTGCGAATGCCGAACCTTCGTCAGAAAGTTGAGGAAGGTGTTGTCGGTGCGGATGCTGTTGCGAAGATTGACAAAGCCGTTCGCGAGCTGCCGGCAACGGAGCATGCACAGCTGTCTAGGCTGCTGGACAAGCACATTGCAGATTTAGTGGACAAAATCCGTGTTGATGATCTCAATAAATTGCCGAACCGTCTGCGGGCGATGCTGGGGGTTGATGACCCGTATACGGATGAGGACCGTGCTCGGAAACGAAGCCTAAAAATCGGTGCTCAGGGGCCGGACGGCATGAGCCGGTTGAGCGGTGTGGTTACGCCTTCGTTTGCGGCGGTGCTCAAAAGGCTGCAGGCAGATCATGCGCGGCCTGGTGGGTTACTCGAAGAAGGCGCCGATGACCAGCGGAATCCGGAGCAGCGTTTCCATGATGCCGTGGAAGCGGCGGTGAACGGGGGCTTTCAACCAGGCGGTGAGCTTCAGCCGGCGCGGGGGACGACATCGGTGGTCACCGTCGCGCATATCGCAGATGTGGCAGCGTTAGCTGGAGTCTCCCTGCCTGAGGGGAAAGATTTTGTACTTCCTGGATCGGGCAAAGCGGTCTCAGACGCGGGAGTGCGAATTTCCATTAGTCAGGCCGTGCAACAGATGGTTGATAGAAATTCGTTCCTCCAAGTATTGGGGAATGAGGGGCAGACCTTGTATTTTGGTCGGTCCCGCAGGCTGGGGACTTTGCCGCAGTATCTGGCCCTTCTTGGAGAGGAAGGAGGTTCCTCCGCGCCGGGCATGGGCACTCCGGGGGCTATGTGCGATGTTCACCATGTGCAGTCGTGGGCTTCCGGTGGTGGCACCGACCTGGATAATCTCACGTTGGTGGATCCGGGCACGCATCGAAAGATCGATGATGCTCGATGTGATGAAAATGCTTGGTGGACGCTCCGGCCGGATGAGGTGCCGGAGATTCTAGGAACTGACGAAGGGGACGGGGTTGGCGGGGAGTGTGAGCCGGCCTCTACTGATCGTGTGGTCTGGGTGCCCCCGAAAGACAAGGAAGGAAACCGGAAAGCGGAATCCAATGAGGACCCCGATGCATTCGATAGCCCGGGACGCTGGTTACGTCGTAAAGCGCGAGAGAAACGGACGAGGGACACAGCGGATGGCAATGGTGGGACGGGACAGGATCCCGGTGGGTAGTCGGATTGGGAGGCGGGGCCTGGCTTAGAGGTTGATCTTCCGTTTCGTAGTCAGCTTTGCGTTAATGAAGCGGTTGGGAAAGGAGGCCGACGCTGGCGGCATAGTGCAGCAGTTTTTCTGCGGTGGCACGGCCGATTCCATGTCCTGTGCATGAGGTGAAAACGGCCAGGTGGACAGCATGTTCAGGTACCCTCCCAAGCTCCTAGTTTTAATAACGTACATATCGCGCTACCAAGTCAATCGATTTAGAATCCGGAATTATGACAACATCCATCTCGGTACAAGAGCTTCGTGACAAGATTGCCGGCGGCGGTCGTATCGTCGTCGTTGACGCACGCTGGTCGCGTGCTAAAAAACCATATGACTCCTACGCCACGGCTCACATCCCACTGGCCGTGTTCTGTGATCCCGAGTTGGACCTAGCAGGTGTTCCAAGCCGAGAAGCTGGTCGCAACCCGTTGCCGGATATCGAGCGTGTGCGCGATGCCGTCCGTCGATGGGGAGTCCGCTCGGAGCATCTGGTGATCGTCTACGACGCGGGCGATGGACTGTTCGCGTCACGCGCTTGGTGGATTCTGCGCTGGGCAGGTTTGGAGAATGTGCGTGTCCTCACCGGTGGGTTAGCTGCTTGGGAAGCAGATGGAAACGAGACTGCCTTCGGGCCCGGAAATCTGCCGCGGCCTGGAACGATTGCGGTGAGTGAAGGCAATATGCCTGTTGCCAGCCTCGATGACGTACGCACCTGGTCTGAGCGTGGAATTTTGGTGGATGCGCGTGAGCCCAGCCGTTTTGAAGGTCGTAGTGAGCGCGTCGATCTGCAGGCGGGTCACATCCCGGGTGCCGTGAACCTGGCGGCTCGCAGTCTGCAAAATGCCGACGGCTCCTTCCTGCCTGTTGAGCAGCTCCGTGAGCGCTTTGCCTCCGTCGGTATCGAAGACGGTCGCAATGTAGCGGTCTACTCCGGTTCCGGTCTTCATTCCTCGCTGTTCATTCAGGCTATGGAAGAAGCGGGCATCACGGGCGCCTCTCTGTATGTCGGTGGCTGGTCCCAGTGGGCTGGCGATCCGAGCCTGCCTATCGTCCGCTTCTAAGCGGGCCCGGGCCAGGGCGACCGCCCCAGGGCCCCAGATGTGCCGTCCATGTGGCTTTTGCCCCTCGCCCTTTACCGTCCTAGAGAGTCCTGAACGCTCTCGCCTCGGGCATTGGTATTGCGCCAGACGGGGGACGGCATCTTGTCGCTGACCAAATAGAACGGCTTCTGGCTTAAGCTAGGAGATTAATGATTCCCCTAGTATTCACCCTCGCAGCGATTCTCATCATCGCCGCAGTCGCGCTGTTCGTTGTCGACCGCCGCCGTCGCAGCACAAGTGAGACTGCTGTGGCGTCTCCGTCATCGCCATCGCTTTACGACGAGCCCTCGGACTCCACCGGCGAAGTAACCGGTGTGGCGGCAGAAGATGTTGTGTCCGAACAGTCGGATTCTTCGGAGCAAGGCAGCCCCGAGACAACTTCTGTGGCGAGACCGAATGTCGCAGCTGACGCTGACTCTGAGGTTGCCGCTGAGACCGATAGCGCCGCTGAAGTTGATTCTGAAACTGAGGTTTCGACGACAGAACTGGGGACTTCAGCTGTAGAAAAGACACCGACGGAGCCTGAATCTGTCTCGGGAATCGAGCCGGCGGCCACTGCTGAAATGCCCGAAGCAACAGAAGACGCGGGTGCTGCCGAAACATCGGAAGCAGCAGCTGATCTGAATGCGGGAACGGACGTGACTCTCCGAAGCGGCGCGGAGTCTGGCACAGAATCTGGAGCAGGGCCTGGCGCGGAGCCAGCCGAGTCGGTGACTGCTGAAGATACCGATACCGCGGATCAGCCCGAGACAGGTTTAGTAGGCGATGCCGTTGCCACAGGGGCCGACAGCACCACCGCTGTTGACGCTCGCACTGGAACTGTTGGCGGTACAGAATTCCGGGCTGCAGCCGGCGAAGATGCCGAGACTGGCGAAGTACCGCAACCATCCGATCGTGCGGCGCGCACCCAGGCCACCCTGCCCACTGAGTCCACCCCGCCCGCGCAACCGCAGCGCGCCCAGCAGCAGTCAGTGGCCCCTGTCCGTCGACGTATCAGCGGTCGCCGTGTGCGTCACCTGCGGAAGGCCTGGGCGCAGGAACGTAATTCTGTCTACAACCGTGTGGACCATGAGCTGCCGTCGTACTGGCAGCGTACGCCGGACGGCGATGCCAAGGCCGTGGTCTCCGGTTTCGCCTTTGGCCGGGAAATGCACCTCGCCGATGTCGGCGGCATCACCACCATCGCCATCCGCCGCTCTGTATCCAGCGATGAGGTTTTCGAGTTGCGCCGCAGCGGCGGCACGACGCTGCCTCACGTAGCTACCGAAGCCGGCCTGGTAGTCGCAGCTACCGACCCAGAGCTCATTCATCGCATCTTCGACGACCGTGCAACTCGCATGCTTGCCGGCGTACACCCGGCCATTACCCGCATGTGGTCTGAAAACTCCTGGTCCTTGGCTCAGCTGATTGATAATTCAGTGCCAGAGGACTGGGACGGTGCACTGGCATCGCTGTCGGACTTCTCCGACATTGCACGCAGGTTGCCACCAGCGGAAGGCGAAACCGTCGCTCCGGACACTAATCAGTGGGATCCCACTCGTTTGCAGCTCACCGAGCAGTCCGTTGACTCTGGTTCCTTGATTTCGGATGGAACCGGGCGTGGGCACTTGCACGCGGTACCAGATCAGCGTCGCAACGGTTCTGCTAACCACGAATCGCAGGATCATAGCTCACAGAACGGGCATGCCCAGAGTCACAGCGCGCAGAATAGCAAGGGCGAAGAGCCGCTGGATGTTGAGGAAATTGTTTACGCAGATTCTCCTTCGTCCTCGTCCGCTGCTACCGCGGATGCAACCACGGATGATTCGCAGTGGCCGTCGCAAAGCAATGCGCAACCCACGGTGGTGCAGGCGATTGACGGTTCGTCGTGGCGCCCTACGCGGGATATACCGCTGGATCCGACGGCGCTGCCTTCGCGGTCAACGGCACGAAAGATGGGTGCAAACGTTGGTGAGTCGGAGGACATTGGGGATTCTGGCCAGCAGATTCCTGCGCTTGGTGAGGACCCCGAACATAGCCGGATGCGCTCGAGCCAGGGGCGTGTGGTGCGATCAAATGTGAAGCCCGCCAGTATTTTTACCGACGCCGCCCCAGACCTCGACAGCAGCGACGACCCCACCGAATCTGTATCCGAGGACAAGGGCGCAACCCCTGATTCCGCGGACGAGTAGAACCAGACATATCCTTGAGCACACAGTCGTTTATTTAGGAGACAACCTCAGATGAGCATCCACACGAGCAATGTCAATCAGGAGAAGCTGCAGCGTTTGGCCGAGTTGGTCAAGGAGCTGGCGGTTGTTCATGGCAAGGTCACGCTGTCGTCTGGACGTGAGGCTGACTACTACGTTGACCTGCGCCGCGCCACCCTACATCATGAGGCCTCGCGTCTGATTGGTTCCCTGCTACGGGAGCTCACTGCCGACTGGGACTACGCGCACGTCGGGGGTCTGACGCTTGGCGCGGACCCGGTGGCTACCTCTGTCATGCACGCCGAAGGGCGTCCAATTGATGCCTTTGTGGTGCGTAAGGAAGCCAAGAAGCACGGCATGCAGCGCCGCATCGAGGGGCCGGACATTGTGGGCAAGAAGGTCCTGGTTGTTGAGGACACCACCACCACGGGCAACTCTCCGCTGACCGCCGTCGCTGCCCTACGTGAGGCCGGTGCTGAGGTTGTCGGTGTCGCCACGGTGGTTGACCGCGCGACGGGTGCCGGCGAGGTCATCAAGGCTGAAGGCCTGGAGTACCGTTACCTGCTCGGTTTGGATGACTTGGGTCTGGCCTAAGAGTCTGAGCGCTAGATTTTTCGCCTAGCCTCACCCAGCTCACCGCCCCTCGCCCCGATCCACCCCGCCCCAACGCAGTCCCACGAAAGAGGAACATCCCCATGACCACCAAGCGCGCAGGACTCCTGTCCAAGCTCACCATGACCAAACTTCCCGGCACCAAGGAAACCGTCGCTGACATGTTTGTGCGTCGCACGGGCGAGGGTCTCGGCGCACTCGTCGGTATCGCCAGCGCGAGCTCCGACACCCGCCGTGCCCCAGAACGTGCCGGCTATATCGCCGCCAGTGCGGTCAACGTTGTCTCCAGTGCCTTCGGTTGGGAGACTCCACGTCGAGTTTCCAAGACTGTCCTCATGCCACTGTTGGCGGCCAATGTTTGGCGCCGTCGCCACGAGACGTCTCGCTTTACGACGACCACCCTGCTCATCGGCCTCGCCGGCGGTTGGCTGGGCGACTTGATTCTCATGCCGAATAAGCCGAACCTGAACCGCGGTTCTGTGCCGTTCGCAGTTAACCAGGTTGCCTACCACGTGCTGCTGTGGCGTGCCGGAGCTCGGATTAGCGCGCTGCGTGCTGCCATTCGCTTCCCACTGTGGGCTGGTTCGGTACCGCTGGTCGGTGCTGTAAAGCCCGAGGCGCTGCCCGCTGCTGTTGGCTACGGTCCGCTGCTGGCTGTGACCTCCGCACTGGCCGATGACCCGGCGCTGCTGGAGGGTGCCGGTGCTGTCGGTACTGATGAGCAGACCGGCCTGCCGATTGCCGATGCCGCCTACGGCCTCGGCCACGGTGGCAACCTGTTCCTCGTCTCCGACACGCTACTGATGGCTCGAAAGATGTTTGCGGAGGAGGGCGTCGTCGGCAAGCTTCTGAATGCGGCAGTGATGGACACCTACACCGTGGCGCAGTTGTTCCTGGTCGAGGGGCTGTTGGCTCTTGACCGCGCCTGAGCCCGGGAAGGGGCCGACGGAATGGTTTGAGGCTCGTGTCGGGGTGGGGCCGTGGGAGCAGGAGCACCCGAACGAACCCCGGCCGACCGGCCCAGAATACGATGAGCAGCTTCTGGATGAGGGCGACCGACGTAATGTCGTCGATGCCTACCGCTACTGGACGATGGAGGCTATCGTCGCGGAGCTGGATAAGCGTCGTCATCCGTTGCATATCGCCATCGAGAATTTTGAGAATGACTCCAACATCGGCACCGTGGTACGCACCGCAAATGCCTTCCTGGTGGAGGCCGTGCACATCGTGGGGCGCAAGCGTTGGAATCGTCGCGGCGCGATGGTGACTGACCGCTACCAGCACTTGCTGCACCACGAGACGGTGTCGGAGGTCATTAGCTGGGCGCGCGAGCATGATTTGGCTGTCGTGGCCGTGGACAATGTGCCGGGCTCCGTACCCATCGAAACCGTTGAGTTGCCCGAGCGTTGTCTTTTGCTCTTCGGCCAGGAGGGGCCGGGAGTGACTGAAGAAGCACAGCAGGCGGCGGATTTGACGGTGTCGATTGCCCAATTTGGCTCGACGCGTTCGATAAATGCGGGGGTAGCGGCGGGTATTGCCATGCACTCTTGGATTCGTACTCATGCAGATATCACCGCGGCCTGGTAATTGTCTGCTTAGGTGTTTTATTTCGAAGGCTGTTTTAGAGCTGTTTCACAGCCGTTTTAAGGAGAGCCAGTGGTTCTAAAAATGTCGCGTCCGGAGGCCGAAACGTGGGCCTATCGTGCGGACGTGGCTGAACAGGCGATTCGCAACCGTCATGCGGCGAAGCTGTGGGGTCTTCCGGGCACGAATTTGGCAATGGCTTCCTGGCCCGCGCCGCTGCGACATAAGGTCTTCATCAACTGGCATTACTGGTGGCAGGCGCAGTATCTCGACTGCCTGGTAGACGCAGCCAAGCGCGTGCCTTCTAAGGAGAAGTACCGCGCTATCCGCCAGACCACTCGGGGTATCCGCATTCGCAACCTCACGCTGCTGACCAAGAACAAGTACTACGACGATCGCGCGTGGATGGCGTTGGCGCTCGGGCGTGCCGACGCGGTCCTCGGCGCATCGGTGCCCAAGAAGACGACAGCACGGCTGATTTCATGCTTGGGTGATGGTCGGCAGGAGTCCACGGGTGTGCTGCCGTGGCGTGAGCAGGACCTCTTCTTCAACGTTCCCTCGAACGGTCCTGCAGCCATCGCTCTGGCCCGGGCTGGTCGTATCAAGGAGGCAGAGGAACTTATCGATTGGGTTTACGCCAACCTCCTGGCGGACTCAGGGCTGCTCTACGACGGCATTCGCTTGTCCATGGCAGGTGCCGTCGTACAGAAGGGCATGTTTACGTACAACCAGGGTGTCATGATTGGCGCTTGCCTCGAAGTGGGACTTGCGCTTCGGGCGCACGGCCAGCGTGAACAGGCGACGAAGTATTTCACGCGCGTGCAAAACCTCATCCACGCGGTGGCAAAGGATTTGGCGACCACCGACAATGTCATCGCCGGTGCCGGTGGCGGCGATGGTGGTCTGTTCAACGGCATCCTCGTGCGATACCTCGCCGATGCGGCGGTGCGTTTGCCTGGAGACAATCGCATGAATCGCGCGGCGGCCCGCATTGCTCGCCGACTGGTTCTGGCGTCGGGGGAGAAGTGCTGGTACCACCGCCTCGAGGTTGATGGCCTGCCGCTTTTCCCCGCAGATTGGAACGACAATGCTCAGTTCCCACAGGGCGGTTCGGTTGCGCAATCAGTCGGTGGCGCGGTTCGCGGTTCGGCGATTAAGGAGCGTGACCTCTCTGTCCAGCTGTCGGGTTGGATGCTGATGGAAGCGTGCGCCCGAGTGGCCGATTTTGTTGCGACCAAGCTGGAAAATGGTGAGTCGTTGGATTCGACGAAGCCGAGCTGCCCGGAGTAGTCGGGGAACGCTAGTTGGTCGTCATCTGGCGCTTGCCGACGTCGCACCACCACGCTGTGCCCGCCGTTGCCAACAGAGAGTCACATACTGAGCCCCTGCCATCGCCACGTGATGCCTGGCACAATAGGACGCATGAAACTCAATGACATGATGGCTCCTGCTCCCGTGAAGCTCCCCGTTCTTGACGAGGCCGTTGCTGCCCGCAACGGTGGCGCAAGCCCGGAGGCCGTGGTTCGCGCATGCCCGCGCGATTCCCAGGCTTGGGCGGATTTGGCTGAAAGCGCTTTGTCCGAGGGCCAGGAGATTCAGGCCTATGCCTTCGCTCGCACTGGTTACCACCGCGGTCTGGACCTGCTGCGTGGAAACGGCTGGAAGGGGTTCGGAGCCATTCCGTGGGAGCACGAGCCGAATCGTGGTGTGCTTCGCGCCTTCGCAGCGTTGGCTAAGGCTGCTAAGGCTATCGGCGAGGATGATGAATTCGATCGCATGATGGCGTTGCTGCGTGACAGTGATGAATCCGCGCTGCCAGAGTTGGGTCTTTAATCGCGCACAGAGATTCAGCGGGCACATAAGAGTGCACAACAGCACAACGGGTACATAAAAAGCGCACAGTTTTTTACATGAGGATGGTGACTTCGGCATGGCTGGCATGGCTGGTGGGGAAGATAAGGACGCCGCAGCTGCCAGGAATCTAGAGGACATTGGTCCCGCGCATGTCGACGACCTCGTCGAAGCTAAGGAAACGCAATTCGTCGAGGATAATCCGCGCCCGGATTTCCAAGATTTTCGCAATACGTACCTACATCCGGCCTCCCGCGCAGCAAACAAGTTGCGTCAGAAAGTGAGGCCCCGCACGCGTTTCCTCCATGCGGTTGATCGTGTGCGCTCCCGTTGGATGCTCATTGTTCAAGCCACGTTAGCTGCCGGGTTGGCCTACTGGTTCGCACTTGAGGTCCTGGGGCACCCCAACCCGTTCTTCGCGCCGATGGCCGCTTTCATCAGCCTCAACGTGATGACCGCAGGTCCTCGCCTAAAACACTCTGTGGAGTTGGTGCTCGGCGCCTCGTTGGGAGTCGGCATTGGTGATGTGATTATCTCCATCCTCGGCTCGGGTATCTGGCAGCTGACCGTCGGTGTGTTTGTCGCCATGGTCATCGGCGTGTTTGTCGGTCGAGGTCCACTTGTGGTGAACCAAGCGGCATCTTCAGCCGTGCTCATCGCCACCATTATTCCGCCGGGCACCGCTGGTTCTTATTACCGAATGATTGATGCTCTCGTCGGTGGTGTGGTGGGCATTATTGTGCTCATGATATTGCCGCGAAGCCCGCTGGCGGGTGCTCGCCGCAAGGTGGCCAAGGTCCTCGACATGGGTGCAGACGTACTTTATGACATCGGCATCGGCATGAAAGAGGGCGACACCGATCGCATCCGCACCGCACTGAGCGTGGTGCGCTCCATGCAGGCGCAGGTCTCGCTGATGGACCGCACCGTTGCCGACGCGGGCGAGCAGGTCCGTATCTCGCCGTTGCTCTGGCGCTCCCGGGATCGAATCCACTCGCTGTCACGCATGGTTCATCCCGTCGACAACGCCATGCGCAACATCCGTGTGCTCGCGCGTCGCGCTATCACCGCACGTGAGGATCACATCGACTTCTCGTCCGAACTGTGCGCACTTGTTCTCGGCGTGTCTGAAGGTACGCGCCTGGTCAGTCATGTGCTTGACGACGAAGCCGCCGTGCGCCGAATCCCAGAGTGGGGCGAGTTGCCTTTCGAATCCGGCGACATCGCTATCGCTCAGCTTTCCGAGGGATCCGGAGAGGTCAAGCTTGAAGACGTGGTTCGGTACTTGCGTCGTCTAGCGGCGAAAATGCACCCGCGCGTGATCGAGGACGCAACGCTGTCGGAACAGGTTGTGTTTGCGCAGTCCCGCTCCTTGGTGGTGGACCTGTTGCAGGTGTGTGGCCTGTCCAGACGTTCAGCTGTGGCAACTCTGCCGCCGACGACGCCGTTCCCAGCAATGCCGCCGGAGGTATGGGACGAGTAGCCGGTGAGGAGTGGGTGAGTAGCGGCTCGCTAGGTGTGATGTCCAGGGACGTTGTTGAGTCGGTCGAAGGGTACGCCGCCAATCGCAGAGTGGTGTCGGTGGTGGTTGTAGAAGTGGAGCCAGCCGGGCAGCGCCAGGCGTCGTTCGGCCTCTGAACCGTAAAACCTGGCATAGGCCCAGCCGTCCCCGAGCGTGCGGTGGAATCGCTCGATCTTCCCGTTCGTCTGCGGCCGGTAGGGGCGTGTCCGCTTGTGTCGGATGCCGAGCCGAGCGCAGAAGTCCCTCCATGCGTGGGATCTGTATGCCGACCCGTTGTCGGATAGGACTCGCTCGACGGTCACGCCTCGTTCGGCGAACCAGGCCACGGCGCGTTCGAGAACTCCCACCGCTGTGCTCGCCTGCTCATCCGACCAGATTTCTGCGTATGCGACGCGGGAGTGGTCGTCGATGACTGTGTGAACGAACGCCGTCCCGGTGCGCGGCTTGTGATCTTTTCCTCGTGGTAATCCCGGAGTCGCGAGCTTGTTCCGTGCGCCTTGCTGCCGACCTACGTAACGATGTCCACCGCCGTCGGGGATGTTGCCGAACTTCGTGACATCGACATGAATCAACGATCCCGGATGAGGATGCTCATATCGCCGCAATGGCTCGCCAGTGACACGATCGATATGCGAGAGGCGGTTCACGCGGCAACGGACGAGGACCGCGTGAACAGTCGACGTCGAGAGACCAAGTCGCGCAGCGATCTGGGCTGGCCCCAGTCGAAGCCGCCAGCGCAGGTTGATGATCTTCTTCTTGACATGCTCGGGCGTCCTGCCTGGGATCCGGTGCGGCTTGCTGGAGCGATCCTGCATCCCAAACTCACCCTCTTCCCGGTAGCGGCCTGCCCATTTCCGGGCAGTGATCGGGGAGACCATGAACATCTTGGGGTCGTTTGCGGGAGGGGGCGGAATCCTACGCTAAGGCTTTGGCCAGCGATATTCTCCGGTGAGATTGATGTGTTCCCATCCGAGCGGCGAAACATGGGCCAAGAGATCGGGCGATAGCAGCTTTCCATCGCGTTTCTGGTTTGCAACGACCTCGCCGAGCTTCATGGTGTTCCAGAAGATGATGATGGCGGCGAGCAGATTCATGCCGGCGATGCGGTAATGCTGGCCTTCGGCGGAACGGTCGCGGATTTCACCGCGGCGGTGGAAGCTGATTGCCCGCTTCAGCGCATGATGAGCTTCGCCTTTGTTGAGCCCGATCTGGGCACGCCGTTGGAGTTCGGCATCCAGAATCCAGTCGATCATGAACAGGGTGCGCTCGACGCGACCGACTTCCCGCAGGGCTGTCGCGAGCTCGTTCTGCCGCGGATAGGAGGCGAGTTTCCGCAGAATCTGGCTTGGCGCGACGGTCCCGGCAGCAATGGTGGCGGCGATGCGCAGGATGTCGGGCCAATTGCGCTCGATCATGGCTTGGTTGACCTTTCCGCCGATCAACGCTCGCAGGTGCGCCGGGGCGGCCGACGGATTGAACGCGTAGAGCCGTTTGGATGGCAGGTCGCGGATGCGCGGAGCGAACCGGTAGCCGAGAATGGCACATGCGGCAAAGACGTGATCGGTGAAGCCGCCCGTGTCGGTGAACTGCTCGCGGATATGGCGTCCAGCATCGTTCATCAGCAGGCCATCGAGGATGTAAGGCGCTTCGCTTGCCGTTGCAGGAATCACCTGGGTTGCGAACGGCGCATATTGGTCGGAGACGTGGCTATAGGCTTTCAGGCCCGGGGTATTGCCATATTTCGCGTTGACCAGGTTCATGGCCTCACCTTGCTCTGTAGCGACGAAGAACTGTCCGTCGCTCGAAGCCGACGTGCCCATGCCCCAGAACCGGGCCATGGGTAACGCTGCCTGTGCCTCGACCACCATGGCCAGCGCCCGGTCATAGGCTTCGCCCTCGACATGCCACCGTCCAATGCGGATCAATTCCCAGAAGGTGTGGGTGTTTGTCGCATCCGCCATTTTGCGCAAGCCGAGGTTGATCCCTTCCGCCAAGATAACGTTCATTAGCCCGATCCGGTCAGCGCAGGGTGCTCCTGTGCGCAGATGGGTGAACGCTTCGGTGAAGCCGGTCGCCGCATCCACCTCCAGCAGGAGATCGGTGATGCGCGTGGGCGGGATCTGCTTGTAGAGATCGAGCACCAGATCTTCGGCGCCTGTCGGCGCGGCGGCTTCGAGTTTCTCGATATGCAGAACGCCGTTTTCAATCGACCCGCCCGGGATCGTGCCTGCGCGAGCGGCACGGCCAAGCTCGCGCAACCGCATGTCGAGGCGAGCTTGCCGGTCTGCCAGCCATTCCTCCGGCCGCAATGGCACAGCGAGACGACCGCCTTCCGCGATGGCTTGTGCCGGAACGAGTGCGTGTTTCAGATCGCCATAGCGCCGGGACCTAGTAAGCCAGACATCTCCGGAGCGGAACGCATCGCGCAGATGGAACAGCACCGCGATCTCCCATAGGCGAGCGTCGCCAGCCCTCTGGGCCCGAAGGTGGCGATGCCATTTCGAGCTGGGCCGCAAGAAGCTGGTCATCGCGGCATCGTTCAAACCGGTACGAAGGGCCGTCACCGCTTCCAGAAGCGGCAGTGCAACGGGCGCAGCTCGCAGATCGAGCAGGCGCAACATGCGTGGAGCGTATCGGCGGAAGCGGTGATAACCGTCGAGCACATGATTGAGCGGATCGTCGGCCATGGTGGCGGTCAGCCTGGTTGCCATTGCAACAAGGGTTTTTAAGCCGTCCCACCCTGACCCACTCGCGATGACATCGCCCAGCGGCTGGCCATCATCCTGTGCATCGACCAGGGCGCCCCCGATCTCGGCGAAGGATTTCAGGGTGTCACGCACCACCCCCGCTTCGTCTGCGACCTTTGCATGGCAAATACGCTCCGAAGCACGGTAGAGACGGCCGACGATCCGGTCGTGGGTTTCGACCACTGCGTCGGCCAACATCGCCTGCCATTCCGAGACGCAAACAGCCAAGATCGCAAGCCGCCTGTCCTCCGGGAGATCGCGCATGCCGTCGGCATAATACCGTTCACCCTGCCTGCGCAGACGAGTCACCCGATGGGCAGGAACGCCGGCAAGCAGATCCTCGGGGAGATCGACGCGTTGCAGATATTCGAGCCGGTCGAGCAGCCGGTTGGCCGACGAAGAGTTCGAGCCAGGCTCGAACTGGCGCAGCCACACAAAACGGGTCACCCGATCATCAGCCGTCTCCTCGAGC
Organism: Corynebacterium sp. HMSC064E08; assembly: GCF_001811805.1. NCBI lineage: Bacteria > Bacillati > Actinomycetota > Actinomycetes > Mycobacteriales > Corynebacteriaceae > Corynebacterium > Corynebacterium sp. HMSC064E08. The sequence continues at coordinate 188,868 of NZ_KV806692.1, forward strand.
AATGCCAGCAACTGTTCTCGGATCGACATAGGCAGCCGACTGGCGATCCTCGTCTCGATGCGTCGCTCGGCATCGACGAGAGCCGCGGCACAAAGCCGCTCGATCGTGGATGTCGCGGGAAGGACAGTGCGGGTGCGTCGGCACTCGGCTACGAAGCGACGGGCGATATCCTCGTTCGACACCGCCATCTCGGCTTCTCGGAACAACCATTCCTTCAGCTCGCTCGCACCACGTCCGGAGAAGGTGCGGAAGCCGTAGAGCCCCCGTAACTCGGCAAGATGCTCGTGCCGTGTTTCCTCGCGGGCAGCATAGTCTACGAGATCGTCGGCACCCAGGCCAAGCTGCGCTCCGATAAATTCGATGACCTCTGCAGGGATCAGTTCGCCTGGAGCCAGCACCCGGCCGGGATAGCGCAGGACACACAATTGCAGGGCGAAGCCGAACCTGTTGTGAGCGCGCCGACGCAGCCTGATATGCCCAAAGTCTTCATCACTCAGCGTATAGTGCTTGAGCAAATCCGTCTGTGAAGTCGGCAAGCGCAACAGCGCGTCTTTCTGCCGATCGGTTAGAGTGACGCGACGCGGCATACATGTTCCTTTTTCAAAATCTGATAGCGTTCAAGACGCTTTGTTTATGAAGCTGGTTGAGATACATTTCCAGAGGTCAATGCAATCGTGGCCGAAGCGCCGCCTCAAACCAACGTTTGTGATACATGCTGATCGGATATGCCCGCGTCTCCAAAGCCGATGGCTCGCAGTCTCTCGACCTGCAGCACGACGCCTTGCGCGCCGCAGGTGTCGAACGGGACAATATCTATGATGATCTTGCTTCCGGCGGTCGTGATGATCGCCCTGGCTTGACTGCCTGCCTCAAGTCATTGCGTGACGGCGATGTGCTGGTGGTCTGGAAGCTCGATCGCCTCGGACGATCGCTTGCCCATCTGGTCAACACGGTGAAGGAGCTGTCAGACCGCAAGATCGGCCTGCGGGTTCTGACTGGAAAGGGCGCTCAGAGGCACTGTTGCAAAGTTAGCGATGAGGCAGCCTT
>NZ_KV806693.1:0-364698 GCF_001811805.1 Corynebacterium sp. HMSC064E08
CGCACATGGCACGGTTGAAGCTGGGGTACCGGGAGGCTGTGGCGCTGACTGATTCTGCGCTGTGCCCGGTAGGAACGCGCGTGCGCGGTCACGAGTTCCACAAGACAGCCCTCACCGATGACACCGCAAGTGTCGCTGCTGCGGCCGGGTGGCAACCAGCCTGGGGTTGGCGTGGATATCAAGGCGAAACAGTTCGCGACGGCTTTGTTTCCGAGTCTGGGCGGATTCATGCCGGTTACCTGCATGTTCATCCGGCGGGTGCGCCGGGGAACGTCAGTCGCTTTGTCGCTTCGTGCGCCGGGTAAAGTGTTAGCTATGAGTTTGCTTCTCAAAGACTACGGTGTGTTGGTGATTGGCGGTTCCACGGCTGCAGAGCGCGTGATTCCTCGGCTGTTGGACTCTGGCGCTGATGTCACTGTGTGTGAAGGTGGGGAAGTAACAACTGCGATTGAGGCCTGGGCTGCAGACGGCCGTATTACTTTGACCCGCACCGGTTTTACCGAGGCGATGAGCTGGGGCAAGGCTCTCATGGTCTGCTGTGACGAGGCGTTGTTGCGTGAGGTGACTCTAGAGGGACACCGCCGAGGTATTCTCGTCGACGATGAAACCGGGGCTTCCAGCCCGCTTACTCCTGTGGCGCTGACCGGCCGTCGCGCGTCGCGCGCTGGGGACCTCGCTGGTCAGGTCGCGCTTGTGGGTGGTGGCCCGGGCGACCCCGGTCTGATTACCGTTGAGGGGCGTCGCTTGCTCCGGCTTGCCGACGTTGTCGTTGCAGACCACCTCGGTCCACTGTCGCTGCTCGGTGACTTGGAGCCGGATGTCGAGATTATTGATGCCGGCAAGCTTCCTTACGGCCGCGCCATGGCTCAGGAGCGCATCAATGAACTGCTAGTTCATCGTGCCCGCGAGGGCTACTTTGTGGTCCGGCTCAAGGGTGGCGATCCGTACATCTTCGGCCGCGGTTTTGAAGAGCTTCAGGAGCTGCAGCAGGCAGGGGTACCGGTTCGAGTTGTGCCGGGTATCACCTCGGCACTGGCGGTACCAGGGACGATTGGTATTCCAGTAACAATGCGTGGCGTCAACCACGAATTCACTGTTGTGTCCGGTCACGTCCCACCGGGGCACAGGAAATCGCTGGTCAATTGGGATGCGCTGGGCCGGATGCACGGCACTATTGCCATCATTATGGGAGTTAAGAACGGGCCGAAGATTGCCGAGGCTCTGATGAAGGCCGGCCGCAGCCCGAAGACTCCGGCTGCGGTCATCCAGGACGGCACGTTGCCGAATCAGAGGTCGCTACGCTGCACACTCGGCGAGCTTGGCGAGAAAATGGTCGAAGAGGCAATCAAGCCGCCCGCCGTTATCGTCATCGGTGAAGTCGCCGGTCTGGATGAGGGCGATGAGTAAGAACAACAAGTCGAGCAACAACAAGTCGAAGAAACCAGAGCCAGAGCAGCAAAAGGCAGGGCTTGTTACCCGACTGCTTGCCGACGATCAGCTGCGTAGCGCCATCTGGATGGGTGCTGCGACCTTCCTGGTCTTCTACCTCGGAGCCATGATCATCTTCCGCCTCCTTCTCCTCGGCGGAGAAGGATCGCGATACGACAGCATTTTCATCGCTGTTATCGCTCTGATCGCCGCCATTGTGGCAGGCCGAAAGCGCTACAACGACGACATTTAGTTTTCCGGGACGCGGAAGATGAGGGTGTCGTCGTCAAGCGAGACGTCGTATCCTGCGGCGCGTGCGATGTCGACGGCCTCTGTGGGGGAGGTCGGTGTCGTGTCGGAAAGGGCGATGGCGCGGGCAAATAGGCCCTTGTAGTGCTTGTTGAAGTGGCTGACGATTTTGCCCTCGGCGGTGAGCACGGTCATCGTTGTCGCGCTCTTGACTTTGCCCAAATTGGCGTAGGTGCCGGAACGAAGGTCGATGAGGAAGTCGACATCATTGAGAGCCTCGGTGATGGCGGTGCCCCAACGGCGCTTCATTGTGGGAGCCGCGTCGGCAGGCTGATCCGCGAAGGGGAGCTTGACCGTACCAGAGAGACGGTAGTGGGGGATGAGGTCGTCCCCGCCAATGACACCGAAGAGCGCTGACCCGATGGCGAGTCGAGCACGGCCGGTTTCCGGCAAATCGCTGGGGGAGAGTGCGTCGTAGAGCACCCCGGTATAACGCTCGAGAGCCGGCATAGTCGGCGACTCTAGGAGCGCGGCATTAGCTGTGACTTCGTCAGCAAGCCGTGGCCCCAGCTTCAGTGTTTCCATCGCGGCTTCCCTGTTCGCACTTAGCGCCACGAGATCGGCTGCAATGCGCTCGCGGATGGGGTTGAGGGAGCCGAAGCTCAGCGAGGAAAAGTCTACTGCGGGATGGCTGCCACCAGTGGCTTTGGTTTCAGATGGGGGTAGGACTACGAGCATGGGCACCATAGTAATGCCCCGCATGTTGCGAAGAATGATCGACGGGTAAAATCAGCATTCATGATTACGCGAATGTCCCAGCTGTTCCTGCGCACACTGCGCGAGGATCCAGCTGACGCCGAGGTCCCTAGCCACAAGCTGCTCGTCCGTGCCGGCTACATCCGGCGAACTGCCCCTGGTGTGTACTCCTGGCTGCCACTGGGCTTGAAGGTTCTGCGCAACGTAGAGAAGGTTGTGCGCGAGGAGATGGAAGGCATTGGCGCACAGGAGCTGGCATTCCCTGCACTGCTCCCGCGTGAACCGTACGAGGCGACGAATCGGTGGACCGAATACGGCTCCGAGCTGTTCCGTCTGAAGGATCGCAAGGGCGCGGACTACCTGCTGGGGCCGACGCACGAAGAGATGTTCGCGCTGGCTGTCAAGGATCTTTTCAGCTCCTACAAGGATTTCCCGACGACGCTGTTTCAGATTCAGACCAAGTACCGCGACGAGGCTCGCCCGCGCGCTGGTATTCTGCGTGGCCGCGAGTTCGTGATGAAGGACTCTTATTCCTTCGACATGGACGACGAGGGGCTGGAGAATTCTTATCAGCAGCACCGCGGTGCCTACCAGCGAATTTTTGACCGGCTGGGCATTAAGTACGAAATCTGCCACGCCACCTCCGGCGCTATGGGCGGTTCGGCCTCCGAGGAGTTCCTGGCTGTTAGCGAAAGTGGCGAAGACTCCTTCGTAGTCTCCACCGACGGTGAGTACGCCGCCAATGTGGAAGCCGTGAAGATTCCGGCAGTTGAACCGCAGCCGATTGAGGGACAACCGGAGGCGAAGGTTTACGAGTCTCCGAACTGCACCACAATCGCAGCACTTGTTGATTGGGCCAATGGTGCGGACCTCGGACGCGAGGTCACTGCTGCCGATACTTTGAAGTGCGTTCTCGTCGCCGTCGACCCGAAGAAGGTCGATAAGGAGGGCAACGCCCTGCCGGAACAGCTCACCGCAATCCTGGTTCCCGGTGACCGTGAGGTCGATGAAAAGCGTCTTGAAGTCGCATTTGAACCGGGTGAGGCGCGCTTGCTGGAGGACAAGGACTTCGCAGCCAATGACTTCCTGATCAAGGGCTACGTCGGCCCGCAGGGGCTCGCCGATCGCGGTGTGAAGGTCCTAGCTGACCCCCGCGTGGCGGAGGGCACAAATTGGATTGCAGGAGCCAACGAGGAAGGCAAGCACATCGTCGATGTGGTCGCTGGTCGCGACTTCCAGATTGATGGTATTTGCGATGTCGCAGAGGTGCGTGACGGCGACCCGGCTCCGGAGGGGCATGGCACGCTAAAGATCGAGCGCGGAATCGAGATCGGTCACATTTTCCAGTTGGGCCGCAAGTACACCAACGCCTTTGAAATCGACATCCTCGATGTCAACGGTAAGCGTGCTCGTCCGACGATGGGGTCCTACGGCATTGGCGTGTCCCGCCTGGTCGCTGTCCTCGCGGAACAGCAGTTGGATGAAAAGGGCCTCAAGTGGCCAGTTGCCGCGGCACCGTACAAGGTTCACATCGCTGTGGCCGGCAAGAACGCCGAAGCAGCTGAGGCCGCTGAACAGCTGGCGGAAGACCTCAGCCAGCAGGGCATTGAGGTGCTTTTCGACGACCGTCCGAAGGTCAGCCCCGGTGTGAAGTTCAAGGACGCCGAGCTGCTGGGTATGCCGTTTGTGGTCATCTTTGGCCGTGGCTACGCGGACGGCAAGGTGGAGCTGCGTAACCGCCTGACCAACGAGACCGACGAGGTCGCCGCTGACGGCATTGCAGCTCACGTCGCGGAGCTGGTTCGCAAGGCTTAGAGCCCGGGCAACGGCTCCAAGTTGTTGCCACCTAGCGCTGCCGCTCCGGCGGCAGCCACGCCAGCTGCCTGCAGCGCGAACATACGCATCCGAGGGTTATTAGCAGCGAGCAATACGTCTTCCCACGCCTGGGCACAATAGCGCTCCAATGCAATCATGTAATCGACGGGTGCCGTATCTGGCGAAGGAGCGCCTTCCGGCATATAGCCAGGTGCGCTCTCCGGCACCTCAACGTCGGAATCCTCCAAAATTAGTCGGGCACGATCGCGCAAAATTCGGTGGCGCTCGCCACGGGCCAAAAGTGCAGTAGTGGTATCGCCTCCGACATGTGGTGCGGCTACGCCGACACCGTAAATCATCATGTATTCGGCTTGCAGTGCCTTAGTCATCTGTTCTTCGGCACCCGAGATTTCATCCCTGTCACTGGGAATCAATGGGACAAGCTCCTCCCACTCAGCGCCCGCAACACGCAGAGCGAGGACGATACCGCCATCGACAGCCGTGGCGAGGCGCGCAGTGTGCTCCTCCCGCAATGCAGTGCGTGAATCCAGGGCATTCGTCAGTACGGGATTGTTTCGCGAGTCCGTGAGCAGTAGCTTCGCGTCGGAACCGGTAACCAGGGATCCTGGGACTGCTACGTCCGAGCCACATTCATCGACAGGTTTACCGTCCTTGTGGGTGCCGCAGGCGCGTGTGATTTCCTTATCCAGTTCGGTAACCTGCGCGGAGCGCACCGCTGCGAGGTCAGGATTGGCGTCGCTAAGCGACTGTGCATCGCGCGCCGCCAGCGCATGGAGAACCTCAATGGCGTAATCGGGGCGCGGTGCCACCAGATGCGAGCACGCGGAAAGCGCAGGAAGTGATCCCACGGCGAGAGCAGCAGCGAGGAAGCCACGGCGCGAGAGAGTACGAGTGCGATGCGATGCGGAAGCAAAACTGGGGGAGGGAGGTTCAACAATCACCTCACTATGGTGCCACGCCGGCCGACACTTTGTGTCAATGCGGTGCGGGAAAGTGCCCAGGTGCGCAATTCCTAGTACTTGACCTGTAGACTCTACGACTATGGCGATACCCGCACCCGAGAAAATTGAACAGTTTGTGAGCCCGGCGCTCGCACAAATCGGCCTGGATGTGGAAGATGTCAAGGTCGTTCGCGCCGGCGCAAAGTCACAGGTCATTGTGTTAGTTGACGCAGATGAGCGTCCTGACCTCGATGTTCTGGAACAGGCCACGCATGAAGTATCTTCGGCTCTGGATGCCGCGGAGGCACGTGGTGAAGCGGACTTCGGCGCTCAGGGCTACACCTTGGAAGTTTCCACTCCTGGTATTGACGCACCGCTGACTCAGCCTCGGCACTGGCGTCGTAACCGTGGTCGTATTGCGGAGATTTCGCTTGCCGACGGTTCCGCGATTGCAGCCCGCATTGGTGCGTTGTCGCCGGATGAAGAATCCATCATTCTCGTTACCTCTAAAGGGCCAAAGGGGCGTTTGAAGGCTGTTGGTCAGCGTGTCCAATTAACCAATGTGGCCCGTGCAGTGGTACAAGTTGAATTCTCTAATCCGCCCGCAGCCGAGAAAGATTTTGCGGGACTAGACTATGACGATGCCTTGACCAGGCTGGAGGATAACAAGTGAAGATTGAACTAGCTGCCCTGCGAACCTTGGAAAAGGAAAAGGGTATTCCTGTCGACGAAATGCTGGGACTGGTCGCCCGAGCATTGCGTGAAAGCTACCGTAATACCACCGCACCGGCACAGTATGCGCGCGTCGAAATCGACCGTGAGACCGGTGACGTCATAGTCTTTGCCCAGGAGCGAGACGACGAGGGCAATCTCATCTCCGAATGGGACGACACTCCGGAGGACTTCGAGCGTACCGCTGCATTCGCTGTTCGTCAGACCATCCTTTCGCGTCTGCGGGATGCGGAGAGCGATAAGGTTCTCGACGAATACGCAGACCTGTCTAATCAGGTCATTTCCGGCGTGGTCCAGCGCGATGTCTATGCCAATGAAAAGGGCATTGTCGTCGTCCACATCGGTTCGGAGGCCAACGGCCGCGACGGTATTCTGATGCCTGCTGAGCAGCTGCCAGGTGAGGAACTCAAGCACGGTGACCGCATCAAGTGCTACGTCGTCGGTGTGAACAAGACTCCGCGGGGTGTTGCGATTCACCTGTCACGCACGCACCCGGAGCTCACTCGTAAGCTCTTCGAACTTGAAGTTCCGGAAGTTGCCGATGGGGCAGTGGAATTGATTTCCATTGCGCGCGAGGCCGGTCACCGCACCAAGGTTGCTGTACGCCCCACGGTCAAGGGCCTCAACGCTAAGGGCGCCTGCATTGGGCCCCGCGGTCAGCGTGTGAGCTCGATTATGAATGAGCTCAAGGGCGAGAAGATCGACATCATCGACTACGACGAGGATCCGGCGAAGTTCGTTGGTAACTCGCTGGCGCCCGCCAAGGTAGTTAGTGTCAAGATTCTGGACATGGACGAGCGCCGTGCACACGTTGTGGTGCCCGACTACCAGCTCTCTCTTGCTATCGGCAAGGAGGGACAGAATGCCCGTCTGGCGGCTCGTCTGACCGGCTGGCGAATCGATATCCACTCCGACGCGGAGTAGACACAACGTCAGCGTCCCAGCGGTTGCGAAAGTGGCGGGAAAGTGCCTAGGGGGTTGGCACTTTTCCGCCTTTTCGGGTTATGCTGGGAGGTGGCCAAACGACAAGGCGTGATTTTCCTATGCGAATTTTCGCGCTGAATTTCTTAGCAGGAAGGTGGGTGCGTCAGGAGTATGACGACTTCGCGGGTGCTAAACCCGAATTCGACAACTCATACGCCTGCACCCACACGTACCTGTATCGCAACTAAGCAGCGCCACAATTGCTCGGAGCTGCTGCGCATTGTCGCCACCACCCGTTCAGATGGCTCAGTAGCCGTCGTTGCTGATCCGCATCGTCGGATGCAGGGGCGAGGTGCCTGGATCACCCCAACACTAAAGGCTTGGGAGATCGCCGACAAGCGCCGTGCATTTGGCCGCGCACTGAAGGTATCTACGCAGGTAGATGCGTTTCCGGTTAAACAGTTTATCGCCACGCACTACGAAGCGGCGGAGGGTTTCGCCCCCGCTGACGATGTGCGTGTCGCTAAGCAGGGAGGCAGGAAAAATGACAACAGAAAGACCTGAACACTGATGAGCACACGATGAAGCATCAGCGATGAACGGCAATAGATAAGAGGGAGCCCTGCAGGCGCTCTCGGTGCGCGGACGAATCCGCCATCGGGCGCTGCTCGGCCCCCACTAGTGAGGAGAGCAGTGTCCGGAAAGCTACGTGTCCATGAGCTCGCTAAGCAGCTCGGGGTCACCAGCAAAGAACTACTCGCCGAGCTGAAGGCTCAGGGCGAGTTTGTTAAGACCGCTTCTTCGACGGTGGAACCACCCGTCGTCAGGAAGATGAAGAAGGTCTACGAAGAGAAGAATGCTGGCGCAGGTGCTGACGCGTCTGCCCAGGCCCCAGCGACCAAGGCTGCAGCTAAGTCTGCTGCTAAGTCGGGTGCCAAGCCAGCTGCAAAGCCAGGCGCTAAGCCTGTTGCACCAGCGGCGGCAAAGCCGGGGGCCAAGCCAGCTGCAAAACCAGGTGCCAAGCCTGCTGCACCAGCGGCGGCAAAGCCGGGTGCCAAGCCAGCAGCTAAGCCAGGTGCTAAGCCTGCTGCACCAGCGGCGACAAAGCCGGGGGCCAAGCCAGCTGCACCGTCCCGTTCGCCGAAGCCGGGACAGGAAATGCCACGCCCGCCGAAGCCTGCTGGCCCGAAGCCAGGGCCGAAGCCAGGCGCACGCGCACCGCGTGTGGCGAACAACCCATTCTCGACCGGCGGATCCTCCCGTCCGGCACCGCGGCCGTCCAACATGCCGCGTCCGCAGGGCGGTCCTGGCCGTCCGGGCCCGAAGCCGGGAGCACGCCAGGGTGGCCCTCGCCCGCAGGGTGGAAACGGCCGTCCGGGCCCGAAGCCGGGAGCACGCCAGGGTGGCCCTCGCCCGCAGGGTGGACAGGGCCGTGGTAATAAGCCGAGCGGCAATCGTCCGACTCCGGCAATGATGCCTTCGCACCCGAACCCGGGGCAGATGCCTGCAAAGGCAAGCCGCGGTGGCGGTGGCGGTGGCTTCGGCGGCCGTGGTCGCGGCCCGGGTGGCCCGGGTGGCGGACCGCGCGGTGGTCGCGGCGGACGTCGCGGTGGAACTGCAGGTGCATTCGGGCGACCAGGAGGCGCCCCGCGTCGCGGACGTAAGTCGAAGCGTCAGAAGCGCAACGAGTACGAGGCAATGCAGGCACCATCCGTGGTGGGCGGCGTTAAGCTGCCTAACGGTAAGGGCACGACCATTCGCCTCGCACGTGGTGCATCCCTGTCTGACTTCGCTGAGAAGATTAACGCCGATGCAGCATCGCTGGTCCAGGCGTTGTTCAACCTCGGCGAAATGGTGACGGCAACTGCATCGGTCTCCGACGAGACCCTGCAGCTGCTCGGCGACGAGATGGATTACAAGGTCCAGGTCGTCTCGCCTGAGGATGAGGACCGCGAGCTCCTCGAGTCCTTCGACCTCCAGTTCGGTGAGGACGAGGGCGACGATGAGGACCTGGAGCAGCGCCCGCCAGTGGTAACTGTGATGGGTCACGTCGACCACGGTAAGACGCGCCTGTTGGACACGATTCGTAAGGCCAACGTCGGTGGCCACGAGTCCGGTGGTATTACCCAGCACATCGGTGCCTACCAGGTGCCGGTGGAGCTCGACGGTGAGAAGCGCAAGGTTACCTTCTTGGATACCCCGGGTCACGAGGCGTTTACCGCCATGCGTGCTCGTGGTGCCAAGTCGACCGATATCGCGATTCTGGTTGTTGCAGCTGATGACGGCGTCATGCCGCAGACGGTTGAGGCTATTAACCACGCCAAGGCCGCTGATGTGCCGATTGTCGTTGCAGTCAACAAGATTGATAAGGAAACTGCAGATCCGCAGAAGATTCGTGGTCAGCTGACTGAATACGGTCTCACTGACGAAGAGTGGGGCGGCGACACTATGTTCGTCGATATCTCCGCTAAGCAAGGTCTCAACATCGATCAGCTTCTCGAAGCAGTGCTGTTGACTGCCGATGCTTCGCTGGACCTGCGCGCCAATCCGGATATGGACGCTCAGGGTGTCGCCATTGAGGCTCACCTTGACCGTGGCCGTGGTCCGGTGGCAACCGTTATCGTTCAGCGCGGTACGTTGCGCGTCGGTGATTCCATCGTTGTCGGTGACGCATATGGTCGTGTTCGCCGCATGGTCGATGAGTACGGCAACGACGTCGATGAGGCCGGTCCTTCCCGTCCGGTTCAGGTGCTCGGCCTGACCTCCGTACCGGGTGCTGGTGACAACCTCCTGGTTGTTGACGAGGATCGTACGGCCCGCCAGATTGCAGACCGCCGCGACGCACGTCGTCGTAATGCGCTGCAAGCACGTCGTCGCAAGCGCGTCTCCCTGGAGAACCTGGACGAGATTCTGAAGGAGACCAACACCCTCAACCTGATCCTGAAGGGCGACAACGCCGGTACCGTCGAGGCACTGGAAGAAGCCCTGCTCAAGATCGAGGTCGACGACGAGGTCGCTCTGAACATCATCGACCGTGGTGTCGGTGCTGTCACGCAGACCAACGTCACGCTGGCTGCTGCGTCTGACGCCGTCATCATCGGCTTCAACGTTCGCTCCGAGGGCAAGGCCACCGAGGTTGCCAATGCTGAGGGCGTTGACATCCGCTACTACACGGTGATCTACCGTGCTATCGAGGATGTCGAGGCTGCTCTGAAGGGCATGCTCAAGCCGGTCTACGAGGAGAAGGAGATTGGTCGTGCAGAGATTCGCGCCATCTTCAAGTCCTCCGCAGTTGGCCTCATCGCCGGCTGTATGGTCGAGTCCGGAAAGGTCCGCCGCAACGCGAAGGCTCGCCTGGTTCGTGACGGCAACGTCATTACGGATTCGGCGACTATCGAGTCGCTGAAGCGAGAGAAGGACGATGCCACCGAGGTCGCAGCCGGTTACGAGTGCGGTATGGTGCTGTCCTACCCGGACATCCAGGTCGACGACGTTATCGAGGTCTACGAGATGGTCGAGGTTCCGCGCACGTAGCGACGTAAGCTAAACACTGCGTGAACTTTGATAAGGCGCTCCCCTCGGGGAGTGCCTTTTTGCGTATCGTGTTCGTTATGGGCTTCAAAACTAATCTCTTTGCACTCTCAGATGAACTGCCGCGAACGAATATTTTGAATTATCCTCCTGCGAGCGCAGAGGAGACTCTTGCGCAATTGGACAAGATTTGGCCAGGGAAATTCGCCTTTGATTCCGAAGAAACCATTGAGGATGGTCATAATTGGTACTTCCACGCGGTAGCGTTTGGGCCAACGCTGCTTTTCGGGACCGACGACGTATACGACCTTATTGAGGACCCAGCGTTGGCGAACGATCCTCGCGAAAGTTGGTCACTGTGCATCAATAGTGTTATCGATTTCTGCCACTATAAGACTCCTACCAGGGAATTAGAAGCAAGCTGCGAAGACTATGATTTTGACATGCAGCGGTTTTTCAGCTCTGGACGACTGTTGGATTTTGAGGTACCGTTCGCTAACGGTGAACACGTCGAGGTACTACATCCGACGGATGTGGCTGAATGGGAACAAACCCATGGCAGTGTGGCGCCCAAGGATAAAAATGGTGAGGTAAGTTACCTTTTCCATCCGCTGGAGCTAGGTAATGCTGCGGTTAAATGGATTTTCGGCATCGAGGGAGAAACACCATTGCAGGATAGTGTGATGGATTCACTGCCTGACTGCTCCCATGTTAATGGGTTACCGATGTACAACTTCGTGGAGCGCCGTTAAGAGCGTACGGGTAGGCTGCGTTTCAGCTGCGCAATTCCGTAGTAGCGACTCCCCATGCCGTCGATGACATCGATGGTGGTGGCAGTGTTGTCGTGATGATTAATGGGTTAATAACAAAGGGCGAGCGTGCGGCGAAGCAATTGACTGCACTCGGTAAACGGGTGCGGGCGAAGTCGCGAAACATGCGGTTCGAAGTTGAGTAGTGTTTTGCGTGTTAGTATTAGCAGTCCTTTGTATTGAACCGTTTTGCCGGATCCCAAATGGGTCTTTGTCAGCGAAGGGGCACTTCAGGCCCCACGCTAAATGGGGTCTAGCTACGAATCGTTACGCACAGGTAGAGATAGATAGGGAGTAGCCAAAAATGGCAGATCCAGCACGCGCGCGCAGGCTGTCCAAGCGTATTCAGGAGATTGTCGCCAGCGCAATTGAGCGTGAGATTAAGGACCGGCGGCTGGAGTTTGTGACTATCACCGACTGCCGCGTCACCGGCGATTTGCACGACGCCACAGTTTTCTACACTGTGCGCGGACGTACGCTCGACGAGGAACCGGACTACGAGTCGGCAGCAGCAGCGCTGGAAAAGGCGAAGGGGCAGCTACGTTCCCTGGTCGGTCGTGGCACCGGTGTGCGCTACACACCGACGCTGGCTTTTGAGGTTGACACGGTGCCGGAGATTTCCGCGCACCTTGAGGAGCTGCTCGATAAGACTCGCGCGCGCGACGCGGAATTGGCTGAGCAGGCTAGAAACGCAAAGCCCGCAGGCGATGCCAACCCATACCGCGACGAGGAGTAAAACTCTCCACCGGCTACATCTATCGATGAAAGGGGCACCCACGTGACCACTTCTCCGCAGGCTCAGGAGCAGGCAGCTCACCAGCTTTCCCAGGCGATTAATCGCCGCATGTCCAAGCCGATTCAGCAGATGCAGGATATGCTTGCCGACGCCAAGAAGGTCGGCGTCATTGCCCATGTTCACCCCGATGCGGATGCGATTGGTGCTGCATCTGCGATGGTCATGGCACTTGTACAGCGTGGCATTTCGGCTGTAGCCAGCTACGGTGAGAGCGATTTGCCAGCCAAGTCGCTGTTGACCATCCCCGGATGGGAGCGATTTGTCGAGTACACGGACTTGGATGAAGACATTGACACGTGGGTGACTGTCGACTGCGCAAGCCCGGGGCGCCTCGGTGCGCTGGAAGATCGCGTGATGGCCTCCGACCGCGTTATCAATGTTGACCATCACGCGACCAACACTCGCTTTGGGTCCGTCAACATGGTTGACGAACGCGCAGAGTCCTCGACCATGGTGCTCCTGGACTTCTTTGGTGTCTGGGGTATCAAGCTGACCACGCCGATGGCTCATGCTCTCTATGCAGGGCTGTTGACGGACACCGCATCGTTCCAGTTCGGCCATTCCCGCATGCACACTGCAGCGGCGCGCCTGCTGGATAAGGGGCTCAATCCGCGCACGATTGGTGCACAGCTGCTGGAAGAACATCCGTTTGCCTACCTTCCATTCCTGGGCAAGGTGCTTTCCACCGCGACATTGGTGCCCGAGTGGGGCGACGGCGCTGGCCTAATCCACGTCGTCATTGAGCACGACCAGACCGCCGAAGTTGGCCACGATGAGATTGAATCGGTCGTGGACATTGTGCGTACGACTAATGCGGCCGACGTCTGTGCCGTGCTTAAGGAGTATGAGCCAAACCAGTGGGCCGTCTCGCTGCGTTCTCGCGAGCTTGTCGATGTCTCCCAGGTCGCCCTGGAAATTGGCGGCGGTGGCCACGAGCGTGCCGCCGGTCTGACTCGGGAGTGCAGCAAGGATGAGTTGCTGCAGGCCATCCTGGACACCAGCGATGTCGCAGCCCAGGCACGCCGAGGCACGAGCGAGGCCTAGGGGATTGTCGGACTCGCGAGAAACTCAGGAGCGCACTGAGATTGAGCAAACTGGCATAGAGCGAACCGGCATAGAGCGAACCGGGCACAGTGCGAAGTCAGATGTCAGCCTTCGCGCAATCGTTTCGCTTGCGCTGCCAGCGTTGGGTGTTCTTGCCGCGCCCGCACTCTATGTGCTGCTGGATACGGCTGTCATCGGTCGGCTTGGAGCTGTTCAGTTTGCGGCGCTTGCCGCTGGTTCGACGGTATTTTCCGTGGTAACTACGCAGCTCACTTTCTTGGCTTACGGCACGACCGCCCGATCAGCGCGAGCCTTTGGCAGGGGCAACGTGGACGAGGCGGTTGAAGAGGGACTGCAAGCGACGTGGGTCGCCATCTTTGTGGGCCTTAGTCTCTTTGCCATCATCGTGGGGCTAGCACCAGTATTTACCGGTTGGTTAGCTCCTCATCCGGAGGTCGCTCATGATGCCGGGCAATGGTTGCGAGTTGCTGCCTTTGCCATTCCGCTGACGTTGATTGCACAGGCCGGAAATGGTTGGCTGCGCGGTATCCAAAACACCCGCGCGCCGCTGCTATATGTGCTCTCAGGCCTTGTTCCGGCAGCCATTGTGATTGTGCCGCTGGTCCGCGCCTTCGGTCTCGAGGGCTCTGCGATGGCCGTTCTTTTCGGCGAATTGATTACCGGCGGGCTGTTCCTCCGCCGTCTTTTCAAAGAGTGCTCTAGCCGCAAGCTCTCCATGCGCCCGAATGGCGCCATTATCAAAAGCCAGCTGGTCCTCGGCCACGATCTCATCGTTCGCTCCTTGTCCTTCCAGGTAGCGTTCCTCTCCGCCGCAGCGGTTGCTGGCCGCGTTGGGCCGACCACGCTCGGTGGGCACCAGGTCATGCTGCAACTGTGGAACCTGATTTCGTTGGTGCTCGACTCGCTAGCGATTGCTGCACAGACGCTCGTCGGTGCAGCGTTGGGCGGTAGCTCCACGGCCGTTGCCCGCTGGACTGGCAAGCGCGTGACTGTCTGGTCAAGCGTCATTGCCCTCGGCCTAGCGGCTGTTTTCGCAGTAGGTAATGCCAGTATCGTCCGCATTTTTACCGACGCCACAGGCGTGATTGACGCAGTCACCGCTGGACCATGGTGGATTCTCGTCGCAATGATTCCTATTGGCGGTGTCGTCTTCGCGCTCGATGGCGTGTTGCTCGGCGCCGGCGACGCAGCCTTCCTCCGTAACGCCACCGTTAGCGCGGTCCTGTGCGGATTCCTCCCACCGGTCTGGCTGGCGCAGGCATTTGGCTGGGGGCTGACCGGCGTGTGGTGCGGTCTCTTGGCCTTCATGATTCTGCGACTCATCTTTGTCGCTACCCGTTTCCGTGGAGAGAAATGGTACGGCATCAGCGCATGAGTGTGCTTGCCGACGTCCAGGAGTACCTGGCCAGGCATTTGCCCGCCGGTAGCCGGCTGGTTATTGACTCCAATGCCGAGCGTCCGTTTAGTGATGCGGAATTGCAGCAGCTCCGTACTGCTGAGTTGAGGCTGTCTGATAGTGCAGCACCTGCTCGAATCCGTGATTTCACCCGAGGGCGCCTCGCTGCGCATGAGGCGGTGCAACGGCTAGGAGAGTCTGCCCCACATGGGATTGGCATGTCGGCCACCGGAGCGCCGCTGTGGCCACAAGGGATCGTGGGGTCAATTAGCCACTGCGGCAGGGCCGTGGCAGCCGTGTCCGCGAGCGCTGAACAGCTGCAGGGGATTGGCATCGATGTCGAGGTCGAGCAGACTCTAGAGTTAGGAATCATCGATGCAGTCTTGCGCACTGACGAAGCACGCCTTGACCCGCTGGTGCAATTTAGCGCCAAGGAATCAATGTACAAACTCTGGGAGCCGATAGTCGGGCAGTGGCTGGACTTCGACGAAGTCTCCGTGCAACCGAGGAAGAAACGGATAGCAGGGCGAGGTTTTTCCCGAGGACTCACAGGCGGACCTTTACAGCTAACGTTTCACCGTGAGATTCCCGACGCCTTCTGCGGAGTAAAAGGCTTCTGGGCTCGCGGTGCAGGCATCGTTGCAACCGCGGTGTGGCTCGAGCAGTCTTAAAATCCTTGAGAGGTAGTCACAGCGTGGCCGGGCGCACCACGAAGACCGTCTTAGCCCGTTTGCCAGATTCTGTGAGCAGCGCCGGAACCTTTCCCGTTGGTGACACCGCCGCATAGACTCCAGGTTTTCCGATCGGCTCCAGCCACTTGCCCTGAGCCAAATCAGTCGCCTGCTGTTCAGTAATTTCGCGGGTATCAAAGCAACGCAGGCAGGCCTCGTCCAGACTCATCGGCAGCAAGGAAGCGGCGCGCTCCGGGACTGGGCGTCGCATCTCCGCAATTTCTGGATTGGCGGTGTCGAACTGCTCGGCCTTCGCCGTGAGCTCGTCGATAGTCAACGCCTCATCAATAGTGAAAACGCCGGCGGCAGTACGTCGAAGCGCGGTGAGATGACCACCGACCCCCAATGCATCCCCCAAGTCACGAGCTAGGGCGCGGATGAACGTGCCGGCAGAGCAGTCGACCTCCACGTCGATATCGATGCACTCCCCGGGACGGGAAGGATCGGAGTCGTGGCGGATGTCCTGAACCTCGTAGCGGGTGATTGTCACTGGGCGCGCAGGGATATCGACCTTCTCACCACGGCGGATGCGCTCGTAGGCGCGGACACCGTCAATCTTCACCGCGGATACCGCCGCGGGTTTTTGCATGATCGTGCCGGTGAACTTCGCAATTTCCTTTCGAACCATTTCATCGGTCACCGATGCCGCCGAGGATTCGGAGAGCAACTCGCCCTCGGCATCGTCGGTAAGCGTGGCAGCGCCGAGCCGAATGGTGGCTTGGTAGGACTTCGTGTCCGCGTGGACATGTGGCAGGAAACGGGTGCCGCGGCCGATGCCGAGGACGAGCACACCGGTGGCCATTGGGTCGAGGGTGCCTGAGTGGCCGACCTTCTTGGTGCGGAAGATGCGACGGAGTTTGCCCACTACATCGTGGCTTGTCCAGCCTTGGGGCTTGTCCACGATGACAATGCCGGAGTCTGCAATCGGATCGAAGTCGGTCATAGACGCAATCCTATGTTGCGCTATATGCGGTGTGTTAAACGGTGACCAGTTACACTGGCTCTCTGTGGAGATTTGGTATGGCTTGGACAATGCACCCGAAGAGCTGGGGGACACGGTCGTAACCATCGGAGTGTTCGATGGTATTCATCTTGGGCATAAGCGCCTGATAGCTGCTGCGGTCAGTGACGCTCGTGCTCGTGGCGTGAAATCGCTGTTGATGACTTTCGACCCCAATCCCGTAGCGCTGTTTGCCCCGGATAAGGTGCCGCCGGCACTGTCCACTGTGTCCCGTCGCGCCGAGCTGGCAGAAGCGGAGGGAATCGATGCCATGCTTGTCGTGCCTTTCGACAAGAACTTCTCCAGCATCCCCGCAGAAGACTTTGTGCGCACCGTTGTCCGCGACAAACTGAATGCTCAGGCCGTCTTCGTTGGCCAGAACTTCACCTATGGGCAGAAGGCCGCAGGTACCGCCGAGACTATGCCGGAGCACGGCCGTAAGTGTGGTGTCGATGTCACCATCGTCGACCTCCTCGACGTTACTGCCGCGGACTCGACCGAACGTGTTTCGTCGACACGTATTCGCGGTTTGCTTGCCGACGGTGCGGTGTCCGCAGCCGCCTCGTGTCTCGGGTACTTCTACCGTGTTGATGGTGATGTTATTCCAGGTCAGGGGCGTGGGGGAGCGCAGCTGGGCTTTCCGACCGCCAATATTGACTTCGCTGAGGGCCTGGCAATCCCGGCTGATGGTGTCTACGCGGCATGGTTCACGGCTCAGCCGACGGCAGCCCGCCCGGAGCCGGACCCGAAGGGCGATATCGAGTTTGGGGTGCGCTACCCAGCGGCGGTGTCGGTGGGCACTAATGTGACCTTTGGAGACACTGATCGAACGGTCGAGGCCTACGTGATTGACCGTCATGCGGACCTCTACGGCACCGCTGGGCAGGTTGAGTTTGTCGACCGGATTCGCGGAATGGAGAAGTTCGACTCGGTCGAGAAGCTCATTGACCGGATGAACCAGGACGTGGCAGACACCGAGGCCATTTTGGCTAAGACCGATTAGCTGTTAAAGTAAAACGTCGGCTGTGACTGCGGTCCACAAGCAGTTGCGAGGAACCAGCTGCCAGACGCTGTTTGGTTCCGGGAAAGCCGAGAATGTGGACTGAAAAAACGACCATAATTTGATTCAAGGAGTTAGATTTACATGGCTTTGAACACTGCAGAAAAGGCTGAGATTCTCAAGGAGTTCGGCCTGCACGAGACCGACACCGGTTCCCCGGAGGCTCAGGTTGCACTGCTGACCGCACGTATTCGTCAGCTGACCGAGCACCTGAAGTTCCACAAGCACGATCACCACTCCCGTCGTGGTCTGCTGCTGCTGGTCGGTCGCCGCAAGGGCCTGCTGCAGTACCTGCAGGACAACGACGTTGAGCGCTACCGTAAGCTGATCGAGCGCCTGGGTCTGCGTCGCTAAGGTTCTCCTTAAGATCCTGTTTGTCAGAGCTTCATTGGTGTAAGTTGCTCTGTTAATTCAAGGCTTTTAAGCTTTTTAGACTCGCCGTTTGGGTTTCCATTGGATGGAAGCTCACGGCGGGTCTTTTTTTTTGATCACTTGTCGTTGTGGTATTCACTCATCGATGCGCTGTAGCGTGGCCACAAGTGAATACCTCATCGACATGTGGAGGGGCTGATCGAAAGCGTGCGCATAAGTGCCGGGGCACCATCGATAAGACACGGTAATTCGTCGATAAGACACGGTAAACCATCGATGAGTCAAGAAAAGTCATCGATAAGTGCCCCCCCGCCCCGCAAACTCCTAGAACCCCGCGTAGGTGCAAGAACCCAGATGCAGTGAGAGATCTCCGATCCGTCCAATACAAGAACTTTCCGCGTTAGCTGGTAGAATGCGTGACGCAAACGAAGTTCATTCGATCTTTTACAGGCGACATCGATGATCGCCGCTATTTCTAGGAGTAAGAAACCTATGGCCAACAGCAAGGCTGTCGAATTTTTCTTTGATGAGGATTTCGGTATTACCGAGGCCGTTGCCACCATCGACAATGGTGATTTCGGCACCCGCACCATTCGCTTTGAAACGGGCCAACTGGCTCGTCAGGCCGATGGTTCGGTGACCACCTACTTGGACGAGGAGACCATGCTCCTGTCCACCGTCACCGCTTCCAACCAGCCCCGCGAGGGCTTTGATTTCTTTCCGCTGACCGTCGACGTTGAAGAGCGTATGTACGCCGCGGGCAAGATTCCGGGTTCGTTCTTCCGCCGTGAGGGCCGCCCGTCCACCGACGCCATCCTGGCATGTCGTCTGATTGACCGTCCGCTGCGTCCGACCTTCGTCAAGGGCCTTCGCAACGAGGTACAGGTTGTCGTCACCGTCATGTCCTGGGATCCGAAGGACCGTTATGACGTTGTCGCAATCAACGGCGCGTCAGCTGCAACTCAGCTTTCCGGGCTGCCGGTTTCCGGCGCTGTCGGTGGCGTCCGCATCGCGCTCGTTGCTGATGACAAGCACCCAGAGGGTGCATGGGTCGCTTTCCCGACCGAGGAGCAGCACGAGCAGGCTCTGTTCGAGATGGTCGTCGCTGGCCGTATCGTCACCCGCAAGCGTCGCGGCAAGAACGTCGAAGATGTCGCCATCATGATGGTGGAGGCCGGAGCAGGGGAGACCGTCGTCAAGCGTATTGCTGACGGTGCACCGGCGCCGACCGAGGACATCGTCGCCGCTGGCCTCGAGGCAGCAAAGCCGCACATCAAGGTTCTGTGTGAGGCACAGAAGGGTCTGGCTGAGCGCGCAGCGAAGGAAACGCAGGAGTTCCCGCTGTTCCCGGCATACGGCGATGAGATTTTTAACGCAGTCGAGAAGAAGTCCGCTAAGAAGCTGGCCAAGCTGCTCACCATTCCGGGTAAGCAGGAACGAGATGACGCCACCAATGAGTACATGGAGGACGTCGAGGGGCAGCTGCTGGAGCGCTTCGTATCCGATGATGTCGACGAGCAAGCTGCATCTAAGCAGATTCGCGCTGCATACAACGCAGTGATGAAGCAGATTGTCCGTGAGAAGATTCTCGCTGAGGGCTTCCGCATCGATGGTCGCGGTGTCACCGACATTCGTGACTTGGGCGTTGAGGTCGGCTTGATTCCGCGTGCCCACGGCTCTTCGCTGTTTGAGCGCGGCGAGACCCAGATTCTGGGTGTCACCACTTTGGACATGCTGAAGATGGAGCAGCAGATTGACTCGCTGACTCCTGTTACCTCCAAGCGCTACATCCACCACTACAACTTCCCGCCGTACTCCACCGGCGAGACCGGTCGTGTTGGCTCTCCGAAGCGCCGCGAGATTGGTCACGGGGCACTGGCTGAGCGCGCTCTGCTGCCGGTCGTGCCGTCCCGCGAGGAATTCCCGTACACCATTCGCCAGGTCTCCGAGGCTCTTGGATCCAATGGTTCGACCTCCATGGGCTCGGTCTGTGCTTCGACTCTGTCGCTGTACAACGCCGGTGTGCCGCTGAAGGCTCCGGTTGCCGGTATCGCCATGGGCCTGGTTTCCGGCGAGGTTGACGGTGAAAACCGCTTCGTCGCACTGACCGATATTCTCGGTGCCGAAGACGCATTCGGTGACATGGACTTCAAGGTCGCTGGTACTGCGGACTTCATTACCGCACTGCAGCTGGACACCAAGCTCGACGGTATTCCGTCGAAGGTTCTGGCCGATGCTCTGTCCCAGGCTCGTGATGCACGTCTGGCCATCCTGTCCACCATGGCTGAGGTCATCGAGTCTCCGGACGAGATGAGTGGTCTCGCTCCGAAGATCACCACCGTTAAGGTTCCGGCTTCGAAGATCGGTGAGCTCATCGGTCCGAAGGGCAAGACCATCAACGGCATCACCGAGGAAACCGGTGCTGATATCTCTATCGAGGACGACGGCACCGTATTTGTCTCGGCAACTTCCGGTAAGGCCGCGGACGCTGCAATCGAGCAGATTAATGCGATTGCTAACCCGCAGTTGCCGAAGGTCGGCGAACGCTACCTGGGCACTGTCGTGAAGACTGTCGCTTTCGGTGCTTTCGTCTCCCTGACTCCGGGCCGTGACGGTCTGATTCACATCTCCAAGCTCGGTGGCGACAAGCGCATCGAGAAGGTCGAGGATGTCATCAATGTCGGCGACAAGATTCAGGTCGAAATCGCTGATATCGACAACCGCGGCAAGATCTCGCTGGTTCCGGTCGAAGACAACTAATGCTTGACGACGGAGGATGTGCTGTAGGTAGCCTCCGACAACGCGAGTAGCGAGGGCGCGGTTAGGTCACAAATTGACCTAACCGCGCTTTTGTTTTGGGTTAATCTCGGCTTTCGAAGGGATTAATCTTCGAACCCACGTGGAAGGTGATTTGCGCATGCAACTTGTCGCGCACGATCATGAATTCATTGACATTGCGGCCGGTGACTATGTCGCAAGTATTTCCCAGTTCGGTGGTGGTCCGAGATCACTGGAGTACTGTGGCCTGCCACTGCTGACTGACTATCCCAAAGGGTTCAATCCACCGTTGTCCGCAGGTACGCTCCTGGCTCCGTGGCCGAACAGGGTCGCTGACGGAGTATTCATCTTTGATGGGGAAGTACATCGGCTAGATATTTCGGAGCCGTCCCGGGCGAATGCTATTCACGGGTTTGTTGCAGATCGCGTTTGGTCTGTGGTCGATTCTGATGACAGCAGCGTCACCTTGGGCGTGGAAGTTGAGCCGCAACCGGGCTGGCCTTGGGAACTCGGTATGACCGTGCGCTGGCAAGTCACGTCTGCAGATGGCCTATCGGCGGAGTTCACAGTGCATAATCGCAGCGATAGGGAGTGCCCGTTTGGTCTGGGCTGGCATCCCTATTTAAGCGCGTTGGGCGCTGACTTCGGCAGTTGCACACTGCGGTTGCCCGTTGATAACAACCTGCCACTGGAGCCAATTCGAAACTTGCCCGCCGGCCCAGCGGTGCCAGCCGAGACGGTGGTTCCCAGCCTTCGAGAGGGAGTATCCCTGGATGGACTGTGGCTGGATCACTGCTTCTTTGCTGCCGAGGAGACAGCGGGGAGTGACTCGCCGCGCCGTCGTGAAGCGCATTTGGTTGGGCCAAATGGCAAGGGTGCTGTGCTCTGGGCCGATGATGAATTCAGGTTCTTCCAGGTCTATGTTGCGGACGCCGGACGACGAGAAGGATTTCCTGGGCACGGGAATGCGATTGCGGTGGAGCCAATGACATGTCCGCCGGATGCGCTACGCTCCGGTACCGGTTTGCTGCGAGTTCAGGCTGGAGAGACAACAACTCTTGCCATGGGACTGCGCGCGGAAACGGGCGGAAAATAGTTTTCCCAGCGCAGAAGAGTGCAGCCCCCTCAATGGAAATCCCGGGCCGGGAGCAAGCCGCCTAGTTTAGGCGGTATTCCCCCCCGGTCTTGGGGGGGGCTACTGTAATGCAATCTTCTTCCGCTGCGGCTTGAGCAGCGTGGTGAGGAAGATTAGCACCACGGCAAATCCCGCGGCGGTAAACATCGCAATGCTATAGCCACGAATCACGTCGTCGGCGGCAGGAGCTGCTGCACCAGTGCCGGACAGGCCAGTGGCAATAACAGCTGACAGCGCCACAAACAGTGCGGTACCGACAGCGCCGGCAACCTGCTGTAGCGTGTTCATGATTGCTGAGCCATCCGGGTAGAGGCGCTTCGGAAGATCACCAAGACCGAATGTGAACAGCGGAGTAAACAGCAGCCCCAGGCCAATCTCAAGGACGATGTGGCAGGCGACAATCCACCATAGCGGAGTCGATGCTGAGATGAAGCCGAGCCCGAAAAGACCGAGGGCAAGGACAATGGAGCCGGGAATTGCCAGTGGGCGCGGACCATAGCTGTCAAAGAGCCGGCCGACAGCCGGTCCCATCAGACCCATAACCAGTGGACCAGGCATCACAATCAAACCAATAGTCTTGACGTCGACACCTCGCAGATTGAGGTAGAGCGGCAAAATGATGATCACACCGAACATCAGCATGAAACCAATGGTCAGAATGATTGTGGACAGCCTAAAGCTCTTTGTGCGGAAGGTTCGAAGATCCAGCAGAGCTCGGTTGTGCGGTGCCAAACGGCGCTGGCGCATGATGAAGAACACCAACAGCACGATGCCGACTGCGCACAGGATTCCGTCGATAAGCGAAAACTCTGCGCCTACGCGGCTCAGCGCGTACACCAGCGGGCCGAATGCGCCGGCACTGAGGAACACCGAGAGGATATCGATGGGCTTCGCGGAGTTTTCCTCAATATTGGGAACGAGAATGACACCCACTACCAGCACAATTAGGCCGAGCGGCAACATCGTGTCGAAAAGCGCATGCCAATTGTTATTGGCGATCTCCAGAATGAGACCGGAGATGGTCGGTCCGATAGCAGGCGCGACAGCGATGACCACGCTCATTCGTCCCATCATGCGCCCGCGCTCATGCTCCGGTACTACGTTGAGCACCGTGGTCATCAGCAGCGGCAGCAGCACTGCGGTACCGGACGCTTGGACAATGCGTGCGAGCAGAACGATCGCGAAGTTTGGCGCGAAAGCACCGATGAGAGTGCCCACGACGAATAGTCCTTGACTGACCGCGAAAAGAATGCGGAACGGCACTGCCGAAATGAGAAATCCAGTGACCGGAATGACAACTGCCATGGTCAGTAGGAACGATGTTGTCAGCCAGCCTGCGGTAGCTGCGCTGATTCCGAGGTCCGCCTTGACGACGGGAATTGCGACGCTCATGACCGTCTCGTTCAAGATAGCCATGAATGCCGCAGCTAGTAGCACGTAAATGGCCATATAAGCACTTTTGGGCGCATCGGCCTGTGGTGCCTCCGAACTTGGGCTGAGTTCGGAATCTTCAGATTCAGAAACCAATTGAAGTCTCTTTCTATATATCGGTACAGAAATAGGTAATTGTCGAAGACATGGAATCTTAGCGCAACAAAAACCCCGTCGTAAGTCGACAAAAGGCAAAGCGGACGGGGGCATTGGCACACAAGTTGGCCAACACATTCTAAGGTAAGGGAGAAAGATAAACTCGTTGGGAAAGGACAATAGCTGTGAGCAATATCAAGGTCGGCGTACTTGGCGCCAAGGGCAAGGTAGGGTCCACCATCTGCGAGGCAGTTGAAGCCGCCGACGATTTGGAGCTGGCAGCGGGTCTCGACTCTGGCGATGACCTGAATGAACTTGTCACCGCTGGTGTGCAGACCATTGTTGACTTTACTCAGCCCGACGCTGTGATGGGCAATC
This sequence comes from Corynebacterium sp. HMSC064E08, assembly GCF_001811805.1. Classification (NCBI taxonomy): domain Bacteria; kingdom Bacillati; phylum Actinomycetota; class Actinomycetes; order Mycobacteriales; family Corynebacteriaceae; genus Corynebacterium; species Corynebacterium sp. HMSC064E08. The sequence continues at coordinate 23,445 of NZ_KV806693.1, forward strand.
TTGAGTTCTGCATTAAGAATGGCATCAACGCCGTCGTGGGTACTACGGGCTTTACCAAGGAGCGCCTCGATCAGGTGCAGCGCTGGCTTGACGACGCCGACGGTGAGGCCAATGTTCTTATTGCACCGAACTTCGCAATCTCCGCGGTACTGACCATGAAGATGGCGGAGCTAGCCGCTCCGTACTTCGATTCCGCTGAAGTTATCGAAATGCACCACCCTTTTAAGAAGGATGCCCCCTCGGGCACCGCTATCCACACTGCTGAGGCTATTGCTCGTGCTCGCAAGGAAGCCGGCATGGGGGAGCAGCCGGACGCCACTGAGCAAACTCTCGATGGTGCTCGCGGTGCTGAGGTCGAGGGCATTCCGGTGCACGCAGTCCGTATGACCGGTTCGGTGGCTCACGAGACCGTTATCTTCGGTGCAGAAGGGCAGTCGCTCACCATCAAGCAGGACTCCTACTCGCGCACCAGCTTCGTACCAGGCGTTCTGCTGGGTGTGCGCAAGATTGAGGATTTTCCGGGCCTGACTGTGGGACTGGAGCCGTTCCTGGGACTTTAATGGCCGGGAGTTAACTGAAAATGTCTGAAAATGTCACTCTCAAGGCGCAGCTAATCGCCGCGACCAACTTCTTCCCGCCGGAGGACATCGACTTTGATAGCGATGCCGATGGTGGGGAAGCATTGATTGAGTTCTCCGGCAGGGCTTGTTATGAAACGTGGGACAAGCCCAATCCACGAACGGCGACGAATAGGGGATACCTGCGACATGTGCTTGAGGTAGGCCACACCTCACTTTTTGAACACGCAAGTGCAAGCATCTATGTTCGTGGGCTGTCGCGCTCGTGTGCACATGAACTCACACGGCACCGCCACTTTTCCTTTTCGCAGTTGTCGCAGCGGTTTGTGCCGGCCAGTTCCAACAATGTTGTGGTTCCTCCCGCAATTGCGGAGGACCCGGATCTGTTGCGAGTTTTCGAAAGCGCGGTTGATCAGTCCCGTTTCGCCTATGGTGAGTTATTAGACGCACTGGAAGAGAAGTGGGCCGACGAGCCCAACGCTATCTTGCGGCGAAAGCAGGCACGCCAGGCAGCCCGGGCGGTTTTGCCCAATGCCACCGAAACTCGAATCGTGGTTACTGGTAATTTCCGGTCTTGGCGCCACTTCATTTCGATGCGTGCGACTGAGCATGCCGATGCTGAAATTCGGGAGTTGGCAGTGGCTTGCCTACGGGAGCTGCAGCGCTGTGCTCCTGTTGCTTTTGGGGATTTTGAGATTAACACTCTGAAGGATGGGTCGGTCGTCGCATCGAGTCCTTATGCCTTCGAGGGGTAATCGCACGTACAGTGTGAAGATATAGTCGATTGAGATTTTTAAGAAAAGGTAGTCAACAATGAGCACAGGAATTGCGTCAACTCGCGGTGCTGACATTTTCGGCACCGTCGCCGTAGCTATGGTGACCCCTTTTGATAAGGACGGAAACCTCGATGTCAAGGCGGGTGTGCAGCTCGCTGGTCATCTTGTAGACGGTGGCTGCGATGCACTCATTCTGGCCGGTACTACCGGCGAGTCGCCTACTACGACGGTTGAGGAAAAGCTTGAGCTTCTCCGAGCTGTCCGTGCAGAGATGGGTGACGAGGTTAAGCTCGTGGCCGGTGCCGGCACCAATGACACGGCCGGGTCCATCGAGCTGGCAAAGGCTTCTGTGGAGGCGGGCGCGGATGCGCTGCTCGTCGTCACGCCGTATTACTCCAAGCCGTCCCAGGAGGGGCTGTACCGTCACTTTACGGCAGTGGCTGACGCAACCGAGGCGCCGGTGTGTTTGTATGACATTCCGCCGCGTTCGGTTATTCCGATTGAAGTTGATACCATTTACCGGTTGGCGGAGCACCCGAGAATCCAGGCTGTTAAGGACGCCAAGGGGGATTTGGGAGCTGCCGCCGGCATTATCGCTAATACTGATTTGGCGTGGTACTCCGGTGACGATGTGCTGAACCTTCCGTGGCTGTCTATTGGCGCCACCGGGTTTATTTCCGTTATTGGACATGCAGCCCCGCAGCTGCTGGCTGAGGTGCGCTCTTGCTTTGACAAGGGAGACCTTGCTGGTGCGCAGGCTGCCCACGCGAAGATGACTCCGCTGTTTGCCGCTCAGGCTGCACTTGGCGGTGTAAGTTTTGCTAAATCCGCTCTGCGTCTGCAGGGCATTGAGATAGGAGATCCACGCTTGCCGCAAATTGCAGCAAATGACCAGCAGCTTGAGGTGCTTGAAGAAGCTATGCGGAAGGCAGGTGTTCTGTAGTGGCTGAAGGACGCAATCGCGCCCGCAAGGTAACTCGTAAGGCTGGTCCGCCTTCCGAGTCCGACGTGGCTGCAGCAGAGCAGTCCAATAACTCTGCATCCAAGGGTTCCGACAAGGGTGGAGCTAAATCCAACGGCTCGAAGTCCTCGCAGCGTTCCGGTGAGCGTAAGAACTCCGGTAACGCTAAGAAGTCCGAAGGTTCCTCGAATTCTTCCAACCGCGGTTCCCGCGGTGGTCGCGGTGGCCGTGGAGGTAATCGCGGAAATAGTTCGAGGGGTGGCCGTGGCGGACGCGGTGGCAACCGTCGTAACGTAGTCCAGTCGATGCAGGGTGCGGACTTGACCCAGCGTCTTCCTGCACCGCCGAAGGCCCCCAAGGACGGCCTGCGCGTGGTTGCACTGGGCGGTATTTCCGAAATCGGTCGCAATATGACCGTGTTGGAGTACAAGAACCGCCTGATCATCGTCGACTGCGGCGTGCTGTTCCCGAGCTCGGATGAGCCGGGTGTTGACCTGATCCTGCCTGACTTCTCCTACATGGAAGACAAGTGGGATCGCGTGGAAGCTCTCGTGGTCACCCACGGTCACGAGGACCACATCGGTGCTATCCCTTGGTTGCTCAAGCAGCGCGCGGACATCCCGATTATTGCTTCTCGCTTTACCCTGGCACTGATTCAGGCCAAGACACAGGAACACCGTCAGCGCCCGAAGGTCATCGAGGTCAACGACACCAGCCACATTCAGCGTGGTCCGTTCGATCTGCGTTTCTTCAATGTCAACCACTCGATTCCGGAGTGCCTTGGCATCGTCATTAAGACCGGAGCAGGCATGGTCGTCCACACCGGTGACGTGAAGATGGACCAGACCCCGCCGGACGGAAAGCCGACTGACCTGCCGGCGCTGAGCCGCTACGGTGATGAGGGAATCGACCTCTTCTTGTGTGAGTCCACCAACGCTACGATTCCGGGCTTCTCGGGATCCGAGGCGGAATTGGCTCCAACTCTGCGCCGTCTGATTATGGATGCCAAGCAGCGCGTTATCGTCGCGGCCTTCGCATCGAATGTCTACCGCGTGCAGGCGGTCATCGACGCAGCTGTTAAGGCTGGCCGCAAGGTTGCCTTCAACGGTCGCTCTATGATTCGCAACATGCGCATCGCGCAGGAATTGGGGCTGCTGACCGCTCCGGAAAATACCATTGTGGAGATGAACGAGGCCGCTCGCATGGCGCCCCACAAGGTCGTGCTGGTGACTACCGGTACGCAGGGCGAGCCAATGGCTGCGCTGTCTCGCATGGCCCGCCGTGAGCACCGTCAGATCACCGTCCGTGATGGCGACCTGATTATCCTCAGTTCTTCGCTGGTACCCGGTAACGAAGAGGCAGTCTTCGGCGTTATCAACATGCTGGCCCAAATTGGTGCCACGGTTATCACCGGCAAGGATGCGAAGGTTCACACCTCCGGTCACGGCTTTGCCGGCGAGCTGCTGTTCCTCTACAACGCAGCTCGTCCGTCGAACGTCATGCCGATTCACGGTGAGTGGCGCCACCTCCGTGCCAACAAGGAGCTGGCTGTGTCCACTGGCGTGAAGCCAGAGAACGTTGTCCTGGCTCAGAACGGTGTGGTAGTCGACCTTGTTGATGGCCGCGCTCGTGTAGTTGGCCAGGTTCCGGTCGGTAACCTCTACGTCGATGGCGTCACCATGGGTGACGTCGACGCTGACGTGCTGGCAGACCGTGCTGAAATGCGTGAAGGTGGTCTTATCACCGTCACAGCCGTCATTGATAACCGCACTGGCCGCCCGTTGGAGAAGCCACGGGCTCAGGCTCGCGGTTACTCGGACGACGCCAAGGAAGTGCTCGAAACCGTCGAGCAGGTCGTTGACGATACTCTCTTTGACCTGGCTGGCAGTGGCGAGAACAACCCGTACCGTATGGCTCAGGAAGTTCGTCGCCGCACCGAGCGTGTCATTAACCAGAAGTGGCGTCGCAGCCCGATGGTCGTTCCGACCATCGTGCCGATGTCCTCTGAGGCAGCCGAAGAGGTTACCGATGAGGAAATCCAGGAGTCGCGCGAAAGCATCTAAGTTTCTAGAGCGTCTTTTAGCCTAAGAGCCCGCATCCACCTACAACCGTGTGGATGCGGGCTTCTCCGTGCCTGGTCTAGGCTGGAGCTATGACTTTTGCTGAACGGGAACGTGAAGACCTAGCTAATCTACTGCTCAGCGTCGGCCCTGACGCACCGACCTTGTGCGAGGGGTGGACGACCCGGGATCTTGCGAACCACCTATACATTCGCGAAAATCGTCTGGATGCCGCTGGCGGGATGTTCGTCAAGGCGCTTTCGGACCGCCTCGATGCTGTTACCGCTGAGGTCAATCGAATGCCCTACGTCGAAGTGGTGGGGAAGTGGGGTAGTGGTGCTCCGCGATGGAATCCAATGAACTGGGCAGACCGCTACGTCAACGCTGCGGAGAACTTCGTCCATCACGAGGATGTCCGTCGTGCCCAGGAAGGCTGGACCGTTCGTCAGCTGCCACCCTCCGGAGTTTCGGACCTGTGGCGTCTGGTCACTACTGCCGGCCGTATGATGTTGCGCGGTTCGACCTCGACCGTGGTGCTAATGCGTGACGACGGAGTTGCGGTGACCCTAATCGACAACAGTGCTAAAGGTGCTCCAGTTGTGACTGTCCACGGAAGCGTCGGGGAACTGGTGCTGTGGCTCTATGGCCGTGACGAGGTACGCGTCACCATCGACGGCGACGAATCGGGCATCAAGCGCAACAGTCTTTAAAATCACGTTCTCAGTTCTGGGTGGTCGCGACAGCACGCCTGTTAAACAATGACACGCGTGTGACTAATGTGAAAACGATCCGGTGTTAGCTGTAAGGTAATGGTCATGTCTGCGACCAGCCGAACCAGAACTGACAATCGTCGTGGATCTTCCCGCTCTGCGGAGACAGATGCCACGCGGCGATACCCCGTGCACAGCGCCACGGAGGAATTCGAGCGCACTCCTAGCGCCATGTCGATCGTGGGCAATAGCTTGGCCAGCGCCTGGACTGAAACTGCCCGCGGCGTGGCTGGTCTCGCCCGTCGGGTAGGCGGTCGCAAAAATAAGCGAAACGAAGAGGAGAATATGTCGCGGCGCGAAAGTGACGCCGATTTTTCGACGAAGCCCCGTAGGAAGCGTCGTAAAGCAGCTAGCGGTTATGACGATGTAATTGAACCTCCGGCACCGGCCTCCGTGCCAGCTGACGAGTTCGATGCAGACTTCGATGAGGGTGGCGAACCGGGATCGAAGGATGGCCTGGCACTACTCGTGCTGGCGTTGGCAATTGTGCTGGCTGGTTCGACATGGTTCCACCTGGCAGGGCCAGTGGGGGAGTTCATTGAAACGGCAGTGCGCACGCTCATTGGTATCGGCGCTTTTGTACTTCCGGTGCTGCTCGGTGTTGTTTCCGTATTGATGATGCTGGATGCGATGCCGCGTCGTGAACGTCTGACACCTACCATTACTGGAGCTTCGCTGATTGTGGTGGGTCTGCTCGCAATTGTGCATATCGGCTCTGGTCGTCCTGCGGACTGGCAGGGGCGACGTGCAGCTGGTGGCGCAATCGGTGGTTATATCGGTTCGCCGCTAGCAGCCGGGTTTACCTCGTGGGTCGCCGTCGTTTTGTTGCTGGGCATCGTTTTTTACGGCGCTCTGGTGCTCTCTGGCGCGACGGTGCGTCAACTTATCGATGCCACTAAGGAGTACTTCAACTTTTCCGAATGGTCTTCGCGTCGTGCCGGCGACGAGCCGGAATCGGACGATCCCTACGGCAATGTCGATGACATGCTGGAACGTCGTGCGAGCTGGGATTCGGATACCGCATATGCCGATGAGGACTTTGACCAGCCGACGCAGCTAATCGAGCGTCGCCCAAGCCACAGCGGCCGCACGCATCATTCCTCGTCGCGTTCGACCGATCGCTCTGCTTACCGAGCTCCTCGCCGTGGCGCGGATAGCCGTATGTCTGCACCCGAACCCGCGCCTTACGACGAACCGGATGCTGACGGTAATCTCTACGATCTTTTGGACGAAGAGCCGCAGAGGACTCGACAGGCTCCGCGACCTGCCCGTCAGGTTGAGGATGTCGACTATGATTCGGCAAAGACCACAGTGTTTGATGTCCGGCATGGGGCACAGCACTCCAACCGAGTCTCCCCGGTGGAGCCGGCGTTTCCGGCGGCTGAGTACGTGGAGGAAACTCAGTCGGATGCTGTGCATCGGGACACCGCCGAAACGGAATCGACTATTCCGGCTGTCGGGGGCACGAACTACCACGCTGCCGACGAGGAGTATGACGAGTACTCCGAGTACCCGACGCAGGAGGCTGCTGCAGCTAGCAGCAGCGAACGCAATCGTGTTTCCGCTTCCCGAGCTCCGAAACAGCCCGCTCAGCCTGAGGCTGTAGCGCCGGCGAGTGCGCCGCAGAGCGAGTCGTCTGTCGATGATTCGCGGGATGCGGTTTCTGAGGCTACGCGCCGCACCATGGATGCCATTGCCGCTCGTTCTGGCATCGATGCCTCTAAGATTCCGGCCACAACTCCGAAGTCTGAATTGGAAAAGGACGCCGAGGGTACGTCCGCTTCGTCGGCATGCACGCCGGAGTCTGACTACCACCTGCCATCGACTAACTTGTTGATCCCAGGTGAGCGCCCCAAGACACGTACGGCGACGAACGACCGCATGATTGAAGCGATTACTGAGGTATTCGCAGAATTCAAGGTCGACGCTGCGGTGACTGGTTTCTCTCGCGGTCCGACGGTGACTCGCTACGAGGTCGAGCTTGGCCCGGGCGTGAAGGTCTCGAAGATCACGAACCTCCAGTCCAACATTGCCTATGCGGTAGCGACCGACAATGTCCGCCTACTGACTCCGATTCCAGGCAAGTCAGCCGTTGGTATCGAGGTCCCGAACAACGACCGTGAGATGGTTCGGCTTGCCGACGTACTCAACGCCCCCAAAACCGTTGCGAACGATGACCCGATGCTGATTGGGCTCGGTAAGGATATTGAGGGCGAGTTCATCTCGCACTCTATCCAGAAGATGCCGCACCTTCTCGTTGCCGGTTCGACCGGTTCGGGTAAGTCCGCGTTCGTAAACTCGATGTTGGTGTCGCTGCTGACGCGTGCAACCCCGGAGGATGTCCGACTGATTCTGGTGGACCCGAAGATGGTCGAGCTGACTCCCTACGAGGGGATTCCTCACCTGATTACGCCAATCATCACTCAGCCGAAGAAGGCCGCGGCGGCTCTGCAGTGGCTGGTTGAAGAGATGGAACAGCGGTACATGGACATGAAGGCCGCCCGCGTCCGTCACATCAAGGATTTCAACCGTAAGGTCAAGTCCGGTGAGATTACGACGCCACTTGGCTCGGAACGCGAGTACCGTCCGTACCCGTACATTGTCTGTGTCGTCGACGAGCTGGCAGACCTGATGATGACCGCACCCCGCGATATCGAAGATGCGATTGTGCGCATCACGCAGAAGGCCCGTGCCGCCGGTATCCACTTGGTGTTGGCTACGCAGCGTCCGTCTGTGGATGTGGTCACCGGTTTGATTAAGACGAACGTGCCATCGCGATTGGCATTCGCTACCTCGTCACTCACGGACTCCCGCGTCATTCTTGACCAGGGAGGTGCTGAAAAGCTCATTGGTATGGGCGATGGCCTGTTCATTCCACAGGGTGCAGGCAAGCCGCGACGGCTGCAGGGTGCCTTCGTCACAGACGAGGAGATTCAGGCAGTAGTCGATGCGGCTAAGGCACAGGCCGAGCCGGATTACACCGAGGGTGTCACAGAGGATAAGAGCGCTGAGGCTGAGCGCAACATTGACCCCGATATTGGAGATGACCTGGAAGATTTGCTTCAGGCAGTCGAGCTGGTGGTCACCGCACAGCACGGGTCGACCTCGATGTTGCAGCGCAAGATGCGAGTCGGCTTTGCCAAGGCTGGTCGACTGATGGACCTGATGGAAACTCGCGGAGTGGTCGGGCCATCAGAGGGCTCTAAGGCACGTGAGGTGCTGGTCAAGCCAGAGGAGCTCGAAACCATTAAGTGGATGATCAAGGGCGCAAATCCGGAGGACGCTCCTAAGGAAGAAGTAAACGTAGTCGACGCTGATCCGAATCAGTCTATGGCGTAGGACGACCTAGCCTCACCGCGGTTTCTGATTGCGTGTATAGTCGGCACACGTGGAGGGGAGTATCCCCGGTAAAGCGGATGTTTTCCGCTAGCCCGTGACGGTTATCGTCAGCACGGATTGGACGCACAGACTCGCTTTGTGCAGATTCAATCCCGGTGCCGTCACTTTTGCCACTTTGGCAGAAGCAGGAGAGACCTCCGGTTCATGTTCGCACGACCGGAGGTCTTTTTTAATATGCATGTCCCCGCATTGGTATGGATCATCACCATTGTGGTCGTCATGGGTTTTATCGCCTTTGACTTCTATGCACACGTTCGCACGCCGCATAACCCAACTATGAAGGAAGCCGGCGGCTGGACCGCTTTCTACGTAGTCTTGGCATTAATTTTTGGCGGAATGGTGTGGTTGTTGTGGGATCACCACCGAGGCATTGAGTTTCTATCGGGCTATATCACTGAAAAGGCGCTCAGCGTAGACAACCTGTTTGTCTTTGCGCTCATCATCGGTGCGTTTAAGATTCCACGCCAGTACCAGCAAAAGGTTTTGCTGTTCGGTATTGCGATGGCGCTGGTATTCCGAGGCCTGTTCATTTGGGCTGGTGCTGCCGTTATTGCCAAGTGGTCCGACGTTTTCTACCTGTTTGCAATTTTCCTGATTTACACGGCTATCAAGACGGTGTACGACGAAGCCGTCGATAAGCCGGAACCCGATCCGTCGGATATGAAGCTGATTCAATGGCTGCGTCGAATTGTCCCGATTTCGGACCATTACAACAGGGACAAGCTGACCGTTAAGGAAAACGGCAAGCGTTACTTGACGCCACTTGCCATCGCGCTGGTGTCCATCGGTTTTATCGACGTGATGTTTGCGTTTGACTCTATCCCGGCTATCTACGGCCTGACGGATGAGGCATACATCGTCTTTACTGCAAATGCCCTGGCTCTCATGGGTTTGCGTCAGATGTACTTCTTGCTTGACGGTCTGCTGGATCGGTTGGTGTACCTGGCTTATGGTCTGGGAGTCATCCTGGCCTTCATTGGCGTGAAGTTGCTATTGCACGCACTGCATGAAAACAACCTGCCGTTTATTAACGGCGGTGAGAACGTGTCGGTACCTGAAGTATCGACCTGGGTGTCGCTGGCGGTCATCGTCATCGTGCTGGTGGTGACTGTCCTGGCATCGTGGCTCAAGATTAAGCGTGATGAAAACATGGGTGCGATTGCCCTTCCGCGTGTTCACCACGATGATCATGGAAACGACGATGGCCTTGGCTCTCACGCTTCTTCTGCCTCTGTCGGTGAGAGGTCAGCGTCGGCCGGAAACGAAACTAACGGTTCGCACACCGGTAAGAACGAGCCTGGGCATTAATCGAACACGATTGTGAGATAAGGTAACAACTGTGACTGCTCCAAGTGCTGATACAAGCCGTGTTTCCAACTGGAACTTGCCCAATTTCCTGACCGTGCTTCGCATCCTCGGAGTGCCGGTGTTCTTGTGGGTACTTCTTCAGGAGGGCGGCGAAGCCACCAATTGGCGCTGGTGGTCGTTTGTCGTCTTCGCGCTTCTGATGGCGACTGACAAGTTGGACGGGCACCTCGCACGCAGCCGTAATCTCATTACCGACTTTGGCAAGATTGCCGATCCGATTGCCGATAAGGCGCTGATGCTGGCCGCGCTGATCGGTATGAATATCATCGAGATTCTGCCGTGGTGGGTGACTGTCATCATCGTGATTCGCGAAGGTGGCATCACCATCTGGCGTATGTTCGCACTGCGTCAGGGGCGTGTTGTTCCGGCTTCTCGGGGCGGCAAGATAAAGACGGTCCTGCAGTCTGTAGCAGTGGGGCTATTCCTGATGCCAGTGGACTGGTTGTTCTGGCCGTCCTGGATTGTGATGATTGCCGCGATTGTCGTCACCGTCGGTACCGGAATCCAGTACATTGTGGATGCGCGTAAGGTTTCGTAGAGGAATTAAGTGGAGGTTAACGCTGTGAACACAGTCGGACACCTCGCCCAGAGCGACCGAAACGATGACGCTGTCGACGGCGTTTCGCTTAAACTCGTCCAAGCGCTTACCTCCCGCGGAGAGACTTTTGCGGCCGCAGAATCACTTACCGCAGGTCTTCTCTGCGCCACTGTTGCCTCCGTACCGGGAGCCTCCGCCGTTCTGCGCGGTGGCGTGGTCACCTACGCCACTGACACGAAGGCGTTGCTTGCCGACGTGCCAAAGGATGTTTTGGCCGCATATGGCCCCGTGTCCGAGTTGACGGCCCGGTATATGGCACTTGGAGTGGCGAATAAGACAGTGGCGGACTGGGGGATTTCGCTAACTGGCGTTGCTGGTCCAACGATGCAGGATGGGCACCCAGTAGGTGAAGTCTGGTGTGGTCTGAAACCGCCAGGAGTTTCGTACCTTGATGGGGTAACCGCTGTTAGGTTGCCGGTGAATAAAGAGGGTTCGCGCGCGGAGATTCGTCGTCAAGCAGTGGTATTGGCGTTAGAACTGTTGTTGCAGAATCTCGACGGTGAGTAGAATTTTTGAATATTGGGAACAGGTCGGCCCTCTAAAGCGTTAGAGAGAGTGATGACCAACAATACTGCACTTATGACCATTCGCTACCCAGAGGTAGATAGCGCTGCCGCTTTGGAGGCTTCCATGGACGCCACAGCACCGTCGGCGCGAGTGGCTGTAGCGGAGCAGCCTGGATCGGTTGCAAAGTTAACGGCACAGGATTTGGCGGAACGCGGAGAATCCCGTGAGCCACTCCTGCGAGAGGCACTGGGGGAGACGCTGCGTGATATCCGTTCGCGCAGTGGACAGACGCTTCGTGAGCTTTCTGAAAATGCGGCTATTAGCCCTGGTTATTTGTCTGAGCTTGAGCGTGGACGGAAAGAAGTCTCATCTGAGCTGCTGGCGTCGGTATGCGCGGCGCTTGGTGTGACGGTGTCGGATTTGATGATGGAAGCAGCCACAGCGATGGCCCTGCATTCGGCGAGCCCAGAATTGGCAGCGATGTAGAAAATGGTTGCGGCGGTGGAATTTCATTCCATTGCCCCGGTACTTAGCACCCGAAGACGCTCGGCTTTAGTTAAGATTGGGTGCGCGATAAGCACAGACCTGCTTTGAGGTAGTTGCAATAAGAAAGGTGTATGGGACGCTATGGCTAATCCATTTGTAAAGCTGTGGAATTACTTGATGGCCGCTTTTGATTCCAAGATTGAGGAAAACGCTGATCCGAAGGTGCAGATTCAGCAGGCTATCGAGGATGCTCAGCGGCAGCACCAGGAACTATCGCAGCAGGCAGCGGCGGTGATTGGTAATCAGCGCCAGCTGGAAATGCGCCTTAACCGTCAGCTCGCTGAGATTGAGAAGCTGCAGGGGAACACTCGTCAGGCATTGCAGCTCGCTGACAAGGCTCGTGCTGAGGGGGATACCGCCAAGGCTACGGAGTATGAGAACGCAGCTGAGGCTTTCGCAGCTCAGTTGGTTACTGCTGAGCAGTCGGTAGAAGATTTGAAGGCTCTGCACGATCAGTCGCTGCAGCAGGCAGCTCAGGCTAAGAAGGCCGTCGAGCGTAATTCCATGCAGCTGCAGCAGAAGGTCGCGGAGCGCGCAAAGCTCCTCAGCCAGCTGGAGCAAGCAAAGATGCAGGAGAAGGTCTCTGAGTCCCTGCAGTCGATGAATCAGATTTCTTCGGGGGCTACACCTAATCTGGATCAGGTTCGTGACAAGATTGAACGTCGTTACGCTAACGCTCTTGGTCAGGCTGAGCTGGCTCAGAACTCGGTTCAGGGGCGTATGGCTGAGGTAGAGGCCGCAGGCGTTCAGCTTGCTGGGCACTCTCGCCTGGAGCAAATCCGCGCAGAAATGAACGGTGGCAACGAGCTCTCTGGTGGCGCGGCTCAGAAGTCCATCGAGGGAAGCGCTGCCTCCAACGTTGACCCTGCTGTTGCTGAGCGCATGCGCCAGCTGCGTGAGGGCAATTAATTCTCCTACTCACCTTCGCCACGTGCGATTAGCGAATCGCCCATTGCCTTCGAGCGATTAATGGTTCGGATGACCACAGGTACGCCGAAGGCAATGATTGAGCCGGTAGCCCCTCGGGCTTTTCGAGCCTCCAGTACCTCGGCAGCGGCCATAACCTGAAGCGGAATCATACGCAGCGTCAGCGATAGTGCGAGCGCGATGGTGTCGACTGGTAGGCCGAAACGGGCGAACGGCTGCATCGCAGCGGTCAAAGTATCCATGATGTCGCTGACGCGGGTCGTCAGCGTTAGCAATATTGCCGCTGCGATTGTGGCGAGAAGTGCGAGGAAGGTCGTCAGCGCTTGCTCACCTCCGGCGCGCCACCACAGGAGAAGCGAAAGCAGCGCCAAAATGACTACGGCTCCACGGAGCTGTCGGAAAGCAACCATGGGTGGCACCTTGGCCACCGCATAAGCGAGGGTGACAATTGCCAGGGCAATCGCCCCGCCTAGCCAGGTATCCACGAGAATCCCGGTGAGCAATAAAAATGCGATGACAATGATGAGTTTGGGGGCCGTCGGGAGCCTGTGCACAGGGGACTTATGGTTTAGGTAAAGCCCTAACGGGACATCGGCTGGATGAATCATGAGCGGCCTTCTTCCGCACGAGTCATATCGCTGACGTATCGGTCAATAACTTCCTTCGGCGCACCGTCGTCGACGATTTCTCCTGCGCTTACACGGATAACTCGGTCGAAGTCCATAAGAAAATCCAGATCATGAGTGACCACGATAATTTGCTGCTCAAGCTGGGCGAAAATATTCCGAATGTGGAGACGATTGCGCAAGTCGAGGAGCGTAGTGGGCTCATCGGCAATAATGGTCGTGGGATTAAGAATTAACACTGCCGCCAGCGCCAGTAGCTGTTTTTGTCCACCCGAGAGCAAGTGTGGCGAGGCGTCAGAATGATTGGCGAGCCCAAATCGCTCAAGAGCTTCCTGCACCAGCTGGTTGCGCTCATCCTTTGGCAGTTTTCGCTTGCGTAGTGAAAAGGCAATGTCCTCTGCGACTGTCGGCATCACAATTTGGTTATCCGCATCAGAAAAGATGAAGCCGACATTCTTGCGAATTGCCTTTGCCTGCTTTGCGACATTCATGCCCTCATACGTGACCGTGCCACCAGTGACCGGGCCCAGGCCGTTAATGAGTCGCACCAGCGTGGACTTACCGCCACCGTTTTCGCCGATAATGCCAATGCGGTTCTCTGTGAGAGTTAGCGTGGTCGGCTTCAGTATCTGGCGTCCCGAATAGGTTGCGGACGCGCGGTCAAAAGCGATGGTGGGCATAGTGCGACTCGAGACCCTTTCTAATTCTGTGGGGTTAATTGCCCGAGGTGGCTGCTTCCTTAACCAAACGACTTTGCTTACGGTTGGCAGCGTCGGGAAGCAAATCAGGGAAAGCCTGCAGTACGGCAGTAGCAATAAGCGCGGCTACGACAACCTTTGCCACGTCGCCTGGGATAAACGGGACGTTGGTAATCAGTGCGTCGGTGAAGCTAAGTCCCATACGCCAAGTCAATCCGACAGATCCGAAGAAGTACTGTAGTAGAACTCCGACGAGGCCTGCGCCGATGAAGACGCTGATTCGTGAAACCTTCGCCCGTGGTGCTTGCTGGGCAATCGCGCCGATTGCGAAACCGGCAATTAAATAGCCGACAATGTAACCCACGGTAGGGCCGGGGAGTGCGGCGAGAAGTGGTTTCCAGCCCGCCATGTTTGGAACACCCACGAGACCAACAGCCAGGAACAGGGTAGAGGCGAGGCCGCCACGTTTGAATCCGAGAATCATCCCGGCCAGTGCGATGCCCATGTTCTGTAGCACGATTGGCACGCCGAGGCCGCCAACGGGAATGGCAATGCCGCCGAGCACGATGATCAGTGCTGCGAAAGCAGCGATAAGAGTGAGGTCATACACCTTGGAATTATTCACAGCTCTCATCTTAAACCCCTGGGTTGAGCACTGTTCAGGCAGGGGACCGGGGATTTGTTTATGCAAAAAGGCGGCCAGGTAGGTATCAGTGACAGGTATCTTGTACGTTGGTCTCATGCGATTGGCCGATTTTCACAACTTCGTCAACCACGAATTTGGGCCTCAGCACGGCCCGTGGCTGTTGCATTCCCACGTACTGATGGAATATGGAAAAACTCCCGCGGAATTGCTCGAAGACGGGGTCGAACCTCGGGATATCTGGTGGGCGCTGTGTAGGGAACACGATATTCCCGAAGACCGCTGGTACGGTCCTGACGAATAGGTTCCGGCGTAGACGACGGTGAATGCTTGCCGACGGCTCTTGCGTGTCGTTGCCATTCGAACAGGGTTTCGCATATTATCGAAAGTGCTGATGAAGTCAATCCGTCTGATTCGGTATAACTTCCGGGTGTAACCGGCAGTAGAGGTGTCGCGGACCAATTTGGAACCGGAACGGCTCGTTTCGCGCCTAATTAAGTGTGAGCGAAGTTTCTGTTTTGGATGAAAATCGGGACACACATTCTCTGAGTACGGCTCCAGAACCCGATACCGTACGCGACAATGACCGCGACAATGACAATGAGGAAGAACAACGAACTATGGCTCGTAAGAAGGCTGCGGCTTCGAACCAGGGCAATGATCGCCTGAAGGCGCTCGATGTAGCTCTGGCGAATATTGAGAAGGACTTTGGTAAGGGTGCAGTTATGCGCCTGGGGGACGACAATCGTCCTCCAATTCAGGTTATTCCCTCCGGCAATATCGCTATCGACGTGGCCTTGGGCCTGGGCGGGTTCCCGCGTGGTCGTATCGTAGAAATCTATGGTCCAGAATCCTCAGGTAAGACCACAGTCGCACTGCATGCTATTGCAGAGGCGCAGCGGCAGGGCGGTATTGCCGCATTTATTGATGCGGAGCATGCGCTGGATCCGGTTTATGCGCGCAAGCTTGGAGTAGATACGGACAACCTTCTGGTATCCCAACCAGATACCGGTGAGCAGGCACTTGAGATTACAGATATGCTGGTGCGTTCCGGTGCTATTGACATCATCGTGGTTGACTCGGTAGCCGCGTTGACTCCGAAGGCTGAAATCGACGGTGAAATGGGCGATTCCCACGTTGGTCTGCAGGCGCGGTTGATGAGTCAGGCGCTGCGAAAGATGACTGGTGCGCTGTCCCACACCGGCACCACTGCCATCTTCATTAACCAGCTGCGTGAAAAGATTGGCGTCATGTTCGGCTCTCCTGAGACCACCACGGGTGGTAAAGCACTGAAGTTCTACGCTTCCGTTCGCTGTGACGTACGCCGAATTCAGACGTTGAAGGACGGCCAGGATGCGGTGGGTAACCGCACGCGCTTGAAGGTAGTCAAGAACAAGGTGTCGCCGCCGTTCAAGCAGGCAGAGTTTGACATCATCTACGGCGAGGGCATTTCGCGTGAGGGCTCGTTGATTGACATGGGCGTTGATAACGGCATTGTCAAGAAGTCCGGTTCGTGGTTTACCTACGAGGGCGATCAGTTGGGTCAGGGCAAGGAAAAGGCTCGTATGCACCTGCGCGAGAATCCAGAAATTGCCCAGGAAATCGAAGTCAAGATCAAGAAGAAGCTCGGTGTCGGGGAATTCGCGGAGGTCGAGGACGAGACCGATATCGATGCCCCTGTCGATGTCGTGCCGGACATCGACTTCGATGATTTGGAAGACTAGCTAGCTCGAGGCGTAGTGCCGCGACACACGAAAAGTGAGGACCGTGGAGGATCGTAACGGCCGCGATGTGCGGGAGACTATCGAAAAGCTTGCTCAGCAAATTGCGGAAGCTGACGGTAGTTCGCTCTACGATGCGGGTCGTGAGGAATCCAAGGCCCCGATTCGTGCTAAGGCACTGCGCTTGCTCGATCAGCGAATGCGTTCCCGCAAGGAACTCGTAGAAAGGCTCGAGGCAGTCGAGGAGTTTCCAACCTCGATGATTGAAGAAGTCGTTGATGACCTGACCCGAAGTGGATTGGTTAACGACGAGCTTTTCGCATCCGAATGGGTGCGGCAGCGCTTTGCCAGTCGTGGCAAGTCGAAGATGGTTTTGAACCGGGAGCTGCAGAAAAAGGGCATTGATGCTTCGCTTCGTGCAGATGCGTTGGAGCAGATTACGCACAACGCGGAAGAAGAAGTCGCCCGGAAGCTAGCGGCGAAGAAAGCGGCCACTATTAAAACAGTGGCGCCTGACTTCAACTCCAAGCAAAAGGATTTACGCAAAGTCGTCGGTGTGCTGGCGCGGCGCGGTTTCCCCTCTGAATTGTCCATGAGCATTGCTCGGGATCAGTTAGAAGAGCGATACCGAGAACTTGAAGAGGACACAGATTAGCGCCGGTGCCACCACACGCCGGATTAGCACGCCGGCTGCGGACCGGTCAGGTTTAAAGGGATCGCTGATTGGGGAAATGGGCCATAAACAGCTAACCTAAACTGCCGTGACTACCCCTTCTTTGAACTCTCAGCAGCAGTCTTCGCCTCGCACATATGAGGTACGTACGTTCGGTTGTCAGATGAACGTCCATGACTCGGAACGACTGTCTGGCTTGCTGGAAGAAAACGGTTATGTAGCGGCTGCAGAAGGCGAGAATCCTGATCTGGTCGTTTTCAACACCTGTGCCGTTCGAGAGAATGCGGACAATCGCCTTTATGGCACGTTGGGACAGCTCAAACCAGTCAAGGATGCTCACCCAGGCATGCAGATTGCCGTCGGTGGCTGCTTGGCCCAGAAGGATAAGGACGTCGTCGTAAAGAAGGCCCCATGGGTGGACGTCGTCTTCGGTACACATAACTTGGGTTCGTTGCCAGCACTGTTGGAACGCGCCGCCCATAATGACCGGGCTGAAGTCGAGATTAAGGATGCTCTGGAAGAATTTCCCTCGGTGCTGCCGGCCAAGCGCGAATCCACTTACGCAGGTTGGGTGAGTATCTCCGTAGGCTGCAATAACACGTGCACCTTCTGCATCGTCCCCAGTTTGCGTGGTAAGGAACGCGATCGTCGTCCAGGCGAGATTCTCGCTGAGGTGCAGGCACTCGTGGAGCAGGGCGTTACTGACGTCACCCTCCTCGGTCAGAATGTCAACGCCTATGGCGTTAACTTCGCCGACCCTGACATGGAACGCGACCGCTCGGCTTTTTCCAAGTTGCTGCGCGCCTGCGGCCAGATTGAAGGGTTGGAACGTGTGCGCTTTACGTCTCCGCACCCAGCTGAGTTCACCGATGATGTCATCGACGCCATGGCGGAGACACCGAACGTGGTTCATCAGTTGCACATGCCACTACAGTCCGGTTCTGACCGAGTGCTGAAAGACATGCGCCGTTCCTACCGCACCAAGAAATTCCTGGGAATTCTGGAGAAGGTTAGGGAAAAAATGCCGGATGCGGCCATTACCACTGACATCATTGTCGGCTTCCCAGGCGAGACTGAAGAGGACTTCCAGCAAACTCTCGACGTGGTGGATAAGGCTCGCTTTAGCTCGGCTTTCACCTTCCAATACTCGCCTCGCCCGGGAACTCCGGCGGCGACCATGACTGATCAGGTTCCACCAGAGGTTGTGAAGGAACGCTATGGCCGTCTGTTAGCGCTTCAAGAGCGCATTTCCGAGGAAGAAAACGCCAAGCTAGTCGGTAGGGAAGTAGAGCTGCTGGTCAGCCAGTCCGATGGCCGTAAAAATGCGGAGACTCATCGCATGTCAGGTCGGAGTCGGGATGGCCGCCTGGTGCACTTCAGCCCGTCGGAAAGCGAACCAGGCGTCGTCGACCGCAAGATTCGCCCAGGTGATTACGTGACAGTGCGTGTGACCGACTCCGCACCGCACTTCCTCATTGCTGACTCCGGTGTGCTCACACACCGCCGCACTAAGGCGGGGGATAATGTAGAGGTCGGTCAGACTCCGACGACCGCTCCGATTGGAGTTGGTCTGGGCTTGCCAAAAATTGGACGCCCGGAGAAAACGAGTGTAAGTGAGGGATGCGGCTGTGAGTAGTGACAAGGCTTCGCCGGAAAGTGATATGGAATCCACTAGCGAGCAGTCGGTGGAATCCGCGCAGGCGTTGCGGATTCAGGAGCGCAAGGCCGCTGGCGAGCTGGATCTCGGCCGTGCGGTGATTCCGATGATGGTTGCCGTCATCGGCCTCATTACGAGTTTCTTCCTTCCGCACTCTGGCGTCGTTTTGGGCTTTGATGTGTTGCTGGATACGGATGTTGCGCATCAGTACTTCACGACTCGACCGGAGCGAATTTACTCCATTCTCGTGGTGGTAGGTGTCTTGCTAGCTATTGCCACGCTGATTACGCGGACGACGATTCTCGCATTTGTCACCTGGTTTTTTGCCTGTATTCAGATGGTCTACTCAGTCTTCGCTGGCTGGATGCGTCAGTCTCGTCCACAGGAACTGGCCGGCGAGGGTATTTCCTTCGGCCTGATGCTCGGTATTTTCTGCAGTTTTCTACTGGCCATCTCCGTGACTTTCATCGCTTTCCGACGTAGTAAGGAGCAGCTCGCAATCGCGACGAAACGTCGCAAGCACGCTGACACCGATCCGGTACTGCGCGCGCAGCAGGTTTACCTGCGGGCGGGCCTGACACCGAATACGACTACGGATGTTGAGGTCGTCGACGACCGCCGTGAACGTGCTCGCCGACGCAATCGCGGCCAGCAGGGCAGTAGTACGGACAATGTCTCTCAGCAGACCGGCGAACAGGACGAACAGGTCAGCGACGAGTAGTGAGACTTTTTCACTAGCGCAGTAAGTAAAGGGGCTCTCTTCCACTCCGGAAGAGAGCCCCTTTTCGTTTAACCATCGACGCGTTGCCAGCGCCCAGCTGAGCCAGATTCGGTTGAGGAAGCCGGAGAGCGAGAACCTGCTTCCCGACGCAAAACTAGCTTCTGTTAGAGCTCCTTGAGAGTCTCCGCGGCCTGCTCTGCCCACTGTCGCCACTGTTCGGCCTGCTCCCGAGCCTTGGCTGCCTGAGAAGCCTTGCCCTTCGCCTCGAGTTCGGCGGCCTTCTGCTCAAACTCCGCTGCGCGGTCGGCGAACTGCTGGACGCGAGCCTGTGCTTCGGGGTCGGTACGGCGCCACTGCGAATCGGCAGCATCGGAGACGCGCTTTTCCAGTGCGCCAATGCGGTTTTCATACTCACGCACACGACCACGCGGCACAAAGCCGATGGCCTCCCATTTCTCCTGCAACTGACGCAGTTCGTTGCGAGCGTGATCGAGGCCCTTGGACGGATCAATGCGGTCTTCGTATTCAGCCAGCAGTGCGTCCTTGGCCGCAGCGTTTTCCTCGAACTCCCTGTCTCGAGCTTCGTTGACCGCGTTGCGAGCACCAAAGAACTCATCCTGGGCGGCCTTGAACTGCGCCCACAGCTTGTCATCGACCTCGCGCGGGGCTCGACCAGCGGCCTTCCACTCAGCCATCAGGTCACGGAAGGCAGCAGCGGTGCCACCCCAATCAGTGGAGGTCTTCAGGGCCTCAGCTCGCTCAATGATGTCCTCCTTAACGCGGCGAGCAGCCGCACGGTTGCGGTCCAGTTCCGCAAAATGGGCACCGCGGCGGCGGTTGAAAGAATCACGCGCGCGGGAGTAACGGCGCCAGAGCTGATCATCAGTTTTGCGGTCGATGCCGCGAATCTGCTTCCACTCCGTGAGAATCTCGCGGATACGGTCGCCGGCGACCTTCCACTCGGTGGAGTTCTCTGCGAGCTCTTCGGCCTCTGCGGCGAGCTCTTCCTTACGTGCGATGGCGTTCTTACGGCGCTCTGCCTTGTCGTGAGCGACTTTTTCCTCTGCGACATGGGAGGTGGCAATGACCTCTGCAAGGCGCTTATCCAGCGCATCGATATCGCCGAGGACCGTGGCGGTGGCAAGGCTCTCACGCAGTTCAACTGCGTTGTGAGAAATGGTCTTTGCCTCCTGCGGGTGGGAGACTACACGAGATTCCAGTAGCTCGACCTCGGTGGCCAGATCCTCGTAGCGCTTGCCGTAGTGGGCATAACCCTCTTCTACGGTGCCAGCCTGCCAGGAGCCAATATTGCGTTCGCCGGCGCTGGTGACCAGCCAAACAGTGCCGTCTTCGTCAATGCGGCCAAACTTCTTTGGATCATTGTGGACGGCATGTGCCACAGCGGCCGACCCCGCAGGCGCTGGAGTAGCTCCAGGGGCCTTACGATGAGCCGGCATTGAGCCTGGTCGAGGTCCCGGACGTGGACCCGGGCGTGGACCTGGCTTAGGGGAATTGCTGGTACCGGTCATAGTGGGTAAACCTCTTCCAATCTTCATGCAGAACTGCCGCGCGACACGGCTGCCATCAAACACTTACGGTATGTGCTCGAGTATCCCAAAAATTTTGGCACAGCGCGCGTAACACCGCCGGATTAAGGCATCGACTAGCCCCTCACGGTAGCGTTGAGGACGTGAATTCGCGTTTGCCTCGGCTTGTTATCGTTCCGCGTGCGCTCCTCATCGTCGAGGAGCTGGGTGGTTTTGCACCTATCGCCACGGAATTGCGCCGTCATGCCCGTGAAACCGTCGCGACGCTGTGGAGACATGACGAACCCGGAGAGCCCGGCGCGGTCGCTATTATCATTGGCAGGATGCAGGCGAAGTCCCCGCACCAGACCAGCGCACCCGGCAGTCTTTCTCCGTATGGGGTTGATGTCACGGTGTCAGGCGGAACCGAATTACCTGAGCTGCTGGGGCGCTGGCTTATCGAAGACTACGCGCGACGGAATTCTGAAGGACCCACTGGCCGCGTCATTCAGGCAACGTGCTTCGACTCTATCGCTGAGGCACTCGCTGCCGGTCACACGCGTCTGCTTGTGCTTGTCGACGGCGCATTCGGCCTTGCGGACGATTCCCCGGTCGGCGTAATTGAAGGTGCAGCGGAGGTTGATGCGCTGTGCAGTCTAATTGCTGGTCAGGACTGCTCAAGCATTAACGTGGAAAATATTGTGTTTCCAGCTCCCGGCGCGTACGCGGCCGAGTTATGGCAGCAGCTGAGTAAAGCTGCTGAAAGCTGGACGGGGTCTGGAATGACCGTCGTAAAGCGTTCTTACTATGACGGGGCGCCTTACGGCATCGGTTACCACGTGGCCAGCTGGCAGTGTGTTGCGAAGTAAGAGCTCGCGTTTTTAGTTTTGTGCAGGAGTGTGAACTGGGTAGTGACGGCTTTCGAGAGTGAGAGCTTGCCGGTGCCGATTGCGGTGGTAGGGCCGACGGCGTCGGGAAAGTCGGATTTGGGGCTGGTACTTGCGGAGCAGCTTGGCGGTGAGGTCGTCAATGTTGATTCGATGCAGCTCTATCGAGGAATGGATATCGGAACAGCGAAGCTGTCGGTGGACCAGCGGCGGGGTATTCCGCACCATCAACTCGATGTGCTGAACGTGACGCAGCCGGCGAGTGTGGCGACGTATCAGCGTGAGGCGGTCGCGGATGTTGAGGCCATTCGCGCGCGGGGGAAAGTCCCCATCCTTGTCGGCGGGTCGATGATGTATGTGCAGGCGTTGGTGGACGACTGGCAGTTTCCACCTACGGACCCTGAAGTACGTGCGAAGTGGGAGGCAGTGCAGGACGAGATTGGTCCGGCGGCGTTGCACGATCGGCTGGCAGAGATTGATCCGGATGCGGCGGCAATTATTGAGACCAACGACCCGCGGCGCACTGTCCGGGCTTTGGAGGTCATCGAGCTGACAGGTAAACCTTTTGCAGCGTCGAAGCCGTCGATTGATAAGCCACCGCGGTGGAACACTCGCATATTGGGGTTGCGCACGCAGGCGGAATGGCTAAATCCGCGGATAGAACAGCGTACGCGGGGCATGTTTGCCGCTGGCCTGGTGGAAGAAACTGAGAGTTTGATTGCGCAAGGGTTGCGCGAAGGTGTGACCGCTAGTCGCGCGATCGGCTATGCACAGGTGCTGGACTACTTCGATGGGGTTTACGACCTGGATACGGCTTGTGAACGCACGATTATTGGGACGCGCAGGTATGTGCGACGTCAGCGCTCCTGGTTCAACCGTGATCATCGAATCATGTGGCTAGACGCTGCCGGTGACGTGCCGGGACAGGCGTTTTCCGCACTTGGTCTGTAAGAGATTCGGACCTCCCGCTAGCATCAAGGGCATGGTTTCATTTGCCAAAGGCCACGGTACGCAAAACGATTTCTTGATTTTTCCAGATGATTTGGTGTCGATTGAATTGACCGAATCACTGGTCGCAGCAGTGTGCGATAGACAGCGGGGTCTTGGCGCTGACGGCGTCCTGCGGGTTGCCCGTGCGGGGAAACTCGTCGATGCCGGTGTTTTGGCGGCATTGCCGGAGGGGGTTAAAGCCGGCGATTGGTTTATGGACTACCGCAATAGTGACGGTTCTGTTGCCGAGATGTGCGGGAATGGTGTCCGCGTTTTTGCACACTATATTGCCGCGATTCACAGCCCGGACAGTGTCGTCGACGGAACTTTGCGGGTGGGCACTCGAGCAGGGCTGCGCGCTGTTTCGATTGATGAGCTCAGCCGCAGGCACGCGGTCGTCGGGGTGGATATGGGCCAGCCGGAAGTCCTCGGCCTCGCTACTGCGTTCATCGGTTCGGGCAACAATGCCCAGAAATTCGCCGGGATTGGTGTCGACGTGGGAAATCCGCATTTGGCCTGCGTCATGCCTGGCCTAAATGCCGCCGCTCTGGCGGAGCTGGAATTGGAAGCGGCGGGTAGTGTCGCGAAGCCAGTGCGTGCCGACGAAGCCATGTTCCCGAACGGCCTCAATGTGGAAATTGTCACCCCGCTGGATGCCTCTGATTCGGTGTCCATGCGAGTAATTGAACGCGGAGTTGGTGAGACCCGCTCGTGTGGCACCGGTACGGTTGCGGCAGCTATTGTCGCGCTGGCCGATGCCGGCCGGACTGAGGGGGTTGTGACAGTCAAGGTGCCCGGCGGTGTGGTGACTGTGGATGTCCACAAGGCCAGCAATGCGGATGGGGACTTCTCGGCGACCTTGACCGGGCCGAGCGTGATTCACACGCTCGGCGATATTGAGCTGGAAGCCCTGTGACTGGTAGCTAGTGCTGCAGGAGCACTAGCGGGGTAGTGGAAGCGGTGGGGAATCAGCGGACTAGTGTCCGCCGCAGCCACCGTCGCCACAACCACAGCCGCCATCGCCACAGCCGCCTCCGCAACCTTGAGGCGGAATGATCTCACCGGTCAGTGAGAAAGTGCCGGAGACGACCATACCCGGCTGGGGAGCTTCGTCGCCGCCGGGGACAAGTACGTCCATGGGGGTCGGAAGAGCAAGGTTGAGCACCCAGAACTTCTTGCCGGTCAGCTCATTGACATGCTTGCGGGAGTTATTGATAACACCAGCCAGTTTGACGGTTGCGCTAGGCGATGCCTTGCCGACCTGATCGCCGACAATTGCCTTAGCACCTTCGAAGTCCAATGTTGTCGGGGTTGCCCCAGTGCGCTTTTCGTACTCCTCAGCGGATGCGTCGAGGGTGAAATCAGTTGCCAGAGCTGATAGCGCGACATGCTCAAAAGTCTGAGTTCCGGCATCAACAATCATCGGCCCCTGTGACAGCAGGCAGGTAGCGACCTCGATGACCTTGTCAAAGTTATCCGATGAGGGATCATCCTCGACGATTTCCACGAGTGCTAAGACATCGTCCACGCTGGATACATGGGCAGTGACGGTCGGGCTGCCCGCGAAGCCGGCGTAGGTAGAAAATGGTTCAACACCCAGGATGTGCAGACGCGCACCAGAGGAATCTTCGAAACGGACCAGCTGGCCACCGCGGACCTCGCCGATGACCGACAGATTGTCACTGGCAATCGCGGCTTCCATCGCGTCTCGCCAGCTGGGGTAGTCCATGCCAATGCTTCGCAAGTCAGTAGTCATACTTTTCGATGATACTTCCCATATCTTCATCTGCGAACTAACGAATCGCACGTGAGCACATTGTGCTCTGGGGAACCAAAAACCATTCCATCGCACCGCGGCAACTATTCGACTGGGACTAACAATTCTGCCACGCTAAATAGGCAAATATTAAGTGTGGCATAAATAACTTTCCTTAGGCGCGCCCGGTTTATTCCATTTAGGCATGCCTAAGAGTAAGCTCGTCTCTGTAAACACCATTTGCTTAGGTTAATTCTTATCTATATAAGCGAGGTTTCTCATGCTCGGGTTGCGGTCTCGAAAGCAGTCGGATGACATTCAATCGCTTGCCGACGTCCCGGTGGGGGCAACCGTCACTCTGGGAGCGTCGCATGTGGATGAGCGCCTGTGTCGCAGGCTTTCGCAACTGGGGCTTCGCCCTGGAATGAGTGTCACTGTGGGGCGGAGCACCAGCGGCGGTGGGCGAATCGTCCATGCTGGCGCAACACGCTACGCCATCGATGGCAGCACGCTGCACAAGATGTCCGTCGCGGGTTAGGTTCCCTACATCTCTTTTTCTCACCTCCCTCCTGAAAGTTAACAATGACAACACCTATGGATTCCTCAACGCGAAAATTCGCATCCACGCCCAGCTGTCATGCTTGCAGTGGCGGAGCGCCAGCAAAGGATGGTGCACCTGTTGTCGCAGTGGTCGGCGCACCGAACTCCGGTAAGTCAACACTGTTCAATAGTTTGACTGGTGCGAAAGCGCAGATGGGCAATTGGCCTGGTACGACCGTAGAGGTCAGCCGCGGCGCGTGGAAGACCGATGCCGCTGAGTACGATGTCATCGATTTCCCGGGTGCCTACTCGCTGGATGCCATGAGTCCGGACGAAGAGCTCACTCGCGAGATGCTCATCGAGAAACCGGAAGAAGAACGCCCGGATCTCGTCGTTGTCGTTGTCGACGCCACGGCACTGGGCCGTGGCCTCTACATGGCCGCGGAATTGGCGGAACAGCCCCAGCGCATCGTTCTGGCTCTGACCAAACTAGATGTTGCCAAGGCCAAGGGCATCGATGTGAATCCGGACGCATTGCAGTCAGCTATGGGGATGCCGGTGGTGGCGCTGGATCCCCGTCGTAAAGCGGGAATGGCGCGGTTGGCCGACGCGGTAGCAGCGGCTCTGGACGGATGTAGTTCGGTGTCGTCACCGATTCGCCAGGTCGATGGTGACTCGATTGAACGTCTGGACGACGCACGCTTTGCCGCGATTGATGCGGCGGTTGCGGCATCTACGGGCGGGGTAGAGGACCGACAGACGTTCTCTGACCGCATTGATAACGTGGTTCTTCATCCGGTGCTCGGACCGATTGTGTTCCTGGCGGTCATGTGGGCAGTCTTCCAGATCACGACAACGGTGGCAGCGCCGTTGCAGGACGGTTTGGAAACCCTTATTACCGGTAATTTCGCAGATCTGGTTACCCGTGGATTAGAAGCGATGGGATGGGACCATCCGATTGTCACGGGGCTGCTTGTGAACGGCATCATCGGTGGTGTCGGCATGGTGCTGACCTTCGTTCCGCTGATGGCACTCATGTTCCTGTGCCTCGCAGTGCTCGAGGATTCAGGGTATATGGCGCGTGCAGCCGTGGTGGCTGACCGTGTCATGCGTGCAATTGGTCTTCCGGGTAAGGCATTTATTCCGCTCATTGTTGGCTTTGGTTGTAACGTGCCAGCGATTTCGGCAACACGTGTGCTGAGTAATCCGCGCCACCGCATTTTGACGGCTCTACTGGTTCCGTTTACCTCCTGCTCGGCGCGCCTAACCGTGTATGTCATGTTGGGTGCGGTGTTCTTCCCGGAACGCGCGGGCACAGTCGTCTTCGCTATGTACGTGATCTCGATTCTGCTGATCGTTCTGACCGGCCTTGCACTGCGTAAGACCCTGTGGCGCACCATGCCGTCGGAACCGCTGGTCATTGATCTGCCAACCTACCAGCTTCCGACCGCACGGCTGGCACTATCTGTGATGTGGATGCGTCTGAAGGGCTTCCTGCAGACCGCTAGTGGAATCATCGTCAGCACCGTCATCGTCGTATGGCTACTGATGTCTATTCCGGTTGTCTCCGGGCACTCCTTTGCCGATGAAAATCTAGCACCGCAGGACTCCGCATACGGTGCAGTCAGCGAAACTATTGCTCCTGTGTTTAACCCGGCAGGTTTCGGTACATGGTCTCTGACAGGTCCGTTGGTGACGGGCTTTGTGGCCAAGGAAGCCGTCATTTCTACCTGGGCACAGACCTATGCAGTGGAGGACGTCACCGACTCCGATTCGAGCGAACAGGCCTCCAGCCCGCTCGCGGAGAATATTCGACGTGACTTTGACAATGCATCCGATGGACACGGATTGGCAGCAGTCTGGGCCTATATGATCTTCCTGCTGGCTTACACACCGTGCGTGGCTACGCTCGCGGCACAACGTCGAGAGATCGGCTTGAAGTGGACGGGCTTCGGTTTGCTAGCGCAGCTGGTCGTTGCATGGGCACTGGCCGTGATTGTTTTCCAAGGGTTAAAGCTGTTCCTGTAAAGCCTCGTTGATTCCTAGTAGCTTCGGCAAAGCTACTAGGGCACACTTGCGAACTAGAAATCAGATCCAACAAGAATCGCGATACGGAAAGGAGCTATCGCCGTGGGACTCTTTAGAGCCAGGAAGAATACGACGGTTACTCGTCGGCCTTCAGAAGCCGTTCAGGATGCAATTGCGCAGGGCATTAGCTCCCGACGCAAGATTTGCGAAATCACTGGCCTGCAGCGAGCAACGGTAGACCTCATCCTTGACCGCATGGAACACACCGGCCAACTGCGCCGGGAATCCCTCGGTGGCATGTGCCCAGGCGGAGGTTGTTCCAACTGTGGAATGTCCGACAGTGGTACGTGTGCTGGTGGTAGTTCTAAGAGTGGTCCGGTCGCACTGGTTCTGACACGCAGGCCACCTTCTGCAGCCTAAGTCTTGAGCTTCGGCTCGGTATTCTCCGCACACAATGCGGAGAATTTGGCTTGTCATGCGACAATAGCAGCTAGTATGACGAATTTTTCCAACAACTTTGATGAGGTCAGCGACGAAACGTCGCAGCAAGCTCGCACCTCGCACGAGATGGACGATTTTTTCATCGACGCTAACGATGCTGGCGAAAACGCCGATAGTGCCTCCGGGGATGCGTTCGCAACGAACGTCGGCACGCAAAGGGAACCTACCGTCGGTGATTTGGATCTGGAGGCGCGTTCCTCTCTGCGCCGGCTGACCAGGTCAGTAGCGCATACCGAATCCGAAGAGGTGATGGTCGAGTACCGTCAGCTCCGACTGGAACGCGTGGTGCTGCTCGGTGTCTGGACATCCGGGACCCTTCAGGAAGCCGAAGTGGCGATGGAGGAGCTCGCCGCACTGGCAGAGACTGCAGGTTCGGAAGTTTTAGAGATGGTGCTGCAGCGCCGCGATAAGCCGGACCCTGGTACTTACGTGGGATCCGGCAAGCTCAACGAGCTTCGCGATATTGTCGCCTCTACCGGCGCAGATACAGTTATTTGCGACGGTGAGCTGTCTCCCGGCCAATTGGTGGCGCTGGAGGATCGCCTTGACGCCAAGGTTATTGACCGCACCATGCTGATTCTGGATATCTTTGCTCAGCACGCGAAGTCCAAGGAGGGCAAGGCGCAGGTCTCGCTGGCACAAATGCAGTACCTGTACACGCGTCTGCGCGGCTGGGGCGGCAACCTATCGCGTCAGGCTGGTGGTCGCGCGGGCTCCAACGGCGGCGTGGGACTGCGTGGTCCGGGTGAAACTAAGATCGAAACCGATCGTCAGCGGCTACGCCAAGATATGGCGCGAATCCGCAAGGAATTGGCTGGCATGAAGACTGCGCGCGAGATCAAGCGCGCACGTCGTAAGGCTGGACACCTGCCGCGCGTGGCAATTGTCGGCTACACCAACGCGGGCAAGTCTTCGTTGCTCAACGCACTGACAGGCGCCGGTGTGCTGGTGGAAGATGCGCTGTTCGCCACGCTGGATCCGACGACTCGTCGCACCAAGCTTTGCGACGGACGCACGGTGATTATGACCGATACGGTCGGATTTGTTCGCCACTTGCCGACCCAGCTCATTGAAGCTTTTCGCTCGACCTTGGAAGAGGTGCTCGAAGCCGACGTCATCATGCACGTCGTAGACTCCTCTGACCCATTCCCGCTGGAGCAGATTAAGGCTGTCAACAAAGTCATCAACGAAATCGCAGAGGAAGAAAAGGCTGAGATTCCGCCCGAGCTGTTGGTAGTCAACAAGGTGGACAAGGCCGATGGCATTACCCTGGCACAACTGCGCCACCAGCTCGATGATGCGGTCTTTGTCTCTGCACGAACGGGTGAGGGGATTGGCGAACTGGAGACCCGACTCGAGCTTGCTCTCAATGAGTTGGAGTCTCACGTCCATATGTTGATCCCCTATGACAAGGGCAATATCGTCTCCATGCTCCACGAAGATGCGACCGTGCTGTCGGAGACATGGACAGAGCAAGGCACCCAGATGGATGTGCGATTGCCCACTAGTCTCGCGGATGAACTGTCGGCATACCACATTGAACCTGCAGAGAATACTGACTTCTCGGCCGATGCGGATGAGGATAGTAGCAACGACGCCTAGTCGGAATAGGGCGAGCGGAGTTGGAATAGGGAGAGCGGCAAAGAACTCCGGCCGCCCTGGGGTTAAGGCGGTATCCGTGACGTGATCTGCGGTGGGCATCCACTAGCATTACAACCATGAATTCAACTTCTGACGCGGAGACCCGACAGGGAACCTCCGCAAATCCGCCTGCTGAAAACGCCGAACGTGGCCGTCTTTTCGGTTGGGATATTCACGGTGACGGTCGAAAGATTGCACCGGGAGCCGTGGTGGCTCCCAACGAACGCCTCGATTGGCCTCGCACGATTGGCATCGGCGCACAGCACGTCATTGCCATGTTCGGTGCAACTCTTCTGGTGCCGCTGTTGACCGGCTTTCCAGTCAACACCACACTGCTGTTCTCGGGTATCGGCACGATTGTCTTCCTGCTAATCACCCGAAACCGCTTGCCCTCTTACCTGGGCTCGTCGTTTGCCTTCATCGCACCACTGACCGCGACACAGGCGCAGGGTATTGGTGTTCAGCTCGGTGTCGTGCTCTGCGCCGGCATCGCGCTCATGCTCGTTGGCTGCGTTGTAAAGTTCGCCGGCAAGCGTGTCCTCGATGCAGTGATGCCACCTGCAGTAACCGGTGCCATCGTCGCTCTCATCGGACTTAACCTGGCGCCTGCCGCCACGGAGAACTTCGCCACTCAGCCGTTGGTCGCATTTGTCACGATGGCATCCATTGTCTTCGCAACCGTCGCTGGCCGCGGTATGGTCAGCCGTCTGGGTGTCCTTATCGGCGTACTAATCGGCTGGGTCTTCGCCGCTGCCACTGGAAATCTCTCGCCCGAGGCTACAGAAACTGTCGGCAATGCCGCCTGGATTGGTCTGCCCGCATTCCACGCGCCGGAGTTCCACTTCAATGCGATGCTGATTGGTCTGCCCGTCATCGTAGTACTCATCGCAGAGAATGTCGGTCACGTCAAGGCTGTTGCTGCCATGACCGGCCGAAACCTCGATGACATCGCTGGCGATGCTCTTATTGCAGACGGTCTAGCCACCACCATCGCCGGTTCAGCTGGTGGTTCTGGTACCACTACCTACGCTGAAAATATCGGTGTTATGGCCGCTACCCGTGTCTATTCGACCGCAGCTTACTGGGTGGCAGCTTTCACCGCCATTGCACTGGCTTTCATTCCAAAGTTCGGCGCACTCATCTTGACCATTCCTACCGGCGTGCTCGGTGGGGCAACGATGGTGCTCTACGGCCTGATCGGTTTGCTCGGTGTGCGCATCTGGATGGACGAAAAGGTCGACTTCAACAACCCGGTTAATCTCACCGCTGCCGCCACCGCGCTGATCGCGGGTATCGGTAACCTCACCCTCGACATTGGTTCGCTGACGCTGGAGGGCATTGCTTGGGGGTCGGTCGGCATTATTATCGGCTATCCAATTTTGAATTGGCTCTACAACCGCATCGGCGAGAACCGCTCGTAGGCCACCCGTCCAGGGCAGAATCTCGCACGAATGTTTAACGACGGAACCACGTGACCGTTGCCACGATGTTTCGTCGTTAAGCTCTTTTGCTTATTAATCGCTCAGATCTTGGGCGATGAGTTCGGCGATTTTCTCTACCGCAACCGCGTTGCTACTGGTCACAGTGACTTCATCGCCGAATTCGGCACCGAGTGCCATGAGCATCAACGAGGATGAAGCATCGGCCGGTTCGTTGTCGGGCTCGTCTGAGTCAAGGAGCTCGACCAGAATTTCTTCCTGAAAACGGGAGGCACGCTCAGCGATGACCGTTGCAGGGCGGGCATGAATACCCACCTTGGAGCCGACGTGGACATGTTGAGTAACCATGCGAGCGGCATCCTGCCTTTCTGCTTCTCGATTTCCTCGATGCCATTTCTGAGCTTAATAGGTTGCCCGGATGGGTTGGGGAATGTTTGCTGAAAATCGTAGAAATGCTCGTTGGGATGAACCAGCCGGTGCGGTAAAAACTACGCTTCCGCTGAAACGTCTGCTTCTAGGCTTTGATTATCGGTGCTGACTTGCCGCGGCCACAGGCTTTTAGCTGCCACAACGAGAATTGCTGCCACTATGCTGCCCAAGACGATTGCAGTAAGCCATGCGACAGGGTTGTCGATTGCAAACAGCACAAAAATACCTCCGTGCGGAACACGTGTGGCCGCACCCAAAGCCATTGAGGTGCCACCGGTGACGGCACCGCCAATCACAATCGACGGAATCACACGTAGCGGATCTGCGGCGGCGAAGGGAATTACTCCCTCTGAAATGAAGGCCGCACCGAGCACCCAGCCCGCTTTGCCGTTTTGACGCTCCGCCGAACTGAACAGCTTTGGTCGGAGCACAACTGCCAGAGATGTAGCCAATGGAGGTACCATGCCCGCCGCCATCACAGCGGCCATGACCTTCCATGATGCGGGATCTGCTGAGGCGATGTTTGCGACGGCAAAAAGATAAGCAGCCTTGTTGATCATTCCGCCCATATCCACGCACATCATTGCGCCGAGAAGACCACCGAACAGGAACGCCGCCGTCGTATCCAGTGATTGCAGCCACTGCTGCAGAGCCGTCATCAGCCACGCCAGCGGCATCCCGAGCAGCAGGTACATGGTGAGCCCAACGGACATAGCGCCGAGCATAGGAATCACGACAACCGGCATCAGCGGTCGCAGCCAGTCCGGGACTTTCATCCTCAACAGTAGGGCTACAACTAGTCCCGCCAGGATGCCTGTCACCAGGCCCCCAAGGAAGCCGGCGCCAACCGTGACCGCGATGGCACCGCCAATAAAGCCTGGTGCAATGCCGGCTCTGCCAGCCATGCCAAAGGCGATATAAGCACTCATTACAGCCACAATGACCTGCATGCCGTGGTTGCCAATGGCAAAAAGCGCCGAGCCGAGATACAGCCACAGCCCACTACGATCAATTAGTACGGTGCCGAGATCTTTTGTCGGCACAGCAATCGGGGCATCGAGTCCGATAATCTCCGGCAGCCGCAAATCCCTAGTCACGGCGTCAGCTACTACACCAACCTGATGACCGCCGACGAGGAATCCCAGCGCAATCAACAACCCCGATGCGGCCACGAACGGCACCATATAGCTGACACCGGTCATAATGGCATCACGAACCCAGTGTCCGAAGGCTTTGTCACCGCCTAACGATGATTTATGTGCCCCCACCTTCGTAGTTGCTTGTACCCTCTCAGATGAAGGGTCCGCGCCGGTAGTACCGGTTTGCGGACCGGCCTCCTTGTCGTGGTCATCCTTAGGTTGCGGCGCCTTTCGGTCGTAGGCGCGAACCCGTGATTGTTCTGCTTTTGCCTTCGCTTGTTCAATAACCGCAGTAGGTTCATTGACTGCCTTACGAATTGGCACTTTGACCTGTGGTTTATCGCTGAAGCGCTTAAGCCCCGTAACCCCAATATCGGCTGCGATTACTAGCACGTCGGCCCGGACAATTGCCTCTGCGGGGGCTTCCTGGGTTCCTGCCGAGCCCTGCGTCTCTACAGTTAGTGTGACATCAGACATGCTTTCTGCCGCGCCAGTAAGCGCTTCGGCTGCCAAATAAGTGTGCGCGATGCCCGTGGGGCAGGCCGTGATGGCGACGATATTGGTCTTCGCCGGAGGTTTTTTCGCTTTCCGACGAGGCGCTTTGGTGACGTGCTCGCTAATGATCCGGGCAGTCTCTTCATCGCTTTCAGCACCGCGAAGAGCTGCGCGAAACCCCTTATCGCGAAGTGCTTTTGCGAGTGCGGCCAGAATATCGACGTGGACATCGCTGTTACTAGATGGGACACCAATGAAAAAGAGCAGGTCCGCCGGCCCATCTGGTGTGTTGAATTCTGTAGCGCTGGTTAAGCGGGCAAACATCAGGGTCGGCTTCGACCAGTCCTCATGGCGGCAGTGGGGGATGGCTATCCCTCCCGACAGACCTGTCGGGGCCTTCTCTTCGCGTTCGAGGGCTGCTGCGACGATGCCGTTGCTGTCGGTGGCGCGGCCGGTCTCTACAGCTTTAGCGATGAGATAGTTAAGGATCTTCTCCTTTTGCGGACCGATATCTAGGTCAAGGAACACTGTCGACTCATCGGCTAGGTCTGATGCAATAGCGGAAAAATCTGCCGAAGAAGACATGGTTTTCTAATGCTCCTTATCTAGGCATCGAAAAGCTAAGCGTCGAGCTGCCATAACCGGCCGGCCTCGGGGTGAACCTGTTCTGGATAGGGGATGGTCGTACCGGGAAGACTGGTTGCCGCCGCCCCATAAGCTACGGCGGTGGTTAGTGCATCTTGGTAGCTATCACCGCGTTCGCGGGACATAACGTAGCCGGCCAAAGCACAGTCTCCAGCACCGACCGTCGACTGAGCGACTATCGAGGGGGAGGTACCAGCGAAACAACCGCCTGACTTCACTGAAAGCACCGCCCCTGCTTCGCCGAGAGTGGCCAGGACTTCGGAAACGCCAAGCTCGTTCAGCGCACGAGCAGCCTGCGCTACGGGAAGATAGTTCCCTTCGGCTGCAGCGGCCTCAAGTTCTTCGCCGTCCTGATCAATGATTTGACCAAGTTCGTAGGCGTTCGGCTTCATCAAAAAAGGTCGCACCTTTGGAAATGCGCGAACGACCTCAGTCAGTGGGCCGTCGCTCGTATCCATAGCAACACGAATATTCGGGTTGACCGAATACACCGCCTCGGTGCATTGAACGTAAAAATCCCTGGGGACACCAGGGGGCAATGAACCTGCGAAAACTACCCACGTGGCGTGTTTAGCATGGTGGATAAGTTTCTCCAGGACACGCCTACGGTGCGCTTTCGTCAATGTCATGCCGGGGGAATTGAGCTTGGTGGTTGTCCCATCTGGCTCTGCGAGTGTGAGATTAACGCGGGCTTCGTTAGTCGTGTTGATGGCTTCATGGGGTATGCCAGAGACTTCCAACAGGCGCGTGAATTTTCCGGAGTCCGATGCCGGGTAGAGCGCGAGCGTCTTTTCTCCGGCGTAGTGCAACGCCTTGGACACATTAATTCCCTTGCCACCAGCCATGTCCTCAGCCATTGGTAGACGGAACACGCCACCTCGCTTGAGCTCCGTATCGAGTCGAGCAAGTCGATCGATTGACGGATTTACAGTCAAGGTCAGGATCATGAAGCAACCACAACCTCGACACCTTGCTCCCTGAGATCGTTGACGAACTGTTCCGGGGCAGAGGAATCTGTAATCACGACGTCGATATCTTCCAATGCTGCAAAGCTGACGAGGAAGTCGCGGCCAAGTTTCGTCGAGTCCGCCATAACGATGACCTTGCGCGCATTCGTAATCATCGCGCGCTTTACCGCCGCTTCCTGTGGATCAGCAGTAGAAAGACCGTGGTCAATTGTCAAGGCATTAGAACCAATGAAAGCGACATCGGCACGCATAACCGCGAGAGTGCGGAGTGCCGTATCGCCAGCAACCGCCTGAGTAATGACGCGAACTTGGCCGCCAAGGAGTTGAAGCTCAATGCGGTTCGATCCTGCGAGTGTGATGGCGTTGGGAAGAGAGTTTGTGACAACCGACCAACGGCGGTTATCAGGGGAGTGGACCATCAGCTCTGCAAGAGCCTCGGTGGTAGTTCCAGCATCGAGAAAAATTCCACCACCAGAGTCAGGCAGAAAATCCGCAGCACAGCGGGCAATAGAGAGCTTCGCGTCCTTTTGCGCGTTCTTTCGAGCGGCAACTGAAAACTCAACAGTCTGAAAAGAACGAGTAGCTACAGCGCCACCGTGCACGCGGTGAACTGCGCCCTCTGCATCCAACTGAGCTAGGTCACGGCGAATCGTCTCTGCTGTGACATCGAAAGCTTCCGCAAGATCAGCGACCGTCACGCGCCCTTCGACTGCTGTCAAAGACGCAATCTTCCGGCGGCGTTCCTCTGCGTACATTCCCCGCTCCTTAGCTGTTAAGAAATCTCAGCTTTACTATCTGTTCCTAGTATGCCCGTTTATGTCTGTTTCGGGCAACGAAAATGTGGGAAATTAGAGGCTGCGTAGGACGCTGACAATCTTGCCGAGGATCTTGGCGTGCTCCGCGGGGAGCGGGTCAAAGGCGCGATTATGGGGCATGAGCCACTTGCCAGCAGCGTCTTCGTGCCATTCCTTGACTGTTGCTTCATCTTCAAACAGGGCTGCAACAAAATCTCCCTGTTCGACCACGTCTTGGGAACGGACTACCACCCAGTCTCCGTCGAGAATGCCCGCGTCAACCATGGAATCACCCACGACCTTGAGCAGGTATAGCTGACCAGAGCCCGTAATCTCCATCGGAAGTGCCATGTGACTTTCCACATGCTGCTCCGCCAAAATAGGGTTGCCAGCAGCAATCTGACCAACGATAGGAACGAAGATTGGCTCTGGCATGTCCTCTGGCATCTCGGGAGTTTGGGTGGTGCCAGTAGCCTTTGGTCCAGGCTTTACCGGAGTGAAAGTGCCAGCGGAGGACTTCGAATCCCTTACGTTTACCGCGCGGGGTTTGTGTGGGTCGCGGCGGAGAAAGCCCTTCTTCTCCAACTCCTTGAGTTGGTATGCCACCGACGAGGTGGAGTTCAAGCCCACAGCATCCCCAATTTCTCGAATGCTCGGTGGGTATCCGCGAAGTACGACGGCATCCGAAATGACGTCAAGGATCCGACGCTGCCGATCGGTGAGTGTTTTAGGGTTCGCTTTCTTCTTTTGAGCCATGGAACATCCCTTCTCAAACTCTTTCGAATGAATCATAACTCAAAACTGTTCGAATCGTCGAGCATCGAACACTGTGCGTCCTTGACTTCTTTGGAAAAGATGTCCATTATGCGTGTTCGGAGGCGGTGCCGATGTCGAAAATCGAAAATAAATCCGGATAACAGTAGACAACGTTCGAACATGGTGTTATAAATCGAACATGACAAGTTACTCGAACAGTCGTTTGATGAAAAGGTCTAGACGGATTCTCCGCATCCGCCCTTGGACATAGTCTCCACAGCGTCGGGAAACGGTCGTACAACTCTTATTCTCTCCAGGCCGGCAACGGTGGGAGAGTCAACGTTGGAAAGGGAGAAAACATGATGTCTACGGTTTCAACCGCACTAGGTGTTAGCAGCACATTTGATATTGACTTTTCTCAAGTTTCTGAGCGCTCTGCTCGGACGACACGGAAAGCCCCGTTGGTGTGGGGTGAACGTAGTGCGTCTTGCACCCAGCACATTGTTCGGCCCGGTCAGCGTGCACGTAGTGCACAACGCAATCGCAACGGGGCTTCATCGGCGCGAATGCGGAGGGACAGGTCGCGGCCCAGTCATGTCTCGGTCAACTACGGGCGTCCGTCTCTATCCGTTAGCAGGGCGCAGCAGTCCAATCGTAGTGATGTATCCGCAGGCACGAACCTGACTCGTTTGATGGCGGTATGGGCTCTAGGGCTTGGTGCTTTCTTCGGAGTTTTCGGCAGCATGGTCTTTGAACAAGGGCAAAATGAGGCAGTCGAAAGCACCTTTACGTCTACGTACGCTTCCTACTCTGCGCAATAATCATTCGGGTTTCCGGCGTTGGGGTGGGACGTAGACTGGAGACTGTGTATTGCCAGTTTTGTCATCATGATCAGACACGAGTCTTGGACTCACGGTTAATAGATAACGGTATGGGGATTCGTCGCCGGAGAGAATGCCTCAATTGCGGTAAACGTTTTTCTACGATTGAACGCTCGCAGCTGATGGTCGTTAAACGGGATGGAATCCCTGAGGAGTTCAACCGCGAAAAGGTTATCCAGGGTGTTCGACGTGCGTGCCAGGGGCGCGAAGTATCAGAGTCTCAGCTGAAGAAACTTGCACAAAAAGTGGAGGAGAGCCTCCGCGAGAAAGGCACGCCCCGGGTGGACTCAAACGATATCGGCCTTGCCATCCTTGAGCCGCTCAAAGAACTGGACGAAGTTGGCTATCTCCGCTTCGCTTCGGTGTACAAGTCCTTTTCCTCCGCGGACGATTTCGCGCAAGAGATTGCCAGCATGCGCAAGGGGAAAGGACCGCAGGCTAATGGCAACGAGGTTAAAAAGAACTAACGCAGTTTATCCACACGTTTCTTTATTCGAGTCAGGGATACGCTCTGGGCGGTACCCAGCCGTTGTGCGAAAAGGCTGACGCGCAGCTCTTGAATGAGCCACTGAATATCCCGTACCTCGGCGGAATTCGAACGTGCCTTAGGTAGCTGCTGAAGCTTTGCCGCCAAGTATTCGCGTGCCTCAGTCACCTCATCTTCACGTTCGGCATCACGGTCCGGGTCACGGTTCATTTCCTCAAGTCGAATCTCCATTGCTTGGAGATAACGTGGCAAATGTCGTAGGTGCTGCCAACCGTGCCTTGCCACAGCGCCCTTAGGGAACATGAACTCCAGCTGGCGACGCATATCGTCAATGGCATCGCCTTCCCACTTGTTTAGCTGATTCACCACCGAGACATA
This sequence comes from Corynebacterium sp. HMSC064E08, assembly GCF_001811805.1. Lineage (NCBI taxonomy): Bacteria > Bacillati > Actinomycetota > Actinomycetes > Mycobacteriales > Corynebacteriaceae > Corynebacterium > Corynebacterium sp. HMSC064E08. Next base: position 60,954 of record NZ_KV806693.1, read on the forward strand.
ACGAGGCATTGCCTGGGCAACGCCGACGACCAATTGGCGCACCTCTGAGGCGACTCCAGAACGAACGTGTTCGAGTAGTTTGTCGAATTCCTTCGGATCGCGGACCGGGCCACCGGCAGCCATCATACGGTCGCGAATCACTGCGACACGGCAGTCCTCGACAAGCCCATCGGCGCCCCCATGTGGCCATGCGTCCACGCCAACACGTTGCTGGAGTGGAAGCCCCTTAGTCATTTGTGCACCATTTACTGGGCAATCCCGCAACAACATTGTCAAATTTGTGGTCGCCAACGTCGCCTCAGCCTGAGCCTTAGTTGGTTTGACCTCAATGGCCACGCCATCCTTGGTGGTCACCAGCGTCGGATACATCGTGACGGACTGACCGTCGACAGTACTTTTGACCGTTTCTGAGACGGCGCCCAAGTTCTCTGAAGTCCACTTTTTCACAGCTTCGCGTGCTGCAGACTTCGAACGTTTCGACACAGCAGTTGAGACCGTCGAGGCATGCTTGTCTCGAAGCGCAGCAAGATCCCGGCTCTGATCGACGATCTTTCCATGGCGGTCGACCACTGCGTAGTTAAAGCGCAAGTGTGCTGGCAGCTTCGAAGGGGCAAAGTCTGCACCATTGATGCCCGAGCCTCCGAGTCGTCGTAAAGCATCGGCAAAAACATCGACGAAGCGGCCTGAGTACGGAGTCATCGTCTCCAGCGCGCGGCGTGCGAAATCCGGGGCGGGGACAACGGACTTCCGCAGTGCCTTCGGCAGAGTGCGAATGTAGGCTTCCGCGAGCTCAGCGCGAAGACCTGGTACCTGCCAGTCGAAGCCATCTTCACGCAGACCTGCAAGAAGAGGCACGGGGACACGGAGAGTCACACCGTCATCAGGGGCGCCCGGTTCGAATTTATAGGACAGAGAGAAATCGACCGAGCCCTGCTGCCACATTTCGGGGAAGGCGTTGTCGTCGATGTCGCCGGCTTCGGGGTTGAGCAGCTTATTGGGATCAAAGTCCAGTAGATTTGGCTGCTTGGGCTTAGTTTTCTTCCACCAGCGGTCAAAATTGGTGGCCGTGGTGATAGAGGCGGGCAGCTTGGAGTCGTAGAACGCGTAGAGCACGTCGTCATCGACGACAATGCCGCGGGAACGCTGCTTTTCCTCGATCTTCTCGGCTTCGGCAAGTTTGTCTTGATTGTTCTTGAAGAACTCGTGATGTGTGTTCCACTCGCCGTCGACAAGCGCAGAGCGAATGAAGATCGAGCGGGCGGCGTCGGCATCGACTCGGTGATATGGCACCAGGCGATCAACCACCACGGGCACGCCGTAGAGTGTCGACTTCTGGTAAGCCATCGCTGCACCGCGCTTAGTCGACCAGTGAGGCTCTGAGTACTGGTGTTTGAGTAGATGAGGGGCTACCTTCTCTACCCACTGCGGCTGAATCGTGCCTACGTTGCGCGCAAAAGTGCGCGAGGTCTCGACGATTTCCGCAGCCATCACCCAGCGAGGCGGCTTCTTTGCCAACGCGGACGAGGGGTGAATGAGGAACTTAGTGTTGCGGGTGCCAGTAAATTCCTTGCCCTCGCCCTCGCGCGTACCAATCATCGATAACAGACCCGGTAACAGTGACTTTGCCACCTCGTCGGGATTGTCGACACCGTTGGTTGAGCTGCGGGCCGAAAGATGCCAGCCCAGCTCGGCCGTTGCCTGGTGGAGCTGACGCACCAAGTCCTGCCACTCGCGAACGCGCAGATAGTGGAGGTACTCGCGCTTGCACATCTTGCGGAATTGGTTACCGCTAAGCTCGCGACGCTTTTCCTCCAGGTACTCCCAGAGCTTCAGTAGGGAGTTGAAGTCGCTGGTGGTGTCCTTAAAACGGGCATGTAGCTGATCTGCCTGAGCTTGGAACTCCAGTGGACGTTCGCGAACATCCTGCAGAGACAAAGCGGCGACAATGACGGTTACCGCCCCAAGAGTGGTGTTCTCGTACCCTTCGACCAGCATGCGGGCAAGACGCGGGTCGACTGGGATACGGGCAATTTGTCGGCCGATGTCCGTCAGCTCGGGGGCATCAGACCCCGACGTGGTGGTAATAGCCTGAAGCTCTGTGAGCAGGTTAATGCCATCGCGGATTGCTTTGTGCTCTGGTGGCTGGACAAAGGGGAAGTCCTCAATCGCGCCAAGCCGCAGTGAAATCATTTGCAGTACAACCGAAGCGAGATTGGTGCGCAGAATCTCCGGATCCGTAAACTCGGGGCGCGAGAGAAAATCCTCTTCGCTGTAGAGACGAATCGCCACACCATCAGCTACACGGCCACAGCGTCCAGAGCGCTGATTCGCGGATGCCTGGCTGATGTCCTCAACTGGCAGGCGCTGCACCTTCGTGCGGGTGGAGTAGCGGGAAATGCGTGCGGTACCAGTATCGACGACATACTCGATACCAGGGACCGTCAGCGACGTTTCCGCAATGTTGGTCGCCAGCACAATGCGACGCCCGGAATGCGGAGTGAAGATCCGATGCTGCTCTGCATTAGATAGCCGACCGAATAGTGGAACGGCTTCTACACCTTTCCAGTGTTTGCCCTCGATGGCTTCGGCAGCTTCTCGGATCTCTCGCTCACCCGAAAAGAACACCAGGATATCGCCGTCGCCAAGCCGCATGAGCTCTTCACACGCAGCGATTACACCATCGATCTGCTCGATGGCGACTTCCTTTTCCTGCCCATTCTTCGCAACAACGGTCCGCACCAGCGGGCGATAGCGGATTTCCACCGGGTAGGTGCGCCCCGACACCTCGATGATGGGCGCAGGGTGCTCGTCGTCAGGCGCGAAATGACGAGCGAACCGTTCCGGATCAATCGTCGCGGAAGTGATAATGATTTTCAGATCTGGACGCTGCGGCAGAATATGCTTTAAATATCCCAGCAGGAAGTCGATGTTGAGGCTGCGCTCGTGCGCCTCATCGATGATGATGGTGTCGTACTCGCGTAGCAGTCGGTCGCGGCCAATTTCGGCCAGCAGGATACCGTCGGTCATCAGTTTGATGCAGGTATCCTTGCTCACGCGATCATCAAAACGCACTGCATAGCCGACGTGCTGTCCAATCTTTTCGCCCAGCTCATGAGCGATGCGCTCCGCGACGGAACGCGCCGCAATACGACGTGGCTGAGTGTGACCAATCTTGCCCCGCACGCCGCGTCCCAGTTCGAGGCATATCTTCGGGATCTGCGTAGTCTTACCAGAGCCAGTCTCACCAGCAATAATGACGACCTGGTTGTTTTCAATTGCCTCTGCAATGTCGTCGCGGCGCGCGGACACCGGCAACTGGGCAGGGTAGGTGATGCGAGGAATCGCTTTACGACGATCTTCTAACCGCTCCAGCGCAAAGTCGAGGTCTGCAGAGATTGCAGACAGCGCCTTCGGCGCGGATGCTCGCTTTAGCCGGCGTCGGAAGGACTGAGCCTCCCGAATCGGCAATTGATCAGCGAGCTGGTAGAGCTCCTTTTTACGCGTGTCCTTAGCAGGTTTGCCAGAGCGCTGTGGCCTGGCGGAATTGCGGTGGCCGGAGTGGTGGTTTCCCGACTGGGCACGTGGAGCTGGTTTATCAGAACGGCTAGGAGTACTCATGGTTGCCTACTAGATTAGCCGCGTCTGGGGAGACAACCCACATCTGTGCTGATTAAGAGGTGCTCAAGATAGTCCGATGGCAGCAGGAAGCGTCCTACTTTGCGGCTGCTAGCTCTTCGGCAACTTCCTTGCAGTCCTCGCGCCCACAGTGCTGTGTCTCGGTGTGCTCCCAGCAATCATCGCAAATAAGCACCTGACGACGGCAGGTATCTTCGTTGATGCAGTTCTGGAAGGTGTTTGTGGGCTTGCCGCAGTGGACGCAGTGCCCGAGCTGTACGTAGTCCTCGTCTTCGATGCCATCGCCAAACTCCATATGCATGCGCTTGTCGAAGACATAGAGGGAGCCTTCCCACAGCCCCTTATTGCCAAACTTTTCGCCGTAGCGCACAATACCGCCGTCGATTTGGTAGACCTCTTCGAAACCGCGGTTCTTCATAAGTGCGGAGAGGATCTCGCAGCGGATGCCGCCGGTGCAGTAGGAGATAACCGGCTTGTCCTTCATCCAGTCGTACTTACCGGATTCCAGTTCGTCGATGAAGTCGTGCGTGGTCTTTACGTCCGGGACGACAGCGTTTTTAAACTTGCCAATCTCGGCTTCCATTGCGTTGCGGCCATCGAAGAAGATGACATCGTCGCCGCGTTCCTCGACCAGTTTATTGACCTCTTCCGGCTTCAAATGTGTGCCGCCGCCAATGACACCATCGACATCGACTTTCAGCTCACCCGGAGCACCGAAAGCGACGATTTCGTCGCGAACCCTGACGGAGAGTTTTGGAAAGTCATCAGCGCCGCCTTCGCTCCACTTGAACTGCATGGAGTGAAAAGCGGGGTACTGCTTGGTTTTCTTGATGTACTTCTTGCAGGCATCGAGATCACCGCCGACGGTGCCATTGATGCCGTGCTCGGACACCAGAATGCGGCCCTTGAGCCCTAACGACTCGCAAAGATCGCGCTGCCACAGCATGATGGCACGCGGATCGGATAGCGGGGCGAACTGGTAGTACAGAAGAATCTTGCTGATGCTCACGGGGACTATTCTAGTCTGCTCTCTCAGTTATCCTATTTTCGGCGTGAGCTGCTGATATGGCTTAGTGCTTCTGATAGAGAGCCTTTTTCTGGTACTTAGGCTCCGAAGTCACTAGCACACCGAGGTTGCGGAAAATTGTTTCGTCCACGCTGCCCAGAATGGTGGTGGTGTGGACATCGCAGTTTCTAAGGTTCTTCAGCTCGGCGAGAGCGGAGCGCGCATCGTCGCTGGTGGCGGCCGACACAGAAAGGGCGATAAGGACCTCGTCGGTATGCAAGCGGGGGTTGCGGCTGCCCAGGTGATGCGTCTTAAGCGTTTGGATTGGCTCGATGGCAGCTGGGGAGAGCAAGTGCAAGTCCGGGTCGATATTGGCGAGCTTCTTGAGAGCGTTGAGCAGCATTGCTGCTGAGCATCCGAGTAGCTCAGAGGTCTTGCCCGTAATGATTGTGCCGTCGTGCAATTCGATTGCGCTGCCCGGCGCCCCGGTAGATTTCTCAACTTCAAGCGCTGGTGCTACGACTCGGCGGGCGGCTGTCGACACGTTGGCCTTGCTCATAATCATGGCAATGCGCTGTGAGACTTCGTCGTCTGCGCTGTTCTTGTGTTCGTCGACAAGAGCCTTGTAGTAACGGCGAACGATTTCCTGGTTGGATGCCTCTCGGCACACTTCGTCATCGTCGATACAGTAACCGGCCATATTGACGCCCATGTCGGTCGGTGACTTGTACGGCGACTCGCCCGCGAGCTTCTCCAACAGAGTGCGCAGCAGTGGGAAGACCTCGACATCACGGTTATAGCTGGTGACCTTGGTGTCATAGGCGGCCAAATGAAAAGGGTCGATGAGATTGATGTCATCGAGATCAGCCGTTGCCGCCTCGTAGGCCAGATTTACCGGGTGTTCGAGTGCCAGGTTCCAGATAGGGAAGGTCTCAAACTTTGCGTAACCGGAACGAATTCCGTGTTTGTGATCGTGATAAATCTGCGATAGACAGGTCGCCAGCTTTCCAGAGCCCGGGCCCGGCGCTGTAACAACGACCAAGTCCCGCGACGTTTGCGCCCATTCATTCAGCCCGAAGCCGGCTTCACTGACAATTTTCTCCGTGTTTGTCGGGTAGCCCTCGATATTGCGATGGCGGATTACGCTCAATCCGAGTCGCTGCAGGCGCTCAATGAAGTTCTTTGCCAGGGTGTTGTCGTCGGAAAGCTGCGTGACGACGACGCTGTCGACTAGAAACCCGCGTTCACGAAAGACATCGACGAGGCGCAGCACATCGTCTTCGTAAGTGATGTCGAGGTCAGCGCGGACCTTGTGGCGCTCCAAATCCTTGGCATTGATGCACACCATGATTTCCAGATCGTCTTTGAGGCGATCGAGCATAGCGATTTTATTGTCAGGCGTGAAGCCGGGGAGCACGCGCGAGGCATGCATGTCATCAAATAGCTTGCCGCCCATTTCGAGATAGAGCTTGCCGCCTTCACCTGCGATGTCTGCGCGCCGCTTCTTAATATGAGCGGATTGCATTTCGATGTACTTTTCGCGGTTAAAACCGACAGCCTGAGCCATGGTGCCCTTTCTGAAGTTGTGTCTGCGAGGAGCGCGCTAAAGCTTGCGAAATTCTACTGTGTCCATGGTAGTGATACTGCCTTGCGAATGTCGTATCGGTTACTGCTGTCGCGGGGGGAATTTTGGGAACTTTGGCTTATTAGGCCACGCGTAGGGGATTGTCTGATTAAAGTCCAACATATTGATATTCAAAAAGAAATATGAAGAGGATGTGACATGCTCGATCCCCAGATGGCATCATCGTCGAATTCGGCAGAACCAACCGCACGCGCCCCGTACCAAGTGGGCAGGCGAGGCTTCCTCGTCGGAGCAACTGCCGTGTCAGCTGCGAGTATGATGCCTGCCGTAAATGGTGCATCAAAGGCAAACGCCGCTCCTGCAAACGGGGCTTCTGCCGCCGCGGGGAATTCGACCACCAATTTGAATGTCGGTCGAGGAATGGCTGACATGACAGGCGAGCCACTCGGCGCTGGCATGAACGGGTATGCGGTCATGGACCAGACCACCTCGGGTCTGCGTCTTCGCCAGATGGCGCGTGCATTCATCTTCGGTGATGACAACGACAACCGTGTCGTCCACGTCACCGCAGATATGGGGCTCATGTTCCAGTCCATCCAGATGGAAGTTCTGCGGCGACTGCGAGCTCTCTTCGGAGACCTCTACCACGAGGGCAACGTGCTTATCTGCGCATCTCATACGCATGTCGCGCCGGGTGGTACATCGGGCCATCTTATGGTCGACCTGACTACTCTCGGTTTCCGTCCCGTCACTTTCGAAGCTGTGGTCGTCGGTGTGGTCAAGGCTATTGAACGTGCACACGCTGATTACCAGCCGTCGACTATCCACCTGACCAAGGGGATTGCCAAGGATGCGGGTGTTAACCGCTCCCTGGAGGCATTCAGGCGTAACCCCGAGGAAGAACAGCGTCTTTTCCCCGACGGAGTCAACCCGGAAAGCCATACACTGCACGTGAGTCGCGGTGGTCGCGAAGTCGGATTCATTAACTGGTATGGAATTCATCCGACCACCTTCGGCCCCGAGCACACCATCATCGACGGCGACAACAAGGGCTATGCAGCATGGAAGGTTGAGGTCGACCGCGGGGTTACCCACCGTGAGCCGGCCGATGCCCCCTTTGTCGCCGCATTTACCATGTCGTGCCCGGGTGACATCAGCCCGAACATGGGGCTCGTGCCAAATTCGGGTCCCGGCAACGGAGACGAAGCAGAGTCCGCCCGCATTCTCGGTCAGCGTCAGATTGACGCTACCCAGGGTCAGACCATTGCACTGCCAGGAGGCGGAATCTCTACCGTCCACAAGTGGGTCAACCTCGGCGATGTCGACATTGACGGCCAATTCACGCCCGACGGCCAGCCGCACCGCACTGGACCTGCAATCCTCGGTGCGGCCTTCGCAGCCAGTAGCCAGGAGGACGGCGGCGGCGAACCAGCCCTAGGTTTCAACGAGGGCCAGCGTGGAGGCACACCGTGGGTACGTCAGCTCAATAACGTCGTACTCCCGAAAAATATCGGGGAGATTCAGGGCGAGAAAGAATGCCTGCTGCCAGTGGGCTACATCGATGGTCTTCTCCAGCAGACCCACATGTTCTCCATCACCCGCATCGGTGGCTTCACCTTGATTACCAACGGCCTTGAACCCACCACGATGTCGGGTTACCGCATGCGTCAGCACGTCGCCGATGTCCTCGGCGTTCCAATCGACACTGTCATCTGCCAGGGCTACACCAACAGCTATGGACACTACGTCGTTACCCCAGAGGAATACGATCAGCAGGATTACGAGGGCGGCGCAACGGCTTTCGGCAAGTACACGCTCAGTGCGATGATCTCCATCTATCACGATCTCGCCCACGCGCTTGCCGACGGCATGGCTGTCGACCCGGGCAGTGCTGCAGGTGATCTCACTGGCATCATCCCGCCGTCGCCAGCAGGAGGAAAGACTATCGATTCCGTACCAATGGGCAAGAATTTTGGTGACGTGCTCGAATCGACTGCAAGCGTCACGGTAGGGCAGCAGGCCGTTGCCCAATTCGTCGCGGCAAATCCGAATAACGACTTGCGACTGGAAGACGGCTACCTACTCATCAAGAATGACCGCGGTGAGATCGTTTCTGACGACTGGGACCAGGCAACTGTCATTGAATTTGCCAAGGACGGTAATTACACCACCGCCAAGGTCACTTGGGAGACCGGAGGAGTCGCGCCGGGCAAGTATGACATCATCGTGCGTGGTAGCGCGTTGGGTGCCGGTGATTCGCTGAACGAGTTCGAGGGAGTCGCCGCGGTGGAGCTCGTGTAAGAACGTCCAATTAAATACGTCCATGCGCACAATGTGACTTATACTTCGGCCTTTAAAAACTCATCAAGGGCTTGTCTCACGTATAGTCCGTTGTGCGCGTTATTTGTATGTATCCGTCAATTTGGCAGGAGCAATTTGCTTCATGAATACCTCAAACGATCCATATAGCAACAACGATTCTTACGGTGACGGCAGCCGGGACAATGAGTCCAATAACTATGACTCCCAGAGTCACGGTTTTCCCAACAATGGTTCGCAGGACTACAACCCTTACGGGTTCGATTCGGACGCACAACATGGCCCGCGTGGACCAGAGGATTCGCCACAGTGGAATCAGACTTACGGCCGTGAACAGGCTTATGGCGAAATTCCTTCTTATGGAACTGGCGAGTCGCGCGATAGTTACGGCGGGCAACCCTATGGTGCGGACTCGAGCTACTGGCAGCACCAGTCCAGCGGGGCTTCTGCAGCCGGTGCACTTGCTCCCGGAGTCAACATGCCAGGTGGCGATGAGCCGCCGGTGAAGCCTGTGGCACAGGGGCCGACGAAGGTCGACATTGGAAGTGCCTTTTCCGCGGCGTTTCGTAGTCTAAACAGCAATTTTGCTTCCTGGCTTGGCATCATGCTGACGTTCTTCGCCGTACTAGTCGCACTGATTGTTGGCGCAGCGGCAATTCTCTTTGCGACTGGTGACTTCGATCCGGACTTTGAGCCGAACTATCCAGGCGATGTTCCGTTTGAGGATCTAGGGTCAATGTTCGCGACTCTCGGCGCGATGGCACTCCTATTTGCCGTGGGCATGTTCGCGATGCAGGCATTTATGCTGCGCGGTGCATTCGAAGCTGTCGACGGCCGAGTGCCGAGCTACGGTACTTTCTTCCGTGTAAACCGGTGGGGATCTCTTATCGGTGCCTACATTGTCACGTTCCTGGTGGGGCTGCTCGCCATGCTTCCGGGGATGGTGCTCTTCATCGCTGGAGTATCCCTGTCTGCCAACGGCAGTGAAGCTGCAGCTGCGATGATTCCCATCGGCTACCTGTTGGTACTTGTGCTGTCCATCTTCATCATGCCAATCACAGCGACTATGCCGCTTCTTGTTTTCGATGGTCGAGCAACAGCACTTGAGGCTCCGGTCGTCGCTTGGCGCTTGGTGAAGCCTCAGTATTGGACGATGCTCGTTGCATTCATTCTGACGTCAATTGTTTCTTCCGCAGGTGCAATGCTCTTCTATATCGGTATGTTGTACACAGTCCCGCTTGCTCTCCTCGTGCAAGTACATATTTACCGTCAGCTCATCGGTGGCCGTCGAGTAGTTAATGAAGCCCAGGAGAATCCGGGTTATTACCCTCCGCAGCAGTAGCCAAACCAAACAAGAGAAAGCGCCCGAGGAACCGATAAAAATTGGTTCCTCGGGCGCTATTTCGTCAGCAGGTAATCCTGCTGGGGAGCGTTCGGCTATCAAAAGCCGAACCTATGCTCCGAATATTTAGCGGGTAGCCTCGGCGAAGACAGCCTGTGCAACACCAGAGACGGTGCCTGCAATCTTCACAGCTTCCCAGACCTGCTCCTTGGTCAGACCGGCATCGCGGACGACCTTTGCGTGAGAAGTCACGCAAGCTTCACAGCCGTTGATGGCAGAAACTGCCAGAGACCACAGCTCGAAGTCTTCCTTCTCGACACCCGGATTGGAGATGATGTTCATGCGCAGGCCGAACTTGACCTGTGCGTAGTCATCACCGAGCATGTGGCGAGTGCGGTAAGCAACGTTGTTCATGCCCATAACGGTGGCCGCACCAAGTGCAGACTCGAAAGCCTCGTCAGACAGGTGCTCCTTGGCTTCCTCGGCGATCTCGGAGAAAACAGTCTCGTTGCGGGTGGCAGCAGCGGATGCAAGCAGGGTACCCCACAGCTGCTGCTCGGAGAGTTCCGTAGAACGGGTGAGAGTGCCAAGGTTAAGCTTCATGTCCTTGGCGTACTCCGGTAGACCGGAACGAAGGTTATCGATGCTCATATGAGTTACTTCAGCTCCTGCTTCAGAACGTCCATCTTGTCGATGTTCTTGGTCGGGTCATTCTTCTGCCAGTTACATGCGCAGACCTCTTCAGACTGAAGAGCGTCGAGAACACGCAGAACCTCGTCAACGTTACGACCGACAGCGTCCGGGGTAACGGAGACGAACTGAATGATGCCGTCCGGGTCAATGATGAAGGTTGCGCGATCTGCAACACCGTCAGCGTTCTCGACACCGAGTGCACGCATCAGGTCATGGCGGATGTCGGAGAACATCGGGAACGGGATGTCCAGCAGTTCCTCGTGGGTTGCACGCCAGTTGAAGTGGGAGAACTCGTTGTCGCCAGAGCCACCGAGAATAACGGTGTCGCGGTCCTCGAATTCCTCATTCAGCTTGCCGAATGCAGCAATCTCAGTCGGGCAGACAAAGGTGAAGTCCTTCGGGTAGAAGAAGACGACCTTCCACTTACCCTCGTAAGACTCATTGGTTACCTGCTCGAAGTAGTCATCCGGAGAAGAAGCGTTTGCATCACGCAGGTTGCCGCCCTTGAGAGCGGTCAGAGAAAACTCGGGGAACTTGTCGCCAACAGTCAAAATTGCCATGGAATCCTCCTGAATGTATTCCTTTTGGGGTCACACACCATTATGCCTATGGATTCCCGAACCGTCAAGAGGAAAAAGTTAATAAGCTCGTGTAGGCTTATAGGTATGCGTAATAGAGATTATCGGCCCACTTTGCCTCAGTTACGTGCCTTTGTCGCGATTGCCGATACCGGTCACTTCGGTCAAGCCGCTGCCCGCCTCGGCATTTCACAGCCCAGCCTGTCACAAGCGCTTTCCACCCTTGAGCAGGGACTGGGGGTGCAGCTTGTAGAGCGTTCGACTCGCCGAGTGCTGGTGACGCCACTCGGTCGCGGACTGATTCCATATGCCCGCCAAGCATCTGAAATTGTTGACGAGATCGTTGCTCGCGCCTCTGGCCGTACAGATGATTTGTCCGGACCACTATCCATTGGTGTTATCCCTACGGTTGCTCCATACGTGCTGCCCAACTTCCTCCAGTTGGTTCGTGACGAGCTGCCAGATCTAAAGCCTAGGATTGTCGAAGAGCCGACCGAGCGCCTCATCGAATCACTTCGCTCCGGCACCATTGATGCAGCCATCATGGCACTGCCATCCGATGTGCCTTCCTTTGAAGAGATTTACCTCTACGACGAGGAGTTCTACATCGTCGTGCCAGAGGATCATCCGCTGGCAGGTAAGGAAGACGTAAAGCTTGAGGCAATCAGGGACTTGGACTTGCTTCTGCTTGACGACGGTCATTGCCTGCGCGACCAGGTGTTGGATATTTGTCGCAAGGTCGATGCTGTTCACGGCGAGACCTCCAGCTTGGAAACACGGGCGGCTTCTCTATCCACCGTCGTGCAGTGTGTTGCCGGTGGGTTGGGGCAGTCGCTTGTACCGGAATCGGCTGTCAAGATTGAGGCCGACCGCCCCGGCCTGGCTGTTGCACGATTCGAAGGTCCGGCACGGCCGGGACGCACCATTGGGCTGGTTCACCGCGCATCATCGGTACGCGGCGGCGAGTTCAATCGAATTGCTGAACTGGTACGGCAGGCGTACATGGACGCTGTTGCCTAAAGCTCTCTTGGCGCATGCTGCAATAGCGTACGAAATAAGCAAAAACCGGGCTGGCAGTTCCAGCCCGGTTTTTCGCGTTTATCCCTGAATAATTCGCAGCGATCCCAACCTGACCTCGCCGTATTCATCAGATGCAGCCAAGTCAACGTCCGCTTCAAAGCGCCAGCCGTGGTCGCCCTCAGGGTCATCGAGTATCTGGATCACATGCCATAGGCCCTCACCAGCCTTGCGGTCAATCGAAATCATATCGCCGCCGCGAGCCTTTGCATCGATCCCTAGGTCATCGTATTCATCGAAGTAGTCATCCATTGCGGCAGGCCAATCTGGCGCATCGTCGAGGTAGTTGTCCAGGTCGGCCAGCTCCTCCTCCTTTTCAAAGGCAAAGAGCTGCACGTGGCGGAACATGAGATTGCGCACCATACGGGTAAATGCACGTTCGTTGCCTGTAAGGGGCCGCGACTCGTCGGTGCCAAAAGCCGCTTCCTTGAGAGTTTCCTCGTCCAATGGCTTGTCCGGATCGGCCATTTGCGCCCATTCATCCACCAGGGAGTTATCCACCTGCACAACGAGCTCGCCGAGCCATTCCACAATGTCCCGAAGTTCCTCGTTAGCGGCTTCCGGAGGGAGAGTGTGTCGCAAAGTGCGCCAGGCATCGGTGAGATAGCGCAGGAAAATACCTTCAGAGCGGGCAATTCCATACTCAGATACCACGTCCGAGAAAGTCATGGCCTTTTCCACCATCTCGCGCACGACTGACTTGGGCGACAGCGAAAACTCACGCACCCACGGGTGACCTTGAGCATAGGTGTCGAATGCGCGCTCCAGCTCGTCGGCAAGCGGCATCGGCCATGTGATGTCTTCGACGATGTTCATACGTTCGGTGTAATCAACACCCTCGGCCTTGAGCGCGGCGATTTCTTCACCGCGTGCCTTCTTCTGCTGCGCGATGAGCAGTGGGCGAGGGTCTTCCAGAATTGACTCAAACACACTGATGACATCGAGTGCGTAGTTCGGGCTGTCCTTATCCAACAGTTCGAGCGCGGCGATGGCGAAAGGCGACAGCGGCTGATTGAGCGCGAAGTCACGCTGCAGCTCCATTGTCAGCTCGGGGCGGCAGTCATCGCCCTCGCCATGCGTGACGACGATACCCGCGGTGACCAAACCGCAGTAGAGCTCAATTGCGGTCAGAATAGCCTCATTTTGTTGGTGGCGGGTGTCGTGATTGGTGCGCAGCAGATGACGCATGTGTTCGTAGGTATCGCCACCACGTGCAATGACGTTGAGCAACATACCGTTGGTAACTGTAAAGCGGCTGGTCAGCGGCTCCGGTGGCTGAGAAACGATTTTGTCGAAGGTCTTCTCCGACCATGTCACTTCGCCCTTGGGAACGGACTTCAGCCGCAATTTCTTCAGTTTGGCCTCATCCTGGCCGGCACGGCGCCGCAGCTTGGCGTTTTCGATTTCGTGTTCAGGTGCTTCGACAACTACGGTGCCCTCGGTGTCGTAGCCAGCACGGCCGGCGCGTCCAGCGATCTGGTGGAACTCGCGTGACTTGAGAATACGGCTACGACGGCCATCGAACTTGGCCAAACCGGTAATTAGCACCGTGCGAATAGGCACGTTGATGCCGACGCCGAGGGTATCCGTGCCACAGATGACCTTCAGCAGACCAGTCTGAGAGAGACGCTCAACCAAACGACGGTACTTCGGCAGCATTCCCGCATGGTGGACGCCAATGCCCTGGCGCACCAACTTGGAAAGAATTCGACCAAAGGCCGTGGTAAACCGGAAATCGCCAATCTCTTCGCGAATCCGCTCCTTCTCCTCCTTCGTCAGCAGCTTCAGACCGGTCAGTGCCTGAGCCTGTTCAGCTGCTTGGCGCTGGGAGAAAAAGACGATGTAGATTGGGGCTTTGCCGGATTCCAGCAACTCCGCCAGCGTGTCATGAACTGGTGTGTAGACATAGTGGAAATCCAGCGGTACCGGGCGCGTCGTACCTGTAACGAGGTTGACGTCGAGTCCCGTGCGTTCCTTCAAATCCGTCTCAAACTTTTGAGTATCGCCGAGAGTGGCGGACATCAACAGGAATTGGCAACGGGAAAGCTCGAGCAAGGGCACTTGCCATGCCCACCCGCGATCGGGATCCGCATAGAAGTGGAATTCATCCATTACCACCTGGTCAATATCGGCGTCGGCCCCGTCGCGCAGGGCGATATTGGCGACAATTTCCGCAGTTGCGCAGATGATGGGTGCACCACCGTTGACGGTGGCATCGCCGGTCATCATACCGACGTTCTCAGCGCCAAAGACCTCGCAGAGGGCAAAGAACTTCTCGCTGACCAAGGCCTTAATAGGCGCTGTGTAAAAGCTGCGCTGGCCACGAGCGAGGGCGCAGAAGTGGGCAGCAATAGCCACCATGGACTTGCCCGAACCTGTCGGAGTGGCAAGAATGACGTGGTCGCCACCAGCGAGACCAATAGCGGCCTCCTCCTGGGCCGGGTAGAGCGTGATGCCCTGATCCCTGGTCCAGGCAATGAACGAGTCCATAATCGCATCGTCGAAAAGGGACTCTGGAACCTCAGCTAGGTCGGGAAGCATTTCAGATAGTGACACGCTTCCCACCCTAGCGGTAACCCCGGATTAGAAGCGGAACCAGGGCTTCCAGCCGCGCCGACGGCGAGGTTGTTCCGGTTCACCGGATTCTTCGCTTTCCGCCTGCTCTTCCCGAGGCTGTTCAGACTCGGGCTGTTCTGACTCAGGCTGTTCGGCAGTGTCGTCTACAGAAAACTCCGCAGACCTATCATCCGCCGAGGCCGACTCGGGTTCTTCCGAGTGTGCGTCAGTGTCCTCTGATGTAGTTGCCGAGGAATCCGAGTTGGCCGGGGTCTCCGCCTCGTCGTCAAGCGAGGAAGAATCCTCTACTGGGCGCAGCGGTTGAGAAGCG
This sequence comes from Corynebacterium sp. HMSC064E08, assembly GCF_001811805.1. Lineage (NCBI taxonomy): Bacteria > Bacillati > Actinomycetota > Actinomycetes > Mycobacteriales > Corynebacteriaceae > Corynebacterium > Corynebacterium sp. HMSC064E08. The sequence continues at coordinate 76,077 of NZ_KV806693.1, forward strand.
AGGAACCTTTCGAACTCAGCGCCAATCTCGTCGGCCGAAGGCATCTCGCCGTTAGGTCCAAGTAGAGGAGAAGTCTCCAGCTCTTGACGACGTTGAACCTCCTGGTCGTACTGTTCCTCGAGAAGATTGACCAGCTGAGAGACCTCGCCGGAATCATTCGTCTGCGTATTGAGCAGCTCCGCCACCCGCGCGGATTCCTTCTCCAACGCCTCAAGCGGGAGCTCGAGCTTGGCTAGCTTTGCTACCTCCTGCAACAGCCGCAGTGACGCCAGCGGATACTCAGAGGCCGCGACATAGTGTGGCACCTGTGCGGTGAAACCAAAGGCATCACAACCGCGGCTTGAGAGCTCGTACTCAATGTTCAGGCTCGCAGCACCCGGAACCGTGACGCGGTTGCCCCAGGTATGCATATCACCGAGTTTCCGCTTATCTGTGCCATGGGCGATGATACCCAGCGGTCGGGTGTGCGGAACCGTCATCGGCGCCGAGTACAGCGACACAGTCCGACCGACATCGTAGCGCTCTGCAAGATCTGCCACGGCAGTCGAGAAAGCCTCCCACCGCATGTCTGGCTCAGGGCCAGAAAGCAGTAAGAACGGCTTACCGACGTTGTCGCGAACCACATTGAGCGACAGGTTCAAATCGGATACATCCACAATCTGGTCGTGGTTCATCGTCACAGAGGGACGGCGAGAACGATAATCAATCAGCTCGTCGATAGAAAAGTTCACCAATGGACGGTGCTCGAGAGCATCCAACAGGAAACTAGCTGATTCCGAGACGGCATTACCGGCATCCGCATAACCGCTAAGTGCAATGACCAGGGTCAGATGCCCCTCGCTTCCCGTTACGTCAGGAACCGGGAAAACTACCTCGTACATATTGCCCTGAGGCTTGTCGGTCGGATCACTCACGTACGACTACCTCCTGCATCACATTTTTCGTCATTTGAAGTAAACAACCACGATACCGCAGAAATTATTCCAGTTATCCACAAGTTGAAAGTAGTCCACAGATGGGCCGATTTTTCCGGTCGCGCACAAGCAAGGCTGTTGCGGATTCGATAACAATGAGAGCCACCAGATGGCGAGAGGATTGTCCGCTGTCGAGCTATTCCAATGGGGGAAAAGGGGTAAGGAATTAATGGGAAACAAACAGAACTTCGGTGCAGGACAAAAGCCTGAAATTGAGCCGAGTGTTTTTCTGACGAACCTGCCGGGAATCGTTGGATTCTATCCGCGGGGGCAGGTAGTGATTGCGGCGTTGTATCGTCAGCAGGTCGAAGATCTCATCGATGGCAAGGTCGAGTTTGATCCGACAGCGCATGCTGGCCCGATGCTGATTAAGGATGTGGCCTCGATGGAGAACAATCCTGACTTGGTGCGGGCAGCCGCGGACTTCCTGCTCGATGAAGGATGCACTCACGCAGATGTGTTTATCATCGACGAATCCTGGGGGATTGAAAAGGACTCCACACCTATTACAGGCTGGCTGCGAGAAGGCGGCCTGCATGAGGTGCGTTTGGCGGGCGTTGCCACTATTGCTGCGGGGGAAGTTGTCACGGACGAGCAGGGAGAGATCGTCGGCATTGTCGGTGACAGTCTGATGACCGACAATGCAAATCTAATCTCCCGGCAGGGAGAGCAGGTTTTCAAAAACTATGAGGAGTACCGCAGCTATTTTCGAGGTGGCCAATTCCACGACAGTAAAGACAGGGCTCTGATTGAACGCCTCCGGGAACGAGCGACAGCCGTTGAGCAGCCGAGGAAGCTCAAAATTGGTTCGGACAATCCCGCGCTCATTGAGCACTTCGACATGCTCAAAACCGCCGTGGAAAACGTGGCCGATGGTGTGATGGATGCACATGAGGCGGTGCGCGATGAAAACGCAGGATATGCCATTGCAGCAGCACTGACCAACGTCACCTTGCGCGATATGTCCATGATTTTCATTACTACGCAGTTGGCGCAATCAATGGGAGAAATCTGGCGCGAGGCCGCAATCGTCCACCGCGGCAGCCTGCGTGCTAACGCTTTAGCGTGTTTTGCCATCGCAAAGTTCGCGGCTGGGCTGGAGAACTTTGCGCAAACAGCTCTCGATGAGGCAGCGGGGGAGCAACCGAATCATTCACTGACTCAGTTGCTGGAAATTGCGGTCGCCAATCAAATTGTGCCGAGGTGCGTCGGCACAATTCTTGGAGCAGCACAAGAGGTACTGCGCAGGGTATACAAGGTGAAAATGCCGCGTATTGATTAGCGACCCTGCAAGCTGTACTGCAGTACCTAGCGGTGCGCCGAGTGGGCTCGGTCGCCGAGGTTCTTGGTGTACTCCCATGCATCGGCGACGATGGTTTCAAGCTCCGTCTGGTTGGGCTTCCATCCGAGCTCGTCCATGGCACGCTGAGAAGAGGCAATAAGGGTTGCCGGATCACCGGCTCTACGCGGTGCATCCTCAGCGGGAATCGGGTGACCGGTGACCTTACGGCAGGTTTCAATGACCTGGCGAACTGAAAAGCCGTCGCCGGAACCGAGGTTAAAGATACGGTGGGTTCCCGGCGTGTTGGACTCTAGTGCCAAGACATGCGCATCGGCGAGGTCTTTGATGTGGATGTAGTCACGCACCGCGGTGCCGTCCGGAGTCGGCCAGTCATTGCCAAAGACCATAATCTTGTCGCGGTGACCGAGCGCAACCTGCAGTACCAGTGGGATGAGGTGAGTTTCCACCTCACGGTTTTCTCCAAAACCGCCCCAGGCACCCGCCACATTGAAATAACGCAAGCTCGTAGCGCCGATGTTGTATGCCTTGGCGTAAGAGGCGATGGCGTAGTCCATGGCCAGCTTGGTGGCACCGTAAGGGTTGGTCGGCGCGGTTGGCATGTCTTCGGTAATTGGTGTCTTCTCTGGCTCGCCGTAGGTTGCAGCTGTCGAAGAGAACACCAGGTTATTCGTACCGGTATCACGCATCGCGTCGAGTAGCTTCAGGGTTTGGCCCACATTGTTGTGCCAGTAGTCGGAAGGAACTTCGACAGACTCGCCAACAAGCGATTTCGCAGCGAAATGAACGACGCCGTCGAAGCTGTCGGAGGACAGAACCTCGTAGGCCTTGTCCGCCACATCGCCTTCGACTAGGGTCGCGCCCTCTGGCACCGCATCACGGTTGCCAACAGAGAAGTTGTCCAGAATGGTGACGTCGTGGCCAAGAGAAATCAATACTGCCGAGCACACGCTACCGACGTAGCCGGCACCACCAGTGACGAGGAGTTTCATTTGATAATCACCATGATTGCGTGAGACAGAGTATCCGGAATGTCAAGAGAATGATCACCACGGGCGAGAGTCACGCGGCCGGCGGCAACCTCGGCAAGTGCCTCAGTACCCGGCATAATTCCAGCCTTGTGGAGACGCTTCATGTAGCTCTGCTCGACCTGCAGGATTTCGTTAATCTGGACGATCTCAACGGTGTACTCGCCGGGGTTTAGATCGGACAGTCGGCGAACGTTCTCTAACGGCTCTGGTGACTGAGTCCCACCGAGGTCTCCCAAACCGGGAATCGGATTGCCGAATGGGGAGCGTGTGTAAGAGTCAAGCACGTCGAGAAGTTTGCGCTCGACCTCGTCACTCATTACGTGCTCCCAGCGGCAGGCTTCGTCGTGAACCTTGTCCCATTCGAGGCCAATGACATCCGTAAGTAGGCGCTCAGCTAGGCGGTGCTTACGCATGACAGCCGTGGCCAGCCTGCGGCCCTCGTCGGAAAGCTGCAAGCTGCGATCTGGGGCAACTACGAGAAGGCCATCGCGCTCCATGCGCGCAACGGTTTGGCTAACGGTCGGCCCCGACTGCTCAAGGCGTTCGGCAATGCGAGCACGCAAAGGAATGATGCCCTCTTCTTCGAGTTCGAAAATCGTACGTAAGTACATTTCCGTGGTGTCAACCAAATCCCTCACGGTTTTCCTCCGATAACACAGTCTTAAAAGTTTTCACTCAAGTATTAGGATAACCACACTTGCGCAAGAAAGATGTTAGGGCTCGCAAATCTAGTGGCTTTGGTGCTGATTAGGCAGCGAAAAGCTTGGTTCGGTGGGCGCTGCTGAGACGGAAGGGAGCGTACGCGATGTCGAAAGTTCGACGTGCAGACGAAAACGCCGACCGCCAGTGTGGATGAAACTCCCGCACGGGGTCGGCATTGAAGTCCAGCTCTATCTCAGGGCTGAAATTGGGAACCCTATCGATGTCACCGCCATGTGGCGTTAGTTTGCGTACTCACGCAGCTTGTCAGCACGGTCACCCTCGCGCAGCTTGGACATAACTTCCCGCTCAATCTGGCGGACGCGCTCTCGAGACAGGCCAAAGTGGCGGCCAATCTGATCCAGCGTGCGGGGCAGACCATCGTCGAGACCGTAGCGGAGCTTAATAACTTCCTGCTCTCGAATCTCGAGAGTGGACAGAACCTTGCGGACATCGTGGTGACGCAGGGAAGCGACAACTGCCTCCTCGGCATCAGTTGCCTCTGAGTCCTCGATGAAGTCTCCCAGAGGAGCTTCCTCATCAGTGCCCACCGGCATGTCCAAGCTCACCGGGTCGCGGGACTGACGCAGCAGCATCTCGATCTTGGCCTCTGGAATGCCGGATTCCTCTGCCAATTCCTCATTCGTAGCCTCACGGCCGAGCTGCTGGTAGAGCTCACGCTTGATACGAGAAATCTTGTTGACCTGCTCAACCAAATGGACGGGTAGGCGAATAGTGCGCGACTGATCAGCCATACCGCGGGTAATAGCTTGGCGAATCCACCACGTTGCGTATGTGGAAAACTTGAAGCCCTTGGTGTAGTCGAACTTTTCCATGGCGCGGATGAGGCCCAAGTTGCCCTCCTGGATTAGATCCAGCAGAGGCATACCGCGGTTGGTGTAGCGCTTCGCCAGCGAGACCACAAGACGGAGATTGGCTTCGAGTAGGTGGGCGCGTGCAGCCTTACCTTCCTTTGCCAAGATCTTGACATCACGCTTCTTTGCGCGGGTCATTTTCGCGCCGGTCTGCAGCAAATGCTCGGCGTATACACCGGCTTCAATGCGCTTAGAAAGTTCCACCTCTTCTTCAGCGCTGAGAAGAGCAGTCTTTCCGATGCCGTTCAAATACACACGAACCAAATCGGCGGACGGATTGGAGTTATTGCCAGTGCGGCGCCCCTTGTCCCGTGGCTGACCTTCCAGTTCGTCATTTTGAATATCGGCACTCTTCATGAATCTGCCTCCTGGATTTTTAAGTGGACTCAATAACTACAACGCACGGAGTTACGGAAATGTTCCCGTGAAAGTTGATGAATGTCAATAGGGTAATTTTGCCATGCAAATATAATGTTAAGAAAAACTGCCGCGACTAGCATTCTACGAGAACTGTAAAGGGTCCATCATTGACGGATGCGACCTCCATCATCGCTCCAAATTGTCCCGTTTCGACCGTCAAGCCACGATTGCGCAAGTTCTCGACAATTTTTTCTATGACGGGTTCGGCCTCTGGGCCCGGAGCCGCGTCTACCCACGACGGCCGCCGTCCCTTCTTTGTCGCCCCCATCAACGTGAATTGGCTAACAATGAGCACCGGGGCGCCAGCGTCGACAGCGCTGAGCTCGCCATCCAGAATGCGCAGCTCCGCGATCTTGCGGGCCATCGTTTCCCAAGCATCGGCAGTGTCCTCGCGGCCAACACCTACGAGCGCCAAAATGGCGCCGGTATCGCCTCCGTCAACGTGGCCAACAACGGAGCCGTCGACAGTGACTGACGCGGATTTAACTCGGGTGAGAACGGCTTTCATTTACTGTTTATCCTCCAAGAGCTCGGTGGGGAGAATCAGACCATGGCGAACCAGGTCAACGACGATGGGAACTAGGGCGTCCTTGATTGCAGGGACTTCGGACTCATCAAAGGCTCCAAACATTGCCATGATGTCGATGACGGAGCCCAGGGCAGCTTCGGGATGCAGTGCACCCAGGATGGTTGCGACGGACTCATCGATTGAGTGTGTCCAGGCGGGGCCGTCGGTGCGTGAGATGCGTGTATCGAACTCAGTGAAGCCCTGGCCGCTGTCGACGTCGGCAAGCGAAACGCGTTCTAAGGCGACGCCGGGTCGCACAGTAAAGGCAGCTTCGGGGATGGTGTTAGCAGTTTGTGCGCGAAGCCATTCGGCGCGGCCGAGATACTCCTCGGCTTCGGCGGCGAAGGGAGCGGCCAAAGGCTGCGGCATTTCTTCACACACAGCGGAAGTCGGGCCGGCAATGCGTTGGACTGTGATGTAGCCGAACCCGATGCCTGTCACGCCGCTGTTGCGGAAGTGCTCCAGCCAGGCACGGGAGCGCTCGCAGCCTTCTGGGCTGCGGGGGTCGATGGACTCGTCTCGAAGCCAGGTGCCGATGTATTCCGCCGGCGTGGCGACATCTCGTTGTGTTACCCACACTTCGAGGCCTTCAGCAGGGAGCCAAGAGGCGATGCGCTGTTGCCAACTTTCGCCTTCGATATGGGCCCAAGCGCCGAGCAGATGCGCCGTGCCGCCGTCGGTGAGATGGTCGGCCAGACCGCGGATCATAAGTTCGGTGGCACCGTCCAGATTCAATCCTGAGTCACGGTAAACATGTTCCACACTTGGCAGCCCTACGACGAACGGCGGGTTCGCCACAATGCGGTCAAACTTCTTGCCTGCAACCGGTTCAAACCACGAGCCTTCGAGGGCCTGCGCCTGGTCGAAGCCATTTGCTGCGAAAGTAGCGCGGGCAAAAAACAGCGCCCGGGGGTGAATGTCCGTCGCGACAATCGACTTTGCATCCGGCTGGGCAAGGCTCTGGACACCACAACCGGCACCGAGGTCGAGTACGGATTCCACCGCCGAGGTCGGCGAAATATCGAGGAGGGAGCGGGAAGCCCGCCCTACGCCCAAGACATGATTGGGTCCAGGAACGTGATCGCTCATAGAGGCATCGCGGTCGGAAAAGACAATACGGTCGACTCCCGCAATCTCAACCGGGCGCACATCGATACACACCTGTGCGTTGGTGGCGGTGCCGGCAAGTATGCCGCTGTCCAGTAACTTGGCCGTCAGAGCAGGCCCAAATAGCTGGTCTGCGTCGGCGAAGTCGCCCAGGATGAGAAGACGCAACGCGGTCACAGTGTCCGCAGAAACGCCCTCAGTTTCGGTAAGTAGAACATCGACAACGCCGGGCTCACCGCGGTCCAGCGCGGCCAGTCCCTCGGCGCCTAGGACTCGACGCAGTGACTCACTGGAAAACTCAAGGCGCTTCAGTGCGGTGGCAAATTCCTCCGCACAGTCGACAAAATCACGAAGCTGCTGATCAGTCGGTGGGGTGAAGGTGGAGGGGGAAAAGGTCATCGTAGGCACTACCTTCGTCGTAAAGCGGGGCGGAGGGGCTAGTTAGGGGAGCTTGACGACGGATCGTCGTCTTCCGGCATATCGATGACATTTGCATCATCGAAGGGGGTTGAGATGGTCTCGTTACCGGACTGCGGCGGTGCGTCGGTGTCTTCGGTACTGGCGGCCGAACCGAGCGCGCGCATCTCTGCTTCCTTGAGGGCGCGCTGGCGTTGCTGCTCCTCCCATTTGCGGTTTTGCTCGCGTACAACTCCAGGCTTGTAGACGCGCGGCTTACGCTTGTCAGCGGGTTCTCCAACGCCATTGGCGATGACAACCGCGATCCACGGCATGGGTACGGAGACGACCATGAGAATCGCTGCGATCCACGGCACATCCCACCAAAGATAAAAAGCGCCGGAAAGAAGCAGCAGCGGAATGCGAGACCATTGCAGAGCCGCGTAGACGTGGCGGCGGTGGTCATAGTTGCGAATCCGAGAGCCGCGGGCGTCGGTAATCAACGCCGCGTCTTTCTTGCGTCGCCGGGAACTTCCGCGTTTCGGCAGCGCGGAGTCGCGACGGTCATTGATTCGCGCCATGGTTGTCTAGCATACGCCTGTGGCGTGGGGTCGTCTCAACTAGCTATGTCCGTTGCAGCCGCATGCTCGCGTAGTCGTAGCGATGTTGTGGATGGCTATGGAAGGCAGCAGTCAGCAGCGGCCAGCACCTGGGTCACTGGGCATAATTTGACCGATGGGGCACAATTGGAATCTGTGAGCACTCCATTGAAGACGACAAAGACGATTGAACGCACCGATACCCGCGTCGATGAGTCGACGAGGGACGACACCCCGAAGTTCTTCCATTACGTCAAGAAGGACCAGATCGTGAACTCCGCGGTCAACGGCTCCTACGTCGTTGCTCTGTGCGGTGAAACCTTCCCAGTGAAGAAGTCGGCGAAGCCGGGTTCACCGGTATGCCCTGACTGCGAGCGGATTTACAAGTCCCTGCGTCGCAAGTGAGCGGGCTTCGTAAATGGCAGCAGGAGGCTCTCGACAAATACCTGGCGACTAACCCCAAGGACTTCCTTGCAGTGGCGACACCGGGCGCAGGTAAGACGACCTTCGCCCTGCGTATCGCCAGTGAGTTGCTGTCGCGCCGGATCGTCGAGCGCATCATCGTCGTGGTTCCCACTGAGCACCTGAAAGTGCAGTGGGCTGCTTCCGCTGCTCGTTCGGGGATTGCGTTGGATCCCAAATTCACCAACGCCAAGGGTGTGGTAAACCCCTCCTACCAGGGAATTGTTGTGACCTACGCCCAAGTCGCAGTGCATCCGTTTAAGCACCATGCCGTAGCCACCGCTCGGCCGACATTGGTGATTCTGGACGAGGTGCACCACGGCGGCGATGCCAAGAGCTGGGGCGACGGTATTTCCGAAGCTTACGGCGATGTCGAACGCCGCCTGTGCCTAACTGGTACGCCGTTCCGCTCCGATGACGCGGCGATTCCGTTTGTTCGCTACTCGCCGGACGGCGATGGTTACTCGCGTTCCGTCGCCGATTACACGTACGGCTATTCCAATGCGCTTGCCGACGGCGTCGTGCGCCCAGTGGTCTTTTTGGCTTATTCCGGTGAAGCTCGCTGGCGTGATAGCGCGGGTGATGAGTTCGCTGCGCGACTGGGCACCGTGATGAGTCCAGAGGAGACCACGCGTGCTTGGCGCACCGCGCTTGACCCAAAGGGCGAGTGGATGCCATCTGTGCTGCGGGCAGCGCACACCCGGCTCTCGCAGATGAGGCAGCATATCCCGGACGCGGGTGGCCTGGTTATCGCCTCCGATGCGGCAACTGCCCGTGCGTACAAACGCATTCTCGAGCAGATTGCCTCTACGCCGGTGGCGTTAGTGCTCTCGGATGAACCGGGCTCGTCGGAACGAATCAAGACTTTCTCCGAGTCCACCGATGAGTGGATGGTGGCCGTGCGCATGGTCTCCGAAGGCGTGGACGTGCCGAGGCTGGCGGTCGGCGTGTACGCGACCAGTTCCTCGACTCCACTATTCTTCGCGCAGGCTATCGGACGATTCGTGCGAAGCCGCATGCCGGGGGAGACCGCTTCGGTCTTCTTGCCGTCGATTCCGGTGCTGCTCGACTTGGCCTCGCAGATGGAGGTGCAGCGCAACCACGTGCTCGGCAAGCCGGATCGGCCTTCGGAAGGCTGGGAGGATGACTTGGTCGCTGAGGCCAATCGCCGCAAGGATGAGCCCGACGAATTGCTGCCGGCCTACGAATCCATTGGCGCGGATGCTGAACTCGACTACCTCATCTACGACGGCTCCTCCTACGGCACCGCAACCGTTGCCGGTTCCGCCGAAGAGGCCGATTATCTGGGTTTGCCAGGGCTTCTCGACGCCGATCAGATGCGACTCTTGCTGCGTCAGCGGCAGGATGAACAGCTTAAAGCCGCCAGTGCCCGAGAGAAGGAAGCCCGCGAGGAGGCGAGGGAATCGTCGTCAAGCGGAGGCGAAGGGGGCGCGGTGCACCGCATTGAAGGATCGGCGTACCCAAGGCCGCAGAAGGTGGCCAGTGAGGTGTTGCCGAAGTTACGGAAGGAGCTCAATACGCTGGTGTCGATGACAGCGGCGCGAACCGGTAAGCCACATGGTCAAGTGCATAACGAGGTTCGGCGCGCCTGTGGTGGCCCGCCGACTGCGCTATGTACGGAGGAACAGTTGCGTGATCGCATCAGCTACCTGCGTAATTGGTAGGGTTTCAAACGAACTGAGCAATCTATCGGGCAGATTATGGTGGAGAGAAGAATGTCGGCAAGCAGTGATAAGTCGAGGCCGTCGGAATTGACCGGCGGTGGTTTGTCAGCTGTACCAGGCAATGACGGTCGGACTATTGGCGTGCTGGCACTGATCTTTGGCGTCGGCGGACTCTTGATGTCCTGGATGATTGTTGGTGGCATCCTCGGTGTCTTTGGCATTGTTCTGGGCATCATCGCGATTGCGAAGGCAATGAGTGCTAAGAAACGCGTGCAGGCAGCTGGGGGAGACGCGGTCATCAGCGGTTCGTTCGGATTGGGCGTGGTCGGCATTGTGACGGGTATCGCAGCCGCCGTGGTGTCGCTGATGTTGTATTCGTCGACATCAGATGCGATGTCGAAGTGCGAGAAGTTCGAGCGCACCTCGGGAGAGTATGCCGAGTGCATCTCTAAGCAGATGGGTACTGATCAGCCAAAGAAGCAATCGGAGTGAATTCGGAAGCGACATCAATGGCGGTCTTACTTTGTGCCCGGAGTTTTCGGTCAACGCCAAATACGCAATCAGGAAATGAGCTAACCCCGTAATCCACCCCCGAAGCCCAACTGCCTGCAGTTTCGGCCGGGGGTTTCTTAGCGAAATCTCATATCTGGCCGAGTGTTGGTAATGATATTGGTGTCAGAAAGTACCCACATTTGGCATCCCCTACATGCGGTAAACGTTTGAACATGCGTGCAATACAGGATGTCTGCTGATTATTAAATAGGAGCGTGAATCGTGGCAGCGACATCTACGCGCGACAACTCCCCGGAACTGTCACCTGGCCAACAAGACCGTGGATACCTCAGCCGGGAGCTTTTCCGTAAGCGCACCGGTCTAGGACTCGGTATCATCCTGGCCCTGCTCGTGTACTTCTTTATGCCGGCTGAGCTCGATCACAACCTGCGTGCAACCGCAGGCGTAGCAGTGCTTATGGCCGTGTGGTGGATGTCCGAGGCTATCCCGATTGCCGTTACGGCTCTGCTGCCGCTGGCTCTATTCCCGATTCTCAACCTCGCGGAGATTAAGGATTTCTCGGGCAAGTACACAGACCCGACCATCTTCCTCTTTATGGGCGGCTTCCTGTTGGCGCTGGCGATGCAGCGTTGGAACCTCCACAAGCGCGTCGCATTGTGGGTTCTGGTGCTCATGGGGTCGTCACCAAAGATGCTGATTCTCGGCTTCATGGTGGCTACTGGCTTCCTGTCGATGTGGGTCTCCAACACGGCCACGGCCGTGATGATGCTGCCAATCGGTGTGTCCGTCCTGAGCCTCATTGTCCGAATGCTGCACGATGAAAAGGTTGCTGCAGAGGATACGGGCTCTGCGAGCGAATCCGTCGCTGAAACCCCCGGTGGGGATGCGCTGGAGGAGGCCGAGGAGTCGTCGTCAAGCTATGACCCGATGCCAAAGTCGAACTTCGGTATCGCGCTGATGCTGGGTATCGCTTACGCGGCATCGATTGGTTCGCTGGGCACCATTATTGGTACTCCTCCGAACGCTATGCTGGCGGCCTACATGGCGGAGCAAGGCGTCAATATTGGGTTTGGCCAGTGGATGCTGCTCGGTGTCCCGGTGGCGATTGTGCTCATGTTCTGTGCCTGGTTCCTGTTGACGAACGTGCTGTTCAAGCCGGAGATTACGCACATTCCGGGTGGCCGCGAACTCATGCGTGATGAACTCAAGCGCCTCGGTCGTATGTCGGCTGGTGAGCGTCGCGTGCTCATGGTGTTTATCGCGGCTGCGCTGGCGTGGGTCTTTGTTCCGGTGCTGCTGCCCGACACCAAGATCGCCGATGCGGTTATCGCAATGACCGTGGGTATTGCGCTGTTCATTATTCCGGGCGGTCCTGATGGCGTTAAGCTTATGCGTTGGGAAAATGCGTTAGAGCTGCCGTGGGGCGTGCTGCTGCTGTTCGGTGGTGGCCTGGCACTGTCCTCGCAGTTCGGTGCCTCTGGGCTGTCGGACTGGATTGGCGAGCAGCTGTCTACCCTCGGCTGGATGCCAGTGGCTGCACTCGTAGTTGTCGTCGGTGCCGTTGTTCTGTTCCTGACCGAGTTCACTTCTAACACAGCGACGGCTGCGACCTTCCTGCCGTTGGTAGGTGCCATGGCTATCGGTCTGGGCCACGACCAGATGATTTTCGCCGTACCAGTTGCACTGGCAGCTACTTCGGCCTTCATGATGCCGGTTGCAACACCGCCGAACGCCATCGCCTACGGCTCCGGCTACGTCAGCATGGACAACATGGTCAAGGCCGGTGTCTGGCTGAACGTCGTCGCACTGATCGTGATTTCTGTGGCATCGCTGACGCTGCTGCAGTGGGTATTCGGCGTCGTGTACTAGCTGGGTATGTAGTAGCCCGTAGTGGATGGTGGAGCAGTGCTCTGAACCGCCACCGGGCTTCTCCGCCTAGCGTTGCTCAGATGCTCCTTCGCCCCGTTCCACTTTGGTGGTTCGGGGCTTTTGGCTGCAAATGTGAAACTGTGTGAGTTTATGACACTTTCAGGCCATTTTTTAGGTCATTTTTGACATAAACGCAGTCAGTAACCCGCTGGCCCTGACCCTAGCCCCCCCCTTAAAGAGAACCGGGCCCGAAAAAGGTGTAAAACCTCATTCAAGCCCGATTCTCTGGGGCTAGCTGTTAGCCCCTGAACAACTTCAGGTTAAAGCTTTACTCCAAGTAGTCGCGCAGAACCTGCGAACGCGATGGGTGACGCAGCTTGGACATCGTCTTGGACTCAATCTGACGGATACGCTCGCGTGTCACACCGTAGACCTGACCAATCTCGTCCAGGGTACGTGGCATGCCGTCGGTAAGGCCGAAGCGCAAGCGGACGACACCGGCTTCACGTTCGGAGAGAGTCTCCAAGACGTCGCCAAGCTGATCCTGGAGGAGCGTGAAGCTGACGGCGTCAACGGCGATGACTGCCTCGGAGTCCTCGATGAAGTCACCGAGCTGAGAGTCACCCTCGTCACCGATGGTCTGGTCCAGCGAAATGGGTTCACGAGCGTACTGCTGAATCTCGAGAACCTTTTCCTCGGTGATGTCCATCTCCTTAGCGAGCTCTTCCGGAGTGGGCTCGCGGCCCAAATCCTGGAGCAGCTCACGCTGGATACGGCCGAGCTTATTAATGACCTCAACCATGTGAACCGGAATACGAATGGTTCGAGCCTGGTCGGCCATTGCACGAGTAATGGCCTGGCGAATCCACCACGTTGCGTAGGTGGAGAACTTGTAGCCCTTGGTGTAGTCGAACTTCTCGACCGCACGAATCAGGCCGAGGTTGCCTTCCTGAATCAAGTCGAGGAAAGCCATGCCACGGCCGGTGTAGCGCTTTGCCAGGGACACCACAAGACGGAGGTTGGCCTCGAGCAGGTGATTCTTGGCGCGCTGACCGTCGCGAGAAATCTCGCGCAAGTCGCGCTTTTGAGCGTAAGCGATGCGCTCGCCGGCTTCCTTGGCCTCGTCAATCTTGTACTGCGCATACAGACCGGCCTCGATGCGCTTTGCCAGACTGACTTCTTCCTCGGCAGTCAGCAGCGCGACCTTACCAATCTGCTTGAGGTAGGCGCGGACAGAGTCGGCGGAGGCGGTGAGGGCAGCATCTTTGCGGGCCTGACGCAGACGAGCGGACTCGTCCTCGTTCCAGACCTCGTCGCCCTCGTCCTCTTCATCCTCGTCTTCGTCTTCGTCCTCGTCGTCCTCTTCTTCATCATCGTCGAGGTCGTCGTCTTCGAGGTCGTCATCATCCAGATCGTCGTGAAGATCATCGTCTTCGAGGTCATCATCCAGATCCGGGTCGTAGTCCTGCTCCTGCTCCAAGTCGTGGTCGAGTTCCTCGTCCTCGAGTTCTTCGTTCTCAGTTGCGTCGAGAGCCTGCGCGTCCTTCGCCTTCGCTGCAGCAGCCTTGGCCGCGGTGGCCTTCGCAGCCGTTGTCCGCTTAGTTGCCTTCTTGGCGGCGGCCTTACGCGTGGTTTTCTTAGCGACGGACTTCTTGGCCGCCTTCTTCACGGTCTTCTTGGCCGCTGCCTTCTTAGCGGTCGTCTTCTTCGCCGCAGTTTTGGTAGCAGCCGTCTTTTTGGCAGCAGTCTTCTTCGCGGCAGTCTTCTTTGCCACGGTCTTCTTCACTGCCTTCTTGATGGCCTTCTTTACAGCCTTCTTTGCAGGAGTAGCTGAACCGGTGCCACTCCCGGTGGATTGGTCCTGAGCTTGCCCCAGTTCGTTGCCTGCCACGAACGCCCTTTCACGATGTACGTTGTGTGCGCCGCCAAAGCCGCCGCCAGCTTCTCTCGGTCGAAGAGAAGCTCAACGCGCCAGTGGTGCGCCTTTACTTCGTCTATAGCCAACTAGCCGAATGGAAAACATTCAGAGCTGACCTTTTCGTGCCACGGTCATCAGTGTTGCTTTCTGGCTCCTAGCGAAGAAGTAATCGGTGAAAATCCTCATCGAAGCAGTGCGCTGGAATTCGATTTTCCCAATCCTCCTCGAGCCTGTTGATTATTCAACCTTGCCGTGAGTCAACTTCTTATTGTAAACCAATTCTGAAAATCGCCGCCACGGGGCATGGCTTCAAGCACGTGTCACGCCCGACACGTAGCTACCAATCCCCATATAAGAAATGAAAGTGGTTAAGGGTAAAGTCCCTGGTCAGCTGCAAAGGCGGCGCCAGCAATACCCGCATTATTATCCAGACTTGCGGGGACAACTGGAGTCTTACATGTCAACAGCGGAATCCACTTTTCGTGTTCGCGACTGATTCCGCCGCCGACGATGATCCGTGACGGCCAAAACAGCGCCTCGTAGGTCTTAAGCACTTTGCTCACGCGCTCAGCCCACTCTTCGAAGCCGAGCCCCTCCACATCCTTAACTCTCGCGGATGCAAAGTGTTCGGCCTCCATGCCATCAATGATGAGGTGGCCTAACTCCGAATTGGGGTAGAGCAGTCCGTCATGAATAAGCGCGGAGCCGATGCCTGTACCAAAAGTTAGCAACAACACGGCGCCTGTCTTATTGCCCGGATCGCCAAACTGGACTTCAGCGAGGCCGGCAGCGTCAGCGTCGTTAAGCACGTGCGCCTTGTTGTTGGGCAGGCATTTAGCGAAGAGCTCTTGGCAGTTCGTATTAACCCAAGAACCGTCAATATTGGCGGCCAGCAAGGCAATCTGATTCTGTACGACGGACGGAATCGTGATGCCGACATCGGAATCCCACTTCGCAATGTCCACAATTTCTGCAATGGTCTCCGCAACCGCTTCCGGAGTTGCCGGCTGTGGCGTGAAAATCTTAATGCGGTCACCAATAAGCTGCCCAGTATCAAGGTCCACGCGGCCACCCTTGATTCCAGAGCCTCCGACGTCGATGCCAAATCCAATTCGTTGTCCCATAGCTCAAATTGTACGAAACAGACACAATGGGGGCATGAGCATTAACTCGCGTGGCACCGAACAACTCGCTAGCAGGGCAGATAATAGGGGGTTTAGTGCGTCGAATAGCCCCGGTTCCGTGCGACCCAGCGTCAGGGAATTGCGCGATCGCGCGGTACTTATCGCCCGCGCAGCCGCGGCGCACATCGCCAGTCGTCGGGTCGAACTCGGCTCCGATGGCGTTTTAGCAAGCTCCGAAACGAAGTCTTCAGCTGTAGACCC
Source organism: Corynebacterium sp. HMSC064E08 (assembly GCF_001811805.1). Classification (NCBI taxonomy): domain Bacteria; kingdom Bacillati; phylum Actinomycetota; class Actinomycetes; order Mycobacteriales; family Corynebacteriaceae; genus Corynebacterium; species Corynebacterium sp. HMSC064E08. The sequence goes on from NZ_KV806693.1 coordinate 91,878, forward strand.
CGTCACCGTCGTCGACCGTGAATCTGAGGAGCTCATTCGTTCGCTTATCAAGACGTTTAGCAGCTCTGACCGCATTTTGGGCGAAGAAGGCGGGCTTTACGACGGCGCGAGTTCCCCAGCGCAGGCTGCCAACGAGGGCGAAGCGGTGACCTGGATTGTAGACCCCATCGACGGTACGGTGAATTTCCTCTACGGCATGCCCAATTTTGCTGTGAGTATCGCTTGCGCCGTAGGCGATGAGGTAGTGGCGGGTGCAGTGGCAAATGCGTCCTCGGGAGAGATTTACAGTGCAGCTAAGGGAGAGGGCGCTCAGGTTTCTCGACGGGACGGCACTGTGCAGACGCTTAGTTGTTCCCCAACGGCCGAGCTGGAAAAGACACTTGTGGCAACGGGATTCAGCTATTCCGCTAGTCTCCGGCAGGTGCAGGGCCGGATAGCGTCGCAGTTGCTGGGGGAGTGTCGAGATATTCGGCGCATGGGATCGGCGGCGCTGGATTTGTGCATGGTGGCGCACGGCCGTGTTGATGCGTATTACGAACACGACATCAAGGTTTGGGATTATGCAGCTGGTGCTCTGATTGCGGCTGAAGCAGGCGCAAGGATTAGGGTCCCGGAATTCACTCAGTGTGCCAACGTTACTGGCCAGCCGGAGGGAGACCCGCTCGACTTTGGTGTCGGTGCGGCGAACTCTGAAGTTGCCGATGCGTTCTTCGAGGCATTGGATGGTGCTATCGCGAAGGCTAGGAATTAGTGCGTCGGTCTAGGAGCAGGTGCTCGAGCCTAACGAGCTCAAACCCTCTAGGTCGGCTTGTTCGCCACGGTTCAATGCGGACATCGTTTCCTCAACCTGGCTGGCTACTTCGAGATCCTTAAACCCCTTACCCAACGACACATCGACGGTTGCATCCGGCCGACCATCGTGGATGAGCTCAAAGCAGGGGAAAAGAGCGTGAAGCGCCGCGGCGTGGCCATTGAAGTCCTCGCCATAACGCAGCTGGCCGAAGCAACCGAGGTCTTGGTTTTCCACAATAGGGTCGTTGCCGTAGGGAACCTGCTCATCGAGGACAAAATCGAGCTGCCGCAATTGCTCGGCGACGGTTGTAGCCTGGCCGACTTTGCCGTTGGCATTATAAACGCGCACATGAACATCCGACGGTGGAACGACGTGCTCTCCGATTAGCGTGGTGGAGGAAACAGGGGCCCCAGCCGCGGGGAGGGAACAGGACACCGGATAACTTGCCGGTTGGCTGCGGAATGCCAACACCCACAACGTAGCGGCAATAACTACAGCAACGACGGAAACCACCACGTAGGGAACAATTTTTCGTCGATGTGATGCGCTCGTAATGCTCGCGGGGCCTGAACTCATAGCCATCATGTTATCGTCTCCTCGTCTAATAGGCATAGAAACCTATTCTGACCTGCAGAGATGACAGATTGCGTGAATTGCCTTAATATCCGCTGAGAAAGGCACTGGAGAGTACAGGGTGTCAATCGTCTCAACGCGTTGTATTCTCCGAGAAAAAGTCAGTTCACAATGTCTAGCAAAGGTCCAGAAAGAAGGTTTGGGACATGGCTGTAAACTACGATGCCCCGCGTACTCGTGAAACCGAAGAGCTGGAGACCGATTCCCTTGAGGGCCTTCAGGCTGCATCTGCTGAGAAGGAAATCGACGACACTGACGACGGCGAAATTGTCGAGCCGTTCGAGTTGCCGGTCGCCGACATCGCGGGTGAAGAATTCGATATGGATGTTGCCCCCAAGGGGGAGGATGAATTCACCTGCGGCTCCTGCTTCATGGTGATGCACCGCTCAATGATCGCAATCGATAACGGCGATGGATTCCCCATCTGTCAGGACTGTGCCTAATCCCCGCACAGCCGGGATAGCTTCCTAGAAAAAGGAAAACCGCCACTACCACGGTTCTGGCGGCGCTGGGACCGTCGGCAAGCGTGTAGCGGCGGTGAGAGATTTGACCTAGCGGTCGAAGAAACTGTCAAGTAGTGCCTCGGGGTGGCGGGTGGAGACCAGCCAATAGGGGGTGGGGTCGTCCGGATCGTCGAGGACTAGCAGTACCATCGTGGGAATCCACGTGTGCGTAACCAGGAATGCTGCTGGATCGAGCTGACGGCCCAACGCATTGCGCTGCGCGGACTTCGGGACCACCAGGGATTTGGCAACAACCGATGCTGGCAAAACTGCCGTGCCAGCGTGAAGCCAGCGTTCACCAGTGCTGTCCACTTCTACGGACACCGTGGTCTTCGACATAGTCAACAGCACCCACACGCCCACGGCCAGACAAATAATGCCGCCGATGACAAGCCAAATCGGTGAACGGTTAAAGCCAATCTGAGCCGTGCATACGAAAACGGCAACACCGCCGAGTACCCAGAACCACCAGGGAACCCAGAGCTTTTCGGAATAGACAATCGATGAATCTCCGCTCGAGCTCATTGTTATTGCCGCACCTTCAGAGACGGATGCTGAGCTGTCGCCGCGACGAGGCTGCAGGTTATCTTTTCCACTCACGGTTATCCATTCTAGGGCACGGCTATGCTCGGTACTGACAAGGCCGAAGTGCGGTTCTTAAAAGACGCGACAGCGAAGGATATACAAAGAAATGACTTATGCCCCGGTGCAAGTGAAAAAGCTCGCTAAAGACGCAGTGATTCCCCAGCGTGCGCATGCCGATGATGCCGGTGTGGATTTGAGCTCAGCGGAGGATGTCGTCCTAGCACCAGGGCAACGGGCACTCGTCGGAACCGGAATTGCCATTGCCTTGCCGGCGGGCACAGTGGGATTGGTTCATCCACGCTCCGGATTGGCTTTCAAAAAGGGGCTATCCATCGTCAACGCTCCCGGCACGATTGATGCCGGTTACCGTGGTGAGCTTAAAGTCTGCCTGATCAACTTGGACCCGACCAATGCGGTGGAGATCGCCAAGGGCGATCGAATTGCCCAATTGGTTGTGCAGAAGGTCGAGCTCAGCCCGCTGGTGGAAGTCGATGAGCTCGATGAAACTGAACGCGGCGCGGGCGGTCACGGGTCAACCGGAGTGTCCACGACGCTTTAAAACGCCTCTGACAGCGCGGGGACCCTACCAAGTGTGGTTCAATGCGTGAAGAGCTCAATAAAGCGTTTACAAAAGCGTATACAAAGATTTCTTTTTAGCGAGGTGTCAATAAACCACCATGTGGCCATTTGGAAAGAAGAACCAGCCAGAAGAACCAGCTGCTGAGGCAGAGGCCGTTACCACCGACTCTGCGGCGCCAGCTTCTGAGGAGGCTACCGCAACCGTGCATGACGACGCGTCGGAAACCGCCGCGGAGAACGCACCAGCAAACGGCCCCTTCGATATCAACAGCGCTAGCCCGACGCAGTTTGATTTTTCGGACTTCGCGAAGGCCAGCCTGAACCTCGGTTCGATGCTGCTGCCTATTCCTCACGTTGGTGATATTCAGGTGGAGATGGGGCCGACAGGTCCAACCATGCTGCACGTCGCCACTGAGCATGGCCGCGTAACTCCTGTAGCATTCGCTGCTCCGACGTCGGGCGGCCTCTGGGAGGAGTCCGCTCAGGAAATCAAGGACGGTCTTGAGTCCGATGGCCTCGATGTCCACGTCGAGCAGGGGCCGTGGGGTTCTGAGGTCGTAGGTCGCACCTCCGATATGGAAATGCGAATCATCGGCGCCGACGGCCCGCGTTGGATGCTTCGCATGACGGCTTCCGGTCCGGCTGATCGGGCGGAGGAACTCGCAGATCTCGCCCGCGGTCTCCTTGCCCGTAGCTTCGTCTCTCGCGGTGAAAACCCGATGCCAGCAGGTCAGCCGCTTCCGGTTACGCTGCCGTCCCAGATGGCCGAGCAGATTCGTCAGGCATACCAGCAGCAGACCCAGGCTGCCCAAGCTGAAGGTGAACCCGGGCAGGTGCCAGGCGCTACTGGTATCAACCCGGATGGCTCCACCAATTAGTTTTGTCAACCCGCCAGCAGAGAGAAGCTAGCTACTTGACCAGTTAGAAAAGGATCTGCAGACGCCACTGTGCACTGCCCGCCGCCGTCACCCGACGGCGGCTTTTCTCTTGTCAGCGGGTAGTATCACACTGCGTGAACATCGAAGTGACTATTGACCGTCCCGCTGCCGGCGGAGAATTCATTGCCAGCTACGACGGACGAATCGGTTTCGTCACCGGCGGTATCCCCGGCGAACGCGTTGTTGTCGAAATTGCCAAACCTGATGCCAAGCTGTGGCGCGGCAATGTCGTTGAGGTTTTGGATGCCTCAGAGCATCGAATTTCGCAGCGTTGCGAAGCAGCTCAGCAGGGCGCGGGCTGTTGCGACTGGGGTTTTATTGATCCTGAGCACGCGGCGCGTCTCAAGGCTGATGTCTTGACCGATTGCCTGCGCCGTCTTGGACGTTTCACCGCCGACGAGCTGCCAGCTATCGATGTTCTTCCACTGGCTCCGACCTCCCGTTGGCGCACGCGCGTGCGGCTGGGTGTGGATTCCCAGGGACGAGCGGGATTACGTCGTTCCCGTTCCCACGAGCTCGTCATCGGCTCCGAGTGCGTCCAAACAGTTCCCAACCTCATCGCTGGCTTTTCGACGGCCGGAACCATCCCTGTTGCTAAGCCTGCTCGCGGTCGAGGGAGCAAGAAGCCGAAGCCAGGAGAACTCCATGTGGCCATGGACACGGAGGGTAACCGAAGTGCTGTATACGTTTCCGGCAGCGGCAGGAACCGCACGCAAACGTTGATTGAAGGCGAGCCAACTACACAGCACACCGTTCACGGAATTACTTTCGATGTGCCGACGACCGGTTTTTGGCAAGCCCATTGCCATGCCCCTGAGTTCTATGGATCGCGCATCATCGACCTGTTGGTTGGTCAGTCTTTCTCCTGCGGTTGGGATCTTTACGGTGGCGCAGGCGTTCTGTCGGCGGCACTGCGCAAGCTAGTTGACGCAGAGGGTTCAATTCTCTCTGTCGAGGGTTTTGCCGCGGCCGCGACGGCGGGGCGCAAGGCTTTCACTGCAGCTGACCACAGTGGAAATGCGTCGCCTGCGGCACCAGTCCGGTTCGTAACCGGGGATGTCACCAAGGTAGTGCGCCGCGAAGTTGCTAATGCGGAAACACCAAACCCGGATATCGTCGTTCTCGACCCTCCGCGCTCCGGTGCTGGTAAGGATGCCATTGCCGCTATTGCAGAAGCCAAGCCACGCACGGTCGTACATTTCGGTTGCGATCCGGCGACTTTTGCCCGCGATGCCCGGTACTGGGCTGACTATGGCTACGCGTTCAAACACCTCGAGGTCGTGGACGCATTTGGTCTAACGCATCACTTTGAAACCATCGCGGTGCTGGAGCAGCTGTAGCTAGAGTGGCTGCCGCATGGGCGCAAGAACGTTGGCGCCGATCACGTCGGCAAGCAAATGTGCCTGCCATGGGCGGAAACCCTGTTCGCTGAGGTGAGCGGAGATTTCGGTAACGGCTGGCAGGCCGCCAGCGTAGTTGTCGTGGTGGCGGAAAACGAATGAGCCGACTGCGCGGCTGTGAATCCACCAAACCAGTTCACGTGTCTGCGCGGAAGTGATGAGTGTGTCTTTGCGCAGATGTATTTGGGCACAGACGTTGTCGATGCAGTCTCGCGTGGTTTCGAAAATTTCGGCGGCTTGTGGGGCATGCTCAGCCCAACGTCGAAAGTGGGGCATCTCGTTCCGAGGCGGCTTTTGGGGCTTCGGCCATGACGACCTTGGTTCCTGACGGGCTTCATTAACGACCTTCAACCAAGCGTCCGCAGCACCGCGACGGCGACGTGGAAATCCACGGATTGCAGTCAGTTCACGCTGCGTACCGGGGAGTTGTTCTGCGATTGCACGCAGAACGCTGTGCCCCATGACGTGTGTTGGGGAGACATCACGGCGCTGTGCGATTTCGTCACGCTCAGTCCACAGTGCACGGGCGACGTGAAGTTGTTCGGGAGTGCGCAGCTTCCCAATCCCTTTGAGCCCCTGCCACGAGTGTCCGACGTGCAGACCATCGAGGTATTTACGGTTTAGAGCAAGTTCGCGTTCGCATTCCTGTTCCAGCCATTCCAAACGGTCGAGCTCAGTCAGCGCCTGACAAAGAACCTCGGCGAGTTCGATGAGCAGCTCGACATCCAGGGCTGCGTAGTCCAGCCAATCCGCTGGCAGTGGACGAGTAGACCAATCCTCTCGACCGTGCCCCTTGGCAAGTCCAACTCCGAGGAGTCGTTCCGTCAGAGCTGCTAAATTGACTCGCTCCAGTCCGAGAAGCCGGCCGGCCAGCTCAGTGTCAATGACTTTGGTGGGGTAGAGGCCCAGAGCTGCGAGGCCGGGAAGGTCAGAATGAGCGGCGTGAATGATCCAGGTCAGGTCGTTGACTGAGGAACCGAAAACGGCCATCGCCTTGTGACCGTCTTCGGGATCAATGAGAAAGGTGCCCGCTCCACGGCGGCGAAATTGAAGCAGGAAGGCGCGGTCGTCGTAGCGATATGCCGAGGCTCGTTCAGTATCGACTGCGAGCCAACCGTGTCCTTGGGCTAGCTGCTCTCCGGCGTCAATAATGTCGTCGATGTCGGAAAGCACGCGTGGAGTTCCCTCGGCAGGGGCAAGTCTTACCTCTACGTCGGGACTAGTTTCCACGTCGGAGCTCATCGCACGCCTCTTCGGTCGTCGGTATCAGCCCAGCAGGGATACGCCGACGGGTGGCAGACCAGCGACGTTCGCTAGTACCTGAGCGAAGGATTCAACATGAGTGCGCAGGTCGGTGCCACGAGCAGTCCACGATGCGCGCATTTCTAATTGAAAGGCCTGTGGCTTGCCGCCAATCTCGCCGTAGCGGACAGAGTTCGTAGTAGTCACCGTGCCACCCAAGTTCGACAGTTCGGCGTTGTTCTCAGCCAGAGCCTCGGTGAGCCATTGCCAGGCAACCTGGGGAAGCAGCGGATCTTCCGCGAGGGAGGCATCCATATCCGCCTGGATGTATGCAACCAAGCGCATGTCACCGTCCCAGGTTTCCTCACTGCGGGGGTCATGGAGCAAAATTAAACGACCAAAGGCATCGTCGTCCGAGGACTCAGGGACGATATCAGCTTCGGGCTGCGTGACCTCAAGCGAGACAGCGTGGCTAAACGGTGCCAGCTTCTGCGGTGGCCGAACGGTGCCCAGAGCAATCTCAGGTCGCAGTTCAGCAGAATGCATTGACTGGACCGCGGCGCGGAAGTTCTGTGGCATTGAATCGGTTCCATTCACGCGCCTGAACTTAGCCATATGACGCTTGCGTTAGTGGGAGGCGCGCCGAAAAGAGTGGGAAGCGACCAAGCGGTTCGTCGAAAACGCACAGCAGGGCGAGCGAATTTCCTGTTCTTAGTACCCCACATATCAATTTCTAAGGTAAGTGGGGCATGATTGTCCGTATGAACAATCGTCGCACTTTGACTGATGCCCCGATTCTTGATGCAGCTTACGGTCGAACTCCTTCGCGCCGCCCGGTGTGGTTTATGCGGCAAGCTGGTCGTTCACTGCCTGAGTACCGTGAGGTGCGCAAGGACATCGGTATGTTGGACTCCTGTTTCCGTCCGGAACTGCTCGCTGAGATTACTATGCAGCCGGTACGTAGGCACGACGTTGATGCTGCGATTCTTTTTTCCGATATTGTCGTGCCGCTGAAGGCTGCGGGTGTCAACCTGGATATTGTTCCTGGCCGCGGTCCAGTAATGGATACTCCGGTGCGCTCGGAAGCAGACATCAAGGCTCTACCGGAAGTCACGGAAGAGCAACTCGCTCCGGTGGCCGAGGGTATCGGCCTCATTCTGCAAGAGCTGACTGATACCCAGGCACTCATTGGTTTCGCCGGTGCACCGTTCACCTTGGCGTCGTACCTGATTGAAGGCGGTCCATCCCGCAATCACGAGCGCACTAAGGCGCTGATGCACTCGGACCCTGAATTGTGGGATCACCTGATGCAGAAGATCACTCCGATGGTGATTGCTTTCCTGCGCGCGCAGATTGGTGCTGGTGTGGACGCTATTCAGCTCTTCGACTCCTGGGCTGGCTATCTCACCGAGCGTGATTACCGCCGCTTTGTGTTGCCGTACTCGAAGGAAATCTTCCAGGCCGTCGCCGACGCCGGCATTCCGCGCATCCACTTCGGTGTGGGCACCGGCGAGCTTCTCGGTGCGATGGCTGAAGCCGGCCCAGAAGTCATGGGCGTCGACTGGCGCGTGCCACTGGACGTTGCTGCCAACCACATTCGTGCCACGCTTTCCGACGTTCACCGAGGCGCAGACCCGGCGGAAAACAGCCTTGCATTGCAGGGCAACCTTGACCCGGCGATTCTCTTTGCCGGTGAAGATGCAATGACCCAAGAGATTCAGCGCATCTGCTCTGAGGCGGACCGTGCCATTAAGCGTGGTGATGCCCGTGGACATATCTTCAACTTGGGTCACGGGGTGCTACCGAATACCGATGCCGACGCGATTACGCGCGCCGTTGAGATCATTCACGCAACGTAAAAGCCGACGCAACAGGCGTGTAAAACACGCACTAGCTAATTTCCTACAAGTCTTATCGACCGTGCCCGCTCGAGGCGCGGGCATAGAGAAAGCGTACGAAATACCGTGGTTGCACAACCTTCTACCATTGCCGTCATAGGTGGCGGTATCTCCGGCCTGAGCGCAGCGTATGAGTTGCGTAAAAAGCTCGGACCCGCCGCAAGAATAATTGTCATCGAGTCCAGTGCACAGGTCGGCGGCAAGCTGAAGACTCGACCAGGAGCTAACGGCCCTCTCGAAGCGGGCGCTGAGGCGTACCTGGCGTTCCGTCACGATGCCACCGAGTTTTTCAAGGATCTTGGTTTGGCAGATCAGCTAGTCGCCCCTTCGGGGCTGCCTTCCAAGCTCTACATTGGCGGTGAACTCAAGGACCTTCCGCGTAACACGGTCACCGGTATTCCAGGAAGCTCAGAGGGGTTGGGCTACCTCCTCAGCGAGGCCACCCTCGCCAAGATTGATGCCGAGTCGAACCCCGAGCTCACTCCAGCCTTGCACTGGGTACTGGGAGACGACATGAATGTCGGCCAGCTGGTCGCGGCGCGGCTCGGTGAGGAAGTCGTTGACCGCATCGTCTCCCCGCTGCTCGGAGGCGTCTACTCAACCACCGCATACGACCTGGGCCTGCGTGCGACCATCCCACAGCTGGCGGCAGCGCTTGATGAAATGGCTAGTGTCGGTGATCATGTCAGCCTCACCGGCGCTGTCCAGCGCGTTCTGGAAGCACGTAAGCAGGCGCAGCAGGCGCGTCTGAGCAGTGAGGCTGCGACAGACTCGACGAAGACGAAGCGGCCGGTGGTCTTCCAAACGTTCCGCGATGGCTTCGAGGTTCTCTACAACACGCTTGTCGACGAATCGGGAGCCGAACTCCTCTTGTCGACGAAGGCTACTGGTCTGCGGCAGCATGACAATGGCTTTGAGGTCACTGTGGAACTGCCGTCGGAAAGCGGCACGAGCATTAGCACTATCGATGTCGACGGTGTTGTCGTGGCGGCACCTTCTGCAACCACATCGGAGCTGTTGAGCAATCTTGCGCCAGAGGCGGCTGAGCTCATTGGTGGGGTAGACACGTCGAACTCGGCGGTGGTCGGCATGTGTTTTGACTCGTCAGAGGGACTGCCGGAGATCAACGGCGTGTTGTGCGAGATTGGTGCGGATTTGTCCGCGAAAGCTTTCACAGTGTCGTCCCGAAAGTGGCCACATATTGGTGAGCGCTACGGTGCCGTTGTGAGGGCAAGTTTCGGACGTTTTGATGATGACTCGCACGTGCATCGCAGCGACGAAGACCTCATCGCCAGGGCAAAGGCGGATTTGGCTAAGGCGACTGGCTTTGATGCTGAACCGACAGCGGTTTTCGTCCAGCGTTGGTGGGCAGGGATTCCACGCTTCGATATGGGGCATGGAGGTTTGATGGATTTTGCTCGCCACGAGTTGGACGAGGTGCCTAAGCTTGCAGCAACAGGGGCATGGCTCAGTGGCCCGGGCATTCCGGAGTGTATTTCCAACGCCAAGGCTGCGGCTAACAAGATTGCTGCGGAGCTGGGATAAAGCTGCGAGATTGGTGCTGAGTACGAAACTGGCGCCGAACCATTGAATTTTTGAACAGACTTTTCAACCGAACTAGGAGAGAACTGATGACCAAGCTCGATTACAAGAAGCTCAACGACACCATCCGCTACACCATGTGGTCTACCTTCAAGGTGACCCCGGGCGCACTCGGAGAAAACCGCGAAGAGGCAGTGGCTAAGACCAAGGAATTCCTGGCTCGTTACGAAGACACCGATCTGATCATCCGTGGTTTCTACGACGTTTCGGCCATGCGTGCTGAAGCTGACTTCATGTTCTGGATTCACGCAGAGAAACTGGAAGATCTGCAGGCGTTCTACAACGCTTTCCTGCGCGAGACTCCGCTGGGCCAGGCATCCACCCCGCACTGGTCGAACGCTGCGCTGCACCGTCCAGCTGAGTTCAATAAGTCGCACCTGCCGTCGTTCATCATGGGTGAAGAGCCAGGACGATGGATTGCGGTTTACCCATTCGTCCGTTCCTACGACTGGTACCTGCTGGAGCCAACCGAGCGTCGCCGCATCCTTGCTGAACACGGTATGGCCGGTCGTGACTACCCGGATGTGCGCGCCAATACTGTCCCGGCGTTCGCACTCGGCGACTACGAGTGGATCCTTGCATTCGAGGGGCCGGAGCTCGATCGCATTGTGGACTTGATGTGGAAGATGCGTTACACCGAGGCTCGTCTGCACGTCCGCGAAGAGATTCCGTTCCACACGGGCCGTCGCGTCGATGACATCGCGGAGATTATCAACGTTCTGCCGTAGCCCGTGCAATCTACGAGAAAATCAGCAGCGCCGCTGGTCAAGCCCCGTTAACTGACGGGATTGTGACCAGCGGCGCTGTTTCTTTATCCGGTTATTCAGCCGTCTTGTCCGGTTCCAGCGTGAGTGAAATTGAATTGATGCAATAACGCAGGTCGGTTGGAGTATTGTATCCCTCTCCCTCAAAGACGTGGCCGAGGTGAGACTTGCAACGACTGCACAGCACTTCGGTGCGGACCATACCGAGGCTCGTATCTCGTCGCTCAATAATGCGGTCTCCTGCTAGTGGAGAGAAGAAAGATGGCCAACCGCAGTGAGAGTCGAACTTCTCGTTCGAGCGAAACAGCTCGTAACCACAAGCCCGGCAGCGGTATACACCTTGAGTTTTAGTATCGGTGTACTCACCGGTGAAGGCGCGTTCAGTACCTGCCTGACGCAAAACCTGGTACTCCGCGGCACTGAGGAGTTCGCGCCATTCTTCTTCGCTTAGATTCCAGTCTTCGCTATGCGAATCATCCATTCTGAATAGCCTCCTCAGACTTGAAATCAGGTTCCTGATTAAACTTCCCGCCTACGATCTTCCAGTCACCCAGCCAGCTGAAGCCGGATGCAAAGCTACGCCCATTGACGGCATCCACAATCGTCATTCGAATCAGTGCTGCCGTGATGGAGAGAATAAGAACGGCCCATCCAATTCCGCCGATTGCAACCGTGAACCACGGGAAAAATAGGTCATCCTCATCAATCCACCAATTGGCGTAGAAGAAACAGAGTACGACTCCGAGTCCTGCGCCCCAATTCAACATGACAGTCGAACCAATATTTCCTTCATTGTCGCAATCCAAAACCAATGGGCGAAGCACAGTGAGAACCATTGGCAAGAGCGTCATCGAGTAGTACTGCTGTCCTAGGCTGGAAAGGAAGAACGCGCCGGTGAAGAGAACTCCGGAAGTTGTAACAATCCAGAATTTCTCATCCCTTTCGAGCCAGCGAAGAAGGAGAACGACAGATACCAAGACGAAAATGCCGAAAAAGATTTGCCACAGCAAGATCAATGTCGGGTGGGCACCCAGCCAAACAAGCTGCCCAGTCAGTGAAGCATTCGCAAAGTCACGGACAACTCCCAGGTAGGGGATAGTGATATCTAGGTAGTCACGTGGTTGGACCATGAGCGGCCACGCAACGGCATTGGCTGCAATTACCACCCCGATACTGGTCAGTATCGTAGAGAACTGCCTGCGCATGAACGGTAGGAACAGCATTGGCAAGAATACGGGCTTGATAGTGATTGCGATACCGATAATCAGGCCGGCCAGGATATTGCGTCGCTCGGTCAGTGCAATAAAAAACAGCACTAATGCAAGGAACAGTGAACCGTTGACGTTCGTAAAATCAAGCGTGTTGGTAACGGGTTCCGTGAGGTAAAGCAGTGCTATCGACGCTGGAATGATGGGGCCAGAGCGCGCAATACCAAGCCACCTGAGTAGCAACACAATTGCCGCAATGATTGCAGCTGACTGAAATACCGCAAACCAGATTCGGCCCGATTCAAGCGAGCCGAACAAATTAATCGGGGCTAAAAGTAGGGTAGCGCCTGGGGAATACAGATAGTGCGGATCGGCTGTTACGTAGTCTTCCGAATAAACGGGTACCTGCGACACGAATCGATTAATTGCTGACCAGACCGTCGTAAAGTCATCTGTGCCAGACACGTCTTTCGGCAAAACCCAGGTGCGGTGAAAAATTACCACAGCTGCGATAGGCCACAAGAAAGCGCTGAGTCCTCGCGACACGTGCCGAGACAGAGGGCGTGTTGCCACCGAATTTGTCTCTGGCGTGTCCTTGGACGTTTGCGTTAATGCCGTTGCGCTTGCGCTCACGTCGATTTTTGGTTTACTCACAATACTCCACCCTACTGGGTGAAGCTGCGGGAATAGCGTAGGAGGATGTGTGAGTCGGAATGTAGGATATCCCGCACTTCAAAAGCCTGCGGGTTCGTCGAGTTCGAGTCCTCATCAGGGTCGTTCTCTCCGAAAGTCAGGGGACCGTTACCCACCCACATCGGCGACAACGTCAGGAACAGTTCGTCGACGCACCCGTTTTCGAATGCTTCTCGATACATCGTCGGCCCACCCTCTACGACAATGTCTCGATACCCATGTTCAGCCAGCCACGCTAACGCCGCTTTTACCGAGGGATCAGGGAGCTTAACGACGCGAGCCCCGGCCGATTCCATCTTTCTAGCTTTGTCCTTGTGAGCGGTCTTTGCCTCTTCATCATTAAAAGCATCTTCAGTCTGGGTGAAGATTATCGGAGGATTGACTTCTGCATTCGCGAAAAAGTCGGATTTTATATCTAAATCCAACGAGCGCGAGAGTGTGGACATCGCCACGTGCTTGGAGCGACCTAGCTTCTGTCGAACGGTCTCTAGGTACTCCGGTATCTCAACTGGCCCGTAACCCTCAGCCGCGATGGTGCCTGTACCAACGAAAACGACGTCGGCAAGCGCGCGAAGCGTGTTGAAAACCGTGGCATCGGTGTCATTCCCAAGCTGGCCTGAGGTGCCTTCGACGGCGCCGCGTCCGTCCAAGCTGGTGACGGCGATGGCAGTGACGGTGGAGGTGGCGAGGGGTACCGCTGCTGAATCATGTGCCGTTTGCGCAGGTCGAGAAAGAAACTGCAAAACTTCATCGGTTGATGGGCTTCTGGAGGTGAGTGTAGCCATACCGCCGAGGTTAAGCCGACGATTGCAAAATAGGCAAGGCCTGGCTTATAAGGGAAGTATTATAATCGTTGTCATTTATGAGGGTTGGGCTTATAGTAGGGGCATGCGACTAACAGATACTCTTGAGAAGGCATTCAACGACCAGATCACTATGGAGCTCACCGCTTCCCACGTCTACCGCCAGCTGGCAATCGAGCTGGATCTGCTGGATCTCTCCGGCATGGCAGAGTGGATGCGTGCACAGGCGGATGAGGAAGTTGATCACGCGAACCAGTTCATCGCACACCTCGATGCTCGCGACAACCACCCGCAGATTGGTGCTGTCGACGCACCGGAGGTGAAGGTCACTTCCGCAATCGATGCATTCCGCATCGCTCTTGAGCATGAAGAAAAGGTTTCGGCATCTATCCGTAACCTTCGCAAGCTTGCTGATAGCGAGGGTGATCTCGACTCCCGCCCGCTGCTGGACAGCTTCGTGGTTGAGCAGATTGAGGAAGAGGACACCGTGCGTGGCATCATCGGCCGCCTGGAGATTGTCGGCGACAACGGTGCTGGCCTGCTACGTATCGACCGGGAGCTTGGCGCTCGCGACGCAGCTTAATATCGAGCTCGGTTCACAGTTTCGATAGAAATGACCGCCCCAGGCACTTATCCCTGGGGCGGTCATTTCTATTCAGCTGGAGTATCAATTGATGGGCTTGGCGTCCAGGCAAACCGAGATTTGTGGAGCGGTTCTGGGTTGACCATCCATAGCCTTTAGACGAGCGAGCTGCTCAGCAGAGCTCGCCGAATTGGGAAACCTGCCAGCCGAGACGCCTGCCGGACAACATTTTTCCTGCTTAACCCAGGGGAGCGGTAGGACTCAATGAAACTGGTTGCCTAGCAAAGGTTAAACGAAAACCCCCTCCCGGATACCCGGGGAGGGGGTTAGTCTGAGCGGATGACGGGACTCGAACCCGCGACCCTAACCTTGGCAAGGTTATGCGCTACCAGCTGCGCTACATCCGCAAATACGCTCGCCCATAAGGGCTTACGTGGTGCGCGATACTAGGATTGAACTAGTGACCTCTTCCGTGTCAGGGAAGCGCTCTCCCACTGAGCTAATCGCGCTGGGGTAAAAGCTATATAGAAGCTTTCAAGCGCAACCCCCTTCCAGGAGAAGGGGGTTTTGCACTGAGCGGATGACGGGACTCGAACCCGCGACCCTAACCTTGGCAAGGTTATGCGCTACCAGCTGCGCTACATCCGCAAATACGCTCGCCCATAAGGGCTTACGTGGTGCGCGATACTGGGATTGAACCAGTGACCTCTTCCGTGTCAGGGAAGCGCTCTCCCGCTGAGCTAAACGCGCATTACATCGAAACCGGTAAGGAATCTCTGCTGAGGTGGAAACGGGAATCGAACCCGTGTACACGGCTTTGCAGGCCGTTGCCTCGCCACTCGGCCATTCCACCGTGAGGCTGCCGCCTCAGTGGTTGCCTCGAAGTTATACCACAGAGCTTAACTTCTTGAGAAACCAGAGCGGATGACGGGACTCGAACCCGCGACCCTAACCTTGGCAAGGTTATGCGCTACCAGCTGCGCTACATCCGCATCACGTTGCAAGAAGAGCGAAGAAGAATCTCAATTGCTCTCTTGCGGTGCGAAAGATACTTTAGCGTGCTTGTGCGATTGATTACAAATTACCAGGTGAACATCTGTATTGTGCCTGTGGGCGTAGGGCTAAAGGCCAACCTTTGATGCCTCTGAATCGCAACGATGTCATTTATTCGCTTTCGTGGGTTGGTTACTGGGGGCTATCGAGTCGCTATCGTCATGGAGTTCCATCGGTGGGGTAATAAATCGTCGAACTGCGGAATCGCAAACGCAATGAAACTCAATTAGGGAAATTCCCAAAACGCGTGCTAACTTATTCCGCAGAGCAGCAAAGGCATAATGCTTTTCTGTCCGAGTCCCATAGCTCAGTGGAAGAGCGTTCCGTTCACACCGGAAAGGTCGCTGGTTCGAACCCAGTTGGGACTACTATTTAAAACCCCGGTCGACGCATCGTATAAAAACTGCGCGGCCGGGGTTTTGCTGTGTGACCTGAACTATATTCGTCCCTCTCGGGAACTTTTCTGGACTACCATCCGACAATAGGTATAAGGGCAGCGGTCAGACTACTGCTGTTCTTCTCGAACTGTCCCGCTTAAAGGAGTTGAACTGTTCTAGTGAGTCCCCGGGTCGCTTCAAGCGAAACGTTTCGGTTCTCAAAGTCGAGTTTCCGGCGTGCAGTAGCCGCCGCTGCGGCGCTTGTAGTCTTTGCAGGTGCGTCAGTTATTAATGCTGGCCCCGCGCATGCTCACGATTCCGTGCTGTCGTCTAACCCAGGCGACAAGCAGGTTCTCGATGAATTTCCGCACCACGTTTCTCTCAAGTTCTCCGGCAACCCCAAGAACAATTTCAACACCGTTGCAATTAGTGATGCAGATGCCAAGGAAGTCCTGTACTCCCACGAGCCAGAGGTAGTGGGTAACGAGGTCTCTTTGGATATTCCTGAGGAGATTAATCCAGGCCCTGGCAACTACATCATCGGTTTCCAGATTACGTCCTCGGATGGCCACTCCACTCGGGGTAAGACCACTTTCTCAGTGGCTGATCCGGATGCTGCTGGTGCAGCCGAAGCTGGGGCAGAATCTCGTCAAACCGGTGCGCACGCCGAGGAAACGAAGTCAATACCGCTATGGGCTTATGGCCTCGGTGGTGGACTCATCGTCATCATCGCCGCTGTCGTCATCGTTATTAATCGAAAGGCAAAATAGATACATGAAGCTCAATCGCACTGCAACTGCACTGATCGCTGGTTCCGCAGCCCTGACCCTTGCTCTGGCAGGTTGCTCGTCCGACGATAACACTGCTGCTGAGGTGACTGAGTCCGCAACCTCCGCTGCGACCGAGGCTACCTCTGAGATGGAGAAGAGCGATGCTGCTGTGCAGCTGGCCGATGCCTACATCAAGGAAAAGCCGGCTGACAAGGGCATGACCGCCATCTTCGGTACGCTGACCAACAACACCGATAAGGACATCAAGGTTTCCTCCTTCAAGCTTGAGGGGCTGAAGGAAGGCACGAAGTTCGAGCAGCACGACACCAAGGACGGCAAGATGTTCGAGGTGCCGGAAGGTTTGACGATTCCGGCTAATGGCGAACTCGTTCTCGAACCGGGTAGCACTCACTTCATGATTATGGACAATGATGAAGCTATGGATGTGGGAGCTGAATACAAGCTCGTCATTGAGCTTTCCGACGGCTCTAGCATTACCCAGGACGTTGAGGTTCGCGTCCAGCCAGCAGGTGAAGAGGACTACGGTAATGACGGTGACCTGAACAACCCAGAGCACATGGGCGGCGGTGAGATGGATCACTCGGGTCACTAATTCTTGTGACACGTTGGTCAAGTAATCGCTCGTCGTAAAGCGGGCGTGAGCTCAGGTACGTCGAGGAATTGACTAACTGGAATCTAATGGTGGCAGAAGCGCTGGAGTTTGGCAGGTTATTGCAGCATATGCAACGAACTCCGGCGCTTTTCTTTTTCCGAAAAAGGTTATCGATACGGTCGAATTGGATAGGCCAGTGGTTGCGTTGAAGCCATTGAAAAATCGGCGGATTTCCAGCCATCTCATGGGCTCCAGTTTGAAGTAATCAGAAAGGTAAGAGTGCACAAAATGTCCGAAGGCTTTTCCAGAAGGCGTTTTCTTGGCGGGCTCGGCACCGCCGCAGGAGCTTCAGCGCTCGCCCTGGGGGCGCCGGAAGCCCAGGCGATTGGGTTGGAACGTCCACAGGAAGAGCCGCCGAAACCGCCTTTGCAGACAGCAACCGTACCTTTTGATGGCGCCCACCAGGCGGGGATTGCGACGCCCGCACAGGCGAATCTATGGCTAATTGCCTTCAACGTGAGGAAGGGGGTCGATCGCAATCGCCTCCAAAACCTCATGCGTGCCTGGACGGATGATGCCCGCCGAATGACAGCCGGCAAGGCTACTCGAACGGACTTGGAACCTGAGCTCATGGGGAGTCCGGCCAATCTGACTATCACAGTTGGATATGGGGAGAATTTCTTCACAATCATCGATAGGGAAGACCAGAAGCCTGAGTGGCTGGGAGATCTGCCAAAGTACGTTAACGATGAGCTCCGCCCGGAGTGGAACGGCGGAGACCTGTGCCTGCAGATTTGTGCGGACGACCCAGTAATGGTCTCCCATGCGGCCCGAATGATGATCCGAAATGCAGGTTCTTATTTGGATGTTCACTGGGTGCAAGCTGGTTTCCAGCACGCCAATGGTTCTACGCAGGAAGGCGAGACCCCGCGCAATCTCTTCGGTCAGAAGGACGGTACGGTCAACCCGCGCACTCGTGAAGAATTCGACAAGCAGGTGTGGATTGATAATGGTCCGGATTGGTTGCGGGGCGGTACAGCGATGGTTGTCCGCCGTATCGAAATGGATATTCCAGGCTGGGATGTGTTGGACCGCGAAAGCCGCACTGTTATTACCGGCCGAGATATCGGCACCGGCGCGCCAATTGGAGGTAAGGACGAGTTTGAGACCGTCGACCTGGCGAAGACTGATGAATATGGTCTGCCTCTGACGGATCCGAACAGCCATGTTGCGCTGTCAATGCCTCCGAAAGAGAAACCTAATCAGCGGATTCTGCGACGGGTCTACAACTATGACCTGCCACCGGAACCGAATGGTCGATTCGAGACCAACACCGGCCTGGTATTCATTTGTTTCCAGAAGGACCCGTTGGAGCAGTTCAATCCGATTCAAGAGCGGCTGTCCAAGAACGACCGTCTCAATCAGTGGATTTTCCACATTGGATCCGCCGTGTTTGTTATGCCACGAGGAACTTCTGAGGAGGAGTACTGGGCCCAGGACCTTTTCGAGGCCTGAGTTTTGACCGTGCGGTAAAGTGTGTGAACGACTGACGAAGGTCACCAGGTATGTGATTTTCGAAGACACTTTGAAAAGGAGTACACGCACGCCGTGTCAGAAGAATTTGCAACCCCAGCACCGTTTTCCGTGCCCGCAGGAGTTTCTGCGGGCGAGGCGATGAGAGACCTGGGTTTCCCGAACAAGGGCGTTGACGCCATCGTTTGTGTCCGCGACTCTGAAGGCAATTTGAAGGATTTGTCCTTTAAGCCAGAAGTGGAAACCGTCTTCGAGCCCGTTCCGGCGAATACTCCGGACGGTCGCGATGTCATCCGCCACTCTGCGACTCACGTGATGGCTCAGGCCGTGCAGTTGGAGTTCCCTGGGACGAAGCTGGGCATTGGCCCTGCCATCGACAATGGTTTCTACTACGACTTCCGTGTCGATGAACCTTTCTCGCCGGAGGATCTCAAGCGCATCGAAAAGCGTATGAAGAAGATCATCAAGTCTGGTCAGCGGTTCGAGCGCTTTGCGTTCGAGTCTGCTGATGAGGCGCAGGAAGCGCTTGCCGACGAGCCGTATAAGCTCGAGCTGATTGTTGAAAAGTCGGCCGGCAAGGTGTCCGAAGATGATGAGGCCAATGTCGACGTCGGTGGTGCAGGTACGACCTTGACCGGCTACCGCAACGTCAATCCGCGTACCGGCGAGACCGAGTGGTTTGATCTTTGCCGCGGCCCGCACGTGCCGACCACTCGCTACATCCCTGCTTTTAAGATCACGCGTTCTTCCGCTGCGTACTGGCGGGGTGACCAATCTCGAGATAACCTGCAGCGTGTTTACGGCACTGCGTGGGAGTCCAAGGAAGCGTTAGACGAGTACCTTGACCGCATGCTCGAGGCTGAGAAGCGCGATCACCGCCGTTTGGGCTCCGAGCTGGATTTGTTCAGCTTTCCGGATGAGATTGGTTCTGGTTTCCCGGTATTCCATGTCAAGGGTGGCATCATCCGCAACGAGATGGAGCAGCACTCCCGTCGCCGTCATATCGAAGCGGGCTATGACTTTGTGAACACGCCGCACGTAACTAAGGGTGACTTGTTCAAGAAGTCTGGTCACCTGGACTTCTACGCGGATGGCATGTTCCCGCCGATGCAGCTCGACGGCGAATATGACGAACACGGCAACTGCACCAAGGCTCCGCAGGACTACTACGTCAAGCCGATGAACTGCCCGATGCACAACCTCATTTTCGCATCGCGTGGTCGCAGCTACCGTGAACTTCCGATTCGTATGTTCGAGTTCGGCACCGTCTACCGCTACGAGAAATCAGGTGTTATCCACGGTCTTACCCGAGCCCGTGGCTTTACGCAGGACGATGCCCACATCTACTGCACCGAGGATCAGCTGGAAGAAGAGCTCACTAGTGTCCTCGACTTCATCATCTCGCTTCTGCGTGACTACGGCCTGGATGACTTCTACCTGGAGCTGTCTACGAAGGACGAAAAGAAGTTCGTCGGCTCGGATGAAATTTGGGAGAAATCCACAGCTATTCTCCAGCGTGTTGCCGATGCTTCTGGCCTCGAGCTCGTTCCTGATCCGGGCGGAGCCGCTTTCTATGGTCCGAAGATTTCCGTCCAAGCCCGCGATGCCATCGGCCGTACTTGGCAGATGTCGACGGTACAGCTCGACTTCAACCTGCCGGAGCGCTTCGAGCTCGAGTACACCGCACCTGACGGAACCAAGAAGCGCCCGATTATGATTCACCGTGCGCTTTTCGGCTCCATCGAACGTTTC
Organism: Corynebacterium sp. HMSC064E08; assembly: GCF_001811805.1. Taxonomy (NCBI): domain Bacteria; kingdom Bacillati; phylum Actinomycetota; class Actinomycetes; order Mycobacteriales; family Corynebacteriaceae; genus Corynebacterium; species Corynebacterium sp. HMSC064E08. The sequence goes on from NZ_KV806693.1 coordinate 112,200, forward strand.
TTTGGCGTCCTATTGGAGCACTACGCAGGTGCTTTCCCGGCTTGGCTGGCTCCGGAACAGGTTGTTGGTATTCCGGTTGCGGATGACTGTATCCCACACCTGGAGGACTTTGCTGCACAGCTGAAGTCTCGTGGCATCCGCGTCCACGTGGATACGTCCGATGACCGCATGCAGAAGAAGATTCGCAACCACACCCAGGCCAAGGTTCCGTTCATGATTCTGGCTGGTGCCCGCGATATTGAGGCAGGTGCCGTCAGCTTCCGGTTCCTCGATGGCACCCAGATTAACGGGGTGGCAGTTGAGAAGGCTGTGGACATCATCTGTGATTGGGTTGCTTCGCGGAATAACGAACAGCCGAACAAGGAGAATGTCTCTGCTCTCTAGAGGTCGTTAACGCTCTCTAATTCGACCGCGTTGTTTTAACTGGTGAACCACGCGTGGTAATCCAAAGAAGTTAACCGCGAGGTCGTAAACTACAGCAGAGAAATATATGTGGTCGGGGCTTGAATGGGTCCCGGCCACGCAACGAAGGGGATGGCAGTGAATCAGTCGGGAAGTGAAGAGTTGCCTCCGCAGCAGCAGGGCAATGCCGGCCAGCAGAAATCGTCTGATGGCGTATACGTCGACAGCGGTTACGGCGAACCGGATCGGCTCACGCGCTTATGGGCACCGTACCGGCTGGATTACATCGTCAAGCGTGGTGTGCATAACTCCAAGCCATCCCGTAACCCCTTCGTTGATTTGCCGAAGCAAAGCGATGAGGAAGCACTCATTATCGCTCGCGGCGAGTGGGTGTACGCCGTTTTGAATCTGTTCCCGTACAACCCAGGGCACCTCATGGTGGTTCCATATCGCGAAGTCGCCAACCTTGAGGACTTGACCGACGAAGAAACAGCCGAGATGATGCGATTTGCCAAGCACGCGGTTCGTACTCTCAAATCGGTTTCGCGTCCGCACGCCGTCAATGTAGGTTTCAACTTGGGCAAGGCCTCCGGCGGTTCGGTCGCCGATCACCTGCATATGCACGTCGTACCGCGCTGGTCGGGTGACAGCAATTTTATGACCGTGATCGATGGCACCAAAGTGTTACCGCAGGCTCTTCGTCAGACTCGCGAGTTGCTTGCCGACGGCTGGCGTGCCCTTAATCGAGAGGATGGGGCAGCATGCTGAGTGTCCGTGGCAGGGCTCCAATCCGCCCAGTAGTTGAACCGATTGCCGCTGCACTTTTGCGGGTCGGCATTAGCCCGAACACGGTCACCCTGGTGGGAACGGTAGTTTCCGTTCTGCTTGCGGTAATCCTGATTCCTACCAACCATCTTTTCGCAGCTGCGGTGTCAATCGCTATTTTCACTGCTTTTGACCTGCTCGATGGCACGATGGCCAGACTTCGAGGGCAGGGAACGAAATACGGAGCGACGCTGGATGCTTCCTGTGACCGCATTACGGATGCTGCACTGTTCGGGGCGATAGCGTATTGGGTGGTGTATCACCATGACGCGGATTCAGTGCTGCTTATTCTGACACTGATCACTATGGGATCTTCCCAGGTCATTTCCTACGTTAAGGCTCGGGCAGAAGCTAGCGGCCTCAAGGTCAACGGCGGTCTCGTCGAACGTGCGGAGCGCCTGATTATCGGTCTAATCGGCATTGGGCTCCAGGGGCTTGGCGTGGACTATGCCCTCTACGTCGCAATGTGGCTCCTGGCGATTGGGTCGGTATTCACCGTCGTTCAGCGCTTGTACATGGTGGCTAAGCAGCCAGGAGGGTTGGATCCCATGGCCCCGCCAGAAGGCGCAGCTGATAGTTCATCTATCAACCCCGACTCTGCTACGAAGTCCACGGGTTCGGCTGATTCCAACAACTAAAGGAGGATACGATGACTAGTTTCTTCCTGCCTCGCTCGAAAGATGATTTCGTTGCGCTCGGCTATATGGCCGGGTGGAAGATTTTTGGTCTGCTGCCGGAACGCTTGGCCTACCGTATCGGCAACATTGCCGCCGATCGGGTAGCAGCAAATCCCGCGACTACCCGTCAGCTTCGCAAAAACCTGGCTCGCGTTATGGGCTGTCCGCCTGAGGAAGTGCCGCAAGGGCTTATTCGGGCTTCCATGCGTTCCTATCTACGTTATTGGGTGGAGGCATTCCGGTTGCCCTCCATCGCGTCGCCAGAGTTGGCAGACACGGTCGAATCCACCAGCGATGGGCTTGAACGAGTTGCTGAGGCCCTCGAGACAGGAGATTCCATCGTTATCCCACTGCCGCATTCTGGTAACTGGGATATGGCAGGTATGTGGCTCGTTTCCCGCCATGGTCGGTTCAGTACCGTGGCGGAACGGCTAAAGCCAGAGGTGCTTTACGACGCTTTCGTGGAGTACCGCGAATCTCTCGGATTCCACATTCTCCCGCTTACCGGTGGCAAACCTGCGATGCCAGAACTCCAGAAGCGATTGGAAGAAGGTGGCGTTGTGTGCCTGCTGTCTGATCGTGATTTCGGCGGCCACGGGGTCCCGGTCACTTTTTTCGGCGAGCAGACGACAATGCCGGTCGGCGCGGCAAAGCTGGCACAGGACACGGGCGCTCGGCTTATGCCCGCCGGTCTGTCCTACACGCGCGATGGTTGGCGTTTTGTAGCGCATCCATTTGTGCCGACCGAGGGGCGCGAGCTGGCCGACATCGTCCAGGACATCGCTGCTGTTTTTGAATCTGATATTGCTCAGCATCCAGCGGATTGGCACATGATGCAGCCACTGTGGCCGGCGGATAAGAAGAGGTCAAAGTAGCCGTGCGAATCGGAATGGTGTGCCCGTACTCGTTCGATGTCCCAGGTGGTGTTCAAGCTCACGCGATTGACTTGTGTGAGGAGTTCATCCGTCGAGGCCACGAGGTCAGTCTTATCGGCCCGGCTAGCGCGCAGGCGGACGTGCCGGATTTCGTTGTTCGAGGTGGTGCCGCCATCCCGATTCCGTATAACGGCTCAGTCGCTCGGCTGTCTTTTGGTCCCCGCACGAGCCGTCGAGTCCGCACATGGATCGAGGAAGGTAGCTTTGACATCCTTCATATCCATGAGCCGAATTCGCCCAGTTTTTCGATGTTGTCGTTAGTGAACTCGGTCGGGCCAATTGTCGCGACCTATCACTCGGCGGCGACGGACTCCCTGGCATTGAAGCTGGCCACGCCATTTTTGCGGAAGTACCTCGAACGCATTCGGGGAGGTATCGCTGTCTCGGAAGTGGCGCGTCGCTGGCAGGTTGAGCAACTCGGCGGTGACCCGGTTCTCATTCCCAATGGTGTCCGTGTTGGTGATTTCGAGTCCTGCCCGGACGCCTCATCGCTGCCCGAGATTCCGCTACGGCGTGGGGGTTTCTATCGTCTTGTGTTCCTCGGACGTTTCGATGAATCCCGCAAGGGCTTTGACGTTCTGCTCGACGCCCTGCCAGCAATACGTGCGGAGATTCCACAGCTTGAGGTCTGCGTTGTCGGTGATGGTGATGTCGCGGCAGCTCGTCGTAAAGCGGGCAAAAACGCAGATGTCCTGCATTTCGTCGGCAGACTATCGGAGGATGCTAAGGCATCAATCCTCGCTGATGCGGATGCGTACATTGCCCCGCAGCGTGGTGGAGAGAGTTTCGGCATCGTGCTGGTAGAGGCGATGGCGGCGGGTGCGCCGGTGATCTCCAGCGACATCGATGCGTTCAAACTCGTGCTTGACGACGGCCATTACGGGCTTCACTTTGAAAACGGTAACTCCGCAGACCTTGCGGATGCAGTCGTACGCCTTTTGACGCAGCCAAAGTTGGGGGAGGAGCTTCGCGCACTCGGGCATGAACGGGCTTGGGAGTATGACTGGTCGCAGGTCGCCGACGGCGTTCTGCGTGTGTACGATACGGTGCGCATGGATGGCGAAAAGGTCGTCATTGCGCCATAGAGATTTCCGTCGTGTTAGCTGATTAAACGCAGCGGAGTGAAAGTGGGTTTTCGGTGGACGTAACCGTTCCAATCTGGGTCGTTGTCCTAGTCATTGCGCTGATTGTCGTACTCGTTAGCGGTTTGGTGGCTTCATCGACAGCGACGCGTTTGAACCGTATGCACATTCGCACGGACTTGGCGCGTTCTTCACTGGAAGCGGCGTTGGGGCGAAGGGCCGCAGTCGCTCGTGCCGCCTACCCGGAACTCGCCGGCGTAGTGACGAAGGTGGAAGCCACACCACTTAGAGCCAACAACACTGGACAGCGCGCAGACGTGGAAAACGAACTGACTAGGAAAATTGTGGCGCTCTATGAGGAACAGCCCGTGGACCGAACGATGGCAATTGAGCTTTCTGACGCCCACACGCGGCTCGAGCTCGCCCGCCGTTTCTACAATGATGCGGTGACGGATACGAAAGCACTGCGAGCCAGGCCGCTAGTACGCGCGCTGCGGCTGGCGGGCACTGCACCCGAACCGGAATATTTCGATGTTGCAGACGGACTGACAACTGCTTAATTGTGGGAAAATTCGCTGTTGTGCTGGAAGTTCGCCGTGTTTTGTGACTCAATGAACAGCACTGTCTAGTTCAGGCGTTATAGTGTTAAACGACTACAAACGGTCACATTCACCAGTTTTATTAGGGAAGTAGGGTTCGTTGAGCACGGTTGAGAACAACTCCGGGCAGGGCACCGCACGCGTGAAGCGCGGTTTCGCTGAGATGATGAAGGGCGGCGTCATTATGGACGTCGTTACGCCGGAGCAGGCCAAGATCGCTGAAGATGCCGGCGCAACTGCCGTGATGGCGCTGGAGCGTGTCCCCGCCGATATTCGCGCAGAGGGTGGCGTGTCGCGTATGTCTGACCCGGACATGATCGAGGGCATTATCAATGCCGTCTCCATTCCGGTTATGGCCAAGGCCCGAATCGGCCACTTTGTTGAGGCACAGGTTCTGCAGTCCCTCGGTGTTGACTTCATTGACGAGTCCGAGGTTCTGACCCCGGCCGATTACTCGAACCACATCGACAAGTTCGAATTCACCGTGCCTTTCGTCTGTGGTGCGACCAACCTGGGTGAGGCTCTGCGCCGCATCAACGAGGGCGCTGCCATGATTCGCTCCAAGGGCGAGGCCGGTACCGGTGATGTCTCCAACGCTGTGACTCACATGCGCACCATCCGCGCTGAAATTAACCGTCTGCGTTCTATGGCTCCGGACGAGCTCTACGTTGCCGCCAAGGAGCTGCAGGCACCGTACGAGCTGGTACGCGAGGTCGCTGAGACCGGTAAGTTGCCAGTCGTGCTGTTCACCGCAGGAGGCATTGCAACTCCGGCTGACGCTGCAATGATGATGCAGCTCGGTGCCGAGGGTGTCTTTGTTGGTTCCGGTATCTTCAAGTCCGGTGATCCGGAGAAGCGCGCCAAGGCTATCGTCCAGGCAACCCAGCACTACGATGATCCGAAGGTCATCGCTGATGTCTCCCGCGGTCTCGGCGAGGCAATGGTCGGCATCAACGTCGACGAGATTCCGCAGCCGCACCGACTCGCTGAGCGTGGCTGGTAAAAATGGCTAACATCCGCGAGGTATTAGATCTGGAGCAGATTGACCGGGACATTTTCCGTGGCCCAGTCATTAAGTCAATCCTGCAGCGCACTTTCGGTGGCCAAGTTGCCGGCCAGTCCCTCGTCGCGGCGACGCGCACGGTGGGTAATACCTTCGCGGTGAACTCCCTCCACGCCTACTTTGTAGGCCCGGGCCGCCCCCATATCCCGACGGTGTACATGGTCAAGCGTATTCGCGACGGCCGGTCTTTCTGCCACCGATCCGTCGAAGCTGTGCAAGATGGCCGTACGATTTTCGTCATGCAGGTCAGCTTCCACCGTAAGGGGGATGAGGGACTCGAGCACTCTGACGTGATGCGCAAGGTGCCAGATCCTGAAGACGTGGTCACCGACACCTCTGAGATGACGAACACACGTCGTCTACTAATGCGCGAGTGGGCGGACTGGGATATCCGGGTAGTGCCGAATGATCAGTTCGAACACAACAAGTACACCCCGTCCCAGCAGCTGGTGTGGTTCCGGTGCAAGGATCGCCTGCCGGATAACGAGACCTTCCATGTCTGCACGCTGGCGTATATGTCGGATATGACTTTGCTGTCATCGGCACTCGTTCCGCATCCAGGCGTTGAGGTCCAGGAAGCCAGCCTCGACCACGCGATGTGGTTTATGCGTCCGTTCCGTGCGGATGAATGGCTGCTCTACGACCAGATTTCGCCATCGGCGCACGCGGGTCGCGCACTGACTCACGGTCGCATCTTTAACCAAAAGGGCGAGCTCGTGGCCGTCGTCACGCAGGAAGGGCTGACCCGAAGCCTGGCCCCGGGTGTCGAGCCCGTGCCAGTGGCGACGAACTTCGATGCTCGCAGTGAGAACCTAGATTAATGACACAGGAAACAATCGGTATCCTCGCTCTTCAGGGCAACGTTGCCGAACACGGATATGTGCTTGACCAGCTCGGCGTCCCGCACCGAAAGGTGCGTTTGCCGCGCGACTTGGAAGGACTTAGCGGGTTAATTTTGCCCGGCGGCGAGTCCACAACCATGAGCAAGCTGATGGTCTTCAATGAGCTTGAAGACCCGCTGCGGGAAGCCCTCCGCGATGGGCTTCCGGCATATGGCACCTGCGCCGGCATGATTTTGCTTGCCGACGAAGTGCTCGATACCCGTCCGGATGCCGTTAGCCTGGGGGCGATTGACATCACGGTCCGTCGTAACGCATTTGGCCGGCAAGTGGATTCTTTCGAAACTGACTTGGATATTCCGCAGCTGGCGATCAGCGGTGACCAGCCGCCTGTGCACGCTGCCTTTATTCGCGCACCGTGGGTCGAGCGTGTCGGTGATGATGTTGAGGTGATAGCGCGGGTGCCAGAATCGGCTGGAGAGACCGCAGGTACAGTGGTCGGAGTACGGCAGGGGGCTGCGATGGCCACCAGCTTTCACCCGGAGTCGACGGGGGAGACGCGGCTCCACGAGTTCTTTTTGCGAGAGCTTGTCGGCATTTAAATCCCCGGTTTGTATAATGAACACCTGACGAATTCCCATCTACATGGGTATTGACGAGAGGAATGGTAGGAACTAGCACATGGCGGGTCATTCAAAATGGGCAACCACAAAGCACAAGAAGGCTGCTAATGACGCCAAGCGCGCCAAAGAGTGGGCAAAGATGATCAAGAACATCGAGGTCGCGGCTCGTACCGGCGGCGGTGATCCTGCTGGTAACCCCACCCTCGATGACATGATTAAGAAGGCCAAGAAGGCCTCGGTTCCCAACGACAACATTGAGCGTGCCCGCAAGCGTGGTTCCGGCGAGGAGTCCGGCGGTGCTGACTGGGAGACGATTGTCTACGAAGGTTACGCACCTGGTGGTGTCGCTTTGATTGTGGAGTGCCTGACTGATAACCGTAACCGTGCTGCTTCCGATGTGCGCTCGGCGTTCAACAAGAACAACGGCAACATGGCAGACAACGGCGCCGTGGCTTACCTGTTCGAAAAGAAGGGTGTCGTCGAGCTGCCGAAGGGCGAGCTGACCGAGGATGACCTGCTTATGGCGGTTCTCGATGCTGGTGCAGAGGAGGTCAACGACCTGGGCGAAAAGTTCGAGGTTGTCTCCGCCTTTACCGATCTGATGAATGTCCGCACCGCTCTTGTCGATGCCGAAATGGAGTACGACTCCGCAGATCAGGACTACCGCGCTTCTACCACGGTGGCTCTCGATGCTGACGGTGCACGCAAGCTCTTCCGTCTGATTGACGCTCTCGAAGAGTCCGACGACGTGCAGAACGTCTACTCGAACGCCGACATCAGCGACGAGGTTATCGCCGAACTCGACGACTAGGCGTTTGCTTGGCGACGGTTCCGCTGACCGGCTTCCCGGCGTTAAAGGGGTGCCCCCGCAGGGTAGTCTGCAGCGCTGAATTGCGCGGCGAGCTGGTGTGAATGGAAGATCCCCATCGGAGAATCGTCCGATGGGGATTTTTTTGGGGAAAAATTACGGGCTGCGCGTGTGAATACGGGCTGCAAATGTGAAACTGTGCAGGTTTATGTCACTTTCAGACGATTTTTCAGGTCATTTTTGTCATAAACGCAGTCAGTAACTCGCATTGGGGTAAGTAGCGAAGGGTGCCCGCCCGCCGACGCGCCGGTCGACACGCCAGGCGGACATATTTTTGTCTATTAAACCGATTTTGGTTTCTGAAAGTTTTAGTTGAACCGTTTTAGGAGAACCACTGAGTCGGAGGTCCGGCCATCAGCAACAGTGTGAAGACCACGACGAGAACAATGAGGATGACGAATGCCGAGATAAACGGGCGGCGAATAATCATCGCGAGTGCCCACTCGAAAATGTCCTGTGGCTCCTCGGATTCGTCGGTAAAGCGCCAGGGCCGATCCAAGAGGCCTGCCTTCAGGGTGTTTCGTTCAAACGGATAGGTTGCGAATGGAATGATAGAAGAGGCGAGGCCGATGACACCGCGGCCAAAGCTCCACTGCTGGTTGATCCACACCATGATGGTGGTGACTACGTAGCACAGGAACGTAAAACCGTGGATGCCGCCGAAGATGGTGGTGGCGATGTCAGTGACTTTGAACAGGTACTTCAGTGCCAGCCCCAAGAGCAGCAGAGCCCACGTGACCATTTCAGCTGCAGCGAGAACGCCGTAGAGCTTCTTCGGTGAATTCATGGTGTTAAACCTATCAGAATCAACGGTTGGTACCCCGTGTAGCTACGATACAAACAGCTGTTCGAAATGTGGTATTAGTGGAGAGGTGAATTATCGAGCTGGATCTCTGCGGGTGATGGGTATCGACCCTGGCCTTACTCGTTGTGGTCTCTCCATTGCGGAAGGTGCTCAGGGCAGGAAAGTCATTCCCATTGCGGTGGGGGTCGCCCGCACACCAACCACGGCATCGTTGGAGGATCGTCTTCTACGGCTTTCCAATGCCGTGGAGCAGTGGATGGATGAGTACGAGCCGGACGTGGTTGCGATGGAACGGGTATTCGAGCGCGGCAATGTGTCCACCGTAATGCAGACTGCGCACGCGGTTGGTGTCCTTGTCCTCGCTGCGGCGAGACGCGGTTTGGAAGTGCATATGTACACGCCGTCGGAGGTAAAGAAGGCGCTTACCGGCAACGGTCGGGCTGATAAGAAGCAGATGACCATGATGGTGACGAGAATCCTCGGGTTGGAAACTCCGCCAAAACCTGCGGACGCAGCGGATGCGTTGGCCATCGCTATCTGCCACTGTTGGCGTGGTCCGGTTCTGCAACGCCAGCGCGACACCTTGGCTGCGCTTGCTAAGCAACACGAGGAGCGGGAGTTGGAGCTTTCTCGCCGTGAGAATCCCTCGCGGTAGGGGAGCCTGCTAGAGCACACTTGTGAGTTCGGCGTTTATCTCGGTGTCTTTCGGGAAGCCGTAGTGAAAGGAATTGTGAGAAGTGATTGCATCTCTACGCGGTGAGGTTATCGATCTCGGTGCGGACTATTGCGTTATCGAGTGCGGTGGTGTCGGGCATTTGGTCACCATTACGGGCAGGTTAGCTTCTCAGTTGGTGAGGCATGAGCAGACTTTCATGTTGACCACAATGGCGGTTCGTGAAGATGCGATTACGCTTTTTGGTTTTGCCAACTCGCAGGAACGTGAGATGTTTGCGCTCTTGCGCACTGTCTCAACAGTGGGGCCAAAAGTAGCGATGTCTGTTCTATCGGTACTGTCGCCGGCCGAGATTGCCAATGCGGTTGCCTCAAAGAATGCCAAGGCCCTCCAGGCGGCTAACGGCGTCGGCAAGCGATTGGCGGAGCGCCTGTTGGTTGAGTTGAAGGATAAGGTCGAGGTTTTCGCGGATAGGGCGGTATCCCAGCCGGAGGAAGCTGCAAGCGGAGCAGCGCCTGGCATTGTTTTGAAGGCAGATCTGGATCAGGTCGTTGGTGCTTTGGTCGGGCTTGGGTTCCCGGAAGCTGATGCGAATGAGGCAGCGGAGACTGTTGTTCGGATTGATCCGACCTTGGATACATCAATGGCGCTGAAGGCGGCGCTAAAGACATTGGGCGAAAAGTAAATCCAGGTCGAGGACCTGCAGCTACATTGATGATGAAAAATGGCAGTGCACTAGGATGAGGGGACTATGAGCGATATCGAGCGCACGGAGTTTAACGTGTCGGGCAATCCCTTCAGGGACTCTTTAGATGGAGCAGCCAACGACCATTTTGGCGGTGGGAGAAATGGTGCACAACGTGATGTCGATGCCCGCGCTCAGGTCGAGGAAGTCGATGCGGAATCGAACCTGCGACCAAAGTCGTTAGGGGAGTTTATCGGCCAACCCAAGGTCCGCGAGCAGCTGGATTTGGTGCTCTCCGGGGCACGGGGACGAAATGTGACTCCGGACCACATTCTGCTGTCGGGACCTCCCGGCCTGGGTAAGACCACCATGGCCATGATTATTGCGCAGGAGATGGGGTCCTCCCTGCGAATGACGTCCGGTCCGGCGCTTATTCGCGCTGGCGATTTGGCAGCAATGCTATCGAACCTGCTCGAGGGCGATGTACTCTTCATTGACGAGATCCACCGCATTGCCAGGCCCGTGGAGGAAATGCTCTACATGGCAATGGAAGATTTCCGTATTGATGTCATCGTGGGAAAGGGGCCTGGAGCTACGTCAATTCCACTCGAGATTCCACCTTTTACGCTGGTAGGCGCAACGACGCGCTCGGGTATGCTGACTGGCCCACTGCGTGACCGTTTCGGTTTTACTGCGCAGATGGAGTTCTACGAGGTCGAGGATCTGACAAAGGTGGTTACCCGTGCCGCTGGGATCCTCGGGGTGGATATCAGCCCTGAGGCTGCAGTGGAGATTGCCTCGCGTTCGCGAGGTACCCCGCGAATTGCCAACCGTCTATTGCGTCGCGTTCGCGATTTTGCAGATGTTCACTCCGGTGGCGTTATTGATCTTGGTGCGGCCAAGGCCGCGTTGATTGTCTTCGATGTCGATGAGCTTGGGCTGGACCGCTTGGACCGCGCAGTGCTAACTGCGCTGGTCAAGGGGCACGGTGGCGGCCCGGTGGGCGTGAATTCCCTGGCGTTGGCAGTCGGTGAGGAGCCCTCGACTGTGGAAGAAGTGTGCGAGCCCTACCTGGTCCGTGCCGGGATGATTGCACGTACATCGCGCGGGCGCGTGGCAACTGCCCGAGCATGGCGGCACTTGGGGTTGCAGCCCCCGGAGGGAACTATCGGAGAATAGCTTTCTCATCGACCCGACCGGGGCAGTGTGGAATTGCTAGCTGGCAATTCGTTAAACTCGGCAGACATGGATCAAACTATTCTCCTCCTACTTATTTTCTTGTTCCTGGCGCTGCCAATTTGGCAGATCATCAAGCAGAACAAGCAGGTGCGCACCATTCGGGACATGCAGGATAAGTTGGCCCCGGGCGCAGAGGTCATCACCGGTTCCGGTATGCATGGTGTGGTCGTTGATACGACCGAAACAACCGTCGACCTGATCATCGCTGACGGCATCGTGACCCGTTGGGAAAAGGGCGCCATTGCCCGCAATCTCACCACCGGTACCGGAGCTAGCTACGCTCACCGTGATCGACGTGGCCGTGTTTCCGATGCACCAGATGACCACGTCGGCGACGTCCAAGAAATCACCGGCCACGGTCCGGCTGACAATGCAGCTTCGGGCGTCAATGAGCAGGTCGAGAACCCGAATACTCCGAGTACCCCGGATAACCCGGGTACAGACGGTTCCGCTTCCACCGAAAAGCAGTAGTAGTTCTTTGCACGCCCACGCCCTGCTGGTTTGCATGCATCCCACCTTCAGCGTGCGCCGTGGGGTTAGCGGGCGCGTCCCAGGTTTCGCCGTCGGCAAGCGTGGGCAAGATTTTCACTAAATAGGTACAAGTCAAAACCGGCGCACTACGCTAAATCGGTTATTCTCTAGCGGTTGGTGTTTATAGCTTTGCTTAGCGACGCCCGCAATGCCTCTTCCTGGTATCGCGCGATTTCGCGGTGCGGTTATAGACCTGCGTTTCTACCCGAAACGCTTAAGTACCTAAACGTCACGATTCAGGAGACTTTGCTTTGAACAGCAAATCCAGATCCGGTGCGAATACATTCAAGAGGAACTGGCCGCAGTGGCTGTTGGCACTGTTTGTTGGCTTCCTCATCCTTACGTACGCACTCGTCTTTTTCACCGGCGGCGGATCAGCCAAGCCAAAGTTGGGCATCGACTTGCAGGGTGGTACCCGAGTAACCTTGGTGCCGCAGGGCGAAAAGCCGACGCGCGATCAGCTGGACCAGGCTCGCAAGATTCTGGAGAACCGCGTAAACGGCATGGGCGTCAGCGGCGCTCAAGTTGTCACCGACGGTGACACGCTGGTCATTACCGTGCCGGGTGAAGACTCACAGGAGGCGCGTACGCTCGGCCAGACTTCGCAGCTCTTCTTCCGTCCGGTAGAACAGCCCACCCAGGGCCCTGATGAAGCTGCCTTTGGCGAGGTAGTTAAGAAGACTGCTGAAGATTGGGTGTCAGTCGGTGTCCTGTCGAAGGAGGACGCCACCAAGCGTGTTGATGACCTCTACAAGGACATGAACGAAACGCAGAAGCGTGCAATTGATGCCTTCAAGGAACAGAACCCAGATCAGCCGGTTCCCGAGGAGCTGTCCAAGTCGCTGGGCGAGGCCCCGAAGTTGGACGCAACAGCTCCGGCAAAGCCGGCGAACTCAATTGAAGCGGCCGAGCTGCGTACGAAGGTTCGTGACGTGCTGTTGGCGACTCGCCAGTCCGAAGACCCAACGACACAGTTTGCAGCCGCTGCGCTGATGACCTGCGATAACCGCGATGCAGTTGATCCGCTACAGGGTGCCGATGACCCGGCCAAGCCGCTGGTGACCTGTGCGCCCGAAGGCGGTAAAGCCATCTTCCTGGGCAAGGCTCCGCTGTTGATTGGGCAGGAGGACGAGGCCAAGGGCCAGCGTCTGTCCGGCGACGCTATTGATACCAATGCGCCGATTAACGGTGGTTACGATCAGCAGTCTGGTCAGATTCAGGTCTCCTTTAGCTTCAAGTCCGGGAAGAATGACACCGGCGCTCGCACATGGACCAAGTTGACCAATGACTACCTGCAGCGGCAGGTCGCTATCGTGTTGGACTCGAAGGTCATTTCCGCCCCGGTGATTCAGGAGGCAACCCCAGTTGGTTCTGCCACCCGCATCACGGGCGACTTCTCAATCGACGAGGCACAGGGGCTGGCCAATAACCTGCGTTATGGTGCACTGCCGCTGTCGTTCGCAGGTGAGGACGGCGAGCCGGGCGGCACCACCACGACTATCCCGGCCATGCTTGGTTCGGCTTCCTTGGAAGCCGGTCTGCTTGCCGGCATTATCGGTATCGCCCTGATTGTCGTCTACGCGATTGCTCTCTACCGCGGCCTGGGCGTGATTTCGCTGGTTTCGCTGGCAGCAGCTGGAGCGATGGTCTACGGCGTCCTTGTCCTTCTTGGTCGTTGGATTGGCTACTCGCTCGATCTCGCTGGCATCGCCGGCATCATCATCTCTATCGGCGTAACGGCTGACTCCTTCATCGTCTTCTTCGAACGCATTAAGGACGAAATCCGCGCGGGTAGAACTTTCCGCTCCGCGGTTCCGCACGCTTGGCGACGAGCACGGCGCACCATCCTATCGGGTAACTTTGTGTCCATCATTGCGGCTGTGGTTCTTTACATCCTGGCCGTTGGCGATGTCCGCGGTTTCGCGTTCACACTTGGTCTCTCCACAGCATTCGACATTGTGACGGCTTTCCTCGTGACTGCGCCGTTGGTCATCCTGGCTACTCGTAAGTGGCCAGCTTTGTCCAAGCCGTCGATGAACGGCTTCGGCTCGGTCATGGAGATTGCACAGAGGAATAAGACTGTAGCTGCCGGTAAGAAGGCCGGAGCCTCCGATGCCTCCGCCAGTACGGCTGCCGACACCGGTGCAGCTCACTCCAGCGCGAATGAGGGGAAGTAGGAATCCATGAATACTACTCAGACGAATCCGGCGCTAATCACTGAGCCAGAAAGCGTGAAAGACGACTCCTTCTTCCGCCGCCTCTACACCGGCGAGGGTGGAATCAACATCGTCGGCAAGCGGAAGCGCTGGTACCAGATTGCCGTCGCCATCATCGTTGTTGCTTTCGCAGCGATGCTGATTCGCGGGTTCAGCTTCGGTATCGACTTCGAGGGCGGTACCAAGATGACTATGCCGCCGGCCTCAGTGACAACTGAGCAGGCCGAGGAGGTTTTCACCGAGGCGACCGGCGTGAAGCCGGAGCTGGTGCAAATTATCGGTTCTGGTGAGGGCCGAATCCTGGAGATCACCTCTGAGAAGCTGACTCAGGACCAGATTAATAGTGCTCGTATCGCGTTGAATGATGCATTCAAGCCCGTCGATGTGCAGGGGCAGCAGACCCCGGATGCCATTGGTGACTCGACCGTGTCGGAGTCGTGGGGCTCTTCGATTACCAACCGAATGCTGCTGGCTGCAGTGGTGTTCCTGGGTCTGGTGTTCATCTACATCACCATTCACTTCGAGCGCGACATGGCCATTGCCGCAATTCTCGCCCTGGTTGTGGATGCAATCGTGATTATGGGCATCTACGCGCTCATTGGTCTTGACGTCACCCCGGCAACCATTATCGGCTTGCTGACAGTGCTGTCGTTCTCCCTGTACGACACCGTCGTGGTTTTCGACAAGGTCGACGAGAACACGGCAGGCTATCGTTCATCGACCCGTAGAAGTTACGCCGAGTTGGTGAACCTGGCGGTCAACCAAACCATCATGCGTTCTATCAACACCACGGTGTCGACGCTCCTGCCAATCCTGGCACTGATGGTCATCGCCGTGGGCATGCTAGGGGTCGGAACGCTGAAGGACCTTGCACTCGTTCAGCTCATCGGCATTATTCAAGGTACGTTCTCTTCGATCTTCCTGGCTTCGTCGCTGTTGGTGTCTCTTAAGTCGCGGCAGCGTGAATACCGCAAGCATGAAGAGGCGGTACTGTCTGCCCGCGCAAAGGCATCTGAGGGAGCCGGTTCGGGCACCGATTCCGCCACCACTGATGTTGCGGAGGACTCGGCCTCGAAGGAGCCGTCGGCAAGCGAGATGGAACATTCGACGCCGAAACGAACGGTGACGACTCCGAAGCTTGAGGGCGATGAAGACAAGCCGCTGTCCTGGCGTCCGGGGCAGTAGGAGGTAGCGCCTCCCAGTGGTTCGGGTGAAACTACTTTAAAAGCGCATTGTGCGGGTATCGTTGACAGGTACCCGCACTTTTTCTTTTCGCCGAAAAGGAGCTTAAACCTGTGTCGTATGCACACGCGCGTGAGGCATTAGCCGATCAGATTCGGTTCGTGCCCGATTTTCCAGTTGAGGGCGTACTCTTCGAGGACCTGACGCCGGCGCTTGCCGACGCCACGACGTTCGCCCTGATTGTGGACGAGATTTCCGCCAAGGTGGAAGAGTTCGGGGCTGATGTTATAGGCAGCCTAGATGCGCGTGGATTCCTGCTGGGTTCTGCGGTGGCGTACAAGCTCGGACTGGGGGTGCTCGCTATTCGTAAGAAGGGTAAGCTGCCACCGCCTGTGCTGACCGAGACCTATGAACTGGAATATGGTACGGCCGCGCTTGAGATTCCGGCTAGTGGTTTTGAGCTGAAGGGCAAGAAGGCCGTACTTGTCGACGATGTGTTGGCAACTGGTGGCACCCTGTGTGCAGCTCGCGCCCTGCTGGAGACAGCTGGAGTCGAGGTAACCGGGCTGTGCACCGTGCTGGAGGTTGAAGGGCTGGGAGCTCGGGAGAAGCTTGCTGATCTGCCTTTGTACGTGGTTAATAAGGGGTGAATGAGTCATGGCTGAAGGGCCCGCACGCCGTTATGGTGCCCGCCTAGCGCGAAGCCTTACCGGCAACAGAACGAAAATCCGCCCGGTGCTAGATCCCCTTGTCGCGGTGCATCGACAGGTGCATCCGCGCGCAGATTTGGCTGTGCTTCAGCGTGCCTACGATACCGCCGAGCGCCTTCACGACGGCGTGTACCGGAAATCCGGCGAGCCATACATCACTCACCCGCTTGCAGTCGCCACTATTGCCGCCGAGATCGGCATGGATACCACCACGCTGGTGGCAGCGCTGCTACATGACACGGTCGAAGATACCGATTACACGCTGGAGGACCTGGAGCGGGACTTCGGCCCAGAAGTCGCACGACTGGTCGACGGCGTGACCAAATTGGATAAGGTCGCGTTGGGCTCCGCCGCCGAGGCAGAGACCGTGCGAAAGATGATTATCGCCATGAGCCAGGACCCGCGCGTGCTGGTTATCAAGGTGGCTGACCGGCTGCATAACATGCGCACAATGCGCTTCCTGCCGCCGGAAAAGCAGGCTAAGAAGGCCCGTGAGACCCTCGAGGTGATTGCACCGCTGGCGCATCGTTTGGGAATGGCCAGCGTGAAGTGGGAGTTGGAAGATCTCTCCTTCGCCATTTTGTACCCGAAG
Organism: Corynebacterium sp. HMSC064E08; assembly: GCF_001811805.1. Taxonomy (NCBI): domain Bacteria; kingdom Bacillati; phylum Actinomycetota; class Actinomycetes; order Mycobacteriales; family Corynebacteriaceae; genus Corynebacterium; species Corynebacterium sp. HMSC064E08. Next base: position 128,746 of record NZ_KV806693.1, read on the forward strand.
AAGTACGACGAGATTGTGCGTTTGGTCGCAGATCGAGCGCCGCAGCGGGACCGGTACATCCAGGAAGTCTCCGAGATGATTCAGAAGGATCTGAAGGAGTCTCACATTGCTGCTGAGGTACAGGGCAGGCCGAAGCACTACTGGTCGATTTATCAGAAGATGATTGTCCGCGGCCACGAATTCGACGAGATTTTTGACCTGGTCGGACTTCGAGTTCTGGTGGACACGACCAAGGATTGCTATGCCGCGATGGGTGCCGTCCACTCGCTGTTCAAACCTATGCCGGGGCGATTCAAGGACTATATTTCCGCGCCGCGTTTCGGGGTTTACCAGTCGTTGCACACAACGGTCATCGGTCCAGGTGGCTCCCCGCTAGAAGTGCAGATTCGCACCCATGAGATGCACTACAACGCTGAGTACGGCATTGCCGCACACTGGCGCTACAAGGAAACCAAGGGGTCTCACAAGGGAGATTCCGCCGAAGTCGATCAGATGGCGTGGATGCGTCAGCTGCTGGATTGGCAGCGCGAGGCCGCAGATCCTAACGAGTTCCTGGACTCCCTGCGCTATGACCTCTCAGTCACTGAAATTTTTGCGTTCACACCTAAGGGCGATGTCATCACATTGCCTGCGGACTCCACGCCGGTCGACTTTGCCTACGCGGTCCATACTGAAGTAGGTCACCGATGTATTGGTGCCAAAGTCAACGGCAAGCTAGTGGCGTTGGAATCACCGCTAAAAACTGGCGACCGCGTCGAGATTTTCACGTCCAAGGATGCCGATTCCGGTCCGTCTAAGGACTGGGAGAAGTTTGTTAAAACTCCACGTGCGCGGGCAAAGATCCGTCAGTGGTTTGCCAAGGAGCGCCGCGAAGAGGCACTCGATGCCGGCCGTGACGCGCTGGCTGCAGAGGTACAGCGCGGCGGTCTGCCGATGCACCGCCTGTTCACTCCGGCGTCCATCAAGCAGATTGCCTCCGAGCTGCACTATGCGGATGTCGATGCGCTCTATACCGCTATCGGTAAGGGGCAGGTCTCAGCGCAGCATGTGACTCACCGGCTGATGGCGCAGTTTTCGAGTGCGGACGATGCCGAAGAGCAGTTGGTCTCCCGCACGCCAATTTCAAAGATGAACGTGCACAACACTCCGCGCCGCGCTGACAGCACGGGTGTGTTGGTAGAAGGCAGCGCGGATATGGCCGCTAAGCTTGCCAAATGCTGTACGCCTGTGCCGGGCGATGCCATCTTTGGCTTCGTCACCCGCGGCGGTGGGGTCAGTGTGCACCGTACGGACTGCACTAATGCGGAGAAACTGCACCAGGAGCCCGAGCGCATTATCGAGGTTTCCTGGGCAACAGATTCCTCCGGTGCGGTCTTCATGGTTACGGTGCAAATCGAAGCGCTTGACCGTCATGGACTGCTCTCGGAGATCACTCGCGTTTTCTCCGATCAGAAGGTCTCAATCCTGTCGACGTCCTCTCATACCTCCGATGACCGCGTTGCCGTAATGCGTTTTAGCTTCGAGGTTTCGGACACTAAGCAGATGGGCTATATCTTCAACATTCTGCGCGGTGTCGAGGGAGTCTTCGATGTCTACCGCATTACTTCTGGTCAGTAGGCGGTTTAGTAGCCATCGATATGTGAACACAGGACGAGACCGCGTCGGTATTAAAAGCAGGGCCAAGGTGATTCACCTTGGCCCTGCTTTTAATAAAGCTCTCAATCAGTTAGTTAAGTCAACTACTTGACTTCCGCCTTCTCAATACGGACTTCCTTAGCTGGCTTACCGTCAGAGGTACCGCCACCCTCGATACCGTTCTTCGCAATGTCCGCAACCGTCTTGGTGCCCTCGTCAGTCATGGAGCCAAGCACGGTGTACTGCGGAGGCAGCTGAGAATCTGCCCAGTTGAGGAAGAACTGGCTGCCGTTGGCATCCGGGTCGCTCGGGTTTGCCATGGCGATAGAGCCCTTCGGGTACACCAACGGGGTGTTCTGATCCAGGCCGGAATCCTTGACCGGCCACTCGCCAGCGAACTTGAAGCCCGGTCCGCCGGTACCGGTACCAGTCGGATCGCCACACTGCAGAACGTTCAGGCCACCACCGGTAATACGGTGGCACACGGTGTCGTTGAAGTAGTTGGACTTGGCCATGTGCTCAATTGCATTGACGCCGCAAGGTGAAATAGCGCGGTCCAACTCCATCGGAATGTCGCCCTGGTTAGTCTTCAGGGTGATGGTTACAGTGCCAGTGGCGGGAACGTTGTCGGTAGCTGGCTTATCTATGTCCTTCGATGCCTCGCCATCATCCGGGTAATCACAGGTCACGGTTTCCGGAAGTGGGGAAGAGCGCTTCATTGGAACCTTTTCACCGCTGACGGGAGTAGCTGTCAGAGCTGCAGGTTCGACTGGAGTCGTGGATTCATCAGCGGCCTCATTGTCGTCAGCGCCGCCAGCCGTGGTCAGCAGGTAGATTCCGCCACCGATAAAGAGCAGGATAGCCAAGGTGGTTACGACGACGCCCAGTGGCTTCAGCTTCTCGGCACGTGCACGGCGCTTAAGTTCGCGCTCGAGTGTCCGCATCGCATCTTTGCGCCTTTGCTCATTATTGGCCACTAGTCTTTCTCCGTATCTGTTAGTCATCTATTGCTGGTGACGGAACACCAGCGGACGATTTTGCCCATTGATAGTGACCGAATTTGAGGTGAAAGCTCCGTCGGTCACCGTCGCGTACACAATCGACCATTATGCCCGGGATTGGTTCACATTTGCGAGATGACAGGCCAAGGCGCTAGGGGAAAGGTGCTCCTTCCTGTTTTCGGAAGGAGTAATCAGCCTGCCGGGGGCTGTACAGAATCGATACAATGGAGCGCCATGGAGATATTTGGTTTTGCAGCCGGCCCTTTTCAGACCAACTGCTACGTGGCAACAGGCGCTCCGGAAATGGACGGCCTGTCCACCCCATGCGTCATTATTGACCCGGGCATGGGGGCGTTCGAGGTAGTACGCGGCGAGGTTGAGAAGCGAGATTGGAAGCCGGAAGCAATTCTGCTGACCCATGGTCATATCGACCATGTCCGCGATGTCGCGGAGGCCGCCGACTTCTGGGATATTCCCGTCTTCATTCACGAAAGCGACAATGTGTTGCTGGCCAATCCGAAGCTCGGCGGTTCTTCTTTCGGACACCTCTTTGACATCGATTCCATGCAGGCTTATACGAAAGCCGATTTCTTCGAGGATGGCGACGAAGTAAAGTGGGCAGGGTTGAATTTCGAAGTCATTCACGCACCGGGTCACTCTCCGGGCTGTGTAATGCTGCACGCTTCCGATGGGGAAGATGAGATTGTCTTCAGCGGGGACGTCCTCTTTAAGGGGGCTATCGGTCGCGTAGATTTGCCGGGCAGTAGTCCGGAGCACATGCAGCAGTCGTTGAAGGATAAGGTCCTCCCGCTGGCGGATGACCTCATGATTCTTCCGGGCCATGGCTCCGCATCGTCGATAGGCGAGGAGCGCGCGACCAACCCGTTCCTGCAAAACCTCACCTAGCCTGGCTGACACGTCGTGAGAGTTGGCAGGTAGAGTTAGCGGGGTGAACTCTAGCCAGAAGCCAAAGAAGTTGAAGCCATTCTCCGCGCCCAAGGGCGTGCCGGATTACGTCCCGCCGGTCTCCCGCGAATTCGAGGCGGTGCGAAACTCATTCCAGCACCGCGCACGACTTGCGGGCTATGAGCACATTGAGCTGCCAATTTTCGAGGAAACCGGGCTTTTTGCACGTGGCGTAGGTGAATCGACGGACGTCGTCACCAAGGAGATGTACACGTTCGCCGACCGCGGCGACCGCTCGGTCACCCTGCGCCCGGAGGGTACCGCGGGCGTGATGCGCGCGGTCATTGAGCACAATTTGGACCGCGGTCAGTTGCCGGTCAAGCTTTCCTACGCGGGGCCGTTCTTCCGCTATGAACGCCCGCAGGCAGGCCGTTACCGTCAGTTGCAGCAGGTGGGCGTAGAGGCAATCGGCGTCGATGATCCGGCGCTGGACGCTGAGGTCATCGCGCTTGCCGACGCATGTTTCCGCGGCATCGGCCTGGAAGGATTCCGGCTTGAGCTGACAAGCCTCGGTGACAACACCTGTCGCCCCGAATACCGCGCTAAGCTGCAGGAATTCTTGTTTGACCTGCCTCTGGATGAGGAAACGCGCCACCGTGCAAACATCAACCCGCTGCGCGTTCTCGACGATAAGCGACCGGAAATGCAGGAAATGCTCGCCGACGCGCCGCTGATGCTGGACCACCTTTCCGACAGCGCTCGCAGTCACTTTGAAGCTGTGACTGGACTGTTGGATGACATGAAGGTGCCCTATGTCATCAATCCTCGAATGGTGCGCGGACTGGACTACTACACCAAGACGTGCTTCGAGTTTGTTCACGACGGTCTTGGTGCTCAGTCGGGTATCGGTGGCGGTGGTCGCTACGACGGGCTGATGGCGCAGCTCGGCGGCCAAGAGCTGTCTGGAATTGGCTTTGGCTTGGGTGTGGATCGCGCACTGCTCGCACTCGAAGCAGAGAGCAAGCAGGCCAGCGATGGTCGACGCGTCGATGTGTATGGTGTTGCGCTCGGTGAAGAAGCCGCTCACGCTATGGCGGTGCAGATCAATAAGCTGCGCCAAGCGGGTATCCGCGCGGATATGTCCTACGGTGGCCGCGGGCTGAAGGGGGCAATGAAGGGTGCCGATCGCGCTGGAGCCCGATTTGCGTTGGTCCTCGGCGAGTCTGAATTGGCCGCGGGCGAGGTTCAGCTGAAGAACCTTGAGTCCCACGAGCAGCACGCAGTCGCCCTAGATGCACTGGTTCCGGAGTTGCAGTCGCGCATCTAGGAAACGCGCATTTGTTGAGTGCGGAGTCTAGCTGTAGACGCCGCGCTCGAGAGTGTCGCACTGAGACATCTTTCCTGACTTGTAGCCGGTGAGGAATGCCTTCGTACGCTGCTCGGCCGAGCCGTGGGTCCAGGAGTCCGGTTGAACACCACCGCCTGAATGCTGCTGGATGGTGTCATCGCCAATGGCCTTCGTAGTTTTGAGGGCATCGGTAACCTGCTCGTCGGAAAGCGGTTCGAGGATTGCGTCCGGACCCTTGTCCGCGTAATGAGCCCAGATACCCGCGTAGCAGTCGGCCTGCAGCTCAATCTTTACAGCGTCGGAATCGGGGCCCGGTTCGTTGTAGTTACTGCGGCCGAGGGTGCCCTCCAACTTCTGGATGTGATGTCCGAATTCGTGGGCCACGACGTATTCCTGAGCGAGCGGTCCGTTGCCTCCGCCCATGCGCTCCAGGGTGCTAAAGAACTCCGTGTCGAAGTAGGCCGTTTGATCAGCGGGGCAGTAGAACGGGCCGGTGGACGAGGACGCTGCGCCGCAGCCCGACTGAGTGGAGCCTTCAAAGAGGACTAGACCTGGGTTCGTGTACTCGATGCCGGCCTGCGCGGGGAGCTGTTCTTCCCAGACTCGGTCGACCGAAATACCGGTGAATTCCATGCGGCAGTCGATGCGGCTGTTGGCATCTTCGCCGGTCTTGCAGGGATCCTCACCAGGGGACTGCTGTGCAGTCTGAGAGGACTGATTGTTCTGGGCACCTGTCAGCTGTCCCAATTGTCCCGGGTCACCGCCGAGAAGTAAGTACAGGCCGATGAGGACAAGGCCGCCGATACCGCCACCGCCTACGGCGATAGCGCGGCCACCACCCGAGCGTCGCTCGGCACGAGCCGAGCTCTTTTGGAAGTCATTCCGGAAGGTCATAGGAGTAAGACTATTGCATAAGGTGCGGAAAACGGGCCATTGAATAGCGCTGCGTCATAGTATCCGCATGCAAATCAACGTCAGGATCTACGGAGAACTTTGTCTAAGTGAGTACATGAAGCCCGAGGTAGGCCCAAGGCGATGACCGGTAATAAGCAAAATAGCCGGGGTCTTCTTCTCACCTTTCTGGCTTCAAGGTAGACTACACGGACGAAACCGCTATCCACAGCGTTAATCCCTATAGCACCAATTTTGGAAGGACCAATTCGCAGTGCTTCGTACGCATCTTGCCGGAGACCTCCGCGCTGACCTCGCCGGCAGCACAGTAACCCTGACCGGTTGGGTAGGACGCCGCCGTGACCATGGTGGCGTGATCTTCATCGACATGCGTGACCGCTCCGGTTACGCCCAGGTTGTGTTCCGCAACAGCGAAGTTGCTGAGCGTGCACACCACCTGCGCAGCGAATACTGCATTCAGGTCACCGGTGTCGTTGAGAAGCGCCCGGAGGGCTCCGAGAACCCGAATCTGGCATCGGGTGAAATTGAGGTCAATGTTACGGAGCTGACCATCCTCAACGAGTCGGCGGCATTGCCGTTCCAGCTCGAGGATGTTGGAACTTCTGGCACTGTGGGCGAAGAAGCCCGTCTGAAGTACCGCTACCTAGACCTACGCCGTGAAGGCCCGGCCAAGATTATGCGTCTTCGTGCGGCTGTCAACCGCGCAGCCCGTAAGGTGCTGGACAGCCACGACTTCACCGAAATCGAGACTCCGACGTTGACTCGCTCTACGCCGGAAGGTGCTCGTGACTTCGTGGTGCCGGCTCGTTTGAAGCCGGGCACTTTCTACGCACTGCCGCAGTCCCCTCAGTTGTTCAAGCAGCTGCTTATGGTCGCTGGCATGGAGCGCTACTACCAGATCGCCCGCTGCTACCGCGATGAGGACTTCCGCGCTGACCGCCAGCCGGAGTTCACTCAGCTCGACGTTGAGATGAGCTTCGCCGAGCAGGACGATGTCATTGCGCTGGCAGAAGAGATTCTGGTTGCTATCTTCGCTGAGGCCGGTGTCACTGTTCAGACCCCGATTCCACGCATGACCTTCAAGGAGGCCATGGAGAAGTACGGTTCTGACAAGCCGGACCTGCGCTTCGACATTCCGCTGGTGGAGTGCACCGAGTTCTTCAAGGACACCACTTTCCGTGTCTTCCAGAACGATTACGTCGGTGCAGTTGTTATGGACGGTGGCGCATCGCAGCCTCGTCGTCAGCTCGACGCTTGGCAGGATTGGGCCCGCCAGCGCGGCGCAAAGGGCCTGGCCTACATCCTCGTTGGGGAGGACGGCACTCTGGGCGGCCCGGTTGCCAAGAACATTACTGACGCAGAGCGTGAAGGCATCGCGGCGCACGTAGGCGCGAAGCCGGGTGACTGCATCTTCTTCGCTGCAGGTGACGCTAAGAGCTCCCGTGCACTGCTGGGTGCTGCTCGTGGAGAGATTGCCAAGAAGCTCGGCCTTATCAAGGAAGGCGACTGGGCATTCACCTGGGTCGTCGACGCACCGTTGTTCGAGTCGGCTGCCGACGCTACCGCTTCCGGTGACGTTGCGCTGGGCCACTCGCAGTGGACTGCTGTGCACCACGCCTTCACCTCGCCGAAGCCAGAGCACATGGATACCTTCGACAAGGATCCGGGCAACGCACTGGCTTACGCCTACGACATCGTCTGCAACGGTAACGAAATTGGTGGCGGCTCCATTCGTATTCACCGCCCAGATGTCCAGAAGCGCGTCTTCGACGTTATGGGCATCGGCGAGGAAGAGGCACAGGAGCAGTTCGGCTTCCTGCTGGACGCCTTCCAGTACGGCGCTCCGCCGCACGGTGGTATCGCATTCGGTTGGGACCGTATCGTTTCCCTGCTGGCCGGCGTTGACTCCATTCGCGAAGTTATCGCCTTCCCGAAGTCCGGTGGCGGCGTTGATCCGTTGACTGACGCCCCGACTCCGATTACCGCTCAGCAGCGCAAGGAGACCGGTATCGACTTCAAGCCGAAGCCAAAGCAGAAGGCAGACGGCGTTAAGGCAGCAGCCGCCGCAGGCGACAACAAGTAAACAAAGAAATCACATTGCGAGGAATGTGATCTGCCACTCCAGCGTGAACAGCGCGAGTGGCGCCAATTCCTCCTAACCAAGGCGGTACTGGCCACAACGCAACATCCGTATCGCCTGACTGAAACTGGCTCATTGAAAGGGCATTCAATGGAGTACTCGGACGACGCTGCAGCAGAAGTTGACAGCGTAGTTAAAGACGCAGCGACACTGCTTTCCGCACGATTCGGCGGCACTCCAGTGTTGTCGGATCCAGAAGTACTTACAGGCCAGTCAAACGCTCTTGTTGTCCGCGTACGGGTCGCCACAAATCCCTTTATGCAGGAACGCACGGTCGTCGTAAAGCAAATTCCTACGACGACTGAAGGCGTTGATCCCGCCGTTTTACGGGAAGTCGTGGCGTACCAGTTCATCAATACGCTGCCTGACGACGTCCGCCCGGGGCCTCAGCTCCTTGCTTACGATGTTTCAAAGCAGCTATTGGTTCTGAGCGACGTCGGTGTCGTGGACACTCTTGCGGACGTACTCTTTCGTGGCGATGAAGAGCGACGATTGCGCGCATTCCGCAGCCTCGGTGCTTCGCTGGGCCGGATGCATATTCACACGCATACTCGCGAAGAGGGGTTTGAGACCCTGCGTCGTCGTATGTGGGTGAAGAACAAGGTCGATCGTGAGGCTCTCGAGGCGCGTGACCACGGCATTGTGTCGGGGATTCGCTTTGGCATGCGAGCTATCGAGGGGTCCGGCATTCCCGTTCCCGACGCTGTGCGCTCTTTCGGTGAGGATGCTGCTCGTCGAATTGAGAAGGGCACGCATAGGGCGTTCACTCCGTTTGACCTCGCCCCGGACAACATTCTGCTGGCGGACAAGGTCCAGTTCCTCGACTATGAGTGGGCTGGTTACCGCGATGTCATCTTCGACGTGGCCAGCGTCGTCGCAGGCTTCCCGCTGCACGTTTTCGTGGAGCGTCCATCGGAGGCAGAGGTCGACGTGTTTGTCCGTGCCTGGATGGAAGAGATTCGTGACCATTGGTATCGCGGCACGAGCGACCGCCGTTTGATGGCGTTCATCGCTGCGGCGTTGCTCGGTTGGTTTTTTATCTCCGCAACGGTTTCCTTCTTCGGTTCTCCAAAACAAGCGCTGTGGGTGGGGCATGAAGGACGCACGGACCTGAAGCCGGAAGTTGGCGGCTCAGCACTGGAGCGGCGCGACATGGCTAACACGGCTCGCGCGATTGCACAGTTCGCCCATAAGTGTGAGGACGATCGTGCCGACGAGCTGGAACAGTTCGCGCATGCAGTCATCGATTTCTTAGAGCAAGAGGAAGGCTAGGGCACACGTGGCGGATCCGAATAAGCTGCCGTCAGGCGGTGCAAACGGCTCCGCCGATGATGCTCCAGGGCTTTTCGACGAGCCTTCGGTCGCCGGACCTACAGCGGCCAAGAGCCAAGGTCGGAGTGCGGGGCCAGCAAGCACTGGCCTGAACTCCGATGCGAGCGCCTATTTTCACCCAGGTGCACACGCGCCGTTGGCGGTTCGGATGCGACCGCGAAACCTCGATGAAGTCGTTGGTCAAGACCACCTGTTAGCCCCCGGAGCACCGTTGCGCCGTCTGGTTGAAGGTGGCGGCGACACCTCCGTTATTTTGTTTGGCCCTCCCGGAACTGGCAAGACCACTCTCGCCAGTTTGATTTCCGCGGCGACTGGACGACACTTTGAAGCGCTTTCCGCGCTTAATGCCGGGGTAAAGGAAGTGCGTGCGGTTATCGACACTGCTCGTCGCACGCTCGTTAACCAGGGCATTCAAACGGTGCTCTTCATCGACGAGGTGCACCGTTTTTCCAAGACCCAGCAGGATGCCCTGTTGGGTGCCGTGGAAAACCGGATTGTCCTTCTCGTCGCGGCAACGACGGAAAACCCATCCTTCTCAGTGGTGTCCCCGCTGCTCAGTCGGTCACTGCTGTTGCAGTTGCAGCCACTGGACGACGAAGCCGTCGGCACGCTCATTGATCGAGCACTTACCGATGAGCGCGGCCTGAATGGTCGCGTCAGTATGACAGACGATGCACGTAAACAACTCATTGCGCTGGCAGCTGGAGATGCCCGTCGTTCCCTCACGTACCTCGAGGCAGCCGCAGAAGCCGTAGCCGATGGTGAGCAGATTACCGCTGAGTCGCTTGCCAATTCGATCAACAGGGCTGTGGTTCGCTATGACCGCGACGGCGACCAGCATTACGACGTCACCAGCGCGTTTATTAAGTCCGTCCGCGGATCTGATGTCGATGCTGCCCTGCATTACCTGGCGCGGATGATTGAGGGTGGGGAAGACCCTCGGTTTATTGCCCGCCGAATCGTTATTCTGGCCAGCGAAGACATCGGTATGGCCGACCCGACAGCTCTGCAAACCGCCGTCGCCGCGGCGCAGGCAGTTGCCTTGATAGGGATGCCGGAAGCCCGGCTGACGCTGGCGCAGGCCACGATTCACTTGGCAACAGCACCGAAGTCGAATTCGGTCATAAGCGCAATCGACGGGGCATTGAAGGATGTTCGTTCCGGGAAGACCGGACCGGTGCCACCACATTTGCGCGACGGACATTACAGCGGGGCTAAGGACCTTGGTCACGCGGTGGACTATATCTACCCGCACAATGACCCCATGGGTGTCGTCGCCCAACAGTATCCACCAGATCAGTTAGTGGGCACTGATTATTTCGTCCCATCCAATCACGGTCGTGAAAACGGCATGGCTGAATACCTCGGACGCATTCGCCGAATTATCCGGGGGAGCCGCCGGAAATCGAAGTAGCCGAGATCGGTCGGAATCTACGGGGTGCCGGTGGGGTGGTTTTAAAGTTGCTCGAACCGAGCGGGTAGACTGCTAGTTTTGTATTAAACATCTCGGACGCTCGACGTGAAACGAGGAAGTAGAACACCGTGCAGACTCATGAAATTCGAAATCGCTTCATCCAGCATTTCGTAAAGGCGGGACACACCGAGGTCCCCAGTGCCTCCCTGGTTTTGGATGACCCGAACCTGCTGTTCGTTAATGCCGGCATGGTGCCGTTCAAGCCCTACTTCCTCGGCAATGAGACTCCGGACTTCTCCACCGCGACCTCAATTCAGAAGTGCGTGCGCACACTGGACATTGAAGAGGTGGGTATCACCACCCGCCACAACACCTTCTTCCAGATGGCGGGTAACTTCTCCTTCGGAAATTACTTCAAGGAAGGTGCCATCACTCATGCATGGAGCCTTCTGACCGGTGCTGTTGAGGACGGCGGCTTTGGCATCCCGGCTGAGAAGCTGTGGGTGACGGTTTTCCTCGATGACGATGAGGCCCATGACATCTGGCACGAGAAGGTTGGTGTGCCGGAAGAGCGCATTCAGCGCCGAGGCATGGCGGACAACTACTGGTCCATGGGTGTGCCTGGCCCGTGTGGCCCGTGTTCAGAGATTTTCTACGACCGCGGCCCGGAGTACGGCGCTGACGGTGGCCCAGAAGCGGACGAGGATCGCTACATCGAGATTTGGAACCTCGTCTTCATGGAAAACGAGCGTGGCGAAGGAACAGGCAAGGACTCTTTCGAGATTCTTGGCCCGCTGCCGAAGAAAAACATCGATACCGGTATGGGCATCGAGCGCGTTGCTTTCCTGCTGCAGGGTGTCGACAACGTCTACGAAACCGATCTGCTGCGTCCGGTTATCGACGAAGCTGAGCGGCTCACCGGTTCGAAGTACAGCTCCAACCACCAGGACAACATCCGTTTCCGCGTCATCGCTGACCACAGCCGCACCGGCTTGATGCTGATGCTCGACGGTGTCACCCCCTCGAACTCCGATCGTGGCTATATCCTGCGTCGCCTGCTGCGCCGCATCATCCGCTCTGCGCGTCTGCTCGGCGCTAACGGTCCAGTGCTGGAGAAGCTGATTGGTATTGCGGCCGAGACCATGACCCCGTCGTACCCAGAGATCGCGGAGAACTGGAACCGTATTCGCCGCGTCGCCGTCGCCGAGGAAAAGACCTTCACCAAGACTCTGTCCGCTGGTGAGGAGCTGTTCGAGCGCGCTGCCACCAAGGCCAAGGCAGAGGGTAAAACCGTTCTATCCGGTCACGATGCCTTCACCCTGCATGACACCCACGGCTTCCCAATCGACCTGACCATTGAGATGGCCGAAGAGGCCGGCCTGAGCATCGACCGCGAGGAATTCGATCGCGAGATGGCTGAGCAGCGTGCGCGCGCAAAGGCCGACAGCCAGGCAAAGAAGCAGTCGCACACCGACCTGCACGTCTACCGCGAGTTCATCGATGAACACCCGACGTCCTTCACTGGTTACGATCGGCTTGCCGACGAATCCACGATTCTTGGCATCATTGCCGATGGCCAGAAGCAGTCGTTTGCCGCAGAGGGCGATGAGATTGAGGTTATCCTCGATCGCACTCCGCTCTACGCCGAGGCCGGCGGTCAGCTGGCTGACCGTGGTCGTATCGTGACTGATTCCGGCGCTGTGATCCACATCAACGATGTTCAAAAGGTGGGCAAGAAGCTGTGGCTGCACAAGGGCATCGTCACCGCCGGTGAGTTCACTCCGGGCGTCTCCGCTGAAGCTTTGGTCGACGAGCAGTGGCGCCACGGTGCTCGTCAGGCGCACACTGCAACTCACTTGATTCACGGTGCTCTGCGTCAGGTACTGGGGGATACTGCAACTCAGGCTGGTTCCATGAATAAGCCGGGCTACCTCCGTTTCGACTTCAAGTACGGTGAGCAGCTCACACCGGAACAGCTCCGTGAGATTGAGCAGATCACCAATGAGGCTGTCGACAACGACTGGGCTGTCAATACTGCCGAGATGCCTTTGGAAGAGGCCAAGGCCGCTGGTGCCATGGCATTGTTCAACGAGAACTACGGCGACATCGTCCGCGTTGTCGAGGTCGGAGGCCCGTTCTCAATTGAGCTGTGTGGCGGTACCCACGTTTCGCATTCTTCGCAGATTGGTCCGGTAGCTGTGCTGGGCGAGTCCTCGGTCGGATCGGGCGTGCGCCGTATTGAGGCTTACTCGGGTATGGATTCCTTCCGCTACCTGTCCACCGAGCGTCTCCTGGCTGAACGACTGGCCACTGAATTCAAGGCTCCTTCTGTTGAGCTGCCAGACCGCATTGCAGCATTGGCTGAGAAGCTCAAGGCTGCAGAGAAGCAGCTCGCTGATTTCAAGGCCGGACAGCTGCTGGCCAATGCCGCGTCTCACCTGGAGTCCGCTCGCACCATCGGCGATGTCACCTACCTCGGCCTTAAGCTTCCCGACGGTACGGAGATGAAAGACATCCGTTCGCTGGCTAATGACTTGGCGAAGCGCCTTGCGGATCGCCCAAGCGTCATTGCGTTGATTTCCAACGCTGGCGGCAAGGTTCCGTTTGTGGCCTCGGTTTCGGATGAAGCCGTCAATCGCGGTATTAAGGCCGGCGATTTGGTGAAGCTGATGGGCGCTGAGGTCGGCGGCAAGGGCGGCGGTAAACCGGCAATGGCACAGGGCTCCGGCTCTGATGCTTCAGGAATCGACGCAGCATTGGCCGCGGTTGAGGCCGAACTGTCCAAGTAGCCAATTAACGGCTGTGCTATCGGAAGAGCAGTAAACAATGGCTAAGCCCCGTATTGATACCCCCGGTCAGGATGATCCCGGTCGGGGTCGACGGCTCGGAATCGACGTCGGCGATGTCCGCGTTGGCGTCGCGGTCTCTGACCCCGACTGTATCCTGGCGACCCCGGTTGAAACAGTCACTCGGGCAACGGGGCGAAAAGATCCTGACGGGCCGGATATTGACCGGCTCGTGGAACTTGCCACTGAACTTGAGGTCGTCGAGATTGTTGTCGGCATGCCCCTTATGCTCGACGGCTCGTTCGGGACTTCTGCGCGGAAAGCTACTGACGTTGGATTCCGGCTGCAGCGCCGACTCGGTGATCGAGTCGTAGTGCATTACGCCGACGAGCGGATGACGACGGTAATGGCCCAATCACGGCTGCACGCAGCAGGTATTGATGTTAAGTCCGGGCGGAAGATTATTGACCAGGCTGCGGCAGTAGAAATTCTGCAGTCCTGGTTGGACAGACGGGCAAAAGCTTTGGACGAAAATACCGAGTAGGGGCACACAAAAGTTACCGAAAGGTGACAATTCACCCACCTTTGCGCAATTATTAAGTGTGTAATACCTAAGCACGTTTGTCGCGTGCATAGGATTTGAAAAGTTGAAGTGGCGATTCACACCTACAATGCAACCTAGTGCTACGACTTCGTCGTAACGCTATGTCGCACCAGTCGTTATTAGTCGCGTGTCGTACCCGAATGGGAAGACTCCTTGCTGATACCGATGGGAGAGTGAGCTGCATTCGAGGAGATTATTGATGAGTAAAGACGCGCAGACTGCGCGCCGCACTGATAGCGGCGGTGCCGACCGGGACCGCGCTGGTGCTCGCAGCGGTGGGGCAAAGCCTCGAGTTCGTCACCGCCAAACGGCAGTGGCAATCAATGTAACTTCTGTCCTGTTATGCGTGTTGGTCCTCGGAGTGATTGGCCTCGTCTGGAATCGTGGCGGCATTGTTGACGATTACGATGGCAAAGCTGAGGGTCCATTGACGATTGTTGAGGTCAGTGAAGGCACGTCACTTACTGATTTGTCCAACCAGTTGGTGGAAAGCGGCGTCGTCAAGTCTTCCCGTGCGTTCATCCAGGCCGCGAATGAGAACTCTCATTCAAGTGAATTGCAGCCTGGTTTCTACCGACTCCATCAGCGGATGAAGGCCGACGAGACCGTCGAGGCTCTTCTGGATGTCGAAAATCAGGTCGGTACCGTTGACATTCCGACTGGCGCCCGTTTCGCCGATACCCGCATTGTGTCCTCATCGGATGTACGTAAGGGAATTTTCTCGCTTATTTCTGAGGCCACTTGTGTTGAAGACAATGACTGCGTATCCAAGGCCGATCTCGAACGTGCTGCTGGCGAGGCCGATTTGGCCGCGCTGGGTGTTCCAGAATGGGCACGGGACGCGGTAGCTGCGCGTGGCAACGACCCTCGTCGTCTTGAGGGACTCATTACGCCGGGTATTCATCACCTTGACCCGCAGCAGACGCCCGAACAGATGCTTGCAAAATTGGTCAAGGAATCGGTGAAGAATTATGAGGACACGGGTCTCATGGCTTCAGCGGACATGGTTGGTCTAACTCCATACGAGCTGATTACCGCAGCTTCTTTGATCCAGATGGAGGCGCCAGATGGCGACTTCGATAAGGTCGCTCGCGTTATTCTCAACCGTCTCGACGAACCGATGCAGCTGCAGTTCGACTCGACAGTCAACTACGACCTGCCAGATCAGGAAATCGCAACCACGGATGAGGACCGCGCGCGAAAGACCGCGTGGAACACCTACGCCAAGGAGGGGCTGCCGGAAACCCCCATTGCTTCGCCCTCCATCGAGGCGATTCGTGCCATGGAAAATCCGGCTGACGGCACCTGGCTGTACTTTGTCACGGTGGACAAGGAAGGAAATACTGTCTTTAGCACGACCTTCGAAGAGCACGAGGCCGCTATCGACGAGTCACGCAACAATGGCGTGCTGGATTCCAACCGCTAAGAGGTAGAACTCCTATGCCTATAACTCATCGCGCAGCCGTGCTGGGAGATCCGATTGATCACTCGTACTCGCCGGCTATTCACAACGCCGGTTACCGCGCTGCGGGAATGAATGACTGGCACTATGACCGCATTCGCTGCAACGCCGAAGAACTTGCCGACGTCGTTGGTGGAGCAGACCCCTGTTTCCAGGGATTTTCCGTCACGATGCCTGACAAGTTTGCCGCGCTGGACTTCGCGGATGAAGTCAGTGAGCGCGCACGGCTCATAGGTTCAGCGAACACTCTGGTCCGTCGCGATTCGGACTGGTTTGCCGACAACACCGATGGCGACGGCGTGCTGGGAGCACTGCGCGAGATAGACTGCACGAACGCACCACGTGGCCGCGCCGTTGTTGTTGGTGCCGGTGGCACAGCACGGCCGGCACTTTGGGCGCTGTCGCAGCTGGGGGTCAATCATGTGACCGTAGTAGCGCGCTCCGAGCGCGCATATGACATTGAACCATTAGCTGCCGCGCTGGGGATGGAATTTGTTTGGGTGACTTTTGATGTTCCAAACCTGGCAGATATTGCTGGTAATGCCGACGTGCTGGTCTCTACGGTGCCGTCAGCCGCAATTGAGTCGGTTGCTGGCTACCTCGCTCGAGCACCGAAGATTCTCGACGTCATTTACAATCCCTGGCCAACCCCACTTGTGAAAGCAGCGGAACGCGGAGGGACACAGGCGGTCGGTGGATTGTCCATGTTGCTACATCAAGCGGTGGGACAGTTTGAGCAGTTTACTGGACGCACTCCCGATGTCGAGGCGATGCGTGCAGCGCTGCCGAACTAGTTCACAACCGTTACAATCCCAAAGTTATGGGGTGGGGAATAACTGAGATAGGGCTGTCTCCGATTGGACAGCACAGGATTGACCCGGTCTACCTTGACCGGGTTTTCTATTTCCTAGTCGTGATGCTTGTACTCGGCTGGGGCGGTATTGGCTGCTGGTTGGATGTGACTCGGAGACGACTACCGAACTGGTGGTTAGTGCTAGGGGCAGTGGGTCTGATAACAACCACTGGAATGGTGCTCCAGCAAAAGAGCACCTTGGCTGACAATCTCGCCAGTGCAGTCGCAGCCATAGGAACAGGAATAGGCCTCTGGTTTGGCCTCTATGTAGCAGTCTTCATCTTCAACCCACGCTCTATGGGGGCTGGAGATGTGAAGCTCGCAGCAATTCTCGGGGGCGGTGTCGGTCTGGTATCGGGCGAGCCAGTGGCGACAGCAATTTGGATTGCAGTGGCAATTCTGTTGGCTGCCGGACTCACTCTCCTCATGGCAGGAGTCACCGCGGGAAAGCGGGGCTGGGGTGACCGTCGTAAAGCAAAAACAGCGCCTGTACCGGCGAGCGTGCCTCATGGGCCTGCGATGCTTGCAGCAACCGCCATTGTGTGGGGGATAAGCGGAGGGTACCTACAAGTCCCCTGAAGCGGTAGACCAGGGGCGATGAATTGGGGCATATTTGAAACTTGTATGCCCCCAAATGCACAAGAAGTACGGCAAACGTGACATTATGATACCTATGCTTCGTTGGACTACCGCGGGTGAATCTCACGGCAAAACGCTTATCGCTCTCGTAGAAGGCGCGCCAGCCGGACTTCCCCTGACTACAGATGACGTATCACGCCACCTCGCACGCCGCCGCCTCGGCTATGGTCGCGGGGCGCGAATGAAGTTTGAGGCTGATGAGGTCACCCTGCTGACTGGCATTCGACATGGTGAGACGCTGGGATCGCCGATTGGCATTATGGTCGGCAACTCCGAATGGCCCAAGTGGACTGAGGTCATGAGCCCGGATCCAGTTGACCCAGTTGTTTTGGATACAGCTCGTGGCGCCACCTTAACCCGCCCGCGCCCGGGGCATGCCGATTTCAACGGCATGCTGAAGTACAACCACACCGATGCTCGGAACATCCTGGAGCGTTCATCGGCTCGCGAGACTGCAGCACGTGTGGCGGCATCGGTTGTGGCACGCTCAATTCTGCGTGAGACTCTCGGTGTGGAAGTTGTCAGCCACGTTATTTCCATCGGTCGTTCGGAGCCCTACGAGGGGCCACTGCCGACCTTCGCTGATCAGGACAAGATTGACGAGTCGCCAGTGCGTGCATTCTCCGCAGCTGCGGAGGAGTCGATGATTGACGAAATCAAGGCCGCCAAGAAGCAGGGCGACACCCTCGGTGGCATCGTCGAGGTCGTTGTCCACGGTCTGCCGGTGGGTCTGGGATCGCACATTTCCGGTGATGCCCGTCTGGATTCGCAGCTTGCGGCTGCCTTGATGGGAATTCAGTCCGTCAAGGGCGTGGAGATCGGCGACGGTTTTGAGGAAGCCCGTCGCCGTGGCACCGAGGCTCACGATGAAATGGTGCGCACCGACGACGGCGTGAATCGGGAAACTAACCGCGCCGGTGGCCTGGAGGGTGGCATGACTAATGCTCAACCTCTCGTTGTGCGTGCTGCGATGAAACCAATTTCGACCGTTCCGCGTGCGCTGAAGACCGTCGATATGGCCAGCGGCGATGCAGCTACCGCAATCCACCAGCGCTCTGATGTCTGCGCGGTCCCGGCCGGCGGTGTTGTCGCAGAGGCAATGGTCGCGCTGGTACTGGCGCGTGCAGTGATGGAAAAGTTCGGCGGCGATAGCCTGGAGGAAACCAAGCGTAACGTTGAGGGCTACTTGGAGCAGACTCGACGTCGCCTTGATTGGAAATAGCGCCACAGTCGCGCACACGAAGAAGGGTAAAACGAGGGGAATGTCCGTTCCTACTATTGTCCTTGTCGGACCGCCCGGATCGGGAAAGTCCACCATCGGTCGTCGACTGTCTCGTGCATTGAGCACAAGACTCACCGATACCGATGAGATGATTGAACAGCGCATGGGCAAGACTTGTGGGGAAGTCTTTTCCGAGCTGGGAGAGCCGGAATTCCGCCGTATCGAGGAACAAATCGTGGCGGAGGCTCTGACCCACGACGGAATCGTCTCACTTGGCGGTGGTGCCGTGATTTCGCAGGCGACCCGTGACCTGCTGGCAGACCATAACGTCGTCTACCTCGAGATCAGCATTGCAGAGGGGGTCCGTCGTACAGCGGGTAACAATTCGCGCCCGGTGCTCCAGGCGGATGACCCTGAGGCTCATTACCGCGCGCTCTATGAGGCTCGCCGAGCTTTTTACGAAGATGCAGCCACTTTCAAGGTGCGTTCCGACGAACGTTCCCCGCAGCGCGTTGTGGCCGAGATCCTCAGCTACCTCGATGAAACCTGCGACGAGGCTTAACTGGCGACTCTTTAAAGGGGGCAGCTAATCACTGCCGTATAACCAGCAACTCCATACATTTCTTACGCTAACGACTAGGGACTGACAATGAACTCAACCCGCACAATCCGTGTTGAAGGCCCATCCCCGTACACGGTGACCATGGGGCATGGACTCACCGAGCAGATTGCGGAGGCCGCTACGTTTGCCTCCCAGGTTGCGGTGATTCACCAGGAGAGCGTTCAAGAGCTGAGCTTCGGCGTCATCAAGGCTCTGGCGGACAAAGGAGTCGACGCCTTTAGCATCCAGGTTCCGGATGCGGAGGAGGGCAAGACGCTCGCAGTTGCTGAAACAGTTTGGGACACTTTTGGTGAACGCGGTCTGGGCCGGCGTGACGCGGTAATCGCGATTGGCGGCGGTGCAGCTACAGACTTCGGTGGATTCGTCGCCGCCGCGTGGATGCGTGGAGTGAAGGTTATCCAGGTCCCGACGACGCTGCTCGGCATGGTCGACGCAGCTGTCGGCGGTAAGACCGGTATCAACACTGCAGCCGGCAAGAACCTGGTCGGCGCTTTCCACGAGCCTGCCGCGGTGTTCTGTGACCTTGATGTCCTGCGCACCTTGCCGAAGGCCGAGCTAATCGCGGGCTCGGCAGAGATTATCAAGGCTGGATTTATCGCGGACACGAAGATTCTCGATCTTTACGAGGCAAACCCGCAGGCCTGCCTCGATGTTGACGGTGACCTGCCAGAACTGGTCGAGCGCGCGATTGCTGTCAAGGCACGCGTTGTCGCTGAGGATCTGAAGGAATCTGGCCTCCGTGAGATCCTGAACTATGGCCACACTTTCGGTCATGCCGTTGAGCACTTTGAAAACTACCGCTGGCGCCATGGCCATGCCGTAGCTGTAGGCATGGTTTATGTTGCCGAGCTGGCCAAGATCACCGGACATATTGATCAGGAACTCGTAGACCGCCACCGTCGCATCCTAGAGTCCATTGGTCTGCCAACGACCTACCAGACAGGTCGTTTTACCGAGCTCTACGATGCGATGACCAGGGATAAGAAGAACCGCGACGGTGCGATCCGATTCGTTATTCTAGAAAACCCCGGTGAAACAGCCCGTCTTGAAGGCCCGGGCATGGATGACCTCGAGCGTGCGTACGAACTGCTCTGCAACAATGGGCAGGCCGCATCGGAGGAGTCAACCCGCTCATGACCTCTCTTCGCGCAGCAACGGATGCCACAGCGGCGATTCCGACCGTGCTTGTTCTGAACGGCCCGAACCTCGACCGACTGGGCAAGCGTCAGCCAGAAATTTACGGAGCCACTACTTTAGCCGATGTCGAATCTGAACTTCGCACCCTGGCCAAGGAGCTTGGCGTCGTAGTGGATTGCCGCCAATCCAACTATGAAGGTCAACTCATCGAGTGGGTTCATGAAGCTGCCGACTACGGTTGGCCAGTCATTATCAATCCAGGAGGGTTGACACACACCTCCGTCGCCCTGCGTGACGCGCTTGCCGAAGTTGCCGACGGTGCGGGCTTCCACGAGGTCCATATTTCAAACATTCACGCCCGGGAGGAGTTTCGGCACCACTCGTACCTGTCAGCGCTTGCCGCGGGCGTTATCGTCGGGTGCGGAACTGATGGCTATTCCATGGCACTGAGAAGGGTGAGTACGACACTATGACAGATATCTCCACGAACTACGCCGCCCGCCGAGCTGCTCTTATCGACGCATTGTCCGACAACGACTGCGACGGTTTCCTCACAGTCGACCCGACGCATGTTGGCTGGCTTACGGGATTCCACGGCTCGAATGCTGGTTTGATTGTTGCGGCCAGTGGGGAAGCGCTGCTTTCCACCGACGGCCGCTATACGGTTCAGGCTGGCAAACAGGCACCGGACGTGGAGTTACTCACCGCTCGCAACACCGGCGTGGCACTCGTCGGTCAATGCCGAAAGCTGGATATCTCGCGTCTTGGTGTTGAATCTGAGTTCCTCACTATGGCCGCTTACCAAGAGCTAGAGGATGCCCGGCCACAGGCACTCGAGCTGGTATCGACTACGGGCGTCGTCTCTAAACTGCGGGAGGTCAAGTCCGATACGGAACTCGTCGCTCTGCGCCACGTCGCCGACATCGCGGTCCGCGCATTCGAGGACTTGCTTCACGACGGCATCGTGGTCGCCGGCCGCACGGAGCGCGAAGTCGCCGCAGAGTTGGAGTACCGCATGCGCATGCATGGCGCCGATCGGCCAAGCTTCGACACGATTGTCGCGAGCGGCCCGAATTCCGCCAAGCCACACCACGGAGCGGAAGATCGCGTAATCGAGGCAGGTGACCTGGTCACTATTGACTTTGGCGCCTTTGCCGGGGGCTACAACTCAGATATGACACGTACCCTCTTTGCCGGTGAGGCGGGAACGTCGTCAAGCGAAAACGATCCGAACAATACGTCGTCGGATTTGGACGGCACGATTGTTGCCGGGGTGGAGTTCGCAGACGAGAAGGCCCGAGAGATTTACAATGTCGTGCTGGAAGCCCAGCTGGCTGGCGTAAAAGCGGCCGTGCCAGGGGCTGATGTTGTGACTGTTGACGCAGCATGCCGGAACATTATTGAAAAGGCTGGTTATGGGGAGCACTTCGTTCATTCCACCGGCCACGGAATCGGTATTGAGGTGCATGAGGCTCCATTTGCTGCTCGCACTGGCAAGGGGAAGTTGGCAGCTGGCATGACGTTGACCATCGAGCCTGGTATCTATGTGCCGGGGTTCGGCGGTGTGCGCATCGAAGATACGTTGATTATCACGGACAACGAGCCGGAAATTATTACGCAGCTGCCGAAACCGCGAGCCTAACATCACGGCGTTTTATTTTTCTCTCGATGAGATACGGAGTATCGTGGTTTCGTCAGAGAGCTTTTTAACAATTTCAGGAGAGTTTAGTTGGCTACCACCGCAGATTTTAAGAACGGTCTAGTTATCAAGCACGACAACAAGCTTCAGCAGATCGTGGAGTTCCAGCACGTCAAGCCAGGTAAGGGTCCGGCATTCGTCCGCACCAAGCTGAAGGACGTTCTGACCGGCAAGGTTGTTGACAAGACTTTCAACGCTGGCGTCAAGATTGAGACTGCTACCGTCGACCGCCGCGACATGACGTACCTGTACCACGACGGTGAAGGATACGTCTTCATGGATGACAAGACCTACGACCAGATTTCCATCCTGGACGCTCAGATGCCGGAGGGTGCTAAGTTCCTGCTTCCGGAAACCACCTGCCAGGTGTCCTTCCATGAGGGCAACGTTCTTTTCGCTGAAATGCCTGTTTCGGTTGAACTGAAGGTTGAGCAGACCGACCCGGGTCTGCAGGGCGACCGCTCCACCGGTGGCACCAAGCCGGCAACTTTGGAGACTGGCGCTGAGATTCAGGTGCCGCTGTTCATCGAAACCGGCGACGTACTGAAGGTCGACACCCGTGACGGCTCCTACCTGTCCCGCGTCAACCACTAATTCCCTCATCTAGTTCACCCTTTTGTTGAGAGCGATACATACACATCCATGACTGAAAAGGATCACAAGTCCGTCGAGACCCCGGATGCGCAGGAGTCCGCGAAAGTTCGCGAACCTAACTACAAGCGCCACGGCGCGCGCTACCGTGCGCGCCGTCGTGCGGTAGATCTGCTATTTGAGGCCGAGCAGCGAGGCGTCGACGTCGTCAAGCTTCTTGAAGAGCGGCTGGAAATGGTCCGTAATCCCGATCTGGATGTGAATCCAATTGCGGAGTACACCGAGCAGATCGTGCGCGGTGTAGCTGCGGAAATTATCGGTATCGACTCGACGATTTCTTCGTACCTGACGGAGGAGTGGCCGCTGCGTCGCCTACCGGCAGTCGACCGTGCTATTTTGCGTCTTTCCACCTGGGAGCTGTTCTACAACTCCGACGTGCCTCCGCGTGTGGCCGTGGTGGAAGGCGTTGAGCTGGCATCGGAATACTCCACTGATGTGGCGGCACCGTACATCAACGCAGTTCTCGATGCCGAGGCCAAGATTGCCGACCAGGCACGCCTGGCAGCAGCAGCTGTTAGCACTTCGGTGGGCGAGTCCCAGTTCGACGAGGCTATTCAGGCACAGGCTGCTGCAAATGAGGAAGCTGACAAGGCACTGGCTGACTCCGATGAGATGGCTAAGATTACCGGCCTGGACATGAGCGATATTGCCAAGCTGGTGGCTGAAGACGTGGCTAAGAGCGAGAACGGGTCCTAGCCAATCAAAGCGGCCGGGCTCACTGCGAGCCGATCGCAGTCGGTTCTCGCGGATTGTCTGAAACTCCAAGTCCCTTTTTTGGGGGCTTGGAGTTTTGTTGCATTTAGAGGCAATTTAAATGTGAGTGCTATTCTGGTCAGCGGAAGTTTGCACCGCGCCCGTAGTTGCGGGTCACGCAAACTGATAATCAAATATCCACAATCAAGACATCCTTTAACGGACCGCACTGAGAGGCGGGGAAGGAGGTCACGATGAGCGAAGGAACGCCGCAAACAACCGAGCTGCTCAATGCAGACGAAGTTGCACGTACCATCGCGCGCATCGCGCACCAAATTATTGAAAAAACTGCGCTGGATAGCCCAAATGCTGGGCGCGTAGTTCTCCTCGGTATTCCATCTGGTGGCGTACCGCTGGCGGAGAAGCTAGCCGATTTGATTGAACAGTTCTCCGGCATTCGCCCGGAAACTGGATCGCTTGATATCACCCTGTACAGGGATGACTTGCGCAAGGGCCCGCACCGCGCCCTGCAGCCCACGAACATTCCAAACTCCGGAATCGACGGCACCACCGTTGTTCTCGTAGACGATGTCCTCTTCTCAGGTCGCACAATTCGTGCCGCACTCGACGCTATTGCTGACATCGGTCGCCCGCGAGTAATTCAGCTTGCAGTGCTGGTTGATCGTGGTCATCGTCAACTACCAATTCGCGCCGATTACGTCGGTAAGAATCTGCCAACTTCCCGCGACGAAGACGTCGATGTGCTGGTAGAGGCACTTGACGGCCGTGACGCGGTTATTCTCACCCGGGCGGAGGAACAGTGAAACACCTGATTAGCATTGCGGATTTGACCAAGGATGAAGTTGTCGGCCTGATGGATGAGGCCGATCGTTTCAAGGAGGTCATCCGCGGTCGGGAAATTAAGAAGCTGCCGACCCTGCGCGGCCGCACTATTTACAACCTCTTTTACGAGAACTCCACGCGTACCCGCTCTTCTTTTGAGACTGCGGGTAAGTGGATGAGCGCCGATGTTATTAATATCTCGGCTTCCTCTTCCTCTGTGAAGAAAGGCGAAAGTCTGAAAGACACCGCGCTGACTTTGGATGCTATCGGCGGCGATGCCATCGTCGTTAGGCACCCATCGTCGGGCGCGGCACAGCTGATCGCCAAGTGGACTGAGGAATTTGGCAACGGCCCATCGATCATCAACGCGGGTGACGGAAAGCACCAGCACCCGACGCAGGCTCTCCTGGACGCGGTGACGTTGCGTCAGCGCCTCGGTGGAATTGAGGGGCGCAAGGTCGTCATCGTTGGCGATATTTTGCACTCTCGCGTCGCTCGCTCTAACGCCGATCTGCTAAGCAAGCTCGGCGCCGAGGTCGTCTTCGTCGCGCCACCGACGCTGCTGCCGTTTGGCATCGAGACCTGGCCGGTGCGTATTGCCTACCGCATGGAAGACGAGATCCGCGATGCTGATGCCGTGATGATGCTCCGCGTTCAGCAGGAGCGCATGAACGGAGGCTTCTTCCCATCCCATCGCGAATACGCCACTCGCTACGGGCTGTCGAAGGCTCGCGAGAAGATGCTTCGCGACGACTGCATTGTGATGCACCCAGGCCCGATGCTTCGTGGCATGGAAATTAACGATGCCGTCGCTGATTTGCCGCGCACTGCCGTGCTGCAGCAGGTAGCCAACGGTGTCCACGTCCGCATGGCAGTTCTTTTCACACTGCTGACCTCAGGTGTTTCCGCCAACTTGGAAGGGCAGGCATAAATGTCGAATCGCAATGAGTATGACGAAGCCTCGTACCCCGAGGTAGGACCATTGGCAGCACCCGCACGGGGACAGCTGCTGCTGAAGGGTGTGCGTCCCTACGGTGAAGGCGAAGACGTCGACGTCTTGATCGAAGATGGCGTTATCGCTGAGATTGGGGAAAATCTCACGGCCGAGGACGGGGTAGAGGTCCTGGAGTTCGACTCCCTCGTTCTCTTGCCAGGCCTGGTTGACATCCATGTGCACCTGCGCGAGCCGGGCCGTGAAGATACGGAAACCCTGGCCACTGGTTCCGCCGCCGCAGCACGCGGTGGTTTCACCGCAGTGTTCACTATGGCCAATACCGCGCCGGTAACCGATGACCCCTCGATTGCTGAGTCGGTGTGGCTCAAGGGCCAGGCGCTGAACCTCTGCGACGTTCACCCGGTCGGATCCATTACTAAGGGGCTGAAGGGCGAGACGCTGACTGAGTTCGGCATGATGGCAGACTCGCAGGCGAAGGTACGCATGTTCTCCGATGACGGTAAGTGCGTTGATAATCCGCTGATTATGCGCCGCGCGATTGAATACGCCCGCGGCGAAGACGTATTGCTTGCGCAGCACTGCGAAGATCCGCGTCTGACCGCAGATGCATCGGCTCACGAAGGTCCGACCGCCGCACGACTCGGCCTGACCGGGTGGCCGCGCGTAGCTGAGGAGTCCATCGTGGCCCGAGATGCCATTATGGCTCGCGACTACGGCGGACGCATGCACATCTGCCACGCTTCCACCGAAGGCACGGTTGAGCTGGTCAAGTGGGCAAAGGAGCATGATATTCCGCTGACCGCCGAGGTTACCCCGCATCACCTGATTCTCACCGATGAGAAGTTGGAGACCTACGACGGCGTCTACCGCGTCAATCCGCCGCTGCGCGAGCAGCGCGACACCCTGGCTCTGCGTCAGGCTCTGATTGACGGGATCATTGACTGTGTCGCTACCGACCACGCTCCGCACGGCTCTGAAGAAAAGTGCTGCGAGTTCGAGCACGCTAAGCCCGGCATGCTTGGTCTGGAGACCTCGATGCCAATCATCGCCGAAGAGTTCGTTTTGAAGGGCGATTGTGATTGGCGCTGGCTGGCCAAGGTCATGAGTGAGCGTCCCGCTCAAATCGTGAAGCTACCGGGGCACGGCCGTCCGATTGCTGTCGGTGAGCCTGCCAACCTGACCGTTGTTGACCCGGGCAAAAAGTGGACGGTCCGCGGTGAAGACCTGGCGTCGAAGTCTGAGAACACTCCATATGAGGAAATGGAGATGGCCGTGTCCGTGGCAGCTACCGTGCTGCGCGGTAAGGTGACCGCTCTTAACGGAGAGGTCGCTGGATAATATTCATGTCAACGCATAAACATTCACATGCGTCCCGTATGATTAATGTAAATTCCTCGCACGCTACCCAACTGAAAGGCAATAACGTGAGCAACGAGTCGCAGGCCGCGGCCGCTACAGCGGCAGTCCTGGTATTGGCAGATGGCCGAGTGTTCCGCGGACGCGGTTTCGGCGCCACCGGTACAACCCTGGGTGAGGCAGTTTTTACCACCGCTATGACGGGCTACCAGGAAACCCTGACGGACCCGTCCTACCACCGCCAGCTGATTGTGGCTACCGCACCACAGATCGGCAACACCGGTTGGAACGATGAGGACTACGAGTCCCGCGGAAACAAGATTTGGGCAGCTGGCTTTATTATCCGCGATTTGTCGCGCATTCCCTCCAACTGGCGCTCGGAGCGCAGCTTGGAAGATGAACTGAAGGCACAGGGCATCATCGGTATCCGCCAGATTGATACCCGCGCGCTGGTTCGCCATTTGCGCGACAATGGCTCGATTGCCGCTGGTATTTTCTCCGGTGAGGACGCACAGCAGCCCGTCGATAAGCTGGTGGAAATCGTTCGCGCTCAGCCTGCGATGAAGGGCGCGGATCTGGCTCGCGAGGTCAGCACCGATGAGGCCTATGTCGTGGAACCACAGGGGGAGAAGAAGGCACGTGTTGTGGCCTACGACCTGGGCATCAAGTCCAACACCCCGCGTGAGCTGGCTAAGCGTGGCCTGGAAGTCGTAGTTGTTCCGGCTAACACTCCGTACGAAGATATTAAGAAGGAATACCAGCCGGACGGTGTCTTCTTGTCCAACGGCCCGGGTGACCCGGCAACCGCTGATGAGATGGTTGCGGTCGCCAAGGCTGCCCTCGATGACGGCATGCCGCTATTCGGTATCTGCTTCGGTAACCAGATTCTTGGCCGCGCACTCGGCCTGAGTACCTACAAGCTGGTCTTCGGTCACCGCGGCGTCAATGTTCCGGTGAAGGACCACCACACTGGCCGTATTTTTATCACCGCTCAGAACCACGGCTTCGCACTTGAAGGCAAGGCCGGCGAGAGTTTCGATACCCCGTGGGGCGAGGCAGAGGTTACGCACACCTGCCTTAACGACGACGTCGTGGAAGGTGTCGCACTGAAGAACGGCATGGCCTTTTCTGTGCAGTACCACCCGGAGTCCGCAGCCGGCCCGCACGATGCGCACTCTCTCTTTGATGACTTCCTGGCGCTGATCCAGCAGGTCGATTTCAACAAGTCCGCAACCGGAAACTCGAACAAGTAGGAAAGGGCTAAGGGACCTAACACCATGCCACGTCGTACAGACATCAACCACGTACTGGTTATCGGCTCCGGCCCGATTGTTATCGGTCAGGCCTGCGAGTTCGACTACTCCGGCACCCAGGCTTGCCGCGTGCTGCGCGAAGAGGGCCTGCGAGTCACGCTGGTTAACTCCAACCCGGCAACGATTATGACCGACCCGGAGTTCGCAGACTCCACCTACATCGAGCCGATTGAGACCAAGTACATCGAAAAGATCCTGGCCAAGGAAGCTGCAGAGGGCAACCCGATTGACGCTGTCCTGGCAACTCTCGGTGGCCAGACTGCACTAAACGCAGCCATTCAGCTGGACCGCGAGGGCATTCTGGAGAAGTACAATGTCGAGCTGATTGGTGCTGATATTCCGGCCATTCAGCGCGGTGAGGATCGCCAGATGTTCAAGGACATCGTCGCCAAGATTGGTGGCGAATCCGCTCGTTCCCGCGTCTGCCACAACATGGAAGAAGTCCATGAGACTGTTGCAGAGCTCGGTCTTCCGGTCGTTGTGCGCCCGTCGTTCACCATGGGCGGTCTGGGTTCCGGTCTGGCCTTCAACCAGGAAGACCTCGACCGTATTGCAGGTGGCGGCCTGGCCGCATCGCCCGAGGCCAATGTTCTGATCGAGGAGTCCATCCTCGGCTGGAAGGAATTTGAGCTCGAGCTCATGCGCGATGGCGACGACAACGTTGTCGTGGTCTGCTCCATTGAAAACGTTGATGCCCTCGGTGTCCACACTGGTGACTCGGTGACTGTCGCTCCGTCGATGACTCTGACCGACCGCGAGTTCCAGACCATGCGTGACCAGGGCATCGCAATTCTGCGTGAGGTCGGCGTTGACACCGGTGGCTGTAACATCCAGTTCGCCATCAACCCGAATGACGGCCGCATCATCACCATTGAGATGAACCCGCGCGTCTCCCGCTCGTCGGCGCTTGCTTCCAAGGCAACTGGTTTCCCGATTGCAAAGATTGCTGCCAAGCTGGCTATCGGCTACACCCTTGATGAGATCACCAACGACATCACCGGTGAAACCCCGGCAGCGTTTGAGCCGGTGCAGGATTACGTGATTGTCAAGGCTCCACGCTTTGCTTTCGAGAAGTTCCCAGGTGCTGACGATACGCTGACCACCACCATGAAGTCCGTCGGTGAGGCCATGGCTATCGGCCGTAACTACATCGGCGCGCTCGGTAAGGTTATGCGTTCGCTGGAGAACAAGCCAGCTGGTTTCTGGACTGTTCCGGATGAGGACTTCGCAGGTGAGCGCGCAAGCGATGTCAACGCTGTCCTTGAGGACCTGAAGCGTCCGACTGAAGGTCGCATCTACGACGTTGAGCTGGCTCAGCGTCTGGGTGCTTCCATCGAGCAGATCCACGAAGCTTCCGGCCTGGATCCGTGGTTTATCGCCGAGATGGAAAACCTGCAGGATATCCGCAAGGAGCTTATCGACGCTCCGGTGCTGACCTCCGACCTGCTGCGTGAGGCTAAGTACTGGGGACTGTCCGACGCCCAGATTGCTGCGCTGCGTCCGGAATTGGCCGGGGAAGACGGCGTGCGCGAGCTGCGCTGGCGCCTGAACATCCACCCCGTATTCAAGACTGTCGATACCTGCTCCGCCGAGTTCGAAGCACAGACTCCGTACCACTACTCGGCATACGAGCTGGACCCGGCTGCTGAGTCCGAGGTCGCCCCGCAGACCGAAAAGGAAAAGGTCATCATCCTCGGTTCCGGTCCTAACCGCATCGGCCAGGGTATTGAGTTCGACTACTCCTGTGTCCACGCGGCGCTCGAGCTCTCCCGGGTTGGGTACGAGACCGTCATGGTCAACTGCAACCCGGAAACGGTTTCCACCGACTACGACACCGCAGATCGCCTCTACTTCGAGCCGTTGACTTTCGAGGATGTCCTCGAGGTCTACCACGCTGAGAGCCAGTCCGGAAAGGTCGCAGGCGTCATTGTTCAGCTCGGTGGCCAGACCCCGCTGGGCCTGGCGGAGCGTCTGCAGGCCGCAGGCGTTCCGATCGTCGGCACTAGCCCAGAGGCAATCGACCTGGCTGAGGACCGCGGTGAGTTCGGCAAGGTGCTGGCTGAGGCCAAGCTGCCGGCGCCGGAGTTCGGTACCGCCACCTCCTTCGCAGAAGCTCGCCAGGTTGCCGCTGGTATCGGTTACCCGGTGCTGGTCCGTCCGTCCTACGTCCTCGGCGGCCGTGGCATGGAAATCGTCTACGATGAGGCCACTCTGGAGGACTACATCAACCGCGCTACCGAGCTGTCCAATGAGCACCCGGTACTGGTTGACCGCTTCCTGGACAGCGCCATCGAGATTGATGTTGATGCACTGTGTGATGGGGAGGAGGTCTACCTCGGCGGCGTTATGGAGCACATCGAGGAAGCCGGTATTCACTCCGGTGACTCCGCGTGTGCCCTGCCTCCGATGACTCTGTCTGCAGGCATCATCGACAAGGTGCGTGAATCCACCAAGGCACTGGCACACGGCATCGGTGTCAAGGGCCTGATGAACGTTCAGTACGCACTCAAGGACGAGACGCTCTACGTCATCGAGGCCAACCCGCGTGCATCTCGTACCGTACCGTTCGTCTCCAAGGCAACCTCGGTTCCGCTGGCTAAGGCCGCGTCCCGCGTCATGATGGGCGATACTATCGCGGAACTGCGCGAAGAGGGCATGATTCCGTCCAACTTCGACGGCGGCTCTCTGCCTGCTGACGCTCCGATCGCGGTTAAGGAAGCGGTCCTGCCGTTCAACCGCTTCCGCGACTTCGAGGGCCGCGCTCTCGACAGTCTGCTGAGCCCGGAGATGAAGTCCACCGGTGAAGTCATGGGCCTGGCCGACAACTTTGGTGCCGCTTTCGCCAAGGGCGAGCTGGCCGGTTTCGGTGAGCTGCCGACCGAGGGCACGATCTTCGTTTCGCTGGCCAACCGCGATAAGCGCACTCTGGTCTTCCCGATCCTCACGCTGGCGGATATGGGCTTCCGCATCCTGGCAACGGAGGGTACGGCCGGTATGCTGCGCCGCAACGGTGTTGAGTGTGAGGTCGTCGCAAAGCGTACGACTGATTCCGATGCGCCGACGGACGAGCGCGACATCGTCGACATGATTCGCGACGGTGAGGTTGACATCATTATCAACACCCCGTCCGGTTCTGCTGGCGCACGCTCTGACGGATATGAGATTCGCGCTGCTGCTGTGAGCCAGGGCGTAACTTGTGTGACCACCGCTCAGGGGGCCGTCGCCGCACTGCAGGGCATTCTGGCACTGCGCAACGGTGAGATGAGCGTTAAGGCTCTGCAGGAACTCCACCCGGCAGAGTTGGCTGCTCAGGAGCAGGCCTAACATGACCGCGAAAGCTGAAGGTTCCGCAGTGCGGACAGTCAAAGGTTTCGGCGATCGCCTCAGCGAGGTTGTCGCCGAGCGCGGTCGGCTCTGCGTGGGCATCGACCCGCACCCGGGGCTGCTGGATGCCTGGCAGTTACCGCATTCGGCTGACGGTCTAGAGCGCTTTGCCGCCACATGCGTCGAGGCGTTCGGTGACATCGTTGCCGTCGTCAAGCCCCAGGTGGCGTTCTTCGAAGCCTACGGTTCCAAGGGCTTTGCCGTCCTGGAGCGGACGTTGGCGGATCTGAAGGACGCCGGTGCGCTGTCGATTGCAGATGCCAAGCGTGGCGATATCGGTTCGACGATGGCTGCATACGCTGATGCCTGGCTGTCGGATAGCTCGCCGCTAGCCGCCGACGCACTGACGGTATCTCCGTACCTTGGGTTCGGTGCTCTTGATCCGGCGGTTTCGTTGGCGTTGGAGAACGGACGCGGCCTGTTCGTGCTGGCCGCAACGTCCAATCCGGAAGGTGCGTCCGTACAGAAGGCGACGGTTTCGGGTGAGAGTTTGGCTCAGACCATGGTCAACCAGGCAGCCGCTATTAATGCCCGCCAGATTGACGCTGGTGCAAAGGCGGGCAGCATCGGCGTTGTTGTTGGCGCAACGCTTGACGACGCCCCGGTGCTCAGTGACCTGCGCGGTCCCATTCTCATGCCCGGTGTGGGAGCTCAGGGTGGAACCCCGGCCGATGTAGATCGTCTGGCAGGGGAATCCAAGGGGCTTGCACTGCCAAATATTTCGCGTGCAATTCTCTCCGCTGGGCCTGATCCTGCTGCGCTGCGGCGCGCAACTATTGAAGCTGCGGCTCCGTTCCTATCCGAGAGGTAGCAGCGAATCGACGATTTGGAAGAAGCCCGCAGGGCGCACCTCATAGAACAGGTGCCCCTGCGGGCTTCTTCCGTACCTAGCTGCCGAGATTTTCCTAATGAGCCTCAGGTGGCGGCGGAGTAGGTATAGGCAAGTTACTGTGACGATTCCTGGGAGATTTCGTACAAAAACCGTGGTCAATTTCCATTCTCCTGGGCAAACGGTGCTACAATCGCCGGAGTTGGTTGACCACGACCGAAAGGTAGGGCGGATAAAGCCCTGGTGTCATTTTTATCGACACCCCGTCAGCATTTGCCTCAACAACCGGTAAGTGCGGTACGGTCTCCAATCGTTAAGCACGGTGTCGTTGCCTGCCCTTGGTGGACGCGAGGCTCGTGCAAGTAAATAAGAAGCTAACCAATCTATTTTTACGGAGGAACACGTGGCCCTTCCGCAGTTGACCCCGGAGCAGCGTGCAGCAGCACTCGAGAAGGCAGCTCAGGCCCGCAAGGTACGCGCAGAGCTCAAGGACAAGCTGAAGCGTGGCGCTATCGACCTGCCAGAGGTTCTCAAGCAGGCTGACGAGAACGAGATCATCGGCAAGATGAAGGTCTCCGCTCTGCTCGAGGCTCTGCCGAAGGTCGGCAAGGTCAAGGCACAGGACATCATGAATGACCTGGAGATTGCTCAGACCCGCCGCCTGCGTGGCCTGGGTGACCGTCAGCGTCGCGCTCTGCTGGAGCGCTTCGGCTACGCAGTGGAGGACTAGTCGCAGTGGCCGGGAATGAAAACGGTCAGCTGGTAGTCCTCGCCGGCCCTGCCGGTGTGGGAAAATCCACTGTTGTCAGTCGGCTCCGTGCCGAGGTTCCCGGACTGTACTTCAGCGTTTCCATGACCACCCGCGCCGCACGGCCGGGTGAGGTCGATGGCCGCGACTATTTCTTCGTAACCCCGGAGAAGTTCCAACAGCATATTGATGCAGGAGAGATGCTCGAGTGGGCTGAAATCCACGGTGGTCTGCAGCGTTCTGGTACGCCGCGTGGCCCGGTGGATAAAGCTCTCGCCGAGGGACGTCCGGTACTCGTTGAGGTGGATCTGGCGGGAGCCCGCTCCATCCGTAAGGTAGCGCCGAATGCTCACCTGCTGTTCTTGGCTCCGCCAAGCTGGGAGATTCTCGTCAGCAGGCTCACTGGTCGTGGCACGGAAACCGAGGCGCAAGTCAAGCGTCGCCTGGAAACCGCGCGAGTGGAAATGGATGCTCAGCACGAATTCGATGAGGTTGTTGTCAACGACAATGTCGATGATGCTGTGGCGGCCATCGCTCGGGCGCTGACTACTGGCAAGTAACAGGGCGACTCCACATCATCGATAGTAGAAATCGTTTCCAAGCAATGGTGTTTCTATTGCTACGACGGTTCCTATTGTCACCCCAGTAACTCACGTTCTATTGAGGAAAGATTTCTCGTGACCCAGGAAAATACCGCCACCGAGGCAGTGTTCGACCCGCCAATTGGTATTACCAATCCGCCGATCGATGAGCTGCTTGGTAAGGCTTCTTCGAAGTACGCTCTGGCTATCTTCGCTGCCAAGCGTGCACGCCAGATTAATGACTACTACCAGCAGATTGACGAAGGCATGCTGGAGTACGTTGGCCCGCTGGTTACTCCGGGGGTCGCTGAGAAGCCTCTGTCCATCGCTCTTCGTGAAATCAACGCTGGTCTGCTGGACCACACTGAGGGCTAGAGCATTTCCTTAAGGGGAGATATCTGTATGCATGCCGCCGGTAATGCTGACGTATCCGAATGTTTAAAGGTTGTCGTCGGGGTTGCCGGCGGCATCGCTGCATATAAGGCCGCACACGTTGTTCGTGGCTTCAAGGAACTCGGTCACGATGTTCGCGTCGTTCCCACCAAGTCCGCATTGAACTTTGTAGGTGCGGCTACTTTCGAGGCGCTGTCGGGGAACCCGGTGTCGACTACGGTTTTTGACGCAGTCGATGAAGTTCAGCATGTCCGGGTGGGGCAGGAGGCCGACCTCGTCGTCGTGGTTCCCGCGACTGCCGACTTTATGGCGCGTGCCGCACACGGGCGTGCCGACGACCTTCTCACCGCAACTTTGCTTGTGGCGACCTGCCCGGTGGTTCTGGCCCCTGCCATGCACACCGAGATGTGGAACCATCCAGCTACGCGGGATAATGTCGCGATTCTTCGTCGCCATGGCGCTATTGTCCTCGATCCGGCCCATGGCCGTTTGACTGGTAAGGACACCGGTCCAGGTCGTTTGCCAGAGCCAGAGCAGATAGTTTCACTGGCATTAGCGGCAGTCGAGAATCCGCGCCACTTCCGCCGCGACTTCGAGGGCGTGCGCTTCATGATTACTGCCGGTGGCACCCGTGAGGCTATCGACCCGGTACGTTTTATCGGCAACCACTCCTCAGGGCGTCAGGGCTTCGCGCTAGCTGAGATGGCAGCACAGCGTGGCGCTCAGGTCACTGTGGTGGCAGGACATACAGATCAGTTGCCGACACCGCTGGGCGCGAATGTTGTAAAGGTTGATTCCACTTTGGAGATGGCCGAGGCCGCCCACGAACACTCCAAGTTGGCCGATGTCTGCATTTTTGCCGCTGCCGTCGCCGACTTCCGTCCGGCATCGACCGCTGGGGCCAAGATGAAGAAGGGCGTCGCAGACGACGCTTTAAGCAACATCCAGCTCGTAGAAAACCCTGACATTCTGGCTACCACTGTGGAGCGTCGTAAAGCGGGCGAGATTCCGGCAACCACGACGATGGTGGGCTTTGCAGCTGAGACCGGCGACGAGACGACGACGCCGCTCGAGCTTGCGAAGCAGAAGATTGTGCGCAAGGGCTGCGATTTGCTTATGTGTAACGACGTCTCGGGTGGGCAAACTTTTGGTGCGCCGGACAATGTCGGATGGTTGCTGTCTCTCGATGGCGAGCAGTGGGACGTGCCGCGAGGCTCAAAGTTCTCGGTAGCCGGTTCGATTTTGGATGCAGTCTCCGAGCTGCGACAGGAACCTCAGCCAGCGGAGTAGCCGGTGCCTACTACGGCGACTGAACCGCTTGGTCTATAATTATCGAATCAAACGAAAACCCACGCCGCAGCGACACCGCAGGCGTGGGGAAATGATCTAGAAGAAAGTTGTACTGCTCGTGGCCTCTAATCTTCGGCTGTTTTCCAGTGAATCTGTTACCGAGGGGCACCCAGATAAGATTTGCGACTCGATTTCGGACTCCATCCTTGACGCTATGCTCGCGCAGGATTCTGCATCGATGGTCGCCGTTGAGACTGTGGTGACTACCGGTTTAGTCCATGTTGTTGGCGAAGTTCGCACGAAGAGCTACGTTGACATCCCCGGTATTGTCCGGAGTCGACTGAAGGAGATCGGTTTCGATTCTTCTGAAAAGGGCTTTGACGGCAAGACCTGCGGCGTCTCCGTTTCGATCGGTGAGCAGTCCTCAGATATTCACGACGGTGTGCACACTTCTCTGGAAGCACGCAGCTCTGATGGCGAAGTCGAAGCAGAAGATCTCAAGGGCGCTGGCGACCAGGGGCTGATGTTCGGCTACGCTACCAACGAAACTCCGGAGTACATGCCGCTACCGATTGCGCTGGCACACCGCCTGGCTCGCCGCTTGACGCAGGTACGCAAGGAAGGCATCGTCCCATCGCTTCGACCGGATGGTAAGACTCAGGTCACCTTCGCTTACGACGAAGACAATAACCCGGTGTACTTGGACACTGTTGTGGTGTCCACGCAGCACGACCCGGATGTGACCCAGGAGTGGATTACCGAGCAGATTAAGACTCACGTAGTCGATTGGGTGCTCGACGACGCTAACTTGCGCGAGCGCTTTGTTACCGATGAATTGAAGCTGCTGGTCAACCCGTCTGGCCAATTTATAATCGGTGGGCCGATGGGCGATGCCGGCCTGACCGGCCGCAAGATTATCGTCGACACCTACGGCGGTATGGCTCGCCACGGTGGCGGCGCATTCTCGGGTAAGGACCCGTCAAAGGTGGACCGCTCCGGCGCTTATGCCACCCGTTGGGTTGCGAAGAATGCCGTGGCTGCGGGTCTGGCTGACCGCCTGGAGATTCAGGTCGCCTACGCTATCGGCCGCGCTCGCCCGGTAGGCCTTTACGTCGACTCTTTCGGCACCGGTCACGTTTCAGACGACGCCATCCGCGAGGCTATCAACAAGGTCTTCGACCTTCGTCCGGCCGCTATTATTCGTGACCTGGACTTGCTGCGCCCGATTTATGCGCAGACCTCCACCTACGGTCACTTCGGCCGAACTGACTTGGACCTGCCGTGGGAGCAACTCAACCGTGTTGAAGAGCTCCGCGCAGCCGCTGGCCTGGGATAAACACCACCCGCCAGCATGACCCTGGGGTGGGGAAGTAGAGTAAGACTCTATGACCGACGCCCCTTTCGCACCCGCCGCCGCAGCTGAGAAGCTGCCTGTCGCGCGGGTGCTTCCACTTTTGGGGCTGCCGCAGTTGGATCGCCCCTTCGATTACCTGGTTCCGCGCGCGCTAGCGGAGGAAGCGGTTGTCGGTTGCCGGGTGCGGATTCGATTCCACGGCCAATTGGTCAATGCGCTGGTGCTGGAGCGCTGTGCCACGCCCACTCACGACGGCAAACTGTCCTATCTCAAGGATGTCATCAGCTCTGAGGTTGTCTATCCGCCGCAGCTTCGACGGTTAGTGGATTCTCTGGCGGAGTATTACGGCGCAACACGCTCAAACATCATTCGATCCGCCATCCCAACCCGTCATGCACGGGCCGAACGTGCCCGCAAGGAGAACATGCCCCCGACGTGGGAGGAATTGGGAAAGCTTGCCACCGAGGATCCGGACCTTTCCGCGTGGGGCAACTATGTCTTCGGCGAATCCTTTGTCGATTCCGTCCGCAAGGGCGCCCCGGCACGCGCAGCGTGGCAGCCAGTTCCAGGGGAACAGGTGGCAGCCATGCTCGCCGCGCTCAGCGTTTCGGTCGCCCGCGATGGTGGCGGTGTTCTCATCATTGTGCCGGACGCACGCACGCAGGCGCGCTTCGAGAGCGCTTTTCGCGAGCTCATTTCTGCCCGTCAGCTCACTGTTCTCGGGGCTGGTCTCGGGCCCGAGTCCCGCTATCGCCGGTACCTGGATATCCTGCACGGCCAGGGGCGCATAGTCGTCGGCACGCGTTCGGCAGCGTACGCCCCAGTGCAGAATCTGCGTTTAGCAGTGATTGTCGATGATGGCGATGACAACCTCGTAGACCCCCGCGCACCCTACGTCCACTCTCGCGAGGTGCTGGTCACGCGAAGTGCGCAGGAGGGGTGCGCTCTCATTTTTGCGTCGTATAGCCGTACAGCCGAAGTGCAGCTGCTGGTCTCCTCAGGTTGGGCGCACAATCTGGTCGCAGGCGCCGACGCCTTGGCTGAGTCCATGCCGGAGATGATTGCCTCCACGGACACTTCCGAAGACCCGGATGACGTCAGTAGGGGACGCCTTCCTGCCATCGCTTTTCGACGGGCAAAAGCCGCGCTGCGCGAAGAGCTTCCGATTCTGGTCCAGGTACCCCGCAAGGGATATGTACCGACATTGTCGTGTCGTTCCTGTGGTGCTCCTGCGCGCTGTCGCTGGTGTAACGGTCCACTGGGAATTCCACCGTCCGATAACCCGGACGATCCGGCGCCGCCGACCTGTCGGTGGTGTGGCCGCATCGACATCCACCACCGTTGCCATAGCTGCGGTTCCACCAAGATTCGGCCAGTCGTGGTCGGCAGTGAACGTACGGCGGAAGAGTTTGGTCGTATTTTCAGTCCATTCCCAGTCGTCGCTTCCTCTGGCGAACGGATTGTTGACGACATTCCCGAAGGCCCGAGGGTCGTGGTGGCCACGCCGGGAGCCGAGCCTTATGCGCCGGAGGGCTACGGTGCAGTGATGCTGCTGGACACTTGGGCGATGCTCGGCCGGCAGGACTTGCGCGCTCATGAAGAGGCCTATGCGCATTGGTCTCGAGCTGTCACGCTTGCGCGACCGCGGGAGCGAGGAGGGGCAGTGGTTATCGATGCGGATGCTGCAGTCCCGACTGTGGCCGATCTTCTGGCATGGGACGCGGTAGGCGCTGCGAACAGGGAATTGGCCGACCGTACAGCCGCCGCTCTGCCTCCGGCCTTTCACGTGGCAGCGGTGGACGGGACTGAAGAGGGCCTGCGTAACTTCATGGAGTCCCTGGAGGTTCCATCGGGCGCGGAAATCCTGGGGCCGGTAGACCTTCCCCGCAACGCCAGACCACCAGCAGGCGTGGAACCGGGTACACCTATTCAGCGGATGTTGGTGCGCTGTGACCGTCGGCAAGCACGGGCGGTGGGAGCGGCGTTGAAGGCAGCACAGGTCGTTCGAGCGACCAGGAAGGACCCGACGCCGGTGCGCGTTGTCGTCGATCCGATTAATTTCGGCTAGCTGCTAAAATGAGCGCGTTATCGCTTGATTCACACCAGTTTTCTTGGAGGCTCTAAGTTCATGGCAGTTCGTGAGGTACGTCTTTTCGGCGATCCGGTGTTGCTGTCCAAGGCGGATACCGTCACTGATTTCGACGCGACGCTGTCGCACCTGATTGATGACATGTTCGACACGATGGACGAGCAACAGGGCGTCGGGCTCGCGGCAAACCAGGTCGGTGTGCTGCAGCGCGTTTTCGTCTACGACTGCAATGGCACCCGCGGGCACATCGTCAATCCGGAATGGGAAGCCATCGGCGACGAGACTGTCCACGAAATCGAAGGATGCCTATCTATCCCGGGTATTAATGGACCCGTGACTCGACACGCACGTGTGCGCGTTACTGGCCAGGATCGCCACGGCACACCGGTGAGCTTCGAAGCTGATGATTTGCTGGCTCGCTGCGTGCAGCATGAAAGCGACCACCTGGACGGTGTGCTGTTTTTGAAGCGTCTCGAGGGCGACGAGCGCAAGACCGCGATGCGTTCTCTGCGTGAGCAGGACTGGTTCCTCAACCGCGGTTAACTCACCTGCGCCTAGCCCCCTGGGTGTGGCGCCCCGAGTTTCATCACTAGATTAACTAGAACAACTAGGTCCACCAGGAAGGAATCCACTTACTGTGCGCCTGATTTTTGCCGGAACCCCGGAACCTGCTGTCGTTGCCCTGAAGAAGTTGCTCGAAGACTCCCGTCATGACATCGTCGCTGTTCTCACTCGCCCCGATGCCCGCCGTGGCCGCGGCAAGTCGCTTTCGCCCTCGCCGGTGAAGGCTCTGGCCTTGGAACACGACATTCCCGTGCTCACCCCGACGACCCTGCGCGATGGGGAGATCCAACAGCAAATCCGCGAACTAAATGCCGACTGCATCCCGGTGGTCGCCTACGGCAATCTCGTGCCGGAGGATTTGC
This sequence comes from Corynebacterium sp. HMSC064E08, assembly GCF_001811805.1. Taxonomy (NCBI): domain Bacteria; kingdom Bacillati; phylum Actinomycetota; class Actinomycetes; order Mycobacteriales; family Corynebacteriaceae; genus Corynebacterium; species Corynebacterium sp. HMSC064E08. The sequence continues at coordinate 167,863 of NZ_KV806693.1, forward strand.
TCGATGTACCGACGCACGGCTGGGTCAATCTGCATTTCTCGCTGCTTCCTTCTTGGCGAGGTGCCGCGCCGGTGCAGGCAGCTATCGCCGCTGGCGACGAGGTCACGGGTGCCAGTACCTTCCGGATTGAAAAGGGCCTGGATACCGGACCAGTTTTCGGTACCGTCACCGAAGCGATTCGCCCGACTGATAATGCCGACGACCTCTTGACCCGCCTGGCATACTCCGGCGCGGATCTCCTAGCTGCCACCATGGACGGCATCGAAGCCGGTGCGTTGCGTCCGACCGCTCAGCCGGAACAGGATGTCAGCTACGCCGCTAAGTTCGGGCCGGAGGATGCCCGAATCGTTTGGACTCAGCCGCGTCATCTTCTTGACCGCCGCGCTCGTGCATTCACGCCTGCCCCAGGTGCGTGGACGACTCTCGACGGTGCACGTTTGAAGGTCGGAGAGCTCACCCCGCTTTCCGACGAGGACAGCGCCGCGGTCGACGAGGTGCGAAAGGCAGCTGCTCCGGAGGCGGCAGCCGCCACACCGGGTGAGTTGGTAGTGGAGAAGCACCGAGTATCTGTGCGTTGTGCCGATGGCTATGTGCAGCTGGTGAAGGTGCAGCCACAGGGTAAGAAGATGATGGATGCGTCCGACTGGGCGCGAGGTAGCCAACCCGGCGGAAAGGTCTGCGAGTAAATGGGCAACGACAAACCCCGCCACACCGGTGGCGGACGGCAGCGCGGCAACCGCAGCGGACAGAACCGCAATGACCGCAACCGTAACCGTGACAACCGAGGTGGGGACAATCGCGGTGGCATTGACCAGCCGCGCAAGGTCGCACTGAAGGTACTAGCCGACGTTCGCGAGAATGATGCTTACGCGAACCTGCTGCTGCCCAAGTTGCTGAAGGCACACAAGCTCAAGGGTCGGGATGCTGCTTTTGCAACGGAGCTGACGTACGGCACACTGCGGGCGGAAGGCCTGTTGGATGCCGTGATTGAGGCATCGTCGTCACGCCCGTTAAGCGATATTGCTGGACCGGTGATGGATGTGTTGCGCCTGGGCACGTACCAGCTGCTGCGTACGCGCGTCGACGCCTACGCTGCGGTCGATACCTCGGTGCGGGCAGTGGCGAAGGTGGCGGGACCTGGTGCGCGCGGCTTTGTCAATGCCATTTTGAGGAAGGTTTCCTCGAAGACCGAAAACGAATGGGTGGCTGAGATTGCGCCGGATCCTGCGACCGATCCGATTGGCTACGTAGCGATGAAGCATGCCCACCCGCGCTGGATTGCGATGGAGTTTGCCCGCGCACTCGGTGCACAAGCCGGTGAGCTGCAGCAGGCACTCGCTGCCGACGATGCGCGCCCGTTGGTGCACTTGGTCGCTCGTCCGGGCGAGATTACGGCTGAGGAATTGGCACTGATTACCGGCGGTGAAGAGGGACCGTGGTCGCCGTACTGCGTGCGCTTGGATTCCGGTGCCCCAGGAGAATTGGAGCCGGTCCGACAGGGCTTGGCTGCGGTGCAGGACGAGGGTTCTCAGCTCATTGCGCGTGCCGTCACCATGGCACCCGTTGCCGGTGAAGACAGCGGCCGCTGGTTAGATCTGTGTTCCGGCCCCGGTGGTAAGTCAGCTTTCATCGGTGGCATCGCTGCTATTGAGGGCGCGAAGCTCGATGCTGTTGAGGTATCTGCGACTCGCGCAGAACTGGTGAAGAAGGCCACGGCCGGGCTGCCAGTGACTGTAACGGTTGCGGATGGTCGCGATACCGGGCTGGAGGCAGGCTTTGACCGCATTTTGGTAGACGCGCCGTGCTCTGGTTTGGGCTCGCTTCGCCGTCGCCCGGAAGCGCGCTGGCGGAAGTCGGCGTCCGATCTGAACTCCTTGACTGCGCTGCAGTTTGAACTGCTCAGTGAAGCTGTGCGTCTGGCACGGCCGGGTGGCATCATCGTCTATTCCACGTGTTCTCCGCATCTGCGTGAAACCAGGGGCATTGTCGATAGGGCAGTGACGGAATTGCCGGTGACGGAGCTGAAGGCACACGAGCTGGTAACGCCGATGACCGATGTCGGACCGTATCCATCTGTGCAGATGTGGCCACACCGCCACGGTACCGATGCGATGTTCTTCTCAGTTTTGCGCAAGAACGACTAGGCTCAGAGGTTATGAGCGCACCAATTATTGCCCCGTCCATTCTCGCTGCTGACTTCGCTCGCCTCGACCGCGAGGTTGAGGCTGTAGCGAATGCAGATTGGCTACATATCGACGTCATGGATGGCCACTTCGTTCCCAACCTGTCTTTCGGCGCTCCGGTGCTGGAGGCCGTAGCTGCGGTGACGGACAAGTACTTGGATGTCCATCTCATGATTGAGAACCCGGAGAAGTGGGTCGACACCTACATTAAGGCGGGGGCGAGCTCCGTTATTTTCCATGTGGAAGCCGCCGACGATGCCATCGCACTGGCACGCCACATTCGTTCCCAGGGCGTGAAGGCCGGGTTCTCGCTGCGCCCGGGTACCCCAATTGAGCCGTGGCTGGATCACCTCGCCGAATTCGACGAGGTGCTGGTCATGAGTGTCGAACCCGGTTTCGGGGGCCAGTCCTTTATGCCGGATCAGCTAGCCAAGGTCGAGAAGCTGCGTCAGCGCATTGATGCCGAAGGTCTGGATACTCTGATCGAGATTGACGGAGGTATCTCCGCCAAGACCATCGAATCCGCTGCCGCCGCTGGTTGCGACGCCTTCGTTGCAGGGTCGGCCGTTTTCGGCACTGAAGATCGTGCGGCTGCTGTTGATGAGCTGCGCGCACTGGCAACTGCTGCTGCAACTAAGTAGACGGCGGTGAAGCACGGTGGCACAGTTTCCGGATCTTGTCTCCGCACAGCCGTTGACTGACGCCCAAGCTATGGCATTGGCCATAGAAGCCGGTCAGCGAGTTCGAGGCACCACCTATCCCAATCCACCGATTGGTTGCGTCATCCTCGATACCGCAGGGATTGCGGTCGGTGTGGCCGGAACTGAGCCTGTAGGCGGGCGACACGCAGAGCCACAGGCATTGGAAATGGCGGGGGCACGAGCTCAGGGCGGTACTGCAGTGGTCACACTAGAGCCGTGCAATCATATCGGCCGTACACCACCGTGCACCGAGGCACTTGCGGCAGCCGGTGTTTCCCGCGTCATATTTGCGGTCGCCGATCCTAATCCCGTGGCCGCTGGCGGCAGCGAGTGGTTGCGATACAAGGGAATCGACGTGGTCGAGGAGTTCCAACGCAATCGTGTGGCGGATGGCTATCTGCGTCCATGGTTACACTGGCAGCGCTCTCGGCGCCCACACATCACGCTGAAGACGGCGGGCACGCTGGATGGTTTCGCCGCCGCTACCGACCGCACCTCGCAGTGGATTACGGGGGAGCAGGCGCGGGCACGGGTACATATCGATCGTGCACGTCGGCAAGCGATTGTCGTCGGAACGGGAACAGTGCTCGCTGACAATCCGCGATTGACCGCGCGCACACCAGACGGCGAGGAGCTGTCAACGCAACCTCTGCGCATCGCGATTGGCACCTCGGAGGTTGCTGCCGATGCGAATATCTGCGGCGATAACTTCCGCCACATTCGCACTCACGATGTGGAAGTGGCGCTGGAGACAATGGCGGATATGGGCCTTATTGACGTCCTGGTAGAAGGCGGCCCACGGCTCGCCAGCGCTTTCTTGGAAGCCGATGCTGTCGACGCGATTGAGTCCTACATTGCCCCGGCGTTTCTCGGAGCTGGTCTGCCGGTGACATCGGCCAATCATGAGACCACCATCACTGACATCTCCCGTTTCCGCACCGTCGCGGTCGAGACTCTGGGGGATGACATTTTGATTACGGCACTCCGCAGTGGCAAAGATCGCGGGTAGACCGGCTAGAGTTAATTTTGTAAAAATCTTTCAATTTATAACAAACGGTAAAGGATTTTCCTGACCACTATGTTTACGGGAATTGTTGAGGAACTCGGCGAAATTCGCGAAATCCACCGCGAAGCCGATTCCATTACTCTGACCATTCGCGCGACCACCGTGCTTGACGACGTGCACCACGGTGATTCCATTGCTGTCAATGGTGTTTGTTTGACCGTCGTGGAGTTTGGCGATGATTTCTTTACCGCTGATCTCATGCAAGAGACTCTGGATAGGTCGAGCCTCGGCCAGGTTGAGGTCGGCTCCAAGGTCAACCTCGAACGTGCAACCGCAGTGGGTCAACGCCTCGGCGGCCATATCGTGCAGGGACATGTCGATGGCACCGGCGAGGTTATTTCGCGCACGCCAGGGGAGCGCTGGGAAGTAGTGCGGATTTCGCTGCCGGAGCATCTCTCCAAGTATGTCGTGGAAAAGGGCTCAATTGCCGTGGATGGTACTTCGTTGACCGTCTCTGCAGTAGGCGAGGGGTTCTTTGAAGTCAGCCTGATACCGACGACGCTGACGGACTCCGTTATTGGTTCGACCGCGGTAGGCGCCAAGGTCAATTTGGAAGTCGATGTGCTAGCCAAGTACGTCGAGAAAATGTTGGAAAGATAAGCTACAAGACTGTGATTAAGTTCGATTCTGTAGAGCGGGCCATTGCGGACATCGCAGCCGGTAAGGCCGTGGTCGTCGTCGACGATGAAGATCGTGAGAACGAGGGCGACATCATCTTCGCCGCCGAGAAGGCAACGCCTGAACTTGTTGCCTTTATGGTTCGCTATTCCTCTGGTTACATCTGCGCGCCGCTGACCGCCGAGGACTGCGAGCGTCTGAATTTGCCACCGATGGTGTCAGAGAATGAGGATGCCCGCGGTACCGCATACACAGTGACCGTGGATGCCAACACCGGTACGACCGGTATTTCCGCCACAGATCGTGCGAACACCATTCGTACTCTGGCTGACCCCACGTCGAGCCCGCACGATTTCACCCGACCAGGACACGTGGTCCCGTTGCGAGCTCGCGATGGTGGCGTCCTCGTCCGTGCCGGCCACACCGAGGCTGCGGTCGATCTCGCCCGCCTGGCAGGGCTTCGTCCTGCTGGCGTGCTGTGTGAGGTTGTCTCCGAGGAAGACCCGACCGGTATGGCGCGCGCGGAGGAACTGCGTCGCTTCTGCGACAAGCACGATTTAGCGCTGATCTCCATTGAGCAGCTGATCGAATACCGTCGCCACAACGAGCACTTGATTGAACGCGTTGTCGAAACCAAGCTGCCGACCGACTACGGCGAGTTCCGTGCCATTGGGTACCGGAGCCTTATCGACGGTGTTGAGCATGTCGCTCTCGTTGTGGGGGATGTGTCTTCCAACGATGGTCAGGACGTCCTCGTGCGTGTGCACTCCGAATGCCTCACTGGCGACGCACTGGGATCTCGCCGCTGCGACTGCGGTCAGCAGCTGCACAACTCCATGCGCATGGTTCACGAAGCGGGGCGTGGCGTCATCCTCTACATGCGCGGTCACGAAGGCCGAGGCATTGGTCTGATGCCGAAGCTGCAGGCCTACCACTTGCAAGATGAAGGCGCTGACACCGTTGATGCCAATCTTGCGCTCGGTTTGCCGTCGGATGCACGTGAGTACGGCACTGGTGCACAGATTCTGCAGGATCTTGGAGTCACCACTATGGCGCTGCTGACGAACAATCCGACCAAGCGTGCCGGCCTAGGCGGATATGGGTTGGAGATGAGCCGCCGAGTCCCGGTGCCAGTTGAGGTCAACGAGGATAACTTGAAATACTTGTTGACAAAGCGCGAACGCATGGGCCATGAACTTCCTTGGTTGGATGAGTACATGGAGACCCACGGCATTTCGACAGAAGGAGCACAGTAGATGAGTGGCGCAGGTCTTCCTGAAATTTCCGTTCCCGATTCCACTGGTGTGACCGTCGGTCTGGTCACCTCTCACTGGAACGAGGAGATTACTGGGCAGCTTCGTCGTGAAGCGCTGTCCCAGGCCGAGGAGGTCGGCGCTGTAGTCACGGATGTGACTGTCGTCGGTGCTCTGGAGATTCCGGTTGTGGTGCAACAGCTCGCGCGAACTCACGACGCCGTGGTGGCGCTGGGGTGTGTTATCCGCGGTGGTACCCCACACTTCGACTATGTCTGCGACTCGGTGACTGAGGGCCTGACGCGGATCGCACTGGACTGTGAAACGCCAGTTGGCAATGGTGTGTTGACCTGCAACACTGAACAGCAGGCAATTGATCGTACCGGCGGTGAGGGCGCCGCGGAGAATAAAGGTCGCGAGGCCATGGCCGCAGCGCTGCATACCGTCGCAGTGTTGAAGTCCCTTCGTGAAGGTGGAGCTGAGTAAGAATGGGTAACTCCGAACGCCACAGCAATTCGACTGCCGTCGACACCGGTAGCGAAGACAAATGGCTGTTGGAAATCACCTCGCAAAAGCTGCGTCTGTGGGCGATTATCGCTGCAGTTGTGGTCTTCGCTATCCATATCTTCATGGGTATCGTGGTGGACTTTGGTAACACCGGAGCTTCGGTGACCATTATTGACCAGCTGGCTTTCCCGATGATTGGTTTGATCATCGCCGGGGTGATCCTGCTGCTGACTCGGGCTCGCGTTCGCGTCAATGCCAGGGGCGTGGAAGTCCGCAATCTACTCAATGCGAAGTTCTACCCGTGGGTCGATATCTACGGCCTGAGTTTTCCAAAGAAGTCCCGCTGGGCTCGCTTGGAGCTGCCGGACTTTGAGTTTGTGCCGATGCTCGCGATTCAGTCAGCCGACGGCAGCCGCGTCGTGGAAGACATCCGCCGGTTCCGTGAACTTGAAGACAAGTTCATGCCGGAGGACTAACCCAAGGACACGTTTTAAGGACACCGTAAGTGACTGACCCTTCTCAGTACCGTCCCGCCCCCGGCACCATTCCCACGGAGCCGGGGGTGTACCGTTTTCTCGATTCAACCGGGCGCGTTCTCTACGTCGGCAAGGCGAAGAATCTCCGTGCGCGTTTGTCTAACTATTTCCAGGACTTAACTCGGCTGCATCCCCGCACCCGGCAGATGGTGCAGTCCGCTTCGAAGGTGACGTGGACTGTCGTCCACAATGAGGTCGAAGCGCTGCAGTTGGAGTACACCTGGATCAAGCGCTTTAATCCGCGGTTCAACGTGATGTACCGCGACGATAAGTCGTATCCGATGTTGGCCGTCAGCGTCGGCGAGCTGTATCCTCGGCTCTTTCTCTACCGAGGACCGCGCCGGAAGGGCGTGCGTTATTTCGGGCCCTATTCACACGCGTGGGCTATCCGAGAAACGCTCGACTTGCTTACGCGAGTTTTCCCGGCCCGCACCTGTTCAAAGGGAGTCTTCAACCGGCAGCAGGCCCTGGGGCGGCCCTGTTTGCTCGGCTATATCGACAAATGCTCGGCGCCTTGTGTCGGCCGTGTCAGTGCCGAGGAACACCGCGAAATTGTCCGTGGTTTTACCAGCTTCATGTCGGGAAATACGGGCCCGGTCACCAGGCGCTTAAAGAAGGAAATGGAGGACGCTGCCGGCGAGTTAGACTTCGAGCGCGCCGCTAGTCTGCGCGACAACCTCGGTGCCATCGACAAGGTCATGGAGCGACAGTCGGTCGTGCTTTCCGACGCCGCTGATGCCGACTTTATTGCGCTAGCAACCGACGAACTGGAAGCGGCCGTGCAGATTTTCCATGTTCGGGCAGGACGTATTTACGGTCAGCGCGGCTGGGTAGTGGAGAAGTCCGGCGAGTACGCGACTACGGAGTTTCGAGAGGGAGAGACCGACCCCAGCTTGGGTGGGCTGCTAACGCAGTTCCTGACACAGTTCTATGGCGACGCCGCCAAGCACGCGGATGTAGACGGCGATGAATCGACCACTGCCGCCCAGGTTGTGCCACGCGAAATTCTCGTCCAGGCCACGCCCGACGATCTTGACGAGGTTACTGCATTTTTGGCCGATATTCGTGGCACCAATGTAGATATTCGCGTCCCACAACGCGGTGACAAACGGACGCTCATGGAGACCGTGCAGAAAAATGCAGCTGAAGCGCTACGCCAGCACAAACTAAAGCGAAGTGGAGATCTAACTACTCGATCGCAGGCTCTCTCCGAACTCCAGGACGCGCTATTTATGGATGAAGCGCCGCTGCGCATCGAGTGCACTGACATCTCGCATATTCAGGGCACCGATGTGGTGGCCTCGTTGGTGGTCTTCGAGGATGGATTGCCCAAGAAGTCCGACTACCGCCGCTACCGAATCAAAGATGCAGCGGGTGACGGTCGCTCGGACGACGTCGGTTCTATCGCTGAGGTGGTGCGCCGTCGTTTTCTGCGCCATAACGAGGACAAGCTCGCCATGCCCGATGATGCAAGCGAGATGTTCGTCGAAGAGACGACTGATGCCGTCGATGAGCAGTCGCGGAGTAACCGCAAGTTTGCCTACCCGCCACAGTTGTTCATCGTCGACGGTGGTGCACCGCAGGTCGCAGCCGCACAGGCGGTCCTCGATGAACTCGAGGTCACCGATGTGACGTTGGTGGGAATTGCCAAGCGCTTAGAAGAGCTGTGGATTCCCGACGATGATGAGCCGCTCATTCTGCCGCGCAATTCGGAGGCGATGTACCTAATCCAGCGAATTCGTGATGAGGCGCACCGCTTTGCCATTAATTATCACCGTCAGCAGCGCTCTAAACGCATGCGCTCGTCGGTGCTTGATGGCATTAAGGGGCTGGGGCCAGCACGCCGCAGTGAGTTGGTCAAGCACTTTGGTTCCGTTGCGGCGCTGAAGAAGGCCAGCGTCGAGCAGATCGAAGAAGTGGCTGGTTTCGGGCCGATGCTCGCGAAAACTGTTTACGATTACCTCCATCCAGACGAGAAGTCGTCAGAGCCAAACTCGGATGTCGGTCCGGGAGAGTAGGCGTAGAAGTAGGTAAACAAGTGGCTAAAACCGCACTTGAAACAGTGCTAGGGGGTTTACTTCCGCTAGTAAAACCGAGAGCGGTTGGGCGGAATTGTATTAGAGTGATGGCATGATTACTTCGGGTTATTCCCCTCAGGCTGAAAAGTCACTTGTGTTGATTACCGGCATGTCCGGTTCCGGACGCAATACGGCCGCCAGCGTCTTGGAGGAGATGGGCTGGTATGTCGCAGACAACCTGCCCCCGGAGTTGATTATGCGCATGGTCGAGTTGTCGTTTGAAGCGGACTCTCCAGTAGAGCGCCTCGCTATCGTCACCGACGTGCGCTCGCGCGCGTTCGCCGGCAGTTTGGGGGAGGTGCTCGACGGACTCCGCAATGAGGGGCGCCAGCCCTATGTCATCTTCTTTGATGCCAACGACGACACCCTCATCGCTCGCTACGACTCTGTCCGCCGCACCCATCCGCTGCAGGAAAATGGCACGCTTTCACAGGGTATTGCCGCTGAACGTCAGATGTTGCTGCCAATAAAGGGCATGTCGGATTTAGTAGTGGATACCTCTGACATGAGCGTGCACGATTTGCGCCGTGAGTTAGAGCATCAGTTGTCGGATACCGCTAGCAAGATTCAGCAGATCACCATCGAATCTTTTGGGTTTAAGCACGGTGCGCCGCGCGATGCCGACATGCTTTTCGACGTCCGTTTTCTCCCCAATCCCTATTGGGTACCTGAGCTGCGTGCGGGCCGCGGTACCAATAAAGCCGTGGCCGACTACGTGCTGTCCCAACCTGAGTCTCAGGGGTTTTTGGACAACGTCACAAACTTGATTGAATTGGTTTTGCCCGGGTATCGCCGTGAGGGCAAGGGTTTTATGACTATCGCTGTGGGATGCACCGGAGGCCATCACCGAAGTGTGGCCATGTCGGAGGCGCTGGCTAAGAAGCTCGAGGGAGTTTCCGGGATCAACGTCAACGTCGTCCACCGCGATATTGACCGCAACTAGCGGTTTTCGTGGAGGTGTAGAAATTGACATCAATTACCAGTCTGGGTGGCGGTCATGGTCTATTTGCCACGCTGAGAGCTGACCGTCAGGTTGCGGACCATGTCACTGCGGTGGTCACTGTTGCCGACGATGGCGGATCCTCGGGTCGCCTTCGTCGTGAGCTGGGGCAGATTCCCCCTGGAGATCTTCGCATGGCACTCGCCGCGCTTTCCGCAGATACGGAAAAAGGCGATCTGTGGGAAAAGACACTGCAGCACCGCTTTGGCGGAACTGGCGCACTGGCAGGGCATGCGATTGGCAATCTGATTATCGCTGGACTCACCAGTGTGATGGGAAATGAAGTCGACGCCCTTGACGAAATCGGCCGGTTGCTGCAAATCCAGGGTCGCGTCGTGCCCATGTCGCCAATCCCGCTAGAGATTGAGGCCGAAGTCGTAGGCCTGGAGCAGGATGCCCGCGTCGTGCGCCAAGTCCGTGGCCAGGTCGCTGTGGCCACGACGCCTGGCCAGGTGCGCCGAATCCGGCTGATTCCTGAGACTCCGCCGGCATCCGAGGAGGCCATTGAAGCTATCCTCAATGCTGATTTGGTGACGCTGGGTCCGGGTTCGTGGTTCACTTCGGTTCTGCCACATCTGCAGGTGCCCGGGCTGCGGGACGCTCTGCAAGAAACCAAGGCCACAACCGTGGTGGTGCTGAATCTTGTCGCCGAGCCGGGGGAGACCGCCGGTTTTTCTTCCGAACGGCACATCCACATGCTCACGCAGCACGCACCTAATTTGAAGCTCAATTACGTGCTTGTCGACGACAACACGCCGCTCGCGGATACCGAACGAGAATACCTGCAGCGAGCGGCGGATAGCCTAGACGCGCAGGTTGTCTTCGCCGATGTGCAAGAAGTTGATGACCACGGAGCTCTGACGGGTCGGCATTCGCCGGAGAAACTAGCTGTCGCACTTCGTCAGTTCCTCTAAAGCGTCCGGCCAATCGAGGGTTTTTATGCACTCTCCTGCGAGGATGCAACAGACAATCAACTAATTGCCACTCGATTGGTACCGGATACTATCCTTGAGGTTTATTGCTAAAGCTCAAATGGGGTTAATTTCACCTAGATTAACCAGGCCCAAACCCAGCTCGTACACATGAAATGAGGATGGACAGCATCGTGGCATTGACGGCGAAGGTCAAAGACGAACTAGCCCGCGTGTCAGTTTCGCAGGAAAGCGCTCAGGCAGCGGAGATTGCGACCCTGTTCCGCTTCGCAGGAGGACTCCACCTGGTGGCAGGTTCGATTGTGCTGGAGGCTGAGTTGGATTCCGGCGCTGTCGCACGCCGCCTGCGCTCCATGCTGGCCGAACTCTACGATGTCAAAGCCAGCCTCAATGTCTTGTCTCCCGGTGGCTTGCGAAAGACCTCGAAGTACATCGTGCGGGTAACCGATGGCGCGGAGCTCGTCGTTAGGCAAACTGGCCTGATTGACTCTGCAGGACGTCCCGTACGTGGGCTACCACGCAAGCTGATCATGGGGCAGAAAATTGATCAAGAAGCTGCATGGCGGGGTGCTTTTTTGGCACATGGTTCACTGACTGAGCCGGGGCGTTCCTCAGCTTTGGAAGTCACTGCTCCTTCTGCTGAAGCGGCACTCGCATTGGTGGGATGTGCTCGTAGGCTCGGAATTACGGCTAAGAGCAAGGAGAATAAATCCCGCGGTGGCGATCGCGTAATCATCCGGGAGGGCGATGCAATCGGTGCGCTGCTGACGCGAATGGGAGCCCAGACTACTCGCCTGCAGTGGGAAGAACAGCGTATGCGTCGTGAAGTGCGAGCGACGGCCACCCGCTTGGCAAACTTCGACGATGCCAACCTGCGGCGCTCGGCTCGTGCGGCCGTTATTGCAGCAGCGCGAGTAGAGCGTGCTTTAGAGATTCTCGGTGACGATGTACCAGACCATTTGGTGTCTGCAGGACAGCTGCGCATCGAGCACAAGCAGGCTTCACTGGAAGAACTTGGGCAGCTGGCCAATCCGCCAATGACCAAGGACGCCGTCGCAGGACGCATCCGCCGTTTGCTCTCCATGGCGGACAAAAGAGCAAACGAACTCGGAATTCCCCCCACAACTGCAGTCGTTACAGACGAACTTTTTGACAAAGAAGTTGACGAGTAAAGCACCTGTTATGCCTAGTCAGGTGCGTAATTTTTGATAAATCTCCGTTTATTTGGGATTTTCGCACCAAACCACCGCTGCGCGAATGAAAAACCCAACGTACACTTCTGTAGTGAACCTGTTGGAGCGCAATCAGCGCCCTGACAAGTGGCATCGATTCGCCAATCCATTAAGGAGATTATTGTGACGGTTCGTGTAGGTATTAACGGTTTTGGTCGCATTGGCCGCAACTTCTTCCGCTCCCTGCTCGCTGCAGGCGCTGACCTGGAAGTCGTTGCTGTAAACGACCTCACTGATAACAAGACCCTGGCTCACCTGCTCAAGTACGACTCCATCATGGGCAAGCTTGACGCAGAGGTCACCTACGACGATGAGTCCCTCACCGTCAACGGCAAGCGCATCGCGGCATACGCTGAGCGTGACCCGAAGGACCTGCCGTGGGGCAAGCACGAGGTCGACATCGTCATTGAGTCCACCGGTTTCTTCACCGATGCCAACGCTGCCAAGGCTCACATCGAGGCTGGCGCCAAGAAGGTCATCATCTCCGCTCCGGCTAAGAACGAAGACGCAACCTTCGTTGTCGGTGTTAACCACACTGACTACGACCCGGAGAAGCACAACATCATTTCGAACGCTTCTTGCACCACCAACTGCCTGGCTCCGATGGCTAAGGTCCTGGACGACAAGTTCGGCATCGAGCGCGGTCTCATGACCACCATCCACGCATACACCGGTGACCAGCGTCTGCACGACGCTCCGCACAAGGACCTGCGTCGCGCCCGCGCTGCTGCACTGAACATTGTTCCGACCTCCACCGGTGCTGCAAAGGCAGTCGCTCTGGTTCTGCCGCAGCTCAAGGGTCTGCTGGACGGCTACGCACTGCGTGTTCCGACCCCGACCGGCTCTGTCACCGACCTGACCTTCACTGCGAAGAGCGAGGTCACCGTCGAGTCCGTCAATGCTGCCATCAAGGAAGCTGCTGAGGGCGAGCTCAAGGGTGTTCTGGGCTACAACGAGGACCCAATCGTTTCCAAGGACATCGAGGGCGACCCGCGTTCCTCGATCTTCGACGCACCGCTGACCAAGGTCATCGGCGATCAGGTCAAGGTTGTCTCCTGGTACGACAACGAGTGGGGCTACTCCAACCGCCTCGTCGACCTGGCTGTCTACGTCGGTGAGCGCCTCTAATAACTCACCTGGTTAATCCCAGACCCCGAACGGGCCGGGGTGGTTGCGCCTGAGTAGGGCACGCCACCCACGGCCCGTTTTTTACACACTTTCACAAGGATTTCATTGAGATGACTGTTAAGACTGTCAAAGACCTGATCAACGAAGGTATTGAAGGCCGTTACGTCCTCGTCCGCTCCGACTTTAACGTCCCACTGAAAGACGGCGTTATCACCGATCCGGGTCGAATCGATGCTTCGCTGCCCACCCTGTCCGCGCTTGTCGAGGCCGGCGCCAAGGTCGTTGTTATGGCTCACCTGGGTCGCCCGAAGGGCGAGGTTAAGTCCGAGTTCTCCCTGGCCCCGGTCGCTGAGGCGCTATCTGAGCGCCTGGAGCAGTACGTCGCGCTCGCCGGTGATGTCTCCGGTGAGGACGCGCACGAGCGCGCAAATGGTCTGACCGAGGGCGATGTACTCCTGTTGGAGAACGTCCGCTTCGATCCGCGCGAGACCTCCAAGGACGAGGCAGAACGCGCCGAATTCGCAGCCGAGCTGGCCGCACTTGTTCCGGACGGAGCATTTGTTTCCGACGGTTTCGGTGTTGTTCACCGCGCCCAGGCTTCCGTCTTCGACGTCGCTAAGAAGCTGCCGCACTACGCCGGCAACCTGGTTCAGGCTGAGCTTGAGGTTCTGCGCAAGGTTGCAGAGACCCCGGAGAAGCCGTACACCGTCGTGCTCGGCGGTTCCAAGGTTTCCGACAAGCTGGGCGTTATTGAGGCTCTCGCGCCGAAGGTTGACTCCCTGGTCATCGGCGGCGGCATGTGCTTCACCTTCCTGGCTGCCAAGGGCTACGCCGTTGGTGCATCCCTGCTGCAGGAAGAGATGATTGACACCTGTAAGGATCTGCTGGACCGCTACGGCGACAAGATTGTTCTGCCAACCGACGTAGTCGTGGCCGACAAGTTCGCTGCTGACGCTGAAAACAAGGTCGTCGATGCCACCGAGATTCCGGAAGGCTGGATGGGCCTGGACATCGGATCGGCTTCCGCCGAGGCATTTGGCAAGGTGCTGGCTGAGTCCAAGACTGTGTTCTGGAACGGTCCGATGGGCGTGTTCGAGATGGAGGCTTTCGCAGCTGGTACCCGCGAGGTTGCACAGGCCATCATCGATGCCACCACAAACAACGGTTGCTTCTCCGTCGTCGGTGGCGGTGACTCCGCAGCGGCAGTACGTACCCTGGGGTTGAACGAGGAGGGCTTCAGCCACATCTCAACCGGTGGTGGCGCGTCGCTGGAGTTCCTCGAGGGTAAGACTCTGCCGGGCGTCTCCGTCCTGGAAGACTAAGTTTTTTCACCACCGGATTTTCATCGCTTAAAAATCCGCTAATTGATAGGGAAGTGAATTCCACCACTATGGCACGTACACCATTTATTGCTGGTAACTGGAAGATGAACCTGAACCATCTCGAGGCTATCGGTGTGGTGCAGAAACTCGCGTTCGCTCTGCCGAAGGAGTACTACGACAAGGTTGACGTCGCTGTCATCCCGCCGTTTACCGACCTACGTTCGGTCCAGACTCTGGTTGAGGGCGATAAGCTCGGCGTCACTTACGGTGCGCAGGATGTCTCAGTCCACGAGTCCGGCGCTTACACCGGCGAGATTTCCGCCTCGATGCTGGCAAAGCTCGGCTGCACCTGGGTCGTCGTTGGTCACTCCGAGCGTCGCGATATGCACGCAGAGGACGATGAGCTGGTCGCAAAGAAGGCCAAGGCAGCACTGCGCGAGGGCATGAACCCAATCGTCTGTGTCGGCGAGCCGCTGGAGGTCCGAGAGGCCGAAGAGCACGTCGATTACGTTGTCGCTCAGGTCAAGGGATCCCTGGCTAACCTGACCAACGCTGAGCTGGCCAAGACTGTCATCGCTTACGAGCCGGTCTGGGCTATCGGCACCGGTAAGGTCGCATCGGCTGCAGACGCTCAGGAAGTCTGTGCAGCTATCCGCGAGACCGTCGCTGAAATTGCGGACGAGAACATCGCAAAGGAAATGCGCATCCTCTACGGTGGTTCCGTCAAGGCCGAGAACGTCGCTGAGATCGTCGGCAAGCCCGATGTCGACGGCGGCCTCGTCGGTGGCGCTTCGCTCGACGGTGAAGCATTCGCGAAGCTCTGCGCACTTGCTGCAGATGCCGCTCAGAACGCCTAGGTGCATATAAATTCAGAACAACTGATAAGATAGGCGTCATGCGCGACCCCGGATTGGTTTTATTGATTCTCATAAAACCGATTCGGGGTTATTGCCTTTAGGCGGACTCAACCCAGGCACACCGACTGGCAATGTTTTAGCGCAATACATTTCCCGAGGCTTTCCACTTGGAATGCCCGGCAATTTTCAAAGGACGTGCTCAATGAACGAACAAGTACATCGTGACACTGACCGACACACTGCAAGCAATGAGCAATCTTCATCGACCGCTACCGCGAAGCAGCAGGACTTGCTCTGGGAGGATATTCGCCACCTGGGTCGAATTCTTGGGCAGGTAATCCGCGAGCAAGAGGGTGACGAGGTCTTTAACCTGGTCGAAAATGCTCGCCGTGCAGCCTTCGAACTCCATCGTGGCGATGGCGACATCGAGAAGCTCACCGGCCTCTTCCGCGATATTGACCCAGCCGAGGCAAGCCCTGTCATCCGTGCTTTCACGCACTTCGCACTTTTGGCTAACCTCGCTGAGGATTTGCACGAGGAGCTGGGCATCGAGGCATCTCTCGATGCTGGCGATCCACCGCAGGACTCCACTCTGGAGGCAACATGGCAGAAGCTTCGCGACGCCAAGGTTTCCAGCAGCGCCATTGCGGACATGATGGACCACATTGAGGTCGTCCCGGTTCTGACCGCACACCCAACGGAAACTCGTCGTCGCACAGTGTTCGATGTGCAGAAGCACATCACGGCCGCAATGCGGCGCCGCCACGAGATTCAGGCGGCCCCGATGAATGCGCGCACCGCGGACCGACTCGCTGAGATTGATGCCGATATCCGCCGCCGTATCCTGACGCTGTGGCAAACGGCTCTCATTCGCATGAACCGCCCGGACATTCGCGATGAGGTCGAGGTTGGTCTTCGCTACTACCAGCTTTCTCTGCTGGAAGCTGTGCCACAGATTAACCGAGACGTCGTCAAGCACTTGCGTCAGCTCGGCGGAAACAAGTTGCCGGCTAACCCAACGATTCGCATGGGCTCGTGGATCGGCGGTGACCACGACGGCAACCCATACGTGACGGAGGAGACGCTGCGCTACGCCTCCGATAGGGCAGCGGGTACGATCCTGCGTCACTACTTCTCGCAGCTGCACCTGCTGGAGCGCGAGCTCAGTCTCAGCGACCGCCTGACCAAGGTCACCGTGGATCTGGTCGCTCTGGCCAGCCGCGGCCACAATGACGTACCTAACCGCGAAGATGAGCCGTACCGTCGTGCGGTTCACGGTATCCGCGGTCGCGTGGCGGCAACAGCGGTGAACTTCTTCGACGAGTCCATCATTGAGGGCGACTGGTCGGAATTCACTCCGTATGACAGCGCCGAGGAGCTACTTGAAGAGCTCTCGATTATCGACGACTCACTGCGGTCCAGCCACGATGACCTCATCGCCGATCACCGCCTGCGCGATCTGATTGATTCAGTCGAAGTATTTGGTTTCCACCTGTACTCGATTGATATCCGCCAGAATTCGGACTCTCATGAGGAAATCCTCACCGAGCTGTTCTCCGCTGCCGGTGTGGTGGACAACTACGCGGGATTGAAGGAAGCCGACAAGGTCGAACTGCTGACCAAGGAACTGCAGTCCTCCCGTCCGCTGGTTTCGACTTCCGCAGATCTTTCCGAAGCTACGGCTCGCGAGCTAGGCATTATGCGTGCGGCATCTCGTGCGGTGCGCAAGTACGGTCACGACGCGGTACCGCACTGCATCATTTCGATGTGTACATCGGTCTCCGACCTGCTGGAGCCGATGATTCTGCTCAAGGAAGTCGGTCTGATTCGCCCGAATGGCTCGCAGCCGACCGGTTCTGTTGACGTCATCCCGCTGTTCGAAACCATCGAAGACCTGCAGGCTGGTGCCGACGTCCTGCGTGCTGCGTGGGACATTCCGGTCTACCGTGCATACGTCTCCGCACGCGGAGATCTGCAGGAAGTCATGCTCGGCTACTCTGACTCCAACAAGGACGGCGGGTACTTCGCTGCAAACTGGGCGCTTTACGACGCGGAGGTCGCCATCGTGGCAGCTGCGAAGGACAACGACATTCGCCTGCGTCTCTTCCATGGCCGCGGAGGTACTGTCGGCCGTGGTGGCGGTCCGTCCTACGAGGCAATCCTGGCGCAGCCTTCCGGCGCAGTCCAGGGGTCGGTGCGTATCACCGAGCAGGGCGAGATTATCTCTGCCAAGTACGGTCACCCTGCAGCGGCACGCAGGAACCTCGCCGCGCTGGTTTCGGCAACGATTGAGTCGACTCTGCTCGACGTCGATGACCTGAAGAACCCGGCTCGCGCCCACGAGATTATGTCGGAGATTTCCGACCTGTCTCGCGAGGCCTACTCGAAGCTCATGCACGAGGACCCGGGCTTTATTGACTTCTTCACTTCCTCGACCCCGGTCGATGAGATCGGCAGCCTGAACATCGGTTCGCGTCCGACCTCACGCAAGCAGACCCAGACCATTTCTGACCTGCGCGCAATTCCCTGGGTACTGTCCTGGTCGCAGCAGCGTTCTATGGTGCCGGGCTGGTTTGGTGTCGGCTCTGCACTGCAGGAGTGGATCGGCGAGGACGAAGACGGTTCCCGCCTGGCTGAGCTCCGTCAGCTCAACGAGATTTGGCCGTTCTTCAATTCGGTGCTGTCGAACATGGCGCAGGTCATGTCCAAGGCTGACCTCAACCTTGCGCGCGCCTACGCTAGCCTGTGCCAAGATAAGGCCGACGGTGAGCGCATCTACGGCATCATCAAGGCAGAGTTCGACCTGACTTTGGAGATGTTCCTGAAGGTAACCGGGTACAAGGACCTGCTTGAAGACAATCCGCTGCTCAGGCGCTCGGTGGACATGCGCTTCCCGTACCTTATGCCGCTGAACATCATCCAGCTGGAGATGCTGCGTCGCTACCGTGCCGGCGATAATCGCGACAAGGTGCGTCGGGGCATTCAGCTGACCATGAATGGTTTGGCAACTGCACTGCGCAACTCCGGCTAGGAATTCGCCTAGGGATACGGCTAGGGATACCTAGCCAGCGGAGCAATTGCGCTAGTATAGTTGGAGTTCTTAAAGAAGCGACGTTTCAAAAGGAAGTGCGCGTGTACCTCGCCATTCAGATTGTCCTGGTCATCACATCCATCCTGATGACGCTGTTTATCCTGCTCCACAAGGGTAAGGGTGGCGGACTGTCCAGCCTCTTTGGTGGCGGCATGCAGTCGAATCTGTCTGGTTCGACTGTGGTGGAGAAGAACCTTGACCGCGTCACTATTGTGACCGTGATTATCTGGTTGCTCTGCATTGTCCTGTTGCTGCTGTTCAATACTTTCGGCTGGTAGGTTCCGCACGCAGCACGCCCCACCGCAGGCCTTTAAGCAATAAAAATTCCCGTCGATAGCATTTCGCTTATCGACGGGAATTTGCTGTTTCTGGGCTGTTAGCGGTGAAGCGGAAGCCTAGAGCTGCGCAGCCGCAGCATCGTCAACAAAGACAACGGTTTCCTGAACACCGCGAACCCCGGCCGCTGGCCACTGCGCTGGGTCGTCCTGCTGAGCGATAGCTGCAATTGCCTCAGCCTTTTCGCCGCCCGCTACAAGTAGCCACACACGCTGAGAGCTGGCGATGGCCGGCATCGTCAACGTGATGCGGGTCGGCGGTGGCTTCGGGCAGTTATGCACGTCCACGACCAAGCGTTCCTGCTCAGCCAGCGCTGCGGTATGTGGGAAAATCGAGTTGATGTGTCCCTCTCCGCCCATACCAAGAAGGTGAAGGTCAAAGCCATTTGGAGCCATCTCCCGAACGATAGCTTCGTAGCTTTCGGCGGCCTCCGTGGTGGTCACGCCGCTGTCGGCAGCGGCAAACTCGAAGATGTTTTCCTCCGGCACGCCGACAGGGGACAAGAGACGCTTACGAGCAGCCAACGCATTGCGATCTGCCGAGTCGGCAGCGACAAAACGTTCATCTCCGAAGAACACCAGGACTCGGTTCCAGTCGATGTCTCCGGAATCGTCGGCAAGCGCACTGAGCAAAGCGGTACCCGCGCCGCCACCGGTGAGAACGACGCGTACGAAACCGTCATCGGTGACCGGAGAGGCGTTGCCATGTAGGACGGCGACAACCGCATCGATGAAGCGCTGACGTGCAGCCTCGACGATACCCGCCTGGTCAGCGGCGCGGTGGAACTGAGGGGCAGGGACGGTATTCGACGCGTTATCGGTGGTCACTTGTCAGAGACTCCTGGTTCGTTAGCGAAGCTAGTTGTTGTGGACGTCGGAGGTTGCATTCCCACCGTGTGAATCTGGCTGAGGCCACGCAGGGCACGTCCGTAGGCAGTATCGTGGTCGAGGTGACGCAGCTCCTCTGCCAAACATTCGGAGCGTGTTGGACGCGATACTGCAACCTTGAACGGGGGCTTTTCTCCGTTGGTGACCGATGCAGTGGTGGCGCTTTCAATATCGATGCGCAAAGTCTGGCCATTTTCACGCTCAAAGGCGACGGAGGTCACCGGTGGCTTGGCGCGGCCCTTTTCGTCCACCGGAATCTTCTTCTCACCGGTGGAGTAACGGTTGACCGGCAGCCCCAGGCGATCTGCCAACCATCCAGCGGCGACCTCGACCGATGGCGAGTCCTGTGGGCCGTAGATGGACACGGAGGTCACCGGCGAGTGCGGCGGCAAGTCGAAAGCGGATGCCAACACACCGCGCCAGTTCGTCAGCCGCGACCAGCTCAGGTCGGAATCGCCGGGCGTGTAGCCCGTACGGCGCGTGTAGATAGCGTTGCTATTCGGGTCACACAGTGAATCGGTGATACGGCGCTGGGCAATTCGGCCGATTGGTGTCGCCGCTGGGACCTGCGGCGCCTCAGAAGGCCACCACGCCACGACCGGCGTATCCGGCAGCAGCAGGGGAGTCACCACAGAGCTGTGGTGCTGACCAATCTCTCCGGACATGTGCATAACGACGATCTCAGCGGCACCGGCATCACCACCGACGCGGAGTTCCGCGTCAAGGCGATTGTCCAGGCGTGGATCATCGGAGACCAATACCAGCACACGGGATGGGTGCTCGCGGGAAACGGAGTTGACCGTGGAAATAATGTTTTCCAGGTCGTCTTCGCTTTTGGCCAAAACAATCAGGGTGAGGACACGGCCTGTGGTGACAATGCCGCCCTGCTCTCGAAGCTGCACCAACTGACGAGCAATGCTCGCGGTGTCAGTGTCTGGCAAATTGACAATCATGAAAGTGTTCTTTCTGTCAGAAAATTCTTAAGAACTGAGAGGTCGGCGGCCTATGGCCGTCGCCAAGCGCGACCGTCGCGCTCGAGCATGTGGTCAGCGGAGGAAGGCCCCCACGAACCTGCGGGGTAGCCCTCGGGACGACCGCGCTTGGCCCAGTACTCGATGATGGGGTCAAGAATCTTCCAGGACAGCTCGACTTCCTCGTTGGTGGGGAAGAGGCTGGCTTCGTCGAGAAGCGCATCCAGAATCAGGCGCTCGTAGGCCTCTGGCGACTGCTCGGTAAACACCTCGGAGTAGGAGAAGTCCATGTTGACATCGCGCACCTCCATGGCCGAGCCCGGGACCTTCGAGCCGAAGCGCATGAGCACGCCCTCGTCTGGCTGAACACGGATGACCATTGCGTTCTGGCCGAGTGCGGCAGTCATTGTCTCTGCGAAGGGCAGGTGAGGTGCGGACTTAAAGACCAGCGCAATTTCAGTGACGCGGCGGCCGAGGCGCTTGCCGGTGCGCAGGTAGAAGGGGACACCGGCCCAACGACGGGAGTTGATCTGCAGCGTACAGGCGGCGTAGGTCTCGGTCGTGGATTCGGGGTCGAAGCCTTCCTCATCGCGCAGCCCCGGCACGAAGTTGCTGCCCTGCCAATCCGCCGTGTACTGGCCACGAGCGGTGTATTTCGAAAACGGACGCACTGGCTCGACGGCACGCAGAACCTTGATCTTTTCCGCTTGCAGCTCTTCCGGGGTAAAGGCGATGGGCTCTTCCATTGCCACCAGCGCCAGGAGCTGCAGTAGGTGGTTCTGAATCACGTCACGAGCTGCACCAATACCGTCGTAGTAACCAGCGCGACCGCCCAAACCAATGTCCTCGGCCATGGTGATCTGGACGTGGTCAATGTAGTGAGAATTCCACATCGGATCGAACAACTGGTTGGCAAAACGCATGGCCAGAATGTTCTGGACGGTTTCCTTGCCCAGGTAGTGGTCGATGCGGAACACAGCGTCTTCTGGGAAGACCGAGTTCACAATCCGGTTGAGTTCCTGAGCGGAGGCTAGATCGTGTCCGAATGGCTTCTCAATAATCACGCGACGCCAATAATCCTCGCCCGACTGCGCCAGACCCGAACGATCGAGCTGATGACAGACATCGGGGAAGTTAGCTGGCGGAATGGACAGGTAGTAGGCCCAGTTGCCAGCGGTGCCGCGGGAGCGATCGAGCTCTTCAAGTTGTGCGGCCAGGCGATCGAAGGCCTCGTCATCGGTGAAGGTACCGGTGACAAAGTGAATGCCCTCAGCCAGGCGCTGCCAGACACTCTCACGGAAGTCTGTGCGGGCGCCCTGTTCCACTGCGGTGCGCACATAATCCTCAAAGTCCTGTTTCGACCATTCGCGACGACCGTAGCCAACCAACGCGAAGGAGGCAGGCAGTAGACCGCGGTTGGCCAGATCGTAAATGGCAGGCAGAAGCTTCTTTCGGGCCAGATCGCCCGTCACTCCGAAAATCACCATGCCACCCGGGCCGGCAATACGCGGCAGGCGTTTATCCTGCGGGTCGCGCAGCGGGTTGATGTATCCGTCGTGGTTGGTGCTGTCGTCTCCGTTGTGCGGAGAGCTGGCAGTAGGGGAGTTCGAATCGTTGCGTTGCAGAGAATCACTCACGGTTTACATAATGTCATATCGAGAAAAGTCCGGTGGAATCGTTTCCGATTCCTCCGATGGGGCCTTGACGGGCCCCTTTCTTCTGCCATAGGTTTATGACCTAGGTGGTATACCCATAAACCACGGAGGTGGATATGCAGGCGAAGGAGGCGGACCCTCGGCCCATCTACGTCCAGATCGCCGAGGATCTGAAATCAATGATTTTGTCCGGGGAGCTCTCGGCTGAGGATCGTGCCCCTTCAACCAAGGAGCTCTCGGAGTTCTATCAGGTCAACCCAACCACGGCCGCCAAGGCCATGACGGAACTGTCGATGGTGGGGCTTGTGGAGAAGAAAAGAGGACTCGGCATGTTTGTCACTCCAGACGCCCGTAACCGCATTCGCGCTGAGCGTCGTGAAGCGTTCCAGCGCACCTACATCGAGCCATTAAAAGCGGAGGCCGGCATTCTCGGCCTCACGCTCCACGACATCATCGCCATGCTGGAGGAGGAGAAATGAGCATCTACGGCGTGATTGGCCCCAACGGCGCCGGCAAGACTTACTACCTGCGTACCCTCGCGCAGATGCCTACGGCGGCCCTGGCGAAGGCTGCACCCGACACCCAGGTCTTCGGTGCCACCCCGCGCGAATATTTCCAGATCCTGCGCACCGGCTGGGATCAGCTCGATGTGCCCCACGCGGAGTCCCTCCTCGATTTCCCCGCTGACACCCCTATCAAAAAGCTCAGCCTGGGCCAGCGCCAGCTGCTCATCGCCGCTGCCACCCTGGCATCGGGCAAGGAAGCATTGCTTTTCGACGAGCCCTTCAACGGCCTCGATGTCGAGCACCGCGCCACATTGCGCGGCATGCTTATCGACTCGGCCGAATCGGCCGACATTGTGGTCACCTCGCAGCACTCCCAGGATCTAGCCGGCCTAGTGGACACCTTGATTGTCATCCACAAGCAGGATGCGTACGGGCCCTATGACGTCGATAAGCTGCGCGCTAGCCATCCGGTGCTGCGCGGCCCTACGGATCTCGTGGCGCAGGTGGCCGGCCAAGTGCTCGCTAAGAAAACCCTCGGCGAGCGCTGCGAGGCAATCCTGGCTACAGAGCTCAGTTCGTCTGCCGCTGCGCATGCCCGCGCCCTCGGCGTTGAGGTGAGCTACCTCGACCCCGCGGCCCTCATCGACCTCGCAAGCACCTCCTCCTACATCGAACGGAGCAAGAAATGAGCACCGGAGCTTTCATCGCGACCAACAAGAAAACCTTCCTCGGTGTTGCCGCCGTGGCCATCCTGTACTCGGCCTTCGGGCGCATGCTCGTAGGCAGCGGAACCGGTAACACCTTGCTTGGCATTATCGCGCTGGGCATCCTCTTCCTCATCACAGCCCGGCGTTCGGTCACACTGCGCGACTACGGCGTGAGCACCTCCCGCTGGGTACGCTCCGCAATCATCGCAATCTTGGGCACATCGTTGGTGGCTACCGCCTTCATCGTCACGGCGATGGTCATCGAACAGAACAAGTCCGGTTACTACCGCGGATTCGATAGCTTCATTGTCACCTCCGGACCGGCCCTGTTTCCGGACACTAACGGGGAGCTGTACATGATTGAGGATTCCGGGCAGAACTACACCACAGTTCTGCTCACCGCGCTGTGCGTCTTCTTGAGCTTCCTCATGGCTACCGTGGCGAGCACCGCAGTCGGCACCGTCGCCGGCGCGAAGGGCACTCGTGCAGGATCGATCACCATTGGCCTGGCCCTGGTCACGCTCTTCCTCTTTAGCTATCTGCTGGACGTGACCGACTCCATACCGGGCGCCCCCTGGCCGGCTGTGCCGATCTTTGCCTCAATCATCACCGTAATCTCTGCGTTCGTGATGGCCTGGGCATTAAAGGAAGAGAAACGCCCGCTGCCCACTGTGCGCCCCGCCTTCGCCGCGTCCTAGCTCCATTAAAAAAGCTCCCCTGCGCGGGGAGCTTTTTCATGTCCAACGTTGAAAATTCGGGTTAAGTAGCACAACAGGCGAACCGAAACTGACAACCCCAAAAGTTACGGGCTGCAGATGTGAAACTGTGCAAGTTTATGACACCTTCAGGCTATTTTTCGGGCCGTTTTTGACATAAACGCAGTCAGTAACTCGGAGCGCCAGGCGACCTGCTGGCGCCAGCCAGAAACGCAGCCACTACCAACAGGCACCTAGATAATCAGCAGGCTTACTTCAGCTGCTCCATGCGCTGTGCAATCGACTCGAGCAAGGACTGCCAGGAGTCCACGAACTTCTCCACGCCCTCGCGCTCCAGGACAGCGAAGACGTCATCGAGGTCGATGCCAATCTCGCTGAGCTGAGTCATAACGGCATTGGCTGCTTCCCCCTGGCCGCTGACGGCGTCGCGAACCTCGCCCTCGAAGCCCCCGGCAGCACGCAGCGTCTTCTCCGGCATGGTATTCACAGTCTGCGGTGCAGCCAGCTCAGTGACGTAGAGGGTGTCCGGGTAAGCCGGGTTCTTCACACCGGTCGAAGCCCACAGCAGGCGCTGCGGCTTAGCACCGGCGTTTTCCAGCTGTGCCCAGCGAATATTCTGCGCCGAGAAAGTCTCCTCGAACTTGGCGTAAGCTGCACGGGCATTGGCCAGACCAGCCTTGCCGCGCAGAGCCAGGGCCTCCTCGGAGTCGATCTTGTCCAGGCGAGCATCGATTTCGGTGTCAACGCGGGAAACAAACAGCGACGCAACAGAGTGAACCGAAGCCAGGTCTACGCCGTTGTCCTTCGCACGCTCAATGCCCTCGATGAACGCATCAATGACCTGCAGGTAGCGCTCCACCGAGAAAATCAGGGTGACGTTTACCGAGATTCCCTCGGACAGAGCCTGGGTGACAGCCGGCAGGGAAGCATCGGTCGCCGGAATCTTAATCATCGCGTTCTGCTTGCCGACGCGCTCCCAGAGCTTACGGGCCTGCGCAATCGTGGCCTCGTAGTTGTCGGCGTAGCGAGGATCGACCTCGATGGACACACGGCCATCGACACCGTCGGTTTCTTCGGATACACCAGCGAAAAGGTCACAGGCATCGCGGACGTCGTCGATTGCCATCGCGAACACAGCATCTGCCGGGTTCGCACCCTCTGCAGTGAGCTGCGCCAGCTGAGAGTCGTAATCCTCACCGGCGGTCATCGCCGAAGAGAAGATTGCCGGGTTAGTAGTGACACCGACAACCCGAAGCTCTTCAATAAGATTTTTCAAATCGCCCGAGGTGAGGCGCTGGCGCGAAAGATCGTCGAGCCACGCCGAAGTCCCTACCTTGGCGAGCGCTTCCATCGTGGTGTTTCCCATAGTGTTTAACGCCTTTCTGTCAATACCGCTTCGTTGCCTAAAGACTTCGCTAAAAGTTGTATGTCCTTAAACTACTGTGCGTCACAAACAATACTGGCGCTACCGGAGCGCGGTACGGTTTTCACAAATCCCGTCCCGACAACGGCCGATAGCGCCAGGTTTTAACAAACTTACTTAGCAGCCTCGATGGACTCCTTGGCGGCATCGACAACAGCCTCTGCTGTGATGCCGAACTTCTCGAACAGCTCCTTGTACGGAGCCGATGCACCGAAGTGCTCCAGGGAGACAGCGCGACCAGCATCACCCAGGTGGCGGTACCACGGCATTGCAATACCGGCCTCAACCGAGACACGAGCGCGGACGGACTTCGGCAGAACCTGCTCGCGGTAGGCATCGTCCTGCTGCTCGAACCAGTCAAGACACGGAACGGAGACAACGCGGGCGCTGACGCCTTCCTCAGCCAGCTTGTCAGCAGCTTCGACAGCGAGGTGAACTTCCGAACCGGTAGCCATCAGGATGACGTCCGGGGTCTCCTTGGCGCCGTCGACAAGCACGTACGCACCACGACGGACGCCCTCAGCGGCCTTCTCCTTGGTGCCTTCCAGGACCGGAACGTTCTGGCGGGTCAGAGCCAGAGCCTTCGGGCCTGCCTTTCCCTGAAGAACAGCGGCCCAAGCCTGAGCGGTCTCGTTAGCGTCAGCCGGGCGGACAGTGGACACACCCGGGATAGCGCGCAGCGAAGCCAGCTGCTCAACAGGCTGGTGCGTCGGACCGTCTTCGCCCAGACCAATGGAGTCGTGAGTCCAGACATAAATAGGGGAAATGCCCATCAGCGATGCCAGGCGGACAGCCGGACGCATGTAGTCCGAGAAGATAAGGAAGGTGCCGCCGTACGGACGGGTACCACCGTGGAGCAGAATGCCGTTGAGAATCGAACCCATGGCGTGCTCACGGATACCGAAGTGCAGGTTGCGGCCGTACGGGTCGGTGGTCCAGGTGCCGGTGGTGATGGACTTCGGGCCGAAGGACGGCTCGCCCTTCAGGACGGTGTTGTTGGAGCCAGCCAGGTCAGCCGAGCCACCCCACAGCTCCGGCAGGGTCTTGCCCAGTGCCTGCAGCGCGGCCTCAGAGGCCTTGCGGGTAGCAACGCCCTTCTCGTCCGGCTCCCAAGTCGGCAGCTCAGCGTCGAAGCCCTCCGGCAGCTCGCCAGCGGTCAGACGGTCCAGCAGAGCTTTGCGCTCCGGGTTAGCCGCAGCCCACTCATCAAACTTGACCTGCCACTGTGCATGAGCCTCAGCACCACGCTCAACCAGCTTGCGGGTGTGCTCAATGACCTCGTCAGCGACGTCAAAGCTCTTGTCGGTATCGAAGCCGAGAGCTTCCTTGATGCCGACAATCTCCTCGCCACCAAGAGCAGCACCGTGCGAAGCGCCGGTGTTCATCTTCGTCGGAGCCGGGTAAGCGATCACAGTGCGAACGCGAATGAAGGTCGGACGCTCCGTATCCTTCTTGGCCTCCTCGACAGCAGCCTCGAGTGCTGCGACGTCCTCGCCGCCGTCGACCTCAATGACCTGCCAGCCGTAAGCACGGTAGCGATCCGCGACATTCTCGGTGAAAGCAATGGTGGTGTCGTCCTCGATGGAGATGCCGTTGTCATCCCAGAAGACAATCAGGTTGCCCAGCTGCTGAGTGCCGGCCAGCGAGCCGGCCTCGGCAGTGACACCCTCCTGAACGTCACCATCAGAAGCGATGACGTACACGTAGTGATCAAACGGAGACTCACCCGGAGCAGCTTCCGGGTCGAACAGCCCACGTTCCCGTCGCGAAGCCATGGCAAAACCGACGGCCGACGCCAGCCCCTGACCCAGCGGGCCAGTGGTGATTTCCACGCCGTCAGTGTGGCCGTATTCCGGGTGACCCGGGGTGAGAGCGTCCCACGTACGCAGCGCCTTCAGGTCATCGAGCTCCAGGCCAAAACCGCCGAGGTACAGCTGGACGTACTGCGTCAGAGAGGTGTGACCACAGGAGAGAATGAAACGGTCACGGCCGATCCACTTCGTATCCTTCGGGTCATGGCGCATAATGCGCTGGTAAAGAGAGTAAGCCAGCGGTGCGAGGCTCATCGCAGTGCCGGGGTGCCCCGAACCTGCCTTTTCAACGGCGTCTGCGGCCAGCACACGGGCCGTATCAACGGCCTTCGTATCCAAGTCAGACCAGTCCGAGGGGTAGTTGCGCACAACCCGTGCTTCATGCTCAGTCGACAGTGTCACGTGAATGACTCCTAGTATCCAAATGGATTAGTAAAATTCTCCTCCATACTAACTAGGATTGCGCGCTCCGGGTTCAAACCGGCCCGAATAGCTGAGAGATAAGTCTCAGAGGGCGCGCCGCACATGCTTTACGACGGTCATTATTGGAACCGTTATGATTACCGGTAAACTGATTGCCTGCCCCTCATTTAATTTTGCGGAAAAACTCGTCGGGAACTTTCCGACCGTTACATCCGACTATCTGTAAACGGGGGGTTTGTTTATGGCGCGTGAAAGGGACATTGCTTTGTTGGAAACAGTCAAGGCGTATATTGCACTGACTAAGCCAAGAATTATCGAGCTCCTGCTCGTCGCGGCCATTCCCGCAATGCTTCAGGCTGATCGCGGTCATGTTCACGTTGGACTGATTCTTCTCACCTTGTTCGGTGGTTGGCTGGGTGCAGCGGCTGCGCACACCTTCAACATGGTCATGGATTACGACATTGACCAGAAGATGCGCCGTACTCGCCGTCGCCCGCTCGCGCGCAACCAGGTTAGCCGTCGAGCGGCAGCGATTTTCGGCACTGTCTTGATGATTGCGTCGTTCCTATGGCTGTGGTTGCTGTGTAACTCGCTGCTGGCCGCCGTTTTCATTCTGATTACGATTGCCTTCTACATCTTCGTCTACACGTTGTGGCTGAAGCGCCGTACTGATCAGAACGTAATTTGGGGTGGCGCTGCGGGGTGTATGCCGGTGATGGTCGGCTGGGCCGTAATCACTGACAACAACCCGGAGATTACGGGGCTGGCTCACTGGTGGCAGGCATTCATCCTGTTCCTGCTTATCTTCTTCTGGACTCCGCCGCACACCTGGGCATTGGGCCTGCGCTACAAGGAGGACTACAAGGCCGCTGGCGTGCCGATGATGCCAGTGGTCAAGCCGGCAATCGTCGTTTCCAAGCGCATTATTTACTACACCGCCGCGACCGTGATTACCACTCTGCTGTTGGTTCCGTACGCGGGTTGGATCTATCTGATTGGCGCCGTTGGCGCTGGTGCCTGGTTCCTGTGGGGCGCCATTGACCTGCACCGCCACGTTAAGACCGGTGGCAAGATCAAGCCGATGAAGCTGTTCTTCATGTCGAACAACTACTTGTCTATCGTCTGTGTGGCGCTTTCTCTCGATGCCGTACTCGGATTGCAGACAATTTCGAGCATGTTCTAGGGCAGCTGCTGAGCTCCTTTGAAGAGGCCCTTTCCGGTTGCGGGAAGGGCCTCTTTTTGTGTGTGGAGATGGGCACGGGCTGCAAATGTGAAACTGTGCGAGTTTATGACACTTTCAGACCATTTTTCGCGCGATTTCTGTCATAAACATAGTCAGTAACTCGGATCGATAAGTGGGCAGACCGCCCCCTTGCACCGCCCGCGCAGCCCGCGCAGCCCGCTAGCCACTGGGAAACGCACATCCGAGCACACGGAGCCGAGCAGACAGCAGAACCGCCTAAACACGCACAACCAAAGCGCGTGTTTAGGCGGTTCGAGCAGGAATCAACGGCCGGTAACCACAGTCGTTAACACAGCCGCTGACCGGCAGCTAGCTACGCGGTAACCTCGACGTTCTTCTCCGAAGCAACAGTGGCGGCAGCCGCATCGCCTTCAAGCGAGCCAGTGACTTCTGCGCTCCCACCGACAGTGCGGTAACCGTGCTGGAAAAGTACTGCAGTCAAAGCGGTGCAGATACCAGATCCGGCAACGTGAACCGGCACCAATGCCTCCGGTACACCGGACCAGTACTGAATCATTCCAACTACGCCCTGAGCCAAAATGAACACAACGAGTGCGATGGCAACCTTACGCACAGGCGCAAAGGCTTCCGAGGCCAGCAGACCGAAAATGAGGCCGATAACCAGGCCAAGGTAGAGGTACATAAAACCAGCGTGGATATGCGCCAGGTCAACAATCGGTAGCTGGAGGCGATCCTCCGGGAGCACCGAAGCATCTCCAGCGTGTGGTCCCGCACCGGTGACCATAGTTCCGGTAATCAGCGTCATCGTCAGGGCCAGGCCGGAGGCGGCAGCCAGATAGCGCAGATAGCGCGGGTACATGCGGGTAGCAGTGCCGTCATCAGGCTCAGAAATCTTGACGAAAAGCATGCCAGCGAGCCAGACCAGAATCATCGAAGGCAGGAAGTGCAGCGCTACGGCGTACCACTTCAGGTCAACCCAAACGGAGATACCGCCGATAACAGCCTGGACGATAACGCCGAGACCGTTGAGGAAGGCCAGCAACTTGATTTCCTGACGGCGACCGACACGCATAACCGAAAGGAAGAGCAGAAGTGTCAGAGCAACCAGCACAAAGGTGAGCAGCCGGTTGCCAAACTCAATAATCTGATGGAGCATTTCTGCTTCCCCCGCGACAGGAACGAAGCTGCCTGGGTGACATTCAGGCCACGAAGCACAACCGAGACCTGAACCAGTAACACGGACGATAGAACCGGTTACCGCAATTGCCGCCTGTGCAATCAAAACCAGCAGGGCATAGAGCTTCTGGCGCCCGATTGGTGTCAGCGGCAAAAACGATAGGGGCAAACTTCGATCTGCAGTATTCACATTAAGAAATTCTACCCATGCTGGCGGAAAATGGTAATAAGCGAAACCCCTGCGTTGGGCTGCGCTTTTCTATGCAGATTCCCCGACAGATTCCTAGTCATTCGGCATATCAAAACGGAACCAGCGGGCCGCGAATGCAGCGCCAAGGACGCCCCACACAAGTAGCACCCCGACAGCTGACCAATGGACGGACATGGCCAATGCCGCGGAGATCACGTCGGTAAGCGCGACGGACGGCAAGAGGTGTAGCAGTACAGAGCTGATGTCATCTAACGATGGCGCAACGGCCACATACGTAGTAGCACCAATGAGGATGAACCAGATCAGGTTGGCCAGACCTAGGATTAGCTCGGCTCCCAACGTACCTCCCATGAGCAAGCCCAATGAGGTAAAGACGAACGTTCCCAGAAGCATCCCCACATAAGCCAGCAGCCAGCCGCCAATCGACAGCTCTGCGCCAAGGGCGAGTCCCACGAGACTAAACAGTACGTACTGCAACGTGACGGTGGTGCAAACCGACACAATCTTGCCTGCGATAATGCCCCAGGGTGGCACGCCTGAGGCGCCGATGCGCTTCAGGGCTCCGTAACGGCGGTCAAAGCCCACGGCAATTGCCTGTCCGGTAAACCCTGCAGACATGACGGAAATCGCCAGCACCATGGGGAAGATACGCTCGAGCGGATCATCGAGTTCCAACACCGGCACCATCACCAGGCCGATGAGCATCGCCAACGGGATAATGATGGTGAGGAGCATTTGCTCACCATGTCGCCAGAAGAGCTTCGTCTCCAACCACGCCTGCGACATGACCAACTTCGCCATGTCCGAACGCTGTGGCGCTGGGGCGAAAGTGCCCTTCGCAAAGCGGGAGGCATCAGACCTCGGTGCGGTAGTCATTAGCTCCTCATCTCCGTTCCAGTGATCTGCAAGAAGACATCTTCAAGCGATTGCGTCGCCCTATTCAACGAGGTGATCAACACCTCTTGCTGCTCGCAACTCTGCGCCAAGACAGTCAAGGCGCGCGGTGAAGCCTCACCAATCAGGGAAAACTCTCCACCGCCAGAACGCTGCAGACGCTGTGGAAGACCGGACTCGCTGAAGTTGCGGTTGACCTCTTCGAAGTCAAGGCTGCCTCGAACGCTGATCTTCATAGCAGTGCTTGACGACGTTCCCTGGAGAGCCGATGCGCCTGCGCTAGTGATCTCCTCGGTGGTACCGGCCACAACTAAATGGCCCCGGTCGATAATCGCAACGTCGTCGGCAAGCGATTCGGCCTCGTCCATGAGGTGCGTTGTCAGGACCACAGTGACCCCATCACGGCGCAGCGACGAGATGAGATCCCAGACGGCTAGACGGGACTGAGCATCGAGGCCTGCTGTCGGCTCGTCGAGGAACACAAGCTCCGGACGTCCGACCAGGGCACATGCGAGCGACAGTCGCTGCTGCTGACCGCCAGAGAGCCTGCGGTAGTTCGTCTTACGATGGCGTTCTAGGCCAACGATTTCAAGGAGCCAATCAGTGTCCAGCGGGTTTGCGGAGTAACTGGCAACGAGGTTCAGCATTTCGCCAACGCGAACACCGGGGTAGGCACCTCCGCCCTGGAGCATGATGCCAATGCGGCTGCGCAGTGCTGTGGTTTGAGTGACCGGGTCGAGATCGAGAATGCGAATTCGCCCTTCATCCGGCTTGATGAAGCCCTCACACATTTCAACGGTTGTGGTCTTACCAGCGCCGTTGGGGCCGAGGAGCGCAAGAACCCTACCTCGATCCAGGGAAAGCGAAAGGTCTGATACAGCCTCAACGTCATCGAATTTCTTCGTTACGTTCTCAAGGCGCAGAGCAGGAGAATTGGCAGCGTTATTCACGGTTAGTCAGTCTAATCTCACAGTTTTAATGAAGGCGAAATACCTTAGATCGCGTCGAGTACGCCAAGATGACGAACATGACTGCGACGAAGAATACCAACGCCAGTAGGTAAATCTGAGCGACGGTGCCCGGAGGCAACCCCAGGCCGCGTGGTAGTACTACAAAACTGAAAATTGCCGAGTACAGAACCACGGCAATGCGAAATTGTACCCGGTTGGCCCAAGCGGACAGGGGCACGATGGCCCATAGCAGGTACCAGGGGTGCACGACGGGGAAGAGGATTACTAGAGCGAACATCGCGAGGCCGTAGCCGCCGAGCGGGTGAATGCGCCCACGGAACGTCGCTAACAGCATGCGCAGGAGCCAGGCAGCCACCAGCACTACGCCAATGCCGCGGGTAAACAGCAAAGCACTGTCGCTGATATCGCCGAGCCCCAGAAGCCTGCCGAAGAAACCAGCGATGATCCCGAGCAGGGTAGTCAACGACATCCAACTGCGCACCGTTGCGGCGCCACCCTGCGCGGTGATCCAACCAAAGCCCAGACCAGTTCCTAAGGAAACAACGACTGCCGTGACGACGGTTATTGCGCCCGTCACTACCGCGGAAAGAGCAACGGCCTTCCAAGTGCTGCCAAACTTTCGGGCCAGCCACATGCCGGCAAAGCCGAGCGCCACGAAACCGGTGACTTTGACCATTCCGGCAAGGCTGATGAGCACGATACCGCCTGCATACAGCGCCCACGATCTACCTCGGCTTTGGTTCTCGTGTCCGATCGGTCCGGGTTCTGGCAGCTCATCGGGCACCATCGATTGCGCAGGGCCGTGGATAGCTCGCAGACACAGTTCGAGACCAACGAGCAGGAGAGCCAGCAGCAGGGCCTCATTGTGGATACCGCCCACCAGGTGCAGCAATACCAACGGATTGAGCGTGCCCAGCCAGAGGGTGAACTGAGAGCTAACGCCGCAGCGGCGACCAAGCTGCACCAGCGCCCAGGACACCACGAGAAGCGAAACAATGGCGACAAGTCGATGCAGAAAGACGGAAGCGATGACCCCGTCGCTGGTTATCTTGGCGATACCCCATGCCACTGCGAGGGCCGTGGGACCGTATGGGCTCGGCGAGTGCGACCAAATCAATGGCACCGATCGGGCAAGTGGGTCGTTGGCTCCCAATAGGTCAACAGGTCCTGCGAGGTAGGGATCCATACCCCGCTCCACAATTGCAGCCTGCGCCAAATAGGAATAGATATCCTGCGTAAACAGGGGAGCGGTAAACATCAAGGGCAATACCCATGCCGCGTAGGTGCGTATGAGCATCGGAGTAGTCACTGCGGTGACGCGAGTCCGCGCACCGGCCAGAACGAAAGCGCCGACACCCAACCAGGCTGTGACTAACATGCCAATGCCCACGAAGGTGACGATTGTCGTTGCCACCAACATTCGACCGAGGATTAGCCCAAGTGGTGTACCCCAAAACTCATTTCCAACCACCGGTGTCGCGCCTGCGCCAATCCCAGCGACCATAATAAAGATCGCACCGAGAGCACCCAGCCAACGCAGCCAGGTGAAGCGTCTGAGTTCGCGGTAATTGATGCGGTGTTGGAGCGGCTGTTCTGAGCCCTGGTGGAGGGTTGCCGACCTAGAACCGGCCAGACCAATTTTCGGAATGGCGTCACGCACCCCGAGAGCGTCGTCGAAGGCGGACGAGCGGCGCGGGGTAGGTCGGTTAGTTTTCACAAAGTCACATAGTAGACGATTCGACACGCCGAAAGGGCGTTCTAATCAGCGACGTTGCATTGATATTTAAATGCGTTGGACATTGTGGCCCAATTACGACACAATTATGTTGTCTAATACACCAGCGGCGCAAGTGGGATACTTGCCTCGCTGAGCCACCTAGACACCCATTATTATCCAGCAGTCCAATCGCAGGAGGTGACTCACCAGTCATGGCAGATCGGAAGCCGACAGTCAATGATGGTGATACGCGCAAGCGCATTCTCCAATTGCTTCTGGAACACAACCCGGCGTCCGCGACTTTTATCGCAGACACCCTGGGACTATCCGCTGCAGGCGTCCGCCGTCATATTGACATTCTGGTGGACGAAGGTCTTGCCGAAACCGCTCCGGCACCCAGCACCGGCCCCCGGGGCCGAGGCAGGCCAGCAAAGTCCTATCGCCTGACAGATCGGGGCCGCGCTAGATTCGGGCACGCTTACGACGATCTTGCCAGTGCAGCTCTGACCGCACTGCGCAAGGCCGGTGGTGAGCAGGCAGTTGCCCAGTTTGCCCGTCAGCGCATTGATGACATTCTGCTCGGCGTCACCCCAGTGGGGCAGGACGCAGAGAAGGAAGAGGTCGTAGAGGCCGTCGTCGATGCTTTCCGACGGGCCGGGTACGCGGCAACTATCAACCAGAACACTGGCGGCGTGCAAATTTGCCAGCACCATTGCCCAATTAGCCACGTAGCCTCCGAGTTTCCGGAGCTCTGCGCGGCGGAGCATGAAGCCGTTAGTAAATTATTAGGTCAGCACACCCAACCGTTGGCGACTATCGCTGATGGAAACGGTATCTGCACTACGAATATCCCACTCACTCCCGTAACAAAGACACTTACTGAATCGCCACAAGAAAGGAGCGGAGAATGACCCTCGCCCATGAGAACTCCACCGACGTGGCTGAATCCACGAAGGCTGCCACTCCGCAGACTGACGAAGAGATTATCGAGTCCATTGGTGCCTACCAGTTCGGTTGGCACGACCCGGATACCGCTGGCGCTTCCGCGAAGCGTGGCCTGTCTGAAGCTGTCGTTCGCGATATTTCGGCTAAGAAGAACGAGCCGGAGTGGATGCTTGAACGTCGCTTGAAGGCTTTGGAAATCTTCGACCGCAAGCCGCTGCCCACCTGGGGCGCGGATTTGTCGGGCATCGACTTCGACAACATTAAGTACTTCGTTCGCTCCACCGAGAAGCAGGCCCAGACCTGGGAAGACCTGCCGGAGGATATTAAGAACACCTACGACAAGCTCGGCATTCCGGAGGCTGAGAAGCAGCGCCTGGTCGCAGGTGTCGCCGCTCAGTACGAGTCTGAGGTTGTCTACCACCAGATTCGCGAGGATCTGGAGGCCCAGGGCGTTATCTTCCTGGACACCGACACCGCCCTCAAGGAGCACCCGGAGCTGTTTAAGGAGTACTTCGGCACCGTCATTCCGTCCGGTGACAACAAGTTCTCCGCTCTTAACACCGCAGTCTGGTCCGGCGGCTCCTTCATTTACGTGCCGAAGGGCGTCCACGTGGACATCCCGCTGCAGGCATACTTCCGTATCAACACGGAGAACATGGGACAGTTCGAGCGCACGCTCATTATTGTCGACGAAGATGCCTACGTGCACTACGTCGAGGGCTGTACCGCTCCGATTTACAAGTCCGACTCGCTGCACTCGGCTGTTGTGGAGATCATCGTGAAGAAGGGTGGCCGCTGCCGCTACACCACGATCCAGAACTGGTCGAACAACGTCTACAACCTGGTTACCAAGCGCACCAAGTGCGAAGAGGGCGCAACCATGGAGTGGATTGACGGCAACATCGGTTCCAAGGTCACCATGAAGTACCCGGCAGTGTGGATGACTGGTCCGCATGCGAAGGGCGAGGTGCTGTCCGTGGCTATGGCTGGCGAGGGCCAGTTCCAGGACACCGGCGCCAAGATGGTGCACATGGCTCCGCACACGAGCTCCAACATCGTGTCCAAGTCCGTGGCCCGCAACGGTGGCCGCGCTGCCTACCGCGGTCTGGTGCAGGTCAACAAGGGTGCCAAGCACTCGCACTCCAACGTCGAGTGTGACGCACTCCTGGTGGACACGATTTCACGTTCGGACACGTACCCATACGTGGATGTCCGCGAGGACGACGTCACCCTCGGCCACGAGGCAACGGTTTCCAAGGTCTCTGACGATCAGCTTTTCTACCTGATGAGTCGCGGCATCGAAGAAGAAGATGCAATGGCCATGGTCGTGCGCGGCTTTGTCGAGCCCATCGCCAAGGAGCTCCCGATGGAATACGCCCTCGAGCTCAACCGCCTCATTGAACTGCAGATGGAAGGTTCGGTCGGTTAATACCAATGACTACGACGATTAACAACGAAAACCAGGCTGCTCATAGCCGCCGCGTGCTGGCGAACAAGGGCGACGTTTTCTCATCCTTCAACGTGGAGGACTTCGCCGTGCCGCATGGCAAGGATGAAGAGTGGAAGTTCACGCCGCTGCGTAAGCTCCGCGGTCTCCACAACGGCACCGCAGCAGAGCCGGTTGCAGCCTCAATTTCGGTCGAGACTGCTGGTCAGGATGGCGTCGCTGTGGACGTCGTCAAGCGTGCCGACGAGCGCCTTGGTCGCGCCGGCGCCCCAACGGACCGCGTGGCAGCACAGGCGTACTCCAACTTCGACGATGCGCACATCGTGACCTTCGCGAAGAACTCGGTGTCCAAGGAGCCTGTCGTCATCGACATCGATGGTCCGGGCGAGGACAAGGTGTCCTACGGCCACATTGTCATTGACGTGCAGTCCCATGCCGAGGCCGTCTGCGTCATTAACTACCGAGGCAGTGGCACGTTCGCGGACAACATCGAGTTCGTAATCGGCGACGGCGCCAAGCTGGGCGTCGTGACCATGGTGAACTGGAACGAAGATGCCGTTCATGGTTCGGCGCACCACGTTCGTGTCGGCCGGGATGCTACGCTGCGCCACACTGTCGCAACGTTTGGCGGCGAGGTTGTCCGTATCGTTCCGCGCGTTGCTTTCACGGCACCCGGCGGCGACGTCGATCTGCTGGGCGTGTACTTCGCCGATGCCGGTCAGTACTTTGAAAACCGCATGCTGGTCGACCACGCTGTGCCGAACTGCCGCTCCAACGTGATGTACAAGGGCGCGCTGCAGGGCGAGCCGAATGTCGCTCATCGTGAGGCCCGCACCGCGTGGGTGGGAGACGTGCTCATTCGTGCAGAAGCTACTGGCACCGACACCTACGAGCTCAACCGCAACCTGCTGCTCACCGAGGGCGCGCGTGCCGACGCAGTTCCGAACCTGGAGATTGAAACCGGTGAGATTGCCGGTGCTGGTCACGCTGCCACCGTCGGCCGCTTCGACGAGGAACAGCTCTTCTACCTGCTCTCGCGTGGTATTCCGGAGCTGGCCGCTCGCCGTCTGGTGGTTCGCGGCTTCTTCAGCGAGGTCATCAACCTGATTCCGGTCGAGTCCGTTCGCGAGAAGCTTGAAAAGCTCGTTGACGAAGAGCTCAACACCGCTGGCTTCTAACCGCTTATCTTCTTTCTCACCCTTTCCGTCCTGTCACCCCGGAAGTGCCGGGGGACAGGCCACTTACACCGATTAAAGGAAAAGATTTCACTATGAGCACTTTGGAAATCCGTAACCTCCACGCGCAGGTGCTGCCGACCGACGAGTCCGCCGAGCCCAAGGAGATTTTGAAGGGCGTCAACCTGACGATTAAATCCGGCGAAACCCACGCTGTGATGGGGCCGAACGGCTCTGGTAAGTCCACCCTGAGCTACACCATCGCAGGTCACCCGCGTTACGAAGTCACCGAGGGCGAGATTCTCCTCGACGGCGAAAACGTGCTGGAGATGAGCGTCGACGAGCGTGCTCGCGCTGGCCTCTTCCTGGCAATGCAGTACCCGGTCGAGGTCACCGGCGTGTCCATGTCCAACTTCCTGCGCTCTGCAGCGACCGCTGTCCGTGGCGAGGCACCGAAGCTGCGTCACTGGGTCAAGGAGGTCCGTGAGGCAATGGCTGACCTGGAGATCGATTCGTCGTTCTCCGAGCGCTCCGTCAACGAGGGCTTCTCCGGTGGCGAGAAGAAGCGTCACGAGATTCTGCAGCTCGACCTGCTGAAGCCGAAGTTCGCCATCCTGGACGAGACCGACTCCGGCCTGGACGTCGACGCTCTGCGCGTTGTCTCTGACGGCATTAACCGCTACCAGGACGAAAACGACGGCGGCATTCTGATCATTACTCACTACCAGCGCATCCTGAACTACGTGAAGCCGGACTTCGTCCACGTCTTCCACGATGGTCGCTTCATCACCTCCGGTGGCCCGGAGCTTGCAGACGAGCTGGAAGAGCACGGCTACGAGAAGTACATCAATGCCTAACGCCGAACTACTCACCCCATCACTCCGCGAGGACTTTCCGATTCTGTCGCGCACTGTCCGTGACGGAAAGCGGCTGGTCTACCTGGACTCCGGAGCGACCTCGCAGCGCCCCAAGCAAGTCATCGATGCTGAGGTGGAGTTCCTAACCCACCACAATGCACCGGTGCACCGCGGCGCTTACGAGATCGCTGAGGAGGCCACGGACGCCTACGAAGATGCCCGCGAAGCCATCGCTGGCTTCATCGGCGCCGACTATGACGAGCTGGTCTTCACCAAGAACGCCACCGAAGCGTTGAACACAGTGGCATTCGTGCTTGGCGACGACCGCGCAGGTCAGTACCAGGTCGGCGAAGGTGACGAGATTGTCGTCACCGAGCTGGAGCATCACGCGAACTTGGTGCCGTGGCAGGAGCTGGCTCGCCGCACCGGTGCGACACTTCGTTGGTATGGCGTGACTGAGGACGGCCGCATTGACGTGGACTCGCTGGAGCTCAGCGAGAAGACCAAGGTAGTGGCCTTTACCCACCAGTCAAACGTCACCGGTGCAGTCACCGATGTGAAGGAGATGGTGCGCCGTGCACGCGAGGTCGGTGCGCTGGTAGTCCTCGATGCCTGCCAGTCGGTGCCGCATATGCCTGTCGACGTCAAAGATCTCGATGTGGACTTCCTGGCGTTCTCCGGCCACAAGATGCTCGGCCCCAACGGGGTCGGCGCGCTCTACGGTCGCCGGGAACTGCTCGAGGCACTGCCGCCGTTCCTCACTGGTGGTTCGATGATTGAGGTCGTCACCATGGAGAAGACCACCTTCGCGGCGCCTCCGCAGCGCTTCGAGGCGGGTACCATGATGACTTCCCAGGTCGTCGGTCTGGGGGCTGCGGTGAAGTACCTGGATTCCATTGGTATGGATAAGGTGGCTGCTCATGAGCACCACCTGACCGCGCTCGCACTGGAGAAGCTGCAGGAAATTGACGGCGTGACCATCATCGGGCCGACTACTCCAGAACAGCGTGGCTCTGCAGTCTCCTTCAAGGTCGAGGGCATTCACCCGCACGATCTTGGCCAGGTTTTAGACGACCAGGGCGTGTGCATCCGCGTCGGTCACCATTGCGCGTGGCCAATTCACCAAATCCTCAACGCCCAGTCGACCGCCCGGGCATCCTTCTACATCTACAACACGGAAGAGGACGTTCAGGCGCTTGCCGACGCAGTGCGCCATGCACAGAAGTTCTTCGGTGTCACCCCGTAACTTTAAGAAAGGAGAAGGACATGAAGCTCGAGCAGATGTACCAGGAAGTTATCCTGGATCACTACAAGCATCCGCAGCATGCGGGTTTGCGGGAGCCTTTCAATACGGAAGTGCATCACGTCAACCCGTCGTGTGGCGATGAACTCACGCTTCGCGTCACTCTGAACGACGACCTCACCGTCGTCAATGACGTCTCCTATGACGCCGTGGGCTGTTCTATCTCGCAAGCCTCTACCTCAGTTATGGCTGAGGAGATTGTCGGCAAGACTGTCGACGAGGCCATGGCCAAGCTTGCCGAGTTCGAGAAGATGGTCACCTCCCGAGGCAAGATTGAGGGCGATGAGGACCTTATCGGCGATGGGATTGCCTTCGCTGGTGTTTCTAAGTACCCCGCCCGCGTGAAGTGCGCTCTTCTCGGTTGGAAGGCTTTCCAGGCCGCGACCGCTGAGGCTCTGGCCAACGCCGCTGAAGGCAACGGCGTTGGTACCGCGACTGTAACCGTTACCAATGACGAGGAAGGCCATCGCCATGACTGAACCAATCGCTAATGACGCCACCTCGCCCGCACAGCCTGATGCTGTCGACGAGGACACCATGACCACTGGTGCTCCGATTGATGAGGGGGATGCGTACGAGTCCATCACCGTCCCGCCGGCACCGGAGCAGACCGAAGCCGATAACAAGCTGGCCATCCAGGTTGAAGAGGCAATGTACGAGGTTGTTGACCCGGAACTCGGAGTCAACGTCGTGGACCTGGGCCTGGTATATGACATCTGGATTGAAGAAGGCGACATTGCCGCTATCTTCATGACACTCACGTCCCCGGCCTGCCCGCTGACCGATATGCTCACCGACCAGACTGCCTCCGAGGTTATGAAGGTCGAGGGTATCCGCGACTTCCGCCTCAACTGGGTCTGGTCCCCGGCATGGGGCCCACACATGATCACTGAGGACGGCCGCGAGCAGATGCGCGCTCTCGGCTTCTCGGTCTAGATGATCAGTGACAGCGGTGATTAGGGAACCGCTACGTTAAAAGTGCTTGGCGACGAGCTCCTGGCTCGTTCAGCTAGGCACTTTTTCGTTTGTTTTTGAGTTGCTGACTGCGTTTATGGCCGGGATCGGTAGGGCGATGCGAGTTACTGACTGCATTTATGTCAAAAATGGCTCAAAAAATGGCCTGAAAGCGTCATAAACTTGCACAGTTTCACATTTTGCAGCCCGTATTCACACGAGCATCCCCGCAATTTTTCGAGCTGTCCGACTCGGAGTTAAAAGCGACCCCACCTGACACTGAAAAGTGCCAAGCGGGGTCGCTATTGTCTTCGACTGCTAATCCAAGTCGTGAGAGTTAGATGCGAGATGCATAGCTACTCGCAGCTATTCACAGCCATTCGCAGCTATTCGCGACTCATGTCTGCAGTGGCCGGGTCAACGAGCTTGGAGCCCGTGACCTTCTTATGGATGAACCACAGCAGGACGAATACCGGAATACCCAGGTACGGAGTGAGGATAGCGA
This sequence comes from Corynebacterium sp. HMSC064E08, assembly GCF_001811805.1. Classification (NCBI taxonomy): domain Bacteria; kingdom Bacillati; phylum Actinomycetota; class Actinomycetes; order Mycobacteriales; family Corynebacteriaceae; genus Corynebacterium; species Corynebacterium sp. HMSC064E08. The sequence goes on from NZ_KV806693.1 coordinate 209,161, forward strand.
AGATATTTTCGCCAGTGCGGATCGGATCAAGTGCCTGTCCGGCCACCACAAAGAAGCACATAATCAGTGCCAGCACAGCACCGGCAGGGAAAAAGTTCGCCTTGTAGGGAAGCGAATCCAACGGGATATTCTGGGCCTTCAGACACTTGCGGAAGCGGTAGTGGCTGAAAGAGATACCAAACCAGGTGATAAAGCCCGCGAGCGCAGAAAGTGTCAACAAGAAGGTGTACGCCACGCCATCGCCTACCAATGAAGTAATGAAGCCAGCCATACCGATCACAGCGGTGGCAATCAGAGCGCGCAGCGGAACGCCGTGCCCGGAAAGCTTGCCGAAGTAACGCGGAGCGTGTCCCTGGCGGGCCAGGGAAAACAGCATACGAGTGGACACATACATACCGGAGTTACCCGCAGACAACACCGAAGTCAGAATAACGGCGTTCATCAGGCCAGCGGCAATCGCAATACCTGCGCGTTCAAAGACCAGGGTGAACGGTGAAATGGAAATGTTGTCCTCGGCGGCGTTCAGAAGATTCGGGTCCGTGTACGCAATAAGGAAACCAATAACAGCGATGGCACCGATGTAGAACAGCAGGATACGCCAGAAGATAGTGCGAATCGCGCGGGGAATCGTACGCTCAGGATCTTCAGCCTCACCTGCTGCTACGCCAACCATCTCGGTGCCCTGGAAGGAGTATCCGGCTACAACGAAGACAGCCAACAGTCCCATTCCGCCATTGACGAATGGGGCGTCGCCCGTGGTCCAGTTTTCGAAGCCGGGGGAGGAGCCGCCCAAGATGCCGAAAATCATGCCGACACCAAGAACGAGGAAGACGATGACGGTAATGACCTTGATGGTCGCAAACCAGAACTCACCCTCGCCGAATGCACGTGCGGACAGGGCGTTCAGCCCGAATAGAATCGCGAGGAAGAGCGCGGACCAGATGATTGAAGGCACATCCGGGAACCAATAGCGCATCACCAGCGCAGCAGCGACGAGCTCTGCGGCCACAGTAATCGCCCAGTTAAACCAGTAGTTCCAGCCCATGGCAAAGCCGAAGGATTCTGAGACGTATCGGCGACCGTACTCCTGGAAGGAACCGGGCACCGGCAGGTAAGCGGCCATCTCGCCGAGAGACTGCATAACCAGCCACACCATGATGCCGATAAGAGCGTAAGCGATAAGCGCACCGCCTGGACCGGCCTGCGAAATGGTCGCACCGGAGGCAACAAACAGGCCCGTACCAATGGCACCACCAATGGCAATCATGTTCAGGTGGCGAGCTCTCAGCCTGCGCTGAAGCTTATGGTTTTGTGAGGAAGTCTCCTCAGATTGCGTCGAAGTCATTCATTTATCATAAGCGTTTGTACTCCGGTGAATGCAAAAACCACACCGCTTTAATTGTTGGTATCACCCCACAAATCGGCTGATGTATATGCTCCCGGTCAACGAGATCTCCATCTCCCAGGTCCCCGCACAAACCCTGCGATGAGCTTTCCGCACGTACGCGGACTCATTTTCAGCAAAGGCACGGCCACTTTCGCCATAGCGCGAAGCGTCGTCAGTGGGGATGTCCCTATCAAATAGGCAAACACGTCCTTTTCCGGCAACGAAAAGAACGCCCGAAAAAACGCACCCGTCTGTCGTGCATCGAACCCCAGCAACGCCGCGAGCCCACGTTCGCGTAGCCATCGCTGCAATCGCATGCTTAACGACGTCCCCAGCGTCCGGCTTCCCTTCTTTTCCATATCGGCCAAGAAGCGGTCGACATCTTCGATAACCGAACCCACCGAGTAACCAGTGGCAGGATGCATCCAACCACCAGCAAAGCCGAAGAGGGTGCCCATGGATGGTCCACTGTGCCAGAAGTTACCGCGGCGAGAGGGAAAGTTTGCCAGTAGGGGAAAGGACACCACTTCTTCATCGATGGCCAGATCTTCCGAAAGCCCCAGGGACTTCAACCGTGCACCTTGGCGTCTACGCAACAGCGCTAAAAGTGCGGAGTCATCGGCCTCACCGCCGATCCGGACTGCAGCACCGGCTTCGCCACGATACCCGTCAACCATAGGAGTCGGAGTAGCGAGAATGGTCTCTTCAATGAGGAAGGTCCTGTCATCCAAGAAAATGCGATAGGAGAAACTAGCCGGCTCTGCCGCTGGGTCAACCGGTTCAGCCGGAGTGAAGTCCATGAGGACTGCGCGGCGGTGGGCGCTGGGGACGTCGTCAAGCGAAAAGATGTGCCCGATGGCGAGCTGCCGTACCTGCCCACCTCGCCCGACTGCGGCGTGCGTGCGCCCGGTGGTGACAATTGTGATGTCAGTACCCGTGGTTTCGGAATCGGTGAGTGCGCGGCGTTCGATGTGGAAACCGCCAAGTTCTTGCAGGCAGTCCTTGTTAACAACGCCGTAGTTGCGGGCGAGCTGACGTTCGGTGCCGCCGGCAAGAATGACGCTGGGTTGAAAAGTGGCGGCGAGGAAGTCGCTGGGCAACCAGTCGGGGAGTTGGTCGCACCAGAGACCAATCGTCGAGGGCAGTGTGCCACCGGCTGGGTCATAAGCGGTGACATCCCAGCCGCGAGCGGATGCGCGGTGGGCGGCGATTCTTCCGGCGGGCCCGAGGCCGACGACGGAGGCGGTCACGGGAAATGAGGTCATAACTGGTAGGCTACTCGTTCGTGATTGTGACCCATGACCTTGAAGTCCGAGTCGGCGCCCGTACCCTGCTCACTGCGCCGGGTGAGCAGCTGCGCGTCCAGCCGGGAGACCGGATTGGACTCGTCGGGCGAAATGGTGCTGGCAAAACGACGACTATGCGTATTCTCTCCGGTGAAACTGAACCCTACGGCGGTTCAGTAGTGCGCTCTGGCTCGATTGGTTACCTGCCACAGGACTCGCGCGAGGGCAACATCGACATCTCCGCCCGCGACCGTGTGCTGTCGGCGCGAGGTCTTGACCAAATCCGCCGCAGCATGGATCGCCAACAGGAGATCATGGAGACCGCGACCACTGACACGAAACGCGATGCGGCGATTCGGAAGTTTTCGCGTCTCGAGGAGCGCTACCACGACCTCGGCGGCTACGAGGCGAACGCCGAGGCAGCCCGCATTTGCGACGCGCTGGGGTTGCCGGAGCGCGTACTCGACCAGCCGCTGAAGACGCTTTCGGGTGGTCAGCGCCGCCGCGTCGAGCTTGCTCAGATTCTCTTCGCCGCTACCGAAGGCTCGGGCAAGTCCGCCACGACGCTGCTTCTCGACGAGCCGACGAACCACCTCGATGCGGATTCGATTACCTGGCTGCGCGAATTCCTCAGTAAGCATGAGGGCGGCTTGATCATGATTTCGCACGATGTCGAGCTGCTCGAGGCCGTGTGTAACAAAGTCTGGTTCCTCGATGCGGTGCGCGCCGAAGCTGATGTGTACAACATGGGCTGGAAGAACTACCTGTCGGCACGCGCGACCGATGAGGCTCGACGTCGCCGTGAATTCGCTAACGCGGAGAAGAAGGCCAGCGCACTGCGCAAGCAGGCCGAGAAGCTAGGCGCGAAGGCGACGAAGGCCCGTGCGGCCAAGCAGATGGTGGCTCGTGCTGAGCGCATGATGGACAGTCTCGACGAGGTCCGTGTCGAGGATAAGGTCGCTCATATTTCCTTCCCAGAACCGGCGCCCTGTGGCAAGACTCCGCTCAACGCCACGGGACTGACCAAGATGTATGGTTCGTTGGAAGTCTTCGCCGGTGTGGATCTTGCGATTGACAAGGGGTCCCGCGTGGTTGTCCTCGGCTTCAATGGCGCTGGTAAGACGACGCTGCTGAAGCTACTCGCCGGTGTGGAGCGCACCGATGGCGAAGGCGGCATTGTCTCCGGCCACGGCCTGCGCATCGGCTATTTCGCCCAGGAGCATGACACGATTGACCCGGACAAGACTGTCTGGGAAAACACGGTCTACGCCTGCCCTGACGTCAACGAGCCGGAACTGCGGAGCCTGCTCGGTGCCTTTATGTTCTCCGGCGACAAGCTGCAGCAGCCAGCGGGAACCCTCTCCGGTGGTGAGAAGACACGTCTGGCGCTGGCGACGCTGGTTAGCTCCCGCGCAAACGTCCTGCTTCTCGACGAGCCCACTAACAACCTCGACCCGCAGTCCCGCGAACAGGTTCTCGATGCACTTCGCACTTACACCGGGGCCGTCGTTCTGGTTACCCACGATCCAGGTGCGGTCAAGGCGCTAGAGCCCGAGCGCGTCATCGTGCTTCCCGACGGCACCGAAGACCTCTGGAGCGACGACTACATGGAAATCGTCGAGCTGGCTTAAGACGGATCCATTGGCCCTGGCAGGTAACCGTCCTGCTGAGCGAGCCTATACATCTCCGACTTGTTAAGGCTGTTCTCGGCCCGGCCAGCTGCCGCATACTTGGCTCGAATACGACCCAAGTAGTCCAACACGGTGTTCGGTGTCAGCCCTGTCATCGACGCGACTCGCTTCGTCGACTCACCGGAGGCGTAAAGCTCCAGTACCTCACGCTGGCGTTCTGACAGATCGACAGAGTCGAGCAGGGGATCAGAGTCAACTACCGATGCCCATTCTGTAGTCAGAGCGCCCTTGCCAAGTGCCGCCAGCCGTACTGCAGACACGATTGTCTCCGGGGTTTCCGATTTTTGCACAACCCCCATCACTCCGGTACGCACTGCCTTTCGGACAAGGTATGGGCTTTCAGCTGACGAGAGGATGAGCACGTGATCGGTAACCAATTCCAGCGACAGAACGTTCTGCGCTGGATCTGAATTATCCGCCAGCCGTAGATCCAGCACGACCACATCCAGGCGGTCATCGGTGCCCACATCGGCCAGTAGCTCCGGCACAGTTTGATAACAGCCGACGAGCTCAAAGTCTGGCTCTGCAGAAAGCAGGGTTTCGAGCCCCTGCAGAGTCAAGGCATGATCATCAATCGCAGCAACGCGAAGCAAACGATCCGACTGCACGCTGTAATCTCCGATGTTGTCGGAGTCAATTGCAGCCGAGACGTCGATGGAAGCATTGCTCATTCCCGCAATATTCTCCCTAGTCACGTGACATCACTATCCTCTCACCGGCTTCATCAAACCTTTGCACTCCATTGTCATCAGAAATAGATGCAAATGCACGTCTGCCCGGGGGCAATAGGCGAATTGTTACCGATCCTTCTTCGGCGTTATCGATTGCTTCGAGGAAGTTCGGCATCAACTTGGCCACCGCGGAATCGTCGTCGACAAGCGGAATACGGCGCACATCGGTGCTATCGGAAACGGCCTGCGTGTGATTGCGGTCATCGAGGAGCCGGACATGAACACCTCTTGCGCGGGCGTCCCAAACAGCTTGGTGAAGGGACCCAACATTTAGATGCGGCGAACGTAGGACGTCTCGGAGAAGCTGCTCTGTAAGCCTCGCACGCAACTGCAGTCGCGGGGTCGGTTCTTCCAAAACTGCAGCGGCGCTAAAAATGGGGCCGACCCGGCGCTGCAGCCATTCGTAGTTACTCTGGCTGCTAATTTCGTACTCTTTGGCGGCCCCGGCAGCGTACAGCGCACGATTATAATCCTGAATAGACTGCGGAACGGTGCGCATAAAAAAGCGGACCATGATGGACGTCAAAATTCCCGCGACCAACATCACGGAGCGAACTAACAGGTCAACTCCAGAGATACTGATGTGGGTCGTATCCGAGGGGGCAAAGGGGAAGAACTTGAGAAGCTCCACCATGATCGCGCCACCGAGCACTGAATTCAGCGCAACCCAGGGGCGGCCGCGGATGGCGAGCAATGCAGATGCAAAAGAAATTAAGCTAAAGTGCCAGAAATACGACCATTCCAAATTATTTGGAATGGGCTGGTAGAGCCCCACGACAGCTAATACAACGATCGCGACACCAGTTACGATTGCACGGGCTAACGGCAATTGTGAATGGCGGCCATACATAATCAGCCCGAGAAGGCCGATCGCTAATGCCAGACTGATTTGCCCGGCCGCGGTAAATAATTGTCCATTACTGACTAGAACCATGAACAACACGCCGACGATCGCGCCGTAGAACTGCCAGGAAAAAACAATTGACATTCCCATGAGGTCATACAGCGATGTCGTGTGAGCGGAGGAATCGACTACATCTTCCTCTTCCACAGGAGAGGTATTACCGTGCCATTTGAGAATAACCTGAGTACCTTTCCCAGGCTTTGAATTAACGAGAGCATCTCCACCGCGAAGGGCCTCCATTCGCCCTTTAACGCTCAACCGGATACCTGCACGATGCGGGTCAATTCCCTCGGGGTCAAACCCGGTGCCATCGTCACGAAAATCAATGGACACCTCTCCCGAGGCAACACGAATGTGGCATTTCTTTTCCGCTGCGGCACCTGCGTGACGCTTGGCATTATTTGCCACCTCGGTTGCGGCTAATAGGAACGTGTTAGCAACTTCTCCTGGCAGCCGAACTGGACCGCCTTCTTCGCTGGTGTCTAGCGTTACCGAAATGTCGGGGCTCACCGACATCAATTGCGCCCGTACAGCCTCAGCAAAAGTTCTACCGCTTACTGTTTGCCGAGGCGAGAAAAACAGCCCAGTCTGCTCGTCTAGCGAGAAGTCAATCTTAGAGCCCTTACCGATTGCAGACAGTGCGGCCAATACATAGTCATGGACATAGGCGTTGAAGCTGCTCATCGCCTCGCCGCGGACACGCATACGCTCCGCTCTCTCATTGACCTTCCGAGAGTTCTCGTAGGTGAAGTCAATAAGCCTTGCGACGGGTTGTGCAGAGCCTGCAATAATCACAAATGGAAAAGTGTTGATGAGATTGAAACCAACATCCGACAACATGTCGAGCCAAAAAGTGTGTCCCAGCAACCACGAATTAATGACCGCAATAAGTCCGGGAACAAATACCATCACGGACAAACTGATGTGGAGTGGCACTGTCAGAGCAAATGCAGCGAGGGCTAAACCTGAAAATGGGCTATACCAGAGCGCATTTCCAACGAGGTTATGAGGGAGATCCCAATAGGTTGAAACCAACATCAGGAAAACCAACATGATGTACATCGGCACACGCAGTGCGGTAATAAGGCCTCGCCGCGTATTATTAATCACAGCCCAAATCAGCAACATATCGCTGAGAATAAATATGAGCAGTGATGCAAAAGGGAACCAGTGGCTCAGAAAGTTTTCAAAGGGGACAGAACGAACAGCCGATTCAACCTGCCACAAAAAGCCGGTGACGGCAATAATAATCGCGCCGGATCGCAGCACAGACATTTCAATTGATGGTGACTGTCCGGCAAGTGCCGAATCGGGATTCCACCTCTCCATGCGACAATCACATTCCTTTTGCTTATTGCCACTAGATAAAACTAATTAGTCTCTACATGCGGTATGAAGCCGAGCGAAATTCTGAAGAATACGCCCACTTCGAGCAACATCCAACTGTCGCGCGGCCGACACCGCTTCAAGATCTGTTCCTGGTAAATAGTAGCCCTCATTTGCGTAAATCTGGAGACGCTGGGCAAACGTGTTGGCATCTAATTCCGGGTGAAACTGCGTCGCATATGCATTGCGGCCCAACCGAAACATCTGTACGGGGCAGTCCTTTCCAGTTGCCAACAACGTAGCGTCGCCAGGCAGTTCTTCGATGGCCTCCTTGTGGCCGACGATGGCGTGAAAGTGGGCCGGTAAACCATCAAGAATTGGATCTGATTCGCCATCTGGAGTTGCAGCTACTTCGATTACAGCTGCCTGCTCCCCGTGCTTGCGGGAGACACGGCCATGGCCAGCAGTACCGAGCAGGCCGACGCCATAACAAGCTCCGAAGAAGGGGAAGTCTCGTTCGAGCACTTCTGCCAACAAATCCTCGAACCAGGTCTCGACTTCCTTCTGTAGATAGCTCTTATCGTCATCAGAGGCGTTAAAGGGACCTCCGCCAACGATTACGCCCGAGTAGTTATCTAGATTCAGATTCCCCGGACGAGACTGTTCCAGGCGAATTTGATGCAACTTTGCCGGCGCCAATGCACACCTCCTGGCAAATGAGAGATGTTCAGCGTGAGCTGCGGCATCTTCGCCGCGTGTGGAAAGCAGGAGGAAGGGCTTGGCGGAGGTAGACATTTGCGGGAACAAATTTCGTGAAAAAGGGAGCTAGAGGGGGACGGAGACTACTGCACCACTAGCAGGCTCGGATTGGCTGCATGCGTACATACGTGCATAAATCGGGGGATGATTGACGAGACGGCCTGGAGGTCCACATCAGATACCTTTAGTCGAATCGCATCGACTTCCTCCGGGTCAAAGTAACCGACGTCGGTGTAGAAAGACATTCTGCGGAGCAGTCCGTTGGCATTCATCTCCGGATGAAATTGGGTAACCCAGTTATTCGATCCGATCGAGTACATCTGCACCGGACAGGTTGGGCCTGTGGCAAGCAAAGTCGCGTGATTTGGAAGTTCCGCAACGGATTCCTTGTGGCCAGTCAACGCATAAAAAACCGGAGGCAACACCGAAGCTATTGGATCCTGAGTGGCAGCTTCGGTGAGCTCTACCCGGGTAGAACCCGCTACTTCGCCGTGACGCAGGTTAACCAAACCGCCCGAAGTAAAGGCCGTGTAGCTAGCGCCGTAGCAGATAAGCAGTGCGGGGACAGGACTCCTAAGTACGTCGTAAAGCACATCGTGCGAATACTTCTGCAGCCCCGAATGCTCAAGGTCGGTGATGTTAAATGGGCTGCCTCCGACGAATACGCCGTCATAGGAGGTCAGGTCGGGCAACTTAGCGCCGACAGCGTCGATGGTAAACAGATCCAACTGGCTGGGCTCAAGCCCGGTGGAATCCAGAAAGTCCTGGTACTCGGCTTGCCCCGCACCATCTGCGGGGCGGAGCGCCACCAACAAAAACTTACCCACACTCATAAATAGACAGCTTAGTCCATATTGAGTGAAATCTATGCATCTTCACCGGTCAAACGGGGTAAATGCACGGCAGAAAGCCGAAACCCGCTCCCGTATTAGGGGAGCGGGTGGTACGTAACGCTATCAGGCCTAGCCTGAGTGGCTAGTCCTTGCGCCGTAAGCTGTCTTCAACTAAATCAAGCACGGAATCCAATTCGTCGACAGTGCGACCAGATGCCAGACGAACGATGATGCCATCGAGCATCAGCTCGAGAAAAAGCTGCATCGTGCGAACCGAATAATCCGACCGTAGGGAGCCGGATGAGGATGTCTGGGTCAATCGGTGGGCAACAGCGTCATCCAATTGATCCTGATGGCCCAACCATTGGCCCTTAAACTCCGGATCGCTGCGAAGGCGACGGGCAATCTCAAGGCGAGTTCCCAGCCAGCCATGCTTGTCTGGGTTCGCCACGATATCACGCATTACTTCCACTAAGCCGGAAGCCTCCGCGACTTCCGCCATATTTGCGGCATCTTCTTCGGCCAATGCTAAGAACAGACCTTCTTTGGATCCGAAGTGATGGAAAATAGCACCGCGAGACTTACCGGTAGCGGACTCCAGACGAGAGACCGTTGCGCCGTCGTAGCCGAATTCTGCAAAGCACTGCCGAGCGCCGTCGAGAATTTCGTGCCGCCGTTGAGCTAAATCCTGGTTACTCACTTTTGGCATAAGGAAACTCTTTTCTTGCCGGCGACGCCCAGGGACATGTTTCACTGCATGACGTGGCAGCGCCATTCCTATACTTCCCAAGCCTCATTTTGGTTGGGGTAGAGAAACCCGAGGCCGGCAGGGCGCTAGCCCGTGGGGTATGAATCCGCGGGCTAGCGCTACCTACCGGCCTCTAGAAGCGCTGCTTGTAACAAGCCCTAGCGCGCACGAGTCAAAGGGAAACTAGTTGCCCTTGATCATGTTGCGCAGGACGTACTGCAGAATACCGCCGTGGCGGTAGTAGTCAGCCTCACCAGGGGTATCGATGCGGACCACAGCGTCGAAGTCGAAGGACTCGCCGTTTTCCTTGGTAACCGTAACCTTGACGGTCTTCGGGATGGAGCCGTTGTTCAGCTCCTCCAGACCAGCGATGTCGAAGGTCTCAGTGCCATCGATACCCAGGGACTTCCAGGACTCACCCTCCGAGAACTGCAGCGGAACAACGCCCATGCCGATGAGGTTCGAGCGGTGGATACGCTCGAAGGACTCAGCGATAACAGCCTTGACGCCCAGCAGCAGGGTGCCCTTAGCTGCCCAGTCACGGGAGGAACCGGTGCCGTATTCCTTACCACCAACGACGACCAGCGGAGTGCCAGCCTCCTTGTAGTTCATGGCAGCGTCGTAGATGAAGGCCTGCGGGCCACCCTCCTGGGTGAAGTCGCGGGTGTAGCCACCGGTAACACCGTCAAGCAGCTGGTTCTGCAGGCGGATGTTAGCGAAGGTGCCGCGCACCATGACCTCGTGGTTACCACGACGGGAACCCAGGGAGTTGTAGTCCTTGCGCTCAACGCCCATGGAGTCGAGGTACTGAGCAGCCGGGGTGCCCGGCTTAATGGAGGAAGCCGGGGAGATGTGGTCGGTAGTCACCGAGTCACCCAGGGCAGCAAGGACGCGAGCGCCCTTGATGTCGGAAACCGGTGCCGGCTCCATTTCCATCTCGTCGAAGTACGGTGCCTTGCGGATGTAGGAGGACTTGTCGTCCCAAGCGAAGGTCTTGCCCTCCGGGGTCGGCAGGTTCTGCCAGCGCTCGTCACCAGCGAAGACATCCTTGTAGTCCTCGTCGTACAGCTCGGAAGAGATGGAGGCCTCGATGGTTGCTTCGATCTCTTCGGTGGACGGCCAAATGTCGCGCAGGAAGACATCGTTGCCCTCTGCGTCCTGACCCAGGGCGTCGGTTTCAAAGTCGAAGTCCATGGTACCGGCGATCGAGTAGGCGATAACCAGGATCGGGGAGGCCAGGTAGTTCATCTTCACGTCAGGGGAGATGCGGCCTTCGAAGTTACGGTTACCGGACAGAACCGCGGTAGCAGCCAGGTCGGCCTCGTTGATGGCGGAGGAAATCTCAGCCGGCAGCGGACCGGAGTTACCGATACAGGTTGCACAACCGAAGCCGGACAGGTAGAAGCCCAGAGCCTCGAGGTCCTTCCACAGGTCAGCACGCTTGAAGTAGCCGTTAACAACCTGGGAGCCCGGAGCACAAATGGTCTTGACCCACGGCTTAGCCTGCAGACCCTTCTCGACTGCCTTGCGTGCCAACAGACCAGCACCAATCATGACCGACGGGTTGGAGGTGTTGGTACAAGAGGTGATGGAAGCGATAGCGACCATACCGTGGTCGAGCGTGTACTCGCCGCCCTTCGGGGAAGTGACGGTAATCGGGGAGCTCGGGCGACCTTCAGCGCCGTTAGCGGCGGACTCGCCGTGGCCCTCGCGGGACTCGTTGTAGTCTGCGGCCAGCTCGGAGGTCGGTGCGGAAGCCTTGACAGCGCCCTTAATCTCGCCGTCGGAGTAGTTGTGCAGGTCCTTGCGGAACTGCTCCTTGGCGGAAGCCAACTCGATGCGGTCCTGCGGGCGCTTCGGGCCAGCGATGGACGGAACGACGGTGGACAGGTCCAGCTCGAGGTACTCGGAGTACTCAGCCTCCGGAGTGTTCTCGTCCAACCACATGCCCTGAGCCTTGGCGTAAGCCTCGACGCGCTCCAGGGTCTCCTTGTCACGGCCAGTCAGGGCCAGGTACTTGACGGTCTCATCGTCGATCGGGAAGATTGCGGCGGTGGAACCGAACTCTGGCGACATGTTACCGATGGTCGCACGGTTGGCCAGCGGCAGCTTGGAGACGCCAGCGCCGTAGAACTCTACGAACTTGCCGACGACGCCGTGCTGGCGCAGCATATCGGTGACGGTGAGCACAACGTCGGTTGCGGTAACACCCGGCTGAATGTCGCCAGTCAGCTTGAAGCCAACGACGCGCGGAATGAGCATGGAGATTGGCTGGCCAAGCATTGCGGCCTCAGCCTCAATACCACCGACACCCCAGCCCAGGATGCCCAGGCCGTTCTGCATGGTCGTGTGAGAGTCAGTACCAACACAGGTGTCCGGGTATGCCAGGCCGTTGTTCTCGAAGACAACGCGAGCCAGGTACTCGATGTTGACCTGGTGGACAATACCGGTTCCCGGAGGAACAACGCGGAAGTTGGAGAATGCGCCAGTACCCCAACGGAGGAACTTGTAGCGCTCATCATTGCGCTGGTACTCAATTTCGACGTTCTTAGCCAGAGCGTCTTCGCTACCGAAGGCCTCGATGATGACCGAGTGGTCGATGACCATCTCTGCCGGGTTCAGCGGGTTAACCTGATCCGGGTCGCCGCCGAGAGTCTTAACAGCCTCACGCATGGTAGCCAGGTCAACAACACAGGCGACGCCGGTGAAGTCCTGCATAATAACGCGAGCAGGGGTGAACTGAATCTCGATCGACGGATCAGCCGAAGGAACCCAGTTGGCGACAGCCTTGATGTGCTCCTCAGTGATGTTGGCGCCATCTTCGTTGCGCAGCAGGTTCTCACCGAGAACCTTCAACGAGTAAGGCAGCTTCTCCATACCCGGCACGGCGTCAAGAGCGAAGTAGTCATAAGACTTGTCTCCGACCTCAAGCTTGCGCAGGGCGTTGAAAGAGTTCTTGCTTTCAGCCACAGTCAGCTCCATTTCTATTCGGGTGAATTGTCGCCTTAACTGAAGAGTCCGGCACTCGAATTTCGGCTCTCCACAAGGCATAGGTGCGATCACGCCGCCCCTTATCAACCAATTAAAGCAATAATCACGACGCGGGGCACACGAGCCCACACACACGTTTTTAAGGAAGCGTTACCGTCCTTGCATCAACAATAACAGTACGAACGTTCTGTATGTAGATTGCTCGCGGCGCGCCGAGTCACGCTACCCCCGTTCACATCCAGAGCAGGCCATTATAGATAGGACAAACGAAGCAGCATCTCCGCCAAATTGGGGCGCGTGGAAACCATTCTCACGCAAAACAGGAGCACGATACGGAAGGCAATTAATGCATACGCCAGCAGATTCACAGGCAGCGAAAGAAACCGTCGAGAAGGTGGTCGCTCAGCTACGCACCGACAACATCGTGACAAATAACCCACAGCTCCGAGAAGCGGTCCAGCCAATTGTCGACGATGCAGCAAATCGGGGGGTGCCCAATTTCAATATCATCTACCTAGATAGCGAGAAGATTTACCCCGTCGCCGAACAAAAGAACACCGACATCTTTTCCTTTGCCCGCCAAGTAGCGGACCAAGTCGGCGGCACCACTGTCGTGCGCACACCGGGCAATGTGGCCACCGCATCTGCCGATTTCCCCCGCGCAGCCATTGAACGCGCCGACCATGCAATGATGGAGACTCCACGAGACTATCCGGCGGGTCTCGATGCCTATTTGCACGAGCTCACTAACTACGTCGTCCCGTGGACTCTTTACAGCCTCATCGCAGGCGTCGTTATCGTCGCACTCTTCGTCGGGCTGACGTTCTACTGGCTACGCACACGCCCAACCGCCTAAGAGTTCGCTTTACGACGGACGCTGGAGTTAACGGCCCCACTGAATACATTCACCGTCCCCGGGTTTTCCACCCCACGGCAAGGGACAGGGTAAATGCCCCAAAAACTGGTAGCAGTGGAGAACTCAGTCACTATCTCAATTGGATAACACTGTTGCAGTCGCCGTAACCGTGTCAACGATTTTCGCCACGGTCAAGCATGAGCGCTTGACCTTTTCTTATGCCCGGTACCCCAGGTAAAGGTCCGCGGCAGTCCGGCACGCCGATAAGTCACCACATAGTGACATAATTCACACAGAAAACCGGGGCTCATTATAACCGCAGGCCACGGCATATAACGAAACAGTTACAAAGTGGGGGACAGTTGGTAATTTTGTTACTTATGTTTTTTTAGAGCTTTTTGACCCGTAAAGTGCTTCGTGATGCCAATAGTGGACTCAAGGGTCCAGTATTGACCAATGAAAACTCGCGGGAGCGCCGCTGTTGCTTTTGGTTCTGGTTTCGGTTCGACGTTTTTCGAAGTTCCACTCAAGACCTGGAGGCAACAATGGGAAGATATCCAACGATGGGGAAGTCGCTGGTGTCGATTCTGAGGCGTGAACGCACCCATAGGAGAAATGTAGGAGTAACGCGGTGCCGAGTAATCGCAAAGTCCGTGCATCATATTGGACTCGTCCAATTGCCGGTATTATCACGGCGGGTCTTCTGGCGACGAACACTCAGGTCGCAGCTGCACAACCACTGAATCCGAGCGACGCCCAGATCCGTCAAGCGCGTGAGGCGGCCTCTAACGCCGAGTCGTACTTGCAGTCCCTGGTCGCCGAGGTAACTTCCAGCGAGCGCCGGGTATCTGACCTCGAGCTACGCATGGGCACTCTCCGCGAGGATGTCAACAAGGCCATGGTGGACCTTGAGAACGCTCGAGATGCCGCTAACCGTGCGCGCGAGGCGGTCGACGAGGCGCGAACCCAACTCGACCGTTCCCGCGCTGAGCTCGCTAGTGCCCAGAAGCAGTTCGACGAGCTAGCCCGCACCATCATGCGCCAGGGACGTTCCAGTGGCTCGATTCTCGAGGGTGCGCGAGATGCATCCGAGGCTATTAACCGCCTGTCCGCCTTGCGTCGCGAAGCGGATCGTCAAGAGCAGACCGTTGACTCTCTGGATAAGAATCGCACCGAGGCTGCTAACCAGGAGTCCACGCTTCGCAAGAAGAGTGACGAGGCTCAGCAGGCGGAGGCCACCGCAAATCAGCGAAACACCGATGCTCAGAACGCGTACTCCGAGGCAAACGAGGAGCTTCAGAAGGAGCAAGCTGATTACCGGCAGGCTCAGGTCGATCGCGATGCCGCAAAGGCATCTTTGGATGCAGCCCGAAACGCGGTCAACGAGCTGAACTCCCAGCGCCAGAATTATGAGAACGAGCAGGCCCGCAAGGAAGCGGAAGACGCCGCTGCCAAGAAGGCCGCTGAGGAAGCCGCAGCTAAGACTCGCGCAGAGGCGCAGTCGAACCAGACTGATGAGGATTCCTCTTCTGAGTCCACAGATGAAAGCTCTAGCACCACTGGCTCCACTGGCTCCACTGGTTCTAACAGCTCTACCGACTCGGCTGGTTCGAGCAGCTCGACCGGCTCCACTGGCTCTGACAGCTCCACCGGCTCCACCAGTTCCTCTGAGACGACCGAATCTTCGGATTCCTCTGAGTCCACCGATACCTCGGATTCGTCTAGCACCGGCAGCTCGTCGTCAAGCGGCACCCCGGCACAGACTGTGGCGCCGACGAATCCGGAGACCGGTCAGAGCACCTCGGGTTCTTCCAGCCAGAAGGTCGAGACTGTCATCGCACGCGCGATGGGGCAGCTCGGTGTCCCATACGCATGGGGCGGTGGCAACGCCAACGGCCCGACCAAGGGCATCCGTGACGGCGGAGTAGCTGACTCCCACGGCGACTACAACAAGATTGGTTTCGACTGCTCGGGCCTGACTCTGTACGCCTACGCCGCTGTCGGCATTGACCTGCCTCACTACACCGGCTACCAGTACCAGCGCGGAAAGCACTACCCGGCATCTCAGATGAAGCGTGGTGACCTGCTGTTCTGGGGCCCGAATGGTCATGGCCACGTCGCTATCTACCTGGGCGATGGCAAGATGATTGAGGCACCGCAGTCCGGTTCTGTGGTTAAGATCTCGCCAGTCCGTTATAACGGAATGACACCGAACGTTGTCCGCCTCGTCTAGTTTCTAACGACGTGTTCTACAGGTCGGGCGACCGACCTAAAGAAGGGTTTCTCTGTGACCTACCCAACGCCCACTGACCACACGGACCTCGAGCGCGCATACGCGGAGCTGGGGAAGGTTGTGGTTGGCCAGGAGCACCTGATTAAGCAGCTCTTCATCGCGATGCTCGCAGGAGGTCATGTCCTGCTCGAAGGTGTTCCGGGTGTTGCGAAAACTCTGGCAGTGTCTACTTTTGCCACAGTGATGGGTGGGTCCTACTCCCGCATCCAGTTCACTCCGGATTTGGTGCCATCAGATATTGTCGGCACCCGGATTTTCCGCCAGGACACCTCGGAGTTCATTGTCGAGCCCGGCCCGGTCATGTCAAATATCGTGCTCGCTGATGAAATCAACCGCGCACCGGCGAAGGTGCAGTCGGCACTGCTGGAAGTCATGGCAGAGCACCAGGTGTCCATCGCAGGGGAGTCCACGCCAGTACCGGAGCCGTTTTTGGTTCTGGCCACGCAAAACCCAATCGAAAACCAGGGTGTCTACCCACTGCCGGAGGCCCAGCGGGACCGTTTCCTATTTAAGGTCCTCGTGGGTTACCCCACTCCGGCGGAAGAGCGGGAGATTGTCTACCGCATGGGAGCCACCCCTCCAGTCGCGCAGCAGATTCTCACCCCAGAGAGTGTTCGGGAACTGCAGCGCGCTACCCGCGAAGTCTTTGTCCACCACACACTGATTGACTACATCGTGGCCGTCATCGAACTCACCCGCAATCCGATGCGGGCGGAGTTGAAGGATGTCGACCGCTGGCTTTCCTATGGCGCATCACCGCGTGCAACTCTTGGTGCTGTCGCGGCTGCCCGCGCCCACGCGCTGTTTTCCGGTCGCGACTATGTCGTGCCGGACGATGTGGTCTCCGTGCTTCCCGACGTGCTGCGTCATCGCTTGGTCCTTTCCTATGAGGGCCTGGCCGATGGCGTTACTCCCGAACGGATTATTGACATCGTGTTGTCTCACGTGCGCCTTCCCCAAGGCGCGAGCACTGGCTCCGATGAGGGCACTGCCTCCTAATGTCAGCTCGTGAAGACGATCTTGCACGCGTCCTGGCGTACTTAGAGCTAACTGTTACGCGTAAGCTCAACGGACTTTTGCGCGGCAGCTTTCTCTCCACCGCTACTGGAGATGGCTCTGAGCCGGTTGGCTCCCGCGAATATGTTATCGGCGATGATGTTCGCCAGATGAACTGGGCAGTGACAGCCCGCACTGGAGTGCCGCACGTTCGCACCTCCGAGGCCGAGCGCGAGCTGGAGTGCTGGATTGTAGCCGAACCCGCCGCACGTCTGTCCACCGGCTTGGCCGATACCACCAAACGACATCTGCTCACCGCCGCTGCCGGCGCAGTAACGATGCTTAACGACGCCCCGGGGTCCCGAACTGGATTAATCGCCGGTGGCACTCCAGTGCCCGCGGGCCTGGGCCGTGCCCACAGCTTGATGCTGCTCAAGCAGTTGGCTGACGCGACTGCTGAGCATAACCTCGCAGCGGATATTGACACAGTAATGACTCAGGCTCCGCGCGCTGGGCTGTTGGTTGTCATCTCGGATTTCCTTGGATCACTCGATTGGGCGCGCCCGCTGCGCGTTGCCTCGGCCTCGACAGAGATTATGGCGATTCGCCTGGTAGATCCAGCCGATGAAGCCTTACCCGGCGAAGGCCCGGTGGTCATGGCGGATTCAGCTACCGGCGAGACCATTGAACTCAACATCAACGACAAGACCCGCGCCGAGTATGCAGCTCAGGCTCGTGCCCACCACGAGCGTGTAATCAATGAACTGCGCAAATGCCGTGCTCGCGTTATTACCTTGCGTACGGATTCCGATTGGGTACTGGATTTTGCTCGACAAATTGGCCAACATTAGCGTCTGAGTAGCCGCTTGTTAGTGCTATCTCTTTTGGGCCACCGACTAACCGGCTATAGCCACTGGTTTATACGCGACTGTTTAGGCGACTGGATGTGAGGAAACTGATACCGCGATGACGTTCCTAAACTCAACTTTTGCGCACCCAGGGTGGCTGCTCGCGCTCGCTCTGCCTCTCGTGGCAGCCGTGGCCTATTGGATCAGTACTAAGCAGCGAAAGCAACGTGCCATTGCCTTTGGCAACTTCACCATCGTTGGGTCACTGGGGAATAAGTCGTCGGCACGCCTGCGCCATGTCGTAGCTATCAGTGCGCTGTTGTCACTTGTTCTGGTCATCATTTCATTAGCTGGTCCGATTTCGGAGACCAAAGTCGCCCGCAACCGAGCGACGGTCATGCTGGTGGTCGACGTTTCGCTGTCCATGTCGGCCACAGATGTTGCGCCCGACCGCATCACTGCCGCTAAAGAAGCCGGCCAAGAGTTCGTGGAGAACCTTCCCGACGACCTCAATATCGGCCTGGTGACGTTCTCTGGTCGCGCTCGCACTGCTGTCAGCCCGACTACCAACCATGACACCGTGAATCGAGCGCTCCAGGCTGCTGAGTTAGATCAGGCGACTGCTACCGGTGATGCCATCGCTGCCGCGCTGGATGCCATCAATCAGTTCAGCGACTCGGTTCAGGGCGGGGGAGAAGGCGCCCCGCCAGCGACAATTGTGCTGCTTTCCGACGGCAAACAGACCGTCCCACAAGAGCTCGACGATCCCCGCGGCGCGTATACCGCGGCCGCCGAAGCCGCCAAGACCGGGGTGCCTGTCAACACGATTTCGTTCGGTACCGCGCAAGGCGCAATCACGGTTCAGGGCGAATTGATTCCAGTGCCTAACGACGACGATTCGCTGCGAGAGATCGCCCGTCGAACAAAAGGTGAGTTCTTCAGCGCTGGTTCCCTCGAGCAGCTCCGCGATGCCTATGGCTCACTGGAAGATGACATCGGTTACGAACTCAAGCGGGCCGAGAATCCGAGGCCCTATCTGATTGCAGCCTTCACGGTGCTGCTAGTGACCGTGGGCTCACTGCTTGTGACCAATCGTCGAATTCCGCAGTAGGGCTGGGTTAGGGTGCCGTCGTAAAGCGATTTGTATGGAACCCGATTGGCAGGAGACGCCGGGGGCATTGAGCAGTCGTCTTATGGAGTCCTCAGACTGCGCTACTAACATGATTAGCTATGTCTTCTGATAATTTTGACGCTATTTTGCTGTTGTCTTTCGGCGGTCCCGAAAAGATGGCCGATGTGCGTCCCTTCCTGGAGAATGTCACCCGCGGCCGCGGAATTCCGCCGGAGAGGTTGGACGAAGTCGGTGCTCACTACGCGCACTTTGGCGGTAAGTCCCCGCTCAACGATTTAAACCGCGAAATTGTCTCCAACCTTAAGGCTGAGCTCACTCGCCGTGGCTATGACTTGCCTGTTTATTTCGGCAATCGCAATTGGCATCCGATGGCTGAAGACACCGCGGCAAAGATGGCTGATGACGGTGTTAAGCGAGCGCTCGTTTTCGCCACTAGCGCCTGGGGCGGCTACTCCGGCTGCCGCCAGTATCACGAAGACATTGCTCGGATGCGCGAATCTCTGGGCGACCGTGCTTTTGACATGGAGAAAATCCGGAGCTTCTACGATCATCCGCTCTTTATAAAAGCCTATGCAGACGCAGTGCGTGAGGCGTTTGCCAAGCTACCGGATGACCGCCGTGAGGACACCCGGCTTATTTTCACCGCTCACTCTATTCCGGTCTCTGCGGACAAGGCATCCGGGCCGGTAGAGCTCGGCGGAAATCTTTACTCCCGCCAGGTCAACGAAGCAGCACGGCTCGTCGCCGACGCAGTGGGTATCACCGACTTTGACGTCGTCTGGCAGTCCCGCTCTGGCCCGGAGCACGTGCCGTGGTTGGAGCCTGACATCGTCGACCACGTTGAAGCGAAGGTCGCCAACGGCCTCCGATCCGCAATAGTGTGCCCGATTGGCTTCATCTCGGATCATGTTGAGGTCGCCTGGGATTTGGATGCTGAGCTTCAGGATGAAATGGCTCATCACGACATCGTCATCGAGCGGGTCGCAACGCCTGGTCCGACGGCTACTTTCACCGACATGCTCGTGGAGCTCATCGAAGAGCGCATCGCAGATGTCAAGCCCCGCCGTCTGGGAAGTGAACCGCTACTCGGCTCGGCCTGCAACGGCGCCCCCTGCGCCGCATCCTGTTGTACCCCGGCAAAGCGCCGCCCACACTGATTCCTTTGGCGGCAATGGGGCCGCGGGGCAAGGCAAATCCCTAGCGAGTCCACTCCTGAATCGCGTATTCCACCGCGCTCATCCGCGCCTGCCGAATCTTCCGCCACAGCGGGATGAGCTGCGCATCAAACGCGGCGCTGCCGTGCCCCGACTCGCTGCCCTGTGCCACCGCCAGAATCGACGACACCCGATCAGCTCTGGCGAGCACTCCCAGTGCACGGCGTGGCACATCATCCGGCACAAAGGCCATGTCCAGGTGGTCATCGAGCATGCCGACCATCAGCCGGGGATCCACTTTCGGGGCACCACTGCTTGACGACGTCAGCGGTGAACGCGGCATCGCCGCAATCGTGGCAGCCGCAACCCGCGCCGCATCTGCCAGCTGTAAATCCGCCTCGCCAGGGGAGAGATAGGCCGGCTCGGGAATGTGGCCTTCCAGTGTGTACCAATGCCACTGCGGTAGGCCTGGCACCGGCGTTGTCACTGGTATGAGCACATGGTTCCAGCCCGGCTCCGCATCCGCAATCACAATGGCCGAGCCTGCTGCGCGTGCAGCTTCAGCGGCGTCGGTTCCCGCAGGCAGTGCAGGTGCATCACCGGGCCCGGAGAGAATGAGGCGGACGAGGGGACGGTGGTCACTGTGCCAATCTCCCGCTTCAGTAACCGCTCGAAGAAGGCGGAGCATGTCGCTTCGATCGAGATCAGCGTCGCAATCGATGACATTCGGAACCGTGGCGTCGGCAAGCACGAACGTCCCCGGAACTGACGTGGGTCCGCCGAGCGAGTCTAGCGCGTCGAGGAGATGATCGTAGTTTTCCAAACCCGACAACCACGCGCCCAGCCAAAGGGCGATGTGCTGAGTTGGACTCCAGACCTGGTCGAGAACACTGCGCTGCATAGTGCAGCTCATCCTAGTGCAGCGTGTCGTTGGTCCCGTAACCGATGCTGTTAATCTCAGTACCCATGAGCTTTCAAGACCCGTACCGCAATCAGGACGTGTTCGCTGGCGCACGTGGCCACCGCCGTCGTATCCCACAGCCGGCACGCGAGGTGACAGCAGAAAATGGTGTTGTCGTCGAGGCGTCCTATGACGGATTCGTCGGTGCAATTATCGGGTTGGAGAAAACTTTCGACGGCTGGTGCGTCCGGCTGGAGGGCCGCCACGGCAAGTCTCGGCTGTTTCCCATGCACGAGCGCGGTTTTCTCATCGACGGCAAACCTGTGACTCTGGTGCGTCCGAAAGCACAACCCAAAAAGCCCTCGCAGGATCTGTCGGCATCGGGCTCGCGCAAGGTCCACAACGTCAAGGCCAAGGTTGCTCTCCCCAGCCGTATCTGGGTCGAGGGTATTCATGACGCGGCAATCGTCGAGAAGGTGTGGGGCCACGATCTGCGTGTTGAGGGCGTAGTCGTGGAGTATCTGGAGGGCTTGGACAACCTTCCAGAACGCTTGGCCGAATTTGGTCCGGGTCCGAAGCGCCGCGTCGGAGTCCTGGCAGACCACTTGGTGGAGGGCAGTAAGGAAAGCCGCATGACTCAGCAGCTCGGCCCGCACGTGATGGTCACAGGCCACCCGTTTATCGATGTCTGGCAAGCGGTCAAACCCTCGTCGGTAGGCATCGAGGCATGGCCGGAAGTTCCCTACGGGGAGGACTGGAAGACAGGAATCTGCCGTCGCTTGGGCTGGGGAGACGACCCCAAGGAGGGCTGGCGACGTGTCTACGCAGGTGTACACACCTACCGTGATCTGGAGTCAGATTTGATTGGCGCAGTTGAGCGCCTGGTCGACTTCGTCACTGAGCCACATATGCAGTACTGACCCCGGAATACTGGCTCCACTCGCCCCACATTTGTTCTGCAAAGTAGGTAGGGTGAGGGCGTGATTCCTCTCCTTTGGCTCGGAGCAAGCCTCCTACTGGTTCTCGGTGAACTCGCAGTCGGAGATTTAGCACTGTTAATGCTCGGAGGTGGTGCACTGGCAGCGTCCGGTGCGAGCCAGCTTGGAGCGCCGCTTTGGCTGTCAGTGGTTATCTTCGCCGTTATGTCCGCCGCACTCGTGCTGACAGTTCGCCCTGTGTTGCGCAAAAAGATGGCAAAACCGGACAAGTCCGCCGAACTGGAGTCGCGTCCGGAACTGCTAGCGGGCCGTCATGCTGAGGTCATCGAGCCAGTTTCTTCGTCAGCGGGTCTGATTAAGGTCAACGGCGAGTTGTGGAGCGCGCGCAGTCTTCTGACTGCGCAGACCTTCGATGCGAAGGAAAGAGTCACGATTGTAGAGATTTCGGGCAATACCGCAGTAGTGGACAAGCTGCTCTGAGCAGTCAACTCACTTAAAGGGCGCTCGGAGCACTCTTAGTTACTGACCATTAAATAACTGACCACACAGTTTCTAGCTACGGGGGAATCTCATGGAAGGCTTTATCATCCTCGTCGTTTTCATTCTCGTGGTTGTTACCTTGGTTCTCAAAGCGATTGTCCTGGTTCCTCAGGGTGAAGCGGCAATCGTAGAGCGACTGGGACGATACACGCAGACACTGAACAGCGGCCTGAACTTCATCATCCCGATCATTGACCGAGTGCGCGAGAAGGTTGATACCCGTGAGCGTATGGTTACCTTCCCGCCACAGGCAGTGATCACCGAAGACAACCTGACTGTGGCTATCGATACCGTCGTGACCTTCCAGGTCAACGAACCGGATCGGGCAATTTACGGTATCGACGACTACATCTTCGGCGTCGAACAGATCACCACCGCAACGCTTCGCGACGTCGTGGGTGGCCTGACACTGGAAGAGACACTGACTTCCCGTGACTACATCAACCGCCGTCTGCGCGGCGAGCTGGACGAGGCCACTGCCAAGTGGGGTCTTCGTATCGCTCGTGTGGAGCTGAAGGCCATTGAGCCGCCACCGTCGATTCAGCAGTCGATGGAAAAGCAGATGAAGGCCGATCGCGAGAAGCGCGCCATGATTCTGACTGCGGAAGGTACCCGCGAAGCCGACATTAAAACTGCTGAGGGCCGTAAGCAGGCACAGATTCTCGCCGCCGAAGGTAACAAGCACGCAGCAATTCTGGCTGCTGAAGCTGAGCGTCAGGCAACCATTCTGCGCGCTGAGGGTACTCGCGCCGCTACCTACCTTGAGGCACAGGGTAATGCTCGCGCTATCCAGAAGGTCAACGCAGCTGTTAAGGCTTCACAGTTGACACCTGAGATTCTTGCCTGGCAGTACCTGGAGAAGCTGCCTGAGCTGGCAAATAAGGACGGCAATACTGTTTGGATGATTCCGTCGCAGTTTGGCGACAGTCTCGAGAGCTTCGCTAGGGCTTTCGGCAAAAAGGATGCCGACGGTGTCTTCCGCTATGAGCCTCCGGCCGTGAGCCGAGAGACCAAGGAAGAGGCTGAGCAGGGCCGCGACGAGAACTGGTTCGACATGTCGACTAATCCGGAGTTGGCTCGTGCAGTTGCCGCGGCGAACGAGGTCGCTAACCGCCCGGTTGATGATCCGGTAGCTGCAGCAGCTGGTAATACCCCTGAGAGGAAGAAGAATCGCCGCGCTGATTCGGCTCAGCCCGCTCAGCCTGAACAGTTGGGTGGCCAGAACGGCCCGGCAGCGGTTGAACCTGCGACACCGGCTGCGCCCGCTGCGCCGGCCACACCGGCTGCGCCGTCAGTTCCTTCCGGCAAACGTGACCTGCCCTCGGCTCCTGGCACCGGCAATACCAATGCAGGCGGCGGTACACACTCCGCCGAGCGTCCAGATTTTTCAGGATGGTCACGTGACCCTTACGCCCCAGAAAATGGGCAGTAAGCTTTTATAACTCATCAGCTCGCTGAAGCAGGTGGACGGCCAGGTTCCATCCGGCCAGCTCCGCCTGCCAGCCAGCTGCTGCGAGGCGCTGATTGACGGCCTGCTTTGAAACTCCCAATTCTTCCGCGGCCTCTACCTGTGAATAACCAGCGCGAACCAAACCAGTTGCCTCGCGGCCTTCGGGGGACCTGCGAGAGATAACGTGGTGCAGCAATGTGAATGCTGCACCAATATCCTCCGAGTAATCCTTACCACGCGGATTGTTAGTCCGAATGCGGGTTTTTACCGTGCCGGCCCTGCCTCCCTTACCGACGACTGAGCTCGATGCCAGATGCGCTTGCTCAATGTCGTCCTGAGGACAAACACCGATACCTATCGCCCAGTCACCTGCGGCCAATAGCGCCAGCACAAGCGTGGTGACTCCCACAGCATTTTCAGGAGCTGCGCGAAGCTCTTCGATACCTGCAACCTCAACAGTTCCTACGCCTTCCAGGCCGGAAAGTGCCTGCGCAGAGGCCTGAACGTGATCTGCCCTGCGAGTAGATCGACCGCGATACCTGGCAAAGACTGAGTACATACGCTCTAGTCTAGCCCCACCCCTTGACAGCTGGGCTAAGACACGTTCCTTCGCTCCGCAAACTCACAGGCAACCAACACCAGCTCGCCGAAAAACTCACGCCTAGCTCAAGAGCGCCAAGCGGTGTTTTAACGTTTCGAAGAACCGGTTACGACAGGGAACTTGGCGTCCGCAAGAAGTCCCAGCAAACCAAGCACGAGCAGAATTCCCGTGGCCACCGCAAAGCGCACGTCGAAGCCGACCAACAGCGCGTCGCCAAGCAGAACGACGGCGAGTGTGTTCGGCGCCGAACCTAGGGCAGTGGCGATGATATACGGCACGATGCGTATCGACGACAGCCCACAGGCGTAGTTGAGAAACGAAAATGGCACGCCAGCAATCATGCGCAAGCTGAGCACTGTGAGCCAGCCGCGTTGCTCCAACCGATGGTCGAGACTGAGAAGACGGCGGTTGGTCAGGTGCGTGCGAAACCAATCGCGCCCCAAAAACCGCACAATGCATAGGGAGAGAAGGGCAGAAACCGTCGTCGCAGTAATTGCCAGCAGGAAACCGAGCACTGGCCCGAAGAGGATTCCGGAAGCCAAAGTGAATACGGTGCGGGGGATTGGGAACTGAGTCAGTGCAACGTATGCGAGGAAGTAGAGGAGCGGGAACCAGTCACCGGCATCGATGGACCACTGCCGGATGGTAG
Organism: Corynebacterium sp. HMSC064E08; assembly: GCF_001811805.1. Lineage (NCBI taxonomy): Bacteria > Bacillati > Actinomycetota > Actinomycetes > Mycobacteriales > Corynebacteriaceae > Corynebacterium > Corynebacterium sp. HMSC064E08. The sequence goes on from NZ_KV806693.1 coordinate 234,175, forward strand.
CGACCGTGGGAACATCGACGTACAGCGTGACGACGACCCCCACACCTACGGCTAGCACCAGCAGAACCTTTTTGAGTGTAGGGGTAATTCGCACATCGGATACGTTCACCCATTTGAGGTTACCGGGGATTGCGGGGAAGCGTGTGACCTGCGCGTTGGAGGCTCTGCGAGGAGGGCTAGTCAGCGGCTAAAGGCGTTTGCCCATTATTTCACTAGGATGGGAATCAAGGTCACTATGCCTTGGCTCGAGCACTTGACGTGCCCGTCAGCACAAAACCGAACGTAAGGGTATTGCACAAATAGCTGAAAAGTTCAGTGCATGGACACTCGGGTGAGTCTTAGCGTCTGACTAGTGGCTCTTATTGACTATTGGAGGAAGCCAACGCCTTTAAATCCCTTTCCGTCGCGGAGAATTCGGAAATTGTCGCAGCCGAATTTCCTCGGTTATGGATTGATAGAGGCGTTGCTTAGAACATGTAAGGGAGAAGGTCTGTCGTGACTGACCGAACGACCCCCGAATCACCTTCCACGCTGCCACCAAACTTCGAGGAATTGCAGAATTCCTGGTATCAGGGCGTGGCCAAGGTATTCGCGCGGGTGCACAAGCAAGACGTTGCAGATGTACCGCTCGATATTTGGAAACGACTGATTCAGACCACCTATGACGGTGTCGATGTTCGCCCGCTCTACACCCGCGCGGACGAGCTCGCGGAAAGCCCAGCTCCGGGCCAGTTCCCATTCGTCCGTGGCGCAAAGGTCACTTCGGACAACACCAACGGTTGGGGCGTTCGGGAAACCTTCGGTCGCCAGTACCCAGGTGAGGATGCACTTGACCCAAAGGCCGTCAACGAGACTCTGCTGACTGCACTGGAAAACGGCACCACGGACATCCGCCTGGACTTCACCGGCTCCCTCGAAGCCGCTGATGTGCCGGCTCTGCTCAACAACGTCTACGTCGACCTTGCTCCGATTGCCGTGCATGCCGGTAAGAAGACTGCGCAGGTTGCGGAAGCACTGACGTCCTACATCGAGCAGGCAAACCCGACTAATCCGGACGCCGTCGCAGTCGAGCTTTCCGCGGCTCCGCTGACCTCCGCTTTTGCCGGTATTGACGATATTTCTCTCGACGAGGCCACGCAGCTGGCCGTCAAGGCGGCTAAGCAGCCGGGCGACGTCCGTGCCCTGCTTGTCGACGGCGTTGTTTTCTCCAACCTGGGTGCAAACAACATCCAGGAGATTGGCTACAGTCTCGCCGTTGGTGTCGCCTACTTGCGTGCGCTGACCGACGCGGGCTTGAGCGCTGAAGAAGCCCTCGGCCAGATCGCTTTCCGCTTTGCCGCTACCGACGACCAGTTCGACACCATTGCGAAGTTCCGCGCCGCTCGCGTTCTCTGGGCCCGCGTTGCTGAGGTTATCGGCGCCCCTGAAGCTGGCCGCGCTCCGATGCACGCCGTGACAGCCCCGGTCATGTTCAGCCAGCGCGATCCGTGGGTCAACATGCTGCGTGTGACTGTCGCCTCCTTCGCCGCAGGTGTCGGCGGTGCCTCCTCAGTTGAGGTTCTGCCGTTTGATTACGCAGTTGTCGGCGGCATGCCGAACGTCTCCAAGACTTTCAAGGCTCGCATCGCTCGCAACACCAATCTGTTGCTGCTGGAAGAGTCTCACCTTGGTTACGTCGCCGACCCAGCAGGTGGCTCCTACTTCGTCGAAGACCTGACCGAAGAAATGGCCGACAAGGCATGGGAGATCTTTACCGGCACTGAGGCCGGCGGCGGTTTCGCCTCCGCGGAGGCCGATATTCGCGCCGCCCTGGACGCTACCTGGGAAAAGCGCCGCGCCGACATCGCACACCGCCGCACCAAGGTCACCGCCATCAACGAGTTCCCGAACCTGGCTGAGGCCCCACTGGCTCCTGAGGCCCGCCCGGAGGGCGACCCGATTCGCCGTTGGGCCAGCGACTTCGAGGCGCTGCGCAACCGCTCCGATGACTTCCTGGCTGAAAAGGGCAACCGTCCGCTGATTGCCATGCTGCCGCTGGGTCCGCTGGCCAAGCACAACATCCGCACTGGTTTTACCTCCAACCTGCTGGCTTCCGGCGGTATCGCCGTCGCCAACCCCGGCCAGGTTGTGCCGGGCGAGGCAGGTTTCGAAGAGGCAGTGAAGGCCTCTCCGATTGTCGTGCTGTGCGCAGCCGACAGCGAGTACGAGGCCTCGGGCCAGGACGCTGTCAAGGCCGCCCGCGCCGCCGGCGCTAAGGAGGTCTTGGTGGCCGGCTCCGAGAAGAGCTTCGCCAATGCCGCTGAGGACGCTCGCCCCGACGGATACCTGAACATGACCATCGATGCTGTCGCGGAGCTGTCCCGACTGCTGAACGAACTGGGAGCGTGAAGGAAGTAATGACCACCATCCCAAATTTCGCTGACATCTCCCGCAACACCGACGACGCAGCCGCTGCCACCAACAAGGCAGCTGCCGCGGAAGCTGGTGAAGTGTGGACCATTCCAGAGGGCATCGATGTCAAGCGCGTCTACGATCGCGCTGACCGCGACGCCGCTGCTGCCGAGGGCCACCCGGTAGATTCTTTCCCGGGTATCGCCCCATTCATGCGCGGGCCGTACCCGACCATGTACACCAACCAACCGTGGACTATTCGCCAGTACGCTGGCTTCTCCACCGCAGCTGAGTCCAATGCCTTCTACCGCCGCAACCTCGCGGCCGGCCAGAAGGGCCTTTCGGTCGCTTTCGACCTGGCTACCCACCGTGGCTACGACTCGGACAACCCGCGTGTGTCCGGCGACGTCGGTATGGCCGGCGTGGCAATTGACTCGATTTACGACATGCGTGAGCTCTTCCAGGGCATTGACCTGGGCGGCGTCTCGGTGTCTATGACCATGAACGGCGCTGTGCTGCCGATTCTGGCCTTCTACATTGTCACCGCTGAAGAGCAGGGCGTTTCGACCGAGCAGCTGCGCGGTACGATCCAGAACGACATTCTCAAGGAGTTCATGGTTCGTAACACGTACATCTACCCGCCGAAGCCTTCGATGCGAATCATCTCCTCGATCTTCGAGTACACCTCGGCAAAGATGCCGAAGTTCAACTCGATTTCGATTTCCGGCTACCACATTCAGGAAGCGGGCGCGACGGCCGACCTTGAGCTCGCTTACACGCTTGCCGACGGCATCGAGTACCTGCGGGCCGGTATTGACGCTGGCCTGGAAGTTGATAAGTTCGCTCCGCGTCTGTCCTTCTTCTGGGGCATCTCGATGAACACCTTCACCGAGATCGCCAAGCTGCGTGCAGGCCGCATCCTCTGGTCCGAGCTGGTTGGCAAGTTTGGCCCGAAGAACCCGAAGTCCCAGTCCCTGCGTACTCACTCGCAGACCTCTGGTTGGTCGCTGACCGCTCAGGATGTCTACAACAACGTCGCGCGTACTGCTGTTGAGGCTATGGCCGCAACACAGGGCCACACCCAGTCGCTGCACACCAACGCACTGGACGAGGCTCTGGCACTGCCGACTGACTTCTCAGCCCGTATTGCTCGTAACACTCAGCTGCTGCTTCAGCAGGAGTCCAACACCACGCGTCCGGTTGATCCGTGGGCTGGTTCCTACTACATCGAGTGGCTGACTAATGAGCTGGTCAAGCGTGCACGCCAGCACATCGACGAGGTCGAAGAGGCCGGCGGTATGGCACAGGCCACCATCGAGGGCATTCCGAAGCTGCGTATTGAAGAGGCTGCAGCTCGTACGCAGGCCCGTATTGACTCGGGTCGTCAGGCTCTCATCGGCGTGAATAAGTACCAGGTCGAAGAGGACGAGGCCATCGAGGTTCTCAAGGTTGAGAACTCCCGCGTGCGCCAGGAGCAGATTGACAAGCTGGCTCGCCTGCGCGCCGAGCGCGACGAGGAAGAGGTTCAGAAGGCACTGGCCGCTCTGACCGACGCTTGCCGTAACCCGGGTGAACCGGGGGACCTGGACAAGAACCTTTTGAAGCTCGCTGTCGACTGTGCTCGCGCCATGGCCTCCATCGGTGAAATCTCCGACGCCATGGAAGAGGTCTTTGGCCGCCATCAGGCCGAGATCCGTACTCTCTCCGGCGTCTACAAGGACGAAGTTGGCAAGGAGGGAGCCGTGTCCAACGTCTCCAAGGCCATCGCCATGGCCGATAAGTTCGAAGAGCAGGAAGGTCGCCGTCCCCGTATCTTCCTGGCCAAGATGGGCCAGGATGGTCACGACCGTGGCCAGAAGGTCATCGCGTCCGCCTACGCGGACCTCGGCATGGACGTTGACGTGGGACCGCTGTTCCAAACTCCGGAGGAGGCCGCCAAGTCGGCAGTCGACTCGGATGTCCACGTCGTCGGTGTTTCTTCGCTGGCCGCCGGACACCTGACGCTCGTTCCTGCCCTGCGCGATGAGCTGGCAAAACTGGGTCGTGAGGACATCATGATTGTTGTCGGTGGTGTTATCCCACCGGGCGACTTCCAGGAACTCTACGATGCCGGCGCCGCGGCTATTTACCCGCCGGGCACTGTCATCGCTGATTCGGCAATCGACATGATGACCAAGCTCTCTAACGAGCTGGGCCTCGACCTTGCCGTTGACGAAGAGTCCTAAATAACTACCGCATCCGCGCTGGGCTGACTGTTCAGCTCAGCGCGTTGTCGGAATTGAGAAGTAGCGATGAACGAGTATCTTGAAGAAAACCTGGGCACCCTCGTCACTACCGCTGGCACGGTCGTTGAGGGAAAGACCGCTGTAGCCCCCGAAGTCGTCCGCCGTGCGCGACGACGGATCGATGTCGACGACCTCTTTGAGGGCGTGCGGGCTGGAAACCGCACTAAGTTGGCCCGGGCAATCACGCTGCTGGAGTCGACTGCTCCGGCGCATAAGGTGCTGGCTCAGGAACTACTGGTGAAGTTGCTGCCATTTTCCGGCAAGGCCATGCGTGTCGGCCTTACCGGCGTCCCCGGCGTCGGTAAATCAACCACGATTGAAACCCTCGGACTGAAGCTGATCGAGGAGGGCCACCGCGTTGCAGTGCTGGCCATCGACCCGTCGTCGACGAAGTCCGGTGGTTCGATTCTGGGCGACAAGACCCGTATGTCCCGACTCTCGGCCGCGGATGAAGCCTTCATTCGTCCGTCGCCCTCTGCGGGCACACTCGGTGGTGTCGCCAAGGCAACGCGTGAGGCCATGGTGGTGCTCGAGGCCGCAGGCTACGACATTGTCATCGTCGAAACTGTCGGCGTCGGTCAGTCCGAGGTCGCGGTGGCCCAGATGGTGGATACGTTTGCGTTTCTGGCACTCGCCGGCGCTGGTGACCAGCTCCAGGGCATCAAGAAGGGTGTGCTGGAGATGGCCGACGTGATTTCTATCAACAAGGCGGATGGTAAGAACTTGCGCCCGGCAAAGCGCGCTGCGCGTGATCTGATGACGGCCATGAAGATGGTTCGTTCCTCAGACCAAGTCTGGACGCCACCGGTACTGACTATGTCGGCATTGGAGGACGACGGCATCGACAAGTTCTGGCAAGCCATCGAAGACCATGTCGAGGCTATGCACGAGAATCATCTCTTTGATGAAAACCGCGCTAACCAGCAGATTAAGTGGATGTGGTCCATGGTTCACGAGACGCTCTTGCAGCGGCTCAACACCAACGAGGCTGTGCAGACAGAGAGCACCCTGGTGGAAAAACAACTCCGCTCGGGGCTGCTCACACCGACGCTCGCCGCCCAGCGCATCATGGAGGCATTTGACCAGGGAAGGGCATCGAACGCCGGGCTCGCCAACTAGGTTCAGAAAGGCGCGGGGTTTTCGTCGTAAAGCGAGTAAAGCGGGCGTATCCGTGTGCGCCTACTGACCGCGGTGATGGGGCGGATCGCTGTAGAGCGTGTGTTCGGCGAAGTGGAGAGCGTTGACCACGAGGTTGGTAAGGTGCTCGTCGGGCTGAGAGTAGAAGCTAGACGTGCCCTCCTTGCGGGTCTGCACCATATTGGCCATGCGCAACTTCGCCAGGTGCTGAGAAATCGCGGGGACGGGGCGATCGAGCGCGCTAGCGATGGCGGTGACGGTCATCTCCCCGTCACGGAGGAGCGACAGGATCGAGAGACGCGTCTTGTCGGCCATCAACTTCAGTACGTTAGTGGCAACGTCGAACTCGGTGCTCGTAGGAGCCTTCTCAGTCATTTGGAGGGGTAGTCCTTTCGAAGTCGACATGCCAAACGCTTGCGATGTTCAATGAGTTGAACCTTACTACGTATTGATACCAGTATTCAATTTCAGATGTCACAATAGGCTGTCACGAAAAGGGGAGAGTGCACCTAAGGGGCCGCGACCAAAGGTACTGAAAACTCCTTCAGTAATATCATCTGCATGGATTGGTTGATGGGTACCTTCCCGTGGCTGGTGGAGGACTTAACGTGGTGGCAAGTACTATTTTTCGCACTCGACTACACGATTAAGTTCATCGCGATTGGATGGGTGCCGGAAAACCGAAGCCCATCGGCTTCGACGGCGTGGCTGCTGCTGATTCTGCTGATTCCATTTATCGGCCTACCTCTGTTCCTCTTCCTGGGCTCGCAGCAGATTACGGGCCGTCGGCATGAGGTACAGGCACTGGCACAGGAGCTCATTGCGGAACGTACCGAGCATCTGCCCGACGTACCGGACGATGCCGAGATAGAAGATGACGTTGTCAACGTATTCAAGCTCTCGCGCCAGCTCACGGGAATGCCGGCAATTGCCAGCGCGGAAAAGGGACTTTTCACCGAATTCGACGCCTCCATTGACCGCATGATTGAGACCATCGATGCGGCCCAGAAATCAATCCACGTGCAGTCCTACATCTTTGCACTGGATTCCAGCACGGAGCCTTTCATACAGGCTCTTGAACGCGCGCACGACAGGGGACTAGAGGTCAAGGTACTGGTCGATCCAATTGGTTCGTGGAAGTACCCCGGCTACTACAAGCTGAAAAAGCGCCTGGACCAGGCTAAAATCTCCTGGCACCCGATGCTGCCCGTGAGCTTGCTGAAGCTCACCTGGCGCCGCCTGGATCTGCGTAATCACCGCAAGCTCGTAGTTGTTGACGGCGACATTGTATTCATGGGCTCGCAGAATTTGATTGAGCCCGAATATCAGAAGAAAAAGAACCATAAGATCGGCCGTCGCTGGGTGGACACGTGGATTGAGCTCGAGGGCGATATTGCGCTGGCCTTCGACGCAATTTTCGCGGTTGATTGGACCAGCGAGCTATACAAGACCCCAGACGCCACCAGGGACTATTCACTCCACAACACCGAAGTCAACGACAACTACAACGTTGTCCAGGTGCTGCCGTCGGGTCCGGGCTTCAGCACGGAGCCGAACCTGCGCGTCTTCAATAACATGATCTACCAGGCACACGAGCGGATTATCGCCGTCAGCCCGTACTTCGTCCCCGACGAATCCATGCTCATGGCGCTGACCTCTGCCGCATATGGAGGCATCGACGTCCAGCTCTACGTCAACGAAGAGTCCGATCAGTTCATGGTCGGCCACGCGCAGCAGTCCTACTACCAGGCACTGCTAACCGCTGGCGTGAAGATCTACCGCTATCCGGCGCCTGCGGTCCTGCACTCCAAGTTCATGGTTATCGACGACCGCATGGCCATGTTCGGCTCCTCCAATCTGGATATGCGCTCGTTCGGCCTCAACTACGAGATCACGCTTCTTTCCGCCGCCGGTTCCATCGTGGACAAACTGATCATGCTTGCCGACGAGTACCGCGACAAATCTTTCCTGCTCACCCAGGAGGAATGGAATGACCGGCCCCTTCGTCAGCGCTACCTGGACTCTGTTTTCCGCTTGACCTCGGCGCTGCAATAGGGCAGTCCCATACGACAGATAAAGCAAAAATCCCGAGAGCTGCATTTACTGCAGTTCCTCGGGATTTATCTTGTGTCCGGAGGGGGACTTGAACCCCCACGCCCGTTAATAGGGCACTAGCACCTCAAGCTAGCGCGTCTGCCATTCCGCCACCCGGACCGGGTAGGAAGCACTTCCGTGCTGACCTGTGATACTGTATCCCGACTACATAATGAAACACAAATTGGCAGGTCAGAGGGGCATTAGCGCGCCAAACCTGGGTGTAATTACATCAGCGGTGTTAGCCCCGCATCCGCCTTGGATTCGCACTGAGAATCAGGCCCTGCAGATAGGGAGTCTTGTGAAGTCCCTGCAGCGCGCTCATAAAGTAGGCAAACTGGTAGTTATGACTACGAATTCCAACGACACCGCAAACGACACTGCAAACAACGCTACAAACAACACTGCAAATGCTCCGGTTTTCCCGGGACCAGATCCGTACGCACCGCTGAAGGATTTGCCAACCTTCGAGCTGTCCTCGCCAGATATCAAGGACGGCGAGAAGATTGCGGATGAATTCCGCGCTCCGTCGAATGTTTCCCCACAACTGGATTGGGCAAATCTGCCGGAGGGCACTAAGTCCATTGCCGTGACCTGCTTCGATCCGGATGCTCCGACCGCTTCGGGCTTCTGGCACTGGGCTGTCTTCAACATTCCAGCGACCGAAAAGGGTCTGCCACAGGGAGCTGGCTCCGAAGACGGCTCTAAGCTGCCAGAAGGCGCTATCCAGCTTGTCGGCGACTCGGGCATGCGTGGTCACTACGGAGCTAACCCACCGGCGCAGCATGCCCCACACCGTTACATGTATGCGGTGCACGCGGTCGACGTGGAGAAGCTTGAAGTTCCGGAAGATGCGACGCCGACCGTGCTTGGCTTCAATCTGTACTTCCACTCGATTGCGCGTGCCATCATCACGCCGTGGTGGGAGAACGTCGGGGAGTAGGGATACGCCGCCCACACGGGCAACTCAACCGACCGGGCACGCTACTCATACAGAAAACCCCGGGGCCAGCGCCTTCATGGCAGCTGGCCCCGGGGTCACGTGTTTATTGGGTTAGGAAGCCTCAACGGCTTTCAGCAATTAACCACGCCACGGCAGACCACAGCCGACTGCCTCCGAAATGGAGTAGAATCCCTGAGCTCGAATCTGGCGAGCCAACCCTTGGTGAATGTCACGAATCCAGTCTGGACCGCCATAAATCAACGGTGTGTAGCCCTGCAACAGGGAAGCGCCGTTGGCAATCCGCTCCCACGCCTGCTCAGCAGTTTCAATGCCGCCGACGCTGATGAGAACTAGTTTGTCTCCGACGCGCTCGTGCAGCAGCTTCAGCACCTCTAGTGACCGAGCTGCCACAGGAGCACCCGAGACTCCACCGGCCCCCATCTCCGCGACCTCATCCGCGGGCGTACGCAGACCCTCACGAGAAATGGTGGTGTTGGTAGCCACAATGCCTGCCAGCCCCAGGTCAACAGCCAGGTCAGCAACCGCGATGACATCATCGTCAGAGAGATCAGGAGCGATTTTGACCAGCACCGGCGAGTCGGTCTCCTCAGTCACCGCTGCCAGAATCGGGCGCAGTGACTCCACCGCCTGAAGGTCGCGCAGACCCGGCGTGTTCGGTGAGGAGACATTGACAACAACGTAGTCCGCCAAGCCGCCGAGCTGGCTGGCCGACTCTCGATAGTCATCGACGGCCTCTTCCAGCGGAGTCACCTTGGTCTTGCCAATGTTGATACCAATCACGTCGTCACTGCGACGCGACCGCAAGTTCTCCGCTACAGCAGCTGCGCCGGGGTTGTTGAAACCCATACGGTTCAAAATGGCGCGGTCTTCCTTCAGACGGAACAGACGCGGGCGATCATTGCCCGGCTGCGGCTTGGCAGTCACGGTTCCCAGTTCCGCGTAGCCAAAACCAATTGGCCCCCAGCAATCCGGAGCAATAGCAGCCTTGTCGAAGCCTGCGGCGAGCCCCAGCGGACGCGGGAAGTCCACGCCGAACACGGTTTGACGCAGCACAGCATCGTCAACAACGAGTAACTTGCTCACCGCCCGCTGTAGACTCTCCGACTTCTGCAGCCCCTTCAGGGTCTTCGAGATGGCCTCGTGAATCTGCTCCGGTGGGACCTGGAACATTGCCTTTAGCGCGAGTTGATAGGACTTGGCGCGAAGTTTCGAAGGCATCTACTTAGTCTCTCCCTCGGAGTCGTCTGCTCCCTTGGTGTCACCTGCACCGGTCGGTAGTTTATCGGCTGGTTCCCGAACCGACATCTCCTCACGAATCTTCTCTGCATCCTGCTTGAAATCAGCAATTGCCTTATCGACGTCCGCGGAGTCAAAAATCTGGGCCCCGTCACCGGTAGCCGAGAAGACGCCAATCTGGCCATCCTCGGTGGCAACAATCGACTGTGGATCTGCAACCGTGTTGATGTCCGCGACCTTGACTGGGGTACCCGAGCTGATGTCGTAGCCAGTCAGCTTGTTCACCTTCGTCGAAGTCACCCAGACAATTCCGCGCGATTCATCGACCGCTACCGCCCACGGAGCCTCCGGGGCCGGAGCTGCCTGGTGGAGGCGAATGACGTCAGTGGCAGTGTAAATAAGAAGCTGGTTGCCCTTGGTGTCTGCGGCAGCAATGACATGATCACCGGAAGCTACCTTGCCGACGCCGATGCCCGCACGCAGCGCAGAGCCAGCGCGAGACTCATCGAGCTTGAGCTCATGCACCGAAGTCTCCGGACGGTTGACCTCTAACAGCTTGACGTCCGCGTCATTGTCCGCTTTGGGAATCTCAACGAGCTGCGAACCGTTATTGGCAGCCTTGAAGTCACTGGCCAACTCGCCATCAGCGCCGAACACATCGACGACATTGCTATCCGCATGGGCACCGATGATGCGACCGCCTTCCAGGCCAACTGCGGCGGAGTAGTTGGTGCCACGGCCGACAACGGCCGTTTCCGTAGCCTGGTCAGTAATGACGTGGATGCCATCTTCACACGGCAGCAGAGCGTTAGGGCCGCCCGGCGCGAGCTCACCACACTTCGCGTCCAGCTTCATTGATCGCTCAATTGGGTTATTCAGCGGACCGGCAAAGATTTTGTCCCCGGCCTTCAGGACAACTCGGTCGCCGACCAGCACGGCATCGGTAACGTCCTCATCAATCTTCTTGGCCCTCCCGATAGCAGTATCGGGAGCAGCGGGTGAAGCGGCCGGCACTGGCGTGGCGTTGCCCATTCCGGCATCGATGTCTCCTTCCACATCGGAGGAGCACCCTGCCAGGACCACTGCGCTAGCGGAAAGCCCCGCTAGAAGGGAGGTTATGACACGTCGACGACTGTTTTCACTCACGCTATAGAAACTACCACCCCGGCCTGATTACTTTGTGGACGCCTCCAGCCGTGGGAGGCTCTCGCATTCGTTGTGCCTTATAAGTCTTTATAAGAATGCGGTTACTGATTACAGCGTGACGTCGTCAAGCGCGTTGCAAATCTGCGGTGGCAGCGTGAGTTGTTCGGCGGTGAGGTTTTCGCGTAGCTGAGCGCGGTCTCGAGCGCCAACGAGGATCGAGGTGACGCCCGGCCGATCGCGTGCCCAGGAAATCGCTGCGACGGCAGCACTGACGCCGAGCCCCTTGGCTGCGGTGGTCAGCGCGCCTGCAACCGTGACGCCGCGTGTGTCGAGATAGTCCTGTACCTCTGCATCGGCGTGTTCGGAAGCAGCGCGGGAGTCCTCGGGAATGATGTGCTGGTATTTGGCGGTCAAAACGCCTTGGGCCAGTGGGGCGCCACCGATAAAGCCGAGCCCCAAATGCTCACAGGCGGGCAGCAGTTCTGCCTCAGGGCTTCGCTGGAGCAGCGAGTACTCATGCTGTGCGAACACCGGAGCGATTCGATCCGCGGCGGCATGCGTCACCGCTGCCTGCCATCCGCTGTATCCACGCAGTCCGGCGTAACGTACTTTCCCCGTACGCACAGCCCATTCCAGGGTGTCGGCGACCTCTTCCGGTGGGGTCAGCCCATCCCAGTAGCCGGGCGACCACAGATCAATGTGTTCGACGCCGAGGCGTCCGAGCGTATCGTCGAGGTCCTTTTGCAGTGTCTTACGCGAGCAGTCCACGCGCCTGCCGACGGGCCGCTCGGGGTGTATGCCAGATGCGACCGAGAGCACCAATTCGTCGGCAACGCCGCGCTTTGCGATGACCGCACCCAGCATGTCGGCAACAGTGTCGCCGCCGTGGAGTGGGGAAGCGTCGACAAGGTTGCCTCCGGCGTCGAGGAAGTCCGTCAGGATGCGTCCGGCCTCGTCTTGCCTGGTACCCGCACCCCAGGTGGCCGTACCCAGCCCCAAGGCGGAGACGCGTAAACCGCTGTTGCCCAGAATTCGTTGTTGCACGATTTTTACTTTAGGACACCCGTGTGCGGTCGCGGGAAAAGTTCCGCGGGAGAGGTCTCGCAATCGCCGCACCGAAACCTCGCTATAGCCACAACACAAACCGAACGAGTAGCCTATACACCCGTGACTATCATGACGACACTAAGCGCCTCAGCGGATACCGCTGCCGATACCGCCGGCACCGGTATGACCTGGGCGCAGACAATCATCCTGTCCGTAGTGCAAGGTCTGACGGAATTTCTCCCGGTGAGTTCCTCGGGGCACCTTCGGATTGTCTCCGAGCTGCTGTGGGGCCAGGACGCCGGCGCATCCTTCACCGCTGTGGTGCAGCTTGGTACCGAATTGGCTGTGTTGGTGTTCTTCGCTAAGGACATCTGGCAGATCCTCACTGGCTGGTTTGCCGGTCTGTTCAATAAGGAAGCCCGCGGTTTCAACTACCGCATGGGGTGGATGGTGATTGTCGGCACGCTGCCGATTGCCATCATCGGCGTGCTGGGGAAGGACCTCATCCGCGATAACCTGCGCAATCTCTGGATTACAGCCGCTGTGTTAGTGCTTTTCTCCTTTGTCTTTATCGCCGCAGAGAAGTTCGGCCGTCGTGAGCGCAACTATGAAGAGCTGACCATGCGGGATGCCATCGTCATGGGTTTCGCGCAGTGCCTGGCGCTCATTCCGGGTGTGTCGCGCTCGGGCGGTACGGTGTCTGCCGGCCTGTTCTTGCACTTGGACCGAGAGGTTGCAACGCGCTTTTCCTTCCTGCTGGCTATCCCCGCTGTTTTCGCTGCTGGAATTTTTTCGCTCCCAGACGCGTTTGACCCTGCGGCGGGACAGGCCGCTAGTGGTGCGCAATTGGCCATCGGTACGCTGATTGCCTTCGTCGTCGGCTATGCGTCTATCGCATGGCTGCTGAAGTTTGTGTCGAACCACTCCTTCGCTTGGTTCGCCGCGTACCGCATCCCGGTCGGTTTGATTGTTATGGTGTTGCTCGGCTTCGGCACGATCAACGCGGTTTAGTGAGGTAGTGAGTATTTAATGCATTCGTGGCCCCAACCACAGGTTCCCAGTCTCGGCGATGCGCGTTTCGATGTGTTCAACCGCGCCAGCAATACAGGTAAGGCGCATTCGCTTGACGACGAAAGCTCAACATCGGTACCCCTACGCCTCTACGACACCGCGGATCAGAAGGTCTCCCAGGTGGAAGCGGGACCGGAGGCGACCATGTACGTGTGTGGCATCACACCCTATGACGCCACGCACCTGGGGCACGCAGCAACCTACCTCACCTTTGATCTGATTTACCGTCAGCTGCTGGACAATGGACACTCGGTGCATTACGTGCAGAACATCACCGATGTCGATGACCCGTTGTTCGAACGTGCGGAGCGCGATGGGGTGGACTGGCGCGAGCTGGGCACCTCGCAGATTGATTTGTTTCGCTCAGATATGGAAGACCTGTCGGTGATTCCACCGCGCGACTATATCGGCGCCATTGAGTCCGTGGGCGAGGTCGTGGAAATGGTCGAGAAGCTGCTGGAGAATGGCTCGGCCTACCAGCTCACCGATGACGAGTACCCGGATGTGTACTTCCGCAAGAGTGCCACTGAGAACTTTGGTTACGAGTCCAATTACTCGGCAGAGCAGATGGCGGAGTTCTTTGCGGAGCGCGGTGGCGACCCGGATCGCCCGGGCAAGGAGGACCCACTGGACGCGCTGGTGTGGCGTGCCGCTCGCCCCGGGGAGCCAAGCTGGGAGGCTCCTTTTGGTGCGGGCCGGCCGGGTTGGCACATTGAGTGCTCGGCGATTGCCACCAACCGCCTGGGTAAGAGCTTCGACATTCAGGGCGGTGGCTCGGATCTCGCGTTCCCGCACCACGAGTTCTCGGCGGCTCACGCTGAAGCCGCTACTGGCTGTGCACGTATGGCGCGCCATTATGTTCACGCTGGCATGATTGCCCTGGATGGCGTGAAGATGTCCAAGTCGCTGGGCAACCTGGTGTTTGTCTCCAAGCTGGTGGCCGCCGGCGTCGACCCGAGCGCTATTCGCATTGGCGTGTTCGCCAGCCATTACCGCTCTGATCGCGATTGGTCGGACGAGGTGCTGGAGGCGGCCAAGGCACGTCTCGAGGCCTGGCGTGCGGCTTGCGCAGCTACTAAGACTGCCACCGATGAGAAGGCTGTGAGTGCAGCAGCGGCACTGGTTGCCGATGTGCGCGCAAGCCTGGCCAATGACCTGGATACGCCGGCTGCTCTGGACGCTATCGATGCCTGGGCTGCGGAGTGGTCCTCGGCTACCGGCAACAAGGCAGATACTGGCACAGTAACCGGCACAGCGGGTGCCGGAGAATTCGTTGCCGCCGCGCTGGACGCACTGCTTGGCGTTAAAATTTGAGCATGAGCAACTCAGATCTGTCTGCTGTCGAAGTAACGCAAGAGAACATCGATAAGCTAGTTGCCGATTTGCGCATGTTTGCCACCGGCAGCTACCTGCAGCCCGAGGAACGCGAGTTCTGGGAGCCACTTTTTGACGAATCGGTAGCCGACCAGGTCGGGGAAGCCCTCCGTGAGGCCGCCGCTGGTATTGATCAGGCGGCGGAACTGGCCGTCGATAAGCGAGAAGAAGCCGCAACGCAGGCGGTAGAGAACTGCCTACAGCGCGTGGCTGCGATTGAGCATGAGCACGGTGGCTCGATTTTTGATGAGGAGCTCGACGAGATTCTCGCGATTATCAATTCCGCAACGAAGGCTGTCGGTTTGGACCTGCCTGCGGTGAAGGCGGAAAGCTACTTTGAGATGGAATAACCAGCCCGATTAACGGCGCGGTTATGAAAGTAGACTAAGGTGTCTATTCATGACTGATCGCCACTCTTCCGAGTTCCTCACCGCACTGCACAGCCGTGTACTCATTGGCGATGGCGCCATGGGTACCCAGCTGCAGTCTTTTGACCTCGACGTTGACGCGGACTTCCTCGGCTACGAGGGCTGTAATGAGATTCTCAATGACACTCGTCCCGACATCATCGAGACGATTCACCGGCGTTATTTCGAGGCCGGCGCCGACCTGGTGGAAACCAATACCTTCGGCTGCAACTTCCCGAACCTCGCGGATTACGACATTGAAGACCGTATCCAGGAGCTAGCGCACAAGGGCACCGCAATCGCCCGCAAGGTCGCTGACGAAATGGGGCCGGGGCGCGAGGGTATGCGACGCTTTGTCCTCGGTTCGCTGGGCCCGGGCACGAAGCTGCCGTCTTTGGGGCACGCTCCGTACGCTCAGCTTCGCGACGCTTACACGGAGGCCGGACTCGGCATGATTTCCGGTGGCGCGGATGCGTTTTTGATTGAGACCTGTCAAGACTTGCTGCAGGTCAAGGCAGCAGTCAATGGCGTCAAGGCCGCCATGCGACAGGCTGAGAAGAAGATTCCGATTGTCGTCCACGTGACTGTCGAGACCACAGGCACCATGCTGATGGGCTCGGAGATTGGTGCAGCCCTGGCAGCGCTGCAGCCGCTGGGTATCGACATGATTGGCCTGAACTGTGCAACGGGTCCGGACGAGATGAGCGAGCACCTACGCTACCTGTCCAATTTCGCCTCCATCCCGGTATCGGTAATGCCGAATGCGGGCCTGCCAGTGCTGGGTAAGAACGGTGCGACCTACCCGCTGACCGCCCCAGAGCTGGCCACAGCGCTGCGCGGCTTTGTTGAAGAGTTTGGCCTGGCGATGGTCGGTGGCTGCTGTGGTACCACACCGGAGCATGTTTCCGCTGTTCGCGATGCTATTACCGGTGCAGGCGCCTACGCCGAGCAGGGCCCTGCTGTTCAGGCAGCACGCCCATCGACGGATCCGGACGCAAAGCCAATCGATGAGGTCGCTTCTCTGTACTCGGCAACCCCGCTGACGCAGACAACCGGCATCACCATGATTGGTGAGCGCACCAACGCCAACGGTTCCAAGGCTTTCCGCGAGGCCATGCTGGCCGGCGACTGGGAGAAGTGCCTAAACACCGCCCGCGGTCAGGTCACCGATGGCGCACACATGATCGACCTGTGTGTGGACTACGTGGGGCGCGACGGTCGCGATGACATGGCAACCCTGGCATCGCAGATCGCCACCTCGGTGACGTTGCCGGTCATGCTGGACTCCACGGAACCGGAGGTTTTGAAGACTGGCCTGGAGCACCTCGGTGGTCGCTGCGCGGTCAACTCTGTGAACTTTGAAGACGGCGATGGCCCGGACTCGCGCTACCAGCGCATTATGCGCCAGGTTGTTGAGCACGGTGCTGCCGTGGTCGCTTTGACTATCGACGAAGAAGGTCAGGCGCGTACAAAGGACAAGAAGATTGAGATCGCCGAGCGTCTCATCGCCGACATCACCGGCACGTGGGGACTGCGCGAGCAGGACATTATTGTCGACTGTCTGACTTTCCCGATTTCCACTGGCCAGGAGGAAACTCGCCGCGACGGCATCGAAACCATCGAAGCCATCCGCGAACTTAAGCGTCGCCACCCGAACGTGCACACCACGCTCGGTCTGTCCAACATTTCCTTCGGTCTGAACCCGGCGGCTCGCCAGGTACTCAACTCGGTGTTCCTCAACGAGTGCATCGAGGCCGGTCTGGACTCCGCCATTGCCCACAGCTCCAAGATCTTGCCGATGAACAAGATCGACGACAAACAGCGCGAAGTCGCTCTCGATATGGTCTACGACCGCCGTCGTGAAGCGGGACACCCCGACGGGGAGTACGACCCACTGCAGGTCTTCATGGAGCTCTTCGAAGGAGTCTCCGCCGCTGACGCGAAGGACGCCCGGGCCGAAAAACTCGCCGCCATGCCGCTGTTCGACCGCCTGGCGCAGCGCATCATCGACGGCGAGCGCACAGGTATCGAAGCTGACCTCGACGAGGGCATGAAGGAAAAGGAACCGCTGGCGATTGTCAACGAGGACCTGCTGCGCGGCATGCAGACCGTTGGTGACCTGTTCGGTTCCGGTCAGATGCAGCTGCCATTCGTGTTGCAGTCTGCCGAGACGATGAAGGCCGCGGTGGGCTACCTCGAGGGCTTTATGGATGCCGAGGATGCCACGGGCTCCAAGGGTTCGATTGTGCTGGCCACGGTGAAGGGCGATGTCCACGACATCGGCAAGAACCTGGTGGAGATTATTCTCTCCAACAACGGCTACACCGTGCATAACCTGGGCATTAAGCAGCCGATCGCTACGATTCTGTCCGCCGCCAAGGAACTGGATGTCGACGCTATCGGCATGTCCGGCCTGCTGGTGAAGTCCACTGTGGTGATGAAGGACAACCTGCTGGAGATCAACTCCGCCGGCGATGCCACCCGCTTCCCAGTACTGCTCGGCGGCGCCGCGCTGACGCGTAGCTACGTGGAAGACGACCTGTCCGAGCTCTACCACGGCGATGTCTACTACGGCAGGGATGCCTTCGAAGGACTGCGCATCATGGACGAGCTGATGGCAGCTAAGAAGGGCCTCGGCCCAGACGAGAATTCGCCAGAGGCCATTGCCGCCCGCGAGAAGAAGGAAGCTCGCCGCGCCCGCCGTGAGCGCTCCAAGCGCATCGCCGCGCAGCGCGCCGCCAAGGCTGCTGCTGAAGCCCCCGAGGTGCCGGAGCGTTCCGATGTCGCCGCTGATGTCCCCGTTGCGACACCGCCGTTCTGGGGAACCCGCATTGTCAAGGGCCTGCCCCTCGACGACTACCTGACCACCCTCGACGAACGCGCTCTGTTCATGGGGCAGTGGGGACTGCGCGGCACCCGCGGCGACGAGGGGCCGAGTTACGAGGAACTGGTCGAATCCGATGGTCGTCCACGCCTGCGCGCATGGCTGCAGCGCCTGCGCGCCGAGAACATCCTCCAGCATGCGGCTGTCGTCTATGGCTACTTCCCAGCAGTTTCTGAGGGCGATACCGTACACGTACTGCCGCTACCTGCGGAAGGGGAGCAGCCCGACCCCGCGGCAGAGCCAGTGGTGTCCTGGACCTTCCCGCGCCAGCAGCGTGGTCGCTTCCTATGCATTGCTGACTTCATTCGCTCGCGCGAAGATGCCATCGCCGCAGGACAGACCGACGTCATGCCGTTCCAGCTGGTGACCATGGGACAGCCCATCGCTGACTTCGCCAACGATATTTACGCCAAGAACGAATACCGCGACTACCTGGAGGTTCACGGTATCGGCGTGCAGCTCACCGAGGCGCTGGCCGAGTACTGGCACCAGCGCATTCGCTCCGAGCTCGCGTTCTCCGACGGCACAAGTGTTGGCGCGGAAGACTCCGACGATACCCAGGACTTCTTTGACCTGAAGTACCGCGGCGCTCGTTACTCCTTCGGCTATGGTTCCTGTCCGGATCTGACCTTCCGTCAGGGCATGATTGACCTGCTGCAGCCGGAGCGCATCGGCGTGGAGCTCTCTGAGGAGCTCCAGCTGCACCCAGAGCAGTCCACCGATGCGTTCGTGCTCTACCACCCGGAAGCGAAGTACTTTAACGTGTAGCTTCGCGTTATCCCTGCGGTCGCACCAGCAAGGTCTGCATGCTGCGGCCGATGGGGCCGTGCATATCGTAGAGCTCGCCCGCGGTCATGCCGATTCCGTCCGGCCCAATGGAACCGCGGGCGGCGATGCCCACCCAGCCGCCGTCTTCCGGCTGCAACTCCGATTCCGCCGACTTCTCCGAGGCGCCGAGCTGGGGGAGTCGGTGCAGGTGAACCACTAAGTCGGTATTCATAAACGCCCACTGGTGCGGGCTCAGCGTGGCCCCGATACCGTTGGCGGTATCAGCTACCTGCATGACTCGCTCCACCGCAGTCGGCTCCTCCCCGAGCACGATTGGGTACTGCGCGCGAACCCAGTGAATTTGCGTCTCGGCCAGCTCTTCCGTCGCGCCGGCGCGGGCTTCAATTGATTCGATGTAGCCGCCACTCCAATCGTCGGTAAGCGGAATGTACTCGGCGCTGCATTCCTCGGGCCCGGGCACCTGCTTGTCGAATGCACGCTCAATATCCCGCGTATCCGCAGTGGCCATCATCCATGCGGACGCGGTGGCAACTGGTCGCCAGGCACCCTTGACGTCGGCAAGCAATTCGGCTTCGACCTTGGCGATCTGCCGCCCCGGGCGCGAGACCCATGAGCGCGCGCGGAGCTCCGTGTACGGTACAGCCGACAACAGATCCACGGCGATGCGAGTAATACGCATCCCCTCGCTTTCCAGACGGCGGCGCTCCAACATGCGCGTCAGCAGCGCCGACGGCGGCGCACCGTGCTGAAACGGCCCCCACGCCCCATAAGTGAAGCTGGTGGGCATGAAGCGCTCGTAGCTGAGCTCGCCTTCGGTGACCGTCCCTAGCGGAATGAAGTATGCCTCGGGTTGGTCGATAGCCTGGGCGAGCGAATCTTCAGTGGTTGTCATAGCGAGTCGATGCCTTTCATTCACGCGGGACACGTTCATGCGGTGATTTCATGCAGCACCGCAACATACTTTCCTTCCTGAAACTCTAAACCTTTATCCGACGGTTTTGCTGACATAATCGCTAAATGCTTGATTGCCTGGCATAGTCGCATGGTGTGAAAGCAATTTTGTGGGACATGGACGGCAGCCTCATCAACACGGAACCTCTGTGGGAGATTGCCACGTACGACCTCTCGGAATTCGTAGGCCGTCGCCTGACTCCGGAGTTGCGCATGCAGTGCGTCGGCAACACACTCTGGGATACGCTGTCGATTTGTGCTGACCATGCGGGACGCACGCTTGACGACGAGCTGTTTGCCTCGGGCTCCCAATTCGTCGAAGGTCGCTTCACTGAATTGGTTCTAGAACATGGGGTGGAGTGGCGCCCGGGTGTGCCGGCGATTTTGGACCAGGCCCGGGCTGCTGACATTCCGGTGGTGTTGGTGACCAATACCCGTCGGCACGTGGCGCAACCCTGCATTGATGTCATGGGGGAGCAGCACTTCGCCGCAACAGTGTGTAGCGATGAGGTGGCCAACGGCAAACCGGCACCGGATCCGTACTTGCGTGGCGCAGAGCTAGCCGGATTTGCGCCAGAGGACTGCCTGGCTATCGAAGATTCCTCAACGGGGGTGCGCTCTGCACTCGCTGCGGGATGCACGGTGGTGTGGAATCCAATGCCGGATGTGAGCGTTTCGCAGGCTGATGTGGGGACGTTAGTACCCCCGGCGCGCTTCATTTCGGGCAATTTGGATACCTCGAATTTGGGCTTATTGCGGGCTGCTTTCGCGGGCGAGTAGACGACATGGAACAATAGACCGGGTGAAGAACTTTGATGACCTGTTTGCAGAGCTGAAGGAAAAAGCACAGTCGCGCCCCGAGGGATCGGGCACAGTCAAGGCGCTGGACGCTGGTGTGCATTTCCAGGGCAAGAAAATTGTCGAAGAGGCCGGTGAGGTCTGGCTTGCAGCTGAGCACGAATCTGACGAAGCCCTCGCAGAGGAGATTTCGCAGCTGTTGTACTGGCTGCAGGTGGTCATGGTCGGTCGCGGGCTGAGCCCCGAGGATGTTTACAAGTACCTGTAGGAGAAATCAACACCATGCTGCGTATTGCCGTGCCCAACAAGGGATCGCTGTCCGAGGCGGCAGTCGAAATCCTGAAGGAAGCTGGCTACCCGGGTCGAGGCGACTCCAAGAGCCTGACCATCCACGACGAAGCCAACGACATTGAGTTTTTCTTCCTCCGCCCGAAGGATATTCCCATCTACGTTGGCAACGGCCATCTGGATTTGGGCATCACCGGCCGCGACCTGGCCGCTGACTCGCTGGCTCCGGTCGATGAGGTTCTGAATCTGGGCTTCGGCGCCTCGACCTTCCGCTACGCCGCTCCGGCCGATGAGGAGTGGACCGTAGAAGCTCTGGAGGGCAAGCGCATTGCCACCTCGTACCCGAATCTGGTGCGCGAGGATCTGAAGGCTCGTGGCATTAACGCCACCGTCATTCGCCTTGATGGTGCAGTGGAGATTTCCATCCGCTTGGGAGTTGCCGACGTAATCGCCGATGTTGTCTCCACCGGTCGCACCCTGCGCAAACAGGGACTGAAGCCATTCGGCGATGTTTTGGTCAGCTCTGAGGCAGTTGTTGTCGGACGCAAGGGTGTAGAGGTCACCGAGGAGCAGCAGGTGTTCCTGCGTCGCATGACCGGCATTCTGCATGCCAAGACGTACTTGATGATTGACTACAACATCCGTGCGTCCGCGCTGGAAGAGGCATCCAAGCTCACCCCGGGCCTGTCTGGTCCGACCGTGTCGCCGCTGGCTAACGAGGATTGGGTAGCAGTTCGCGCGCTAGTGCCGAAGGCCGAGGCCAACCCGCTCATGGATGCCCTGGCGAAGATTGGTGCCGAGGCGATCTTGGCTTCGAATATCCGTATCGCGCGTATTTAGTGGAGACGTGACCTGCTCGAGGGGTGAGGGGGCGTGCCGTCTCAAGTAGGGGCCCTTTTCGAGATGGATCCCCATCTCGAGCGGGGAACTGACCAATGCATTTTCACTCCCACCTACGTCGACGTAAGTAGTAGGCTTGGCACTGAGCATGCGCACGGCGTTAGCCGTACTGACATAGTCCCCTTATGCCGGAAAAGCGGCAGTTGCGCCAGCGCTGTAGTTTTGACGGTGTAACCGCAGCGCCACGAATTGTGGTTCATAAGACTGCGCCTACGAGAAGGGATTGCTTCCACATGTCCGCAACACGTACCGAGGTCGACCTGCTTGGCTCTATGGAGGTTCCGGCAGAGGCTTACTACGGCATCCACACCCTGCGCGCAATCGACAACTACCAAATCTCAGCCAAGACCATCAACGACGTGCCCGAATTCATTCGTGGCATGGTGATGGTAAAGAAGGCCACGGCCATTGCCAACCAGCGCGTCCACACGCTGCCCAGCGATGTTGCAGACATCATTGTCGCCGCATGTGATGAAATCCTGGAAAAGGGACGCTGCATGGATCAGTTTCCAATCGATGTCTTCCAGGGTGGCGCTGGCACGAGTCTCAACATGAACACCAACGAGGTCATCGCTAACCTCGCTCTGGAACTGCTCGGTCTGGAAAAGGGCCGATACGACGTCATTCACCCCAACGATGATGTCAACCAGTGCCAGTCAACCAACGACGCCTACCCAACAGGTTTCCGTCTTGCTATCCACATGTCGCTACTGAGCTTGCAGAAGCACTTCGACTCCCTGGTTGAGGCCCTACACGCCAAGGGTGATGAATTCAACGACATCATCACAATGGGCCGCACGCAGCTGCAGGATGCCGTTCCAATGACCCTGGGACAGGCTTTCCACGCATTTGCCCACAACCTTGAGGAAGAGCAGGAGTCCATCGCAACTGCGTCGGCACGCCTGCTGCAAATCAACCTGGGAGCAACCGCTATCGGTACCGGCGTGAATGCGCCGGCAGGCTACCGCGAGGCCGTGACCCAGGCGCTACGTGAGGTCAGTGGCTTTAAGGTGACCTCTGCGAAGGACCTGATCGAAGCCACCAGCGATACCGGCGCCTACGTCAGCGTGCATGCATCCCTGAAGCGTGCGGCCATGAAGATTTCCAAGATGTGCAACGACCTGCGCCTGCTGGCATCGGGTCCACGAGCAGGACTGAATGAAATCAACCTGCCGGAGCGCGCCGCTGGGTCTTCGATTATGCCGGCAAAAGTTAACCCGGTAATCCCGGAGGTCGCGAACCAGGCCTGCTTCAAGGTCTTCGGCAACGACGTGACCCTGACCTGGGCAGCCGAGGCCGGTCAGTTGCAGCTAAACGTGATGGAGCCTGTCATCGGCGCATGCCTCTTCGAATCGATTGAACTGCTGCGCAACGCTACCGATACTCTGCGCGACAAGTGCATTACCGGCATCACCGCTAACCCGGAAGTCTGCCGCGGCTATGTGGAAAACTCCATCGGTATCGTGACCTACCTGAATCCGGTCATTGGCCACCACGAGGGCGATATGGTTGGCAAGGAAGCCGCTCGCACCGGCCGCTCCGTCCGAGACATTGTCCTCGAACGCGGGCTGATGGACGAGAAGGAGCTCAACCAGGTCCTGAGCACCGAGAACCTCATGCACCCGGAATACCGGGGGAAGCGCTACGTGGCAGGGGAGTCTCGCCTCGACGATTTGTCCTAAGCGGCAACAAGTCTAACGAGTGACTTTTCGGAGATACACATGTTAGTTGCCGTCCAAATCTCTATCGTTCTAGCAGCGATCCTCCTTGGCGCGCGTCTTGGTTCAATTGCTATCGGGTTCGCCGGTGGGCTGGGCGTTTTGGCGCTGGGCATCACCGGGGTTCCGGTCACCAAAGACGACATTCCGTTCGATGTCATCGGCATCATTATGTCGGTAATCGCGGCAATTGCCGCTATGCAGAAGGCCGGGGGCATGGACTATCTCGTCCACATTGCCGAACGGTTGCTGCGCAAGAATCCGCGACACATCACCTACTGGGCCCCGGTTGTCACCTACCTGATGACACTGCTCGCCGGCACCGGCCACACCGCATTTTCCACCCTCCCAGTTATCGCCGAAGTATCCAAGGAGGGAGGCGTTCGCCCGTCCCGTCCGCTGTCCGTGGCGGTCATCGCATCTCAGTTGGCGATTACGGCATCACCCATCTCAGCGGCTGTGGTGCTCATGGCTTCGCTCATGGAACCCCGCGGCGTTGGTTATCTCACACTCCTGGCGATTGTCATTCCTTCGACGTTCCTCGCCATCCTTCCGACCGCCTTTGTCACGAATCACCTAGGCAAAGAGCTTGACGACGATCCGGAGTATCAAAGCCGCTTGGAAAAGGGGTTAGTCTCCAAGCCACGTGGCCAGATGAGCGAATACGTGCCAACCAAGTCGGCCAAGTGGTCCGTGGCGGTTTTCCTACTCTCGATTCTCGCGGTGATGGTCTATGCGACCATCAGCACTGAACAGGTCGGCCTCATCGCTGATCCCACGCTCCCACGAAACGAGGCAATCATGTCAATCATGTTGACCGCCGCCACCGTTATCGTGCTGGCCTGCAAGTTGGACGCGGCAACCATTTTGAACACACCGGTGTTCAAATCGGGCATGTCCGCCAGCGTCTGCGTTCTCGGTGTGGCGTGGCTGGGAACCACAATTATCAACCACTACATCGACGACATTAAGGCCGCGTCCGGCAGCCTACTGACCACAATGCCGTGGATGCTGGCAATCGTGCTCTTCTTCGCGGCCGCATTGCTGTACTCGCAGGCGGCCACGGCAAAGGCCATCATGCCCGCTGCACTCGCGGTGGGAGTTTCTCCCATCACTGCGATTGCTTCCTTCGCAGCGACTTCCGCGCTATTCGTACTGCCTACTTACCCGACGCTCCTTGCCGCGGTGGAGATGGACGACACTGGCACAACCCGAATTGGCAAATACGTGTTTAACCACTCGTTCATCATCCCAGGAACCTTATGTATTGCCCTGTCCGTCGCGTTTGGATTCGCCTTCGGCAGCGCACTGCTGTAGTGGTGGGCTACCTAAAACACCGCATAGAGAAACTGACTAGGTTTATGACAAAATCGAAGCTCTGAATTCCATTCACCTGTCATAAACCTAGTCAGTAACTTTTACTGGCACCGTTACCGCCGACGGTGGCACCCCGCGAAAGCTATCATCGCCGCGAAAGCCACCCCCATCCGCAGCTTTTACTCAGTGCCGCCATCACCGACAGCACCCGGCCAACCGGGGTACTCCGGTGTGACCCCGCCATAAGCAGGGCACATCTCCTGGAAAGAACACCACCCGCAGAGCTTGGACTTCTTCGGTACAAAGTCACCGTTTTCACCGTCGCGCACGATCGCCGACCACAAGTCGGCAATCTCCGCTTGGAAGGCCTCTAATTCTGTCGCGTTGGGACTCAGCACCAGATCATCGGCAACCTTCAGGTACATCAACCGCAACTGTTCCGGGATACGACCGGTGAGCCGCCACCACACCAGCGCGTAAAACCGCATCTGGAAAAGTGCCTCATCCTGGAAGCGAGGAGAGGGCTTCTTGCCCGTCTTGTAGTCGACAATCCGGACCTCACCGGTTGGGGCAATATCGACGCGGTCGATAAAACCACGAAGTGGCACTGACAATGGCACAGTCTGATCCGCATCCGGATCGATAACCAGCTGAACGAACTTTTCCATCTCGGCCGCATCGAAGCCCATGGGGTTTTCCATCATGAAATACCCCTTGAGCAGACCGCGGCATTCGACCAGGAAGTCGTAGTAATCATCCTCCGGAACTAGCTCAATCAGTTCCGCGTCCTTTGCACGCATGTCCTCCCAGGTCGGCTTCAAACGCTTCACCGCTGCGGGGTAAGTGCGTTCTTCACGGGGCCAGGCATGCATCTGTTCGAGCACAGCATGTACCAACGTGCCCTTGACCTGCGCGACAGTCGACGGCTCCGGAATCTTGTCAATCGCACGGAACCGGTACTTCAGCGGGCACTGGCGGTAGTCATTAGCTCTCGACGGCGACAGCGCCAACTTAGAGCGGCGGGAAGGCTGAACAGCTGACTTAGAACTTTGGGCATTGTCGGGCATACTAGCCAGGTTAGAGTACCGCCCGGATTTGGCTGCACCCGACACAACCCGACCCAACCAAACCGAACCAGACCCAACCCGACCCAACCAAACCCCAAAAGGAGCCCACACACCTATGGCATTGAGCGGACCATTCCAGGTCGGCGACCGAGTCCAGCTGACTGACTCGAAGAATCGCCACTTCACCGTCATCCTCGAGGAGGGTGGCAAGTTCTTCACCCATCGCGGCACCATCCTCCACGACGACCTCATCGGCGCCAAAGAAGGCACCACCGTCACCTCCAGCGAAGGCACCGTCTACCTGGCCATGCGTCACTTGCTGGTCGATTACGTCCTGTCCATGCCGCGCGGTGCTGCGGTGATTTACCCGAAGGATGCTGCACAGATCATCGTCGAGGGCGACATCTTCCCAGGTGCGCGCGTGTTGGAGGCCGGCGCTGGCTCCGGCGCGCTCAGCCTCAACCTGCTCCGCGCCATCGGCGCTGACGGGCAGCTTATTTCCTACGAGGTCCGCGAGGACCACATCGAGCACGCGGAACGCAACGTTGTCGACTTCATGGGTCACAAGCCCGACAACTGGGACTTGCGCCTGGGCGATCTCAACGAGGCCTCCGTCGAGTCGCTCGGCGGCCCGGTCGACCGAGTCATTCTGGACATGCTCGCTCCATGGGAATGCCTGGACACCGTTTCGAAGGTGCTTCAGCCTGGCGGCGTGCTCATGGTCTATGTCGCCACTGTTCCGCAGCTAATGAAAGTCATGGAGGGCATCCGCGCGCAGAAGTGCTTCACCGAACCACGCGCCTGGGAATCCCTGGTCCGCGACTGGAATGTTCAGGATCTCTCCGTCCGCCCGGCGCACCGTATGCAGGCACATACCGCATTCCTGGTGTGGGCACGCAGGCTTGCCGACGGCACGGTGCCTCCGCGCCCACAGCGACGAAATCAAAAGAAGCTCTAGACCCGCCGCTTCGCGCTGGGAGGTGTAACCGTCGTAAAGCGTGATGCGACACACGGTCTAAATCGACCAAGCAACAACGGCATCTGGCCCTATGGGTAATCTGGGATACATGACAACGCCGTCTGACAAAATCCGTGATCTTGAGCAGAAGAACTACAACCTCGGCATTCGTAATAATCGCCTGGTTGAGCTGTTGCGGGACTCCCGTAACAAGCTAGAGTTACTGCGCCAAGACATGGAGGACATGCTGGAGCCGCCTAGCACGTACGGTATTTTCCTTAAGCCAGGACCGGAGAAGGGCACCGCAGAGGTGTTTACCGGAAATCGACGGATGCGCCTGCGGGTGCAGCCGGAGATTAACGAGCGGGCGCTTCGGCCGGGCGCGCAGGTGCGTCTGAATGAGGGCTCGATAATCGTGGAGGACTGCGGTTATCCGGAAAGCGGCGACATCGCCAATGTTCGTGAGGTGCTGCCGGATCGGGAGCGCATTTTGGCCTCGGATACTCACGGTGAGGAATTCGTGGTGTCTCTGGCGGGGGATCTGTCGCCGAAGCCGGGGGACTCGGTGATGATTGACCGCAAGTCGGGCTATGCGTTTGAGGTCATTCCGAAATCCGAGGTGGAAAACCTGGTGCTGGAAGAGGTACCGGATGTCACCTACACGGATATCGGTGGTCTGGATAGCCAGATTGAGCAGATTCACGACGCCGTGGAGATGCCGTTCCTGCAGCCAGAACTGTTTGAGCAGTACAACCTGCGTCCACCGAAGGGTGTGCTGCTCTACGGCCCTCCCGGCAATGGTAAGACGCTGATCGCCAAGGCTGTGGCTAATTCGTTGGCGCACAAGATTGCGCTATCCCGGGGTAAGACCGAGGCGGAGGCGCAGCGGGCGCAGTCGTACTTCTTAAATGTCAAGGGCCCGGAGCTGCTGAACAAGTTCGTGGGTGAGACGGAGCGTCAGATTCGCCTGATTTTTGACCGCGCTCGCGACATTGCCGAGGATGGCAAGCCGGTTATTGTCTTCTTCGATGAGATGGACTCGATTTTCCGCACTCGTGGTTCGGGCATCTCCTCGGATATGGAAAACACAGTGGTCCCGCAGCTGCTCAGTGAACTTGACGGTGTGGAGGGGCTGGAAAACGTCATCGTGATTGGTGCCACCAACCGCGAGGAGATGATTGACCCGGCAATTCTGCGCCCGGGACGCTTGGATGTGAAAATCCGCATTGAGCGCCCGAATGAGGCTGCGGCGAAGGATATCTTCCGCAAGTACTTGACTCCAGAGCTGCCGTATAACGCAGCTGAGGTGGAAGCGCGCGGTGGGGTGGAGCAGAATGTCGCACACCTCATTGACCAGGTTGTTGAGCGGATGTACGCCAAGACGGAAGAAAACGAGTACGTGCGGATTCGCTATGCCGATGGCACCAGCGAAGTTATGTACTACCGCGATTTCAACTCCGGCGCGATGATTTCCAACATCGTCGACCGTGCGAAGAAGTCCGCCATCAAGTCGGTTATCGCTGGCGGCGAGGCTGGTATTAGCTTGGATCACCTTCTGTCCGCAGTGGCGGAGGAGTTCGCGCAGAACGAGGACCTGCCAAACACCTCGAACCCGGATGAGTGGGCTCGCATCTCCGGTCGTCCAGCGGCGCGCGTTGCCTCGGTCGAGGTGATTCGCCATGGCTAAATCCGCCGCCAGTTCTGCACAGCCGAACCGCTTCTTCGGCACGGAGATTGAGTACGGCATTTCCAGCCCGGACAACCCGGATGTCAGCCCAATTCTCACCTCCACGCAGGCCGTGCTCGCTTTCGCGCATGAGCAGGAGGAGGGCCTGTCGGGGCGCATCCGCTGGGATTACGCACCGGAGTCGCCACTGCGCGACAGCCGTGGCTTCGACCTGCGGCGTTACCACCAGCCACCGATCGTGGACCCGAACGCCGTCGGCGCTGCAAACCTGCTGGTGCAAAATGGTGCTCGCTTCTACGTCGATCACGCGCACCCGGAGTACTCCTCACCGGAAACGGCAACTGCCCGCGAAGCGGTTATCGCTGACCGCGCAGGTGACAAAATTATGCTGCGCGCAGCTCAGCTTGCCGCCGAAGCCACTGACGCCGATGGCAATCCAGGTCCGACGCTGAAGCTCTACCGCAACAACGTCGATGGCAAGGGCGCCTCGTATGGCGCCCACGAGAACTACCTCTTCTCCCGGGAAACCGAGTTCGATGACATTGTCGCCGGTCTGACGCCATTTTTCGTCACCCGCCAGGTATTCACGGGCGCTGGTCGCGTAGGTCTGGGGCAGACGGGGCAGGAGTCGGGTTTCCAGATTTCGCAGCGCGCGGACTACATCGAGACTGAGGTCTCGCTGGAGACCACTTTGAACCGCGGCATCATCAACACCCGCGATGAACCACACGCCGACTCCGATCGCTTCCGCCGCCTGCACGTCATCATCGGGGATGCCAACATGAGCGAGGTCGCCACCTTCCTCAAGCTGGGCACCACAGGTTTGGTCATCGACGCCATCGAGGACGGCGTGCGTTTCGACGACCTGCAGCTCCGCAACCCCGTCGAGGCCGTCCATAAGGTTTCCCGAGACCTGACTTGCACCGAGAAGCTGCAGCTGGCAAACCATGTCACGTGGATGTCCGCAGTGGAGATGCAGTACGAGTACCTGCGTCGCGTGGAGAGCTACGACCAGCAGGGCGACGTCGTCAAGCTCTGGCGTGAAGTGCTCGACGTGCTTTCCGACGACCCCCGCAAGGCAGCCCATCTGCTGGATTGGGTGGCGAAATACAACCTCATGGAGGGCCTGCGTACCCGCCTGGGCGCGGGCTGGGACCACCCGAAGTTGGCGTTGATTGATATTCAGTACTCGGATATTGATCCGGCTCGTGGGCTGTACCATGCGCTGGTGCGCCGTGGTTCGATGCGCACGCTCGTGACAGAGGAAGAAGTCGACCGCGCGGTTGAATACGCGCCGGAATCCACGCGTGCGTATGTACGCGGTGGCATTCTGCGCCGCTTTGGCAAGGATGTCGTCGCGGGCAGTTGGACCAGCTTGGTGGTGGACACCGCGGGGGTGTATCGGAGCACTCGTGACGTGGAGTCGCCTGGAGTTACGCTGGCCTACATTACGCTGGATGAAGTTGACCGTTTCACTGCCGCAGAATGCGGTGACGTGTTGGAGTCTGCGGAGACAGTGGCCGAGGTGGTTGAGCATCTGCGTACTCTCGGGGCTATCCGCGAACAATAGGCACACATAGTGCAGTAATAGAGCAGTAATACTCAAAAGTTCATTTTTAAGGAGCAATATCATGGCTGGTAACACTCAGGTTTTCGGCGGCGGTTCCGGCGGAGGCGACGAGGAAGAGTTCGGCGAGGTCGCTGGCGGCGGTCAGGCTCAGGAGCACGTTGCAGCTGCTGACGACCTGCTGGATGAAATTGATGGTCTGCTGGAGAACAACGCCGAGGAGTTCGTGCGTTCGTATGTCCAGAAGGGTGGACAGTAAAAAGTGACTGACCAGCAGGTAGGGCAGCAGGAACCGGAAGCAACGCCGACACCGGTACCGGCACAGGCGTTGACCCGACGCATCACCGGCATTGAGACCGAGTTCGGCATCACTCTGACGCTGGATGGCTCGCGCCGCCTGGGGCCGGATGAGATTGCCCGATACATGTTCCGCCCGGTGATCGCTAAGTACGGGGCAACCAACATTTTCACCCCCAATGCTGGTCGTATGTACCTCGATGTCGGAAGCCACCCGGAGTACGCCACCGCTGAGTGCGATTCGGTCTCGCAGCTGGTCGCGTACGACCGATCGGGCGAGGTCATCTTGAATGAACTCGCCGAGAAAGCCGAGGCAGAGCTTGCCGACGAGGGCATCGGTGGCAAGGTCTACCTGCTGAAAAACAACGTTGATACCGTCGGTAACTCCTACGGTTGTCACGAGAACTACCTGGTTGGTCGTGAACTGGGACTGAAGTCCCTGTCTAAGCTGCTGTTACCTTTCTTGGTTACGCGACAGCTCATCTGTGGCGCGGGGAAGATTTTCCTGCCGTACCCAACTTCGCCGTATCACAACGATCCGATTCAGTATTGCTTCTCGCAGCGCGCGGATCATGTGTGGGAGGGTGTCTCCAGTGCAACGACGCGCTCCCGGCCGATTATTAACACTCGCGATGAGCCACACGCGGACTCCAACCGATTCCGCCGCCTGCACGTCATCGTGGGCGACTCCAACATGAGTGAGACCACGACCGCCCTCAAGATTGGCTCCACTCAGCTGGTACTGGAGATGATTGAAGCCGGCGTGAGGTTGCCGGACTTCGAGGTCGCCAACGAGATCAAGTCCATCCGTGCGGTGAGCCGCGATATGACGGGCAAAGCCGAGATTCCACTGCGCAGTGGCGAAACTGCCACCGCGCTGCAGATTCAGCGCGAGTTCCTGGACGCTGCGACGGAGTGGCTGAAGGTCCGCGAAGAAAACATGGTCAACGAGGACAAGGGCATTGCCGGTGCCGGCACGTCCAACGAGGAAATGGACCGCATTGTCGAGCTGTGGGGGCGCGCGCTGGATGCCGTGGAAACCGGTGACTGGTCTCTCATTGAGCACGACATTGACTGGGCCATTAAGTACTCGCTCATGAAACGCTACCTGGACCGCGGTCTAACGCTGGAGGACCCCAAGCTTCATCAAATCGACTTGGCCTACCACGACATCCGTCCCGGCCGAGGCATCTTCCGTGCGCTGGAAGCCCGTGGCATTGCCTCGCGGTGGATCACCGATGAGCAGGTCGCTGAGGCAGTCCGCATCGCACCGCCAACTACTCGTGCGAAGCTGCGCGGTGATTTCCTCGTTGCAGCTGAAGGCTCCAGTTTGAAAACCGTCGTGGACTGGACACACCTGAAGATTTCCGGCGACGATCCCATCTCCACCATGCTCGGCGACCCCTTTGCCACGGAAAACAATGAGGTCAATGAGATGATCGAGATTCTGACGGCCGCGAAGAAGACCTCGGATACGGATCCGGAAAACTAGTTCCGTCCCAGGAAACTGCCCCAGGAAAAGGAGCCCCACAGTCGTGTCTGTCTCACCGGTATCGGAAAACCCCGGATCCGCTGCGATCAGTGAGAACCAACGTCAGGTTCAGCTGCTGTTGGCGCTTGCCGACGACACCGGGTGGGTCAGCGAGTCGTGGATCTCCAAACATGTCGAGGGTTACTCCCGTGTTTCCGAGGATTCCCGGGCTCGTTATTTACGTGCGGACACCGCGGCACTCCTGGCAGCCGGGGTCCCGGTGGAGGTTTCGTCGTCAAGCGCGGGCGATAAGGTCAAACGTCTGCGCCTGAACAGACTACGGTGGCCCCAGCACGACCCCGAGTTCACTGAAGCGGAGGCTTCGGTGGTTTTCCAGGCGGCGAATGCGGCGTTTGGTTCGGAGGAGCTGAGCTCGACGGCTGTGGCGGCGTGGCGGAAGCTCGCATCGTTTGCGCAGCGCAGCGCCATTGCGAAGCCGGATGAGTCGGTGGTGGTGGCCGATGCGGTGGATATGAGTCGAGTGGATTTCAGCACACTGCTGACCGCGATGACCTCGCCGCGCCGGACAGTGGAGATGTGGTACTCCCGCCAGTACGGCGTGGATGATGAACTGCGCATGCTGGAGCCGTGGGGTCTGATTAACCTGCGCGGGCGCTTTTATGTGTTGGGCTTTGATCCGCAGCGTGAGGCCGCGCGTATGTTCCGGCTCAGCCGTATCCGCGATGTGTCGGATACAGGGACGTCGGCGACCCAGCCAATGCCCGATGGTGACTTGCAACAGATTGCGGAAAACATGTTGCACCGCGGTGGCAAGACCTATCAGGCGGTTGTTCGTATCGCTCCGAATACCTGCGCTGATGTGGTGATGAAAGCGACCGCGTTGGGGGATGGGCGCTACGAGCTGCCAGCGGCACCTGTGAGTGAGATTGTGTCCACAGGTTTGAGTTACGCACCGGATTTGATTGTGGAATCACCTGAAGAGGCACGGTCGGAGATTATTGCTCGGTTGGAGCAGGTACTCGCTCGCCATGGCGGTTCGAATGGTGCGAAGAACGCTTTGGAGGGCAACTAATGACAGTGCATGCAGCCCGGGAACTGGACGCAGGTGTCAGTGTCGACGAGTTGTTGGCGGTCGTACCGTACTTTTCGCAGCACCGTTCAATGACAGAGGCCGCTACCGAACTGGCCATACCTTTTACCCGAATTCGGGCAATCGTGGAACAGATTGCAGATATTGACCAGCCGGGACTCCTCGGAGTGCGGGCTTTTGAAGTTGATTACCGCAACAGCTTTGATGTCCGTATTCGCCCTCAGGCAACGGTGCTCAGCCAGCCACGTGCGCTCACAGCCGAAGAAACCGCGACCTTGCTGCTCATCCTGGAAACCATCGAGGACTCCGCAGCCACCACTTCCTCCGAGGCCGCGCAGACGGCCGCGACAAAACTACGCAGTGCTCTGGGAATAAACGTCCCCATCATTGACTCGACCGCTGCGGAAAATGGCAAGGCCTTTTCCTTTTCTGAGCAGATTTATTCCGCGCTGCATCAGCGCAAGGTGTTGAAGGTGCGCTACCGGAATGCCTCAGGGCAGATTACAGTCCGTGAGCTTGACTGTGTCAACGTTTATACAGTTGAATCCACGACGTATCTCCGCGCTGTCGACCGTGCGCAGGAAGACCGTCGTCAGAAGAGCTTCCGCGTCGACCGCCTGGAGGCCGCCGAGGTCCTCGACACTCCCTCCGGTTTCCACCGCCCCGAGCCTGTCGATATCCGTGATCCCCACGCCTTTGGTGCGGAAACGGGAACGTCCGAATGGGCAAGTGTGCTTATCGACGCCGACGCCACCTGGATCGCAGACTATGAACCGGTCTTCTTTACTGAAGATGAGGGAGAAGAAGAGGATACCGAACTGGTCTCTGACCAAGGCTTAGGGCAGTCGGAATTTGTCGCTGACGTGCCGATGTCCGACTTGGCCGCAACAGTCTCCTTTGTGCTCCGCCGTTCACCGAGCGTAACGGTCGCTGAGCCCTTAAAATTGAAAAACGCCGTTGTTGCGCGAGCCCGCGAAGCTTTGGCAGAGTATGGTCGAAACGACAAGGCTTAAATCAAAGCTTAAATCGCGCACGATGTGGCAACTTGCCACTTGTATTTGTATTCATTTGAAAGGTCTCTAAGCGGATGCCGAACCTAGGTCCCTGGGAAATCATCATTATCCTGGTCGTTCTTGTCTTGCTCTTTGGTGCAAAGAAGTTGCCGGATGCCGCACGTTCGCTCGGCCGCTCCATGCGTATCTTCAAGTCCGAAGTCAAGGAAATGCGCAACGATGACGAGCACCAGGAGCAGGCTGCAATTCAGCAGGCTCCGCAGGCCCAGCCACAGCAGCCGTACCAGCCGCAGCAGCAGTACCAGCAGCAGGCACCGCAGGCTCAGCCGCAGCAGCCGTACCAGCCGCAGCCTGGCCAGAACAACCCTGGCCAGCCGCAGCAGTAGTAGAAGGCCGGTTGAAGCGTGACTTCAGCTACATCCACATCACGTCCTCGGAAGCGCCAGCGTAGGCGCAATCCCGAGGGCGTGATGACTATTGTCGAGCACATTCAAGAGCTCCGGCGTCGCCTCGTTCTCGCCCTCGCTGGTATTGCCGTCGGCACTGTTGTGGGCTTTATCTGGTATCAGACCGCCTTTACCATTGGTCAGTTCCGCATACCGTTTACCTCGGTCAATGTTGGCCCTGTGCACTTTAAGTCCCTGGGTGAGTTGCTCAAGGATCCGTACTGTCAGCTTCCACCCGAGATGCGTCTCGGCGGCGGTGAGGGCGCGGAGTGTCGTCTGCTGGCGACCAGTCCGTTTGAAATGTTCATGCTGCGACTGAAGGTCGGTGCGCTGGCCGGTCTGGTGATGTCGTCGCCATGGTGGCTCTACCAGATTTGGGCCTACATCACTCCCGGCTTGGTTCGGAAGGAACGCCGCACCACGCGCAGAGTTGTGACTGCCGCCGCGCTGCTGTTTGTCATGGGTTCCGTCCTGGCCTACTACGTTGTCGCCATCGGTCTGGAGTTCTTGCTCCAGATTGGTGAAGAGACGCAAATTTCTGCACTCACCGGTTCGCAATACTTCGGTTTCCTCTTGGCGCTCATCGTCTGCTTTGGCGTGAGCTTTGAGGTTCCGCTTTTCCTGGTCATGTTGAACATGGCCGGTGTCGTTACCTACGAGAGCATCAAGGACAAGCGCAGCATCATCATTATGTCGCTGTTTATCTTTGCGGCCTTCATGACTCCGGGGCAGGAACCAATATCCATGGTCGCAATGGCGACGTCACTGACATTGTTGGTGGAAATCGCAATCCAGATTTGTCGTCTCCATGACCGTCGTAAAGCAAATGAGCGACCGGAGTGGTTGGACGTCGATGACGAGCAAGGCTCCGGACCGATTACGGCTTCCGGTCCGATTGGCTCCGCCGGCGGTATCGGTGACGTGGGCGGCATCGACGCCCCGACTTCAGTAAGTGCGCCGACGTCGATTCAGCCGGGCGGCATGCCGACGGCATCAGCGGCCCCGACGACCTCTCCGGTCTCTGGCCCCACGCCAGTGAACGCGCCGACGCCGACGCGGGCATCCCAGATGCGTCCTACTCGCAATTCGCGTCCACCACGGCCACAGGGCATGATTCCGGAGACTCCGATGCCGACGCAGGACTTGCGAAATCGTCCGACGAGCGACTTTGATGATGTTCTCTAGCGCGGTTTATGACACTCTAGAAGCATGACTCTTCTCGGCGATTTCGTCAGCCAACAGGATTTCGATCTTGACGACTTTCAGCTCCGCGCCTGCCAATCAATTGAGGCAGGGCGGGGCGTTGTCGTCTGTGCACCCACCGGTGCGGGCAAGACCATTGTTGGCGAATTCGCTATTTATGCAGCTCTTGAGCGCGGTGGCAAGTGCTTTTACACCACACCTATCAAGGCGTTGAGCAACCAGAAGTACCACGACCTAGTCGAGGACTACGGCGAGGACCGCGTAGGCCTGCTCACTGGCGACACTTCTATTAATGGCGACGCGGACATCGTGGTGATGACCACCGAGGTGCTGCGCAATATGATTTACGCGAACTCACCGACGCTGAAGAAACTCACGCATGTGGTGATGGACGAGATTCACTACCTCGCAGACCGCGAGCGCGGCGCTGTCTGGGAAGAGGTTATTTTGAACCTCGACCAGTCCGTGGCCGTCATCGGTTTGTCGGCGACGGTGTCCAACTCCGAGGAGTTCGGTCGCTGGCTTTCCACGGTGCGCGGGCACACGGACGTTATTGTCACGGATCTGCGCCCGGTTCCGCTGCATCAGCACATGCTGGCGGGAAACCGGCTCTATCCACTCTTCGAGGCGAAGTCGGACAAGGTCAATCAGGACCTGTTGGAGGCGTGCCGTCGTGCCGAGTTCGGCTACGGCGACGCTGGGGCCAGGGAGCGCTACCAGTACAAAAAGCACAAGGGCGGTGGGCGCTCGTATAGTTGGGGCGATAAGGGGCAGCGCAAGTTCCGTCCGCCGAAGCGCGGCGATGTTATCCGCATGCTCGGCTCCATGAACATGCTGCCCGCGATCGTTTTCATCTTCTCCCGCGCGGGCTGCGAAGGCGCGCTGGCGCAGGTCGGTGCTACGCGCGCAGAGCTCACTGACCGGGATGAGCAGGAGCGCATCGCCAAGATTATCGATGACGGTGTTGCACACATTCCGAAGGAAGATCTGCAGGTTCTCGGTTTCCTGCGCTGGCGCCGCATTCTCATCCGTGGTTTTGCGGCGCACCATGCGGGCATGCTGCCTGCGTTCCGGCACATTGTGGAAGAGCTCTTTAACGAAGGCCTGGTCAAGGTTGTCTTCGCCACCGAGACGCTTGCGCTGGGCATCAACATGCCTGCCCGCACGGTCGTGCTGGAGAAGCTGGTCAAGTTCAACGGCGAAGCACACGTGGATCTCACGCCGGGTCAGTACACGCAGATGACCGGTCGCGCTGGCCGCCGCGGCATCGACACTGTCGGCAATGCAGTGGTGCAGTGGGCCCCGGCAATGGATCCGAAGGCTGTCGCAGGGCTGGCATCTACGCGCACATATCCGCTGATTTCCACCTTCGCGCCGAGCTACAACATGAGCGTCAACCTCCTGCAGACGCTCGGCTACGAAGGCTCGAAGCGCGTCATGGAGCGCTCATTCGCCCAGTTCCAGGCGGATGGCGACATTGTCGGAGTCGCCGCCGAACTGTCCAAGGCCAAGCAGGAAGCCGCGGCCCTGCGTGCGGAATTGCTCGGCAGGGGAGCCGATGCGCACGCTGAAGGGGCGGAGGCTGAAGCGTCGTCGTCAAGCGAGGAAGGCAGTTCGCGTGACGACGAGCGCCTGACCCAGATGCTTGAATATCTGGATCTGCGCGCGAAGCTGACCCAGGAGGAGAAGAACGCCAAGCGCCGCAATATTGAAGACCGCCACACGGAAACAGTGACCGCGCTGCGCAGACTCCGTCGAGGCGAGGTTATTCCGCTGCCGAAGGGTAAGAAGGTGCAGCTGGCGGTGGTGTACCGAGAGGACCATTCGAAGTCGAATCCACGTCCCGGTGTCATCAGTGTCGGCGGGTTCGTGGGGCGTGTGGAGCCGCATATCTTCCCAGCGGCGCCGCAGACGGTCGGCGCGATTAAGCTGCCTCGGGATGCGGACCGGCATCCGCGACGTGCGCTCGGAATTGTGCGCGCAGAGATTGGCCGCAAGGGGCTAAAAGGACCAAAGAGGCTGAAGCGTCGCACTGGTGGCAACTCGCCGGCGGTGAGGAAGTTGCGCCAGGAGCTGCGCGAGCATCCGCTACATGGCGATCCTGTGGTGGAGACGATGGCTCGTCACGCCGATACGCTGCGGCAGGCCGAGGCGCATGTGGCCAAGCTGCAGAAGCGCGTCGATTCCGCCTCGGATACATTGGCGCGCACATTCGACCGCATGCTGCAGTTGCTAACACAGATGGACTACGTCGAATGGCCGGAGGGCGCGGAGCCGACAATTACCGAGGAAGGCCTTCGGCTGGCGCAGATTCACAACGGCTCGGATCTGCTGGTGGCCACGTGTCTGCGCCGGGGCATCTGGGATGATCTGGACCCCGCGGAACTCGCCGGTGCGGTGTCGAGTTTGGTCTTTGAAAACCGCAAGGCCAGCCAGGGCAGTGACGAAGTGCCGACGGAGCCACTGGCCAAGGCGCTGGGGAACACCTACCGCATCTGGGAGGAACTGTCGGAGGATGAGCGCCGCTACCGGCTGCCGGTGACGGACTTGCCGGATATGGCTTTTGCTACGGCGATTCATCAGTGGACTGCGGGCGCACCGCTGGGGTACTGCCTGCAGGTAGCGGCCGAAAGCGGCGCGGAGCTGACTCCAGGTGACTTTGTCCGCTGGTGTCGTCAGGTCATTGACCTGCTGCAGCAGATCAAGAAGACAGGCTACTCCACGGACATTCGCGACAAGTCCGCCGAGGCTATTCAGGCAATTCGCAGGGGCGTAGTGGCGCTGAACAATTAGTTGCCGGTTACGTTGGTCAGCCGAAGCCTCGTCGCCCCGAGGCCACTCAACCGGCGACGGGCACAGGCCGACGGGTACAGTTGGCAACTATGAGCAACGGTATCTTTAGCTTTGACATCTATCAGCAGCGTCTGAATCGCACTGCGGAGCTACTCCGCAGCCGCGATGCGGACGCTGCAGTCTTTGGAACCGGCGCTGACCTGCAGTATCTCATTGGTTCTGCGGTCACTTCGCATGAGCGTCTCACCGCGCTGGTGGTCACTGCATCCGGCACCACCACACTGGTACTGCCCGCCGTGGAGCGCGGGGATCTGCCGCTGTGTGCAATCGGTGATCTCAACGCCGATGTGGTGTTGTGGGAAGACGGCCAGAATCCGCACCGCATTGTCGCCGACTTGGTGGGCCACGTGGGCACCCTCGCAGTGGGAGCCTCTTTGACCGCTGACCACTTGATTCCTATCCAGGATCTCACCGGAGCCAAGACTGTGTTGGCCGGAGACCTTCTGAAGGAACTGTTCATGCGCAAGGACGCCGCTGAGATTGATCAGTTGCGCGAGGCCGGCGCCGCTATTGACCGCGTTCACGCTCGAGTGCCGGGCATGCTGCGCGCAGGTCGCACTGAGCGCGAGGTCGCCGACGAGATCTCGGCTGCCATCCTGGAGGAGGGGCACGTCGCCATTGACTTCGTCATTGTCGGCTCCGCTGAAAATGGCGCGAATCCGCACCACGATTTCTCCGACCGCGTCATCGAGGAAGGTGATGTGGTGGTCGTCGATATCGGAGGCACCTTGCCGCTTGGCTACCACTCCGATTGCACGCGCACCTATGTCGTCGGCAAGCCGGGGGAGAAGGAAGCTGCAGCGTGGGCAGCTCTGCGCAAGGCGCAGGAAGCTGCCGTGGCGGCGGTGCGCCCCGGCGTGACGGCCGCAGAGATCGATGCGATTGCGCGTAATAGCCTCACCGCTGCGGGCTACGGCGAGTACTTCATTCACCGCACTGGTCATGGCATTGGTCTGTCCACGCATGAAGAACCGTTCATTATGGCTGGCAATGAGCTCAAGCTCGAGCCTGGCATGGCGTTTTCGGTGGAGCCGGGCGTGTACCTGCCGGGTGAGTTCGGTATGCGCCTGGAAGACATCATCGTTGTCACCGAAGACGGCGGAGAATCGGTCAATAATGGTCCGCACGATTTAATTACCGTCTAATCAAGGCTTAGAGGAAAGGTATTTTCTAGCGCATGGGACACGTACTCGTTCTTGGTGCCACCAGCGAGATCGGCGGGGAAGTTGCCGCGCGACTGGCCAACCACAACACCTTCACGCTCGCTGCGCGCCGCACTGAGGCGCTCGACGGCATTGCCGGTCGGCTCATCGACTCCGGTGCCGTCGCGGTGCACCGCATCCACT
This sequence comes from Corynebacterium sp. HMSC064E08, assembly GCF_001811805.1. Classification (NCBI taxonomy): domain Bacteria; kingdom Bacillati; phylum Actinomycetota; class Actinomycetes; order Mycobacteriales; family Corynebacteriaceae; genus Corynebacterium; species Corynebacterium sp. HMSC064E08. The sequence continues at coordinate 273,991 of NZ_KV806693.1, forward strand.
TTGATGCCGATGACATCGCCGCACACCGTCAGTTTGTTGAGCACGCCTGGCAGCACGGTCCCATCGACACGGTGATTGTCGCGTTCGGCATCCTCGGTGATCAGCGAAAGTGTGAGGAGTCCGGCGAGGCTGCTGCGGCAGTCATTCATACCGACTTCACGGCACAGGCGTCGATTCTCACTGAGATTGTCGCGCGCATGGAGTCCGACATCGCCGCCGGCACGCTGCCTGTGCGCGATAAGGTCGCGGGCCGCATCATGGCCTTTTCCTCTATCGCAGGTGCCCGCGTGCGCCGCGCCAACTACGTCTACGGTTCGGCGAAGGCCGGCCTCGACGGTTTCCTCCAGGGCATGCAGGACCGCCTGCACGGCAGCCATATTCAGCTGACGATTGTCCGGCCTGGCTTCGTCATCGGCCGCATGACCGAAGGCATGAAGCCGGCACCGATGTCCTCGCGCCCCGCCGAGGTCGCTGAGGCCGCCGTCACCGCTTTCGACGGTCGGAAGCCCCACGTCTGGGTTCCGCGCAAATTGGCATTGCTCGCCCGCGCCACACATCTGACTCCGCGCTGGATTTGGCGGAAGATGCCCCGATGAGCCCAAAGCTTCGCGTCGTCGGCATCGGCTGCGACGGGTACGCTGGTCTATCCGCGCGCGCTGTCGATGCGTTGTCGTCGGCTCGCCGCATCATTGGCTCTCCCCGTCAGCTCCATTTGCTTGCCGACGTCAACCTGGACGCCGACCTCTCACCTTGGCCAGGTGGCTTCTGGAAGGACTGGCAGGCCACCCTGGCAGATATTGACCCCGCAGTCGATGTCATCCTCGCCAGTGGGGATCCTATGTTCCACGGTGTAGGGGCGTCCCTAGTTCGGGAGCTCGGCCGTGGCGCCGTGGAGGTTATTCCAGCGCCATCGTCAGCCTCATTGGCCTGCGCCTACCTCGGCTGGCCCTTGCATGGCACTCCGGTGATTTCGCTGGTGACAGGGGAGCCGGGGCTACCTGGAGCCGCGCGTGTGGTACCGGTAGCGGATTCACTACGGCCCTTCCTGGTGCTGTGCCGAAACGCGGACTCAGTGAAAGAGGTCGCTACGGTTTTAGCCGACCGCCCAGACACCAAGCTCACCGCGCTGACCAATCTCGGCGGCACGGAAGCTACAGGGCTGCCGGAGTCCGTTGCCGCAGGCACGGTGGCGAACCCACCAGTTCCAGCTGGCAACCTCACGGTGCTGGCGGTGGAGCCGTCGGGAAGCGCGCGCGGCTGGCTGCGCGACGGTGACTTTGATTCAGATGGCCAGCTGACGAAGGCGCCGATTCGCCAAATGACGGTCGCTGCATTGGATCCGCGGCCGGGAGCGCTGCTGTGGGATGTCGGCGGTGGCACAGGATCGATTGGCATTGAGTGGGCTCGGCACGGTGGGCGTGCGGAGATTTTTGAGCGCGATGCTGTTCGTGCAGAGCGAATTGCTAAGAATGTGGCGACTCTGTCTGGCAATGTGAATGTCCACCATGGCGCAGCGCCGGGGGTTTTGGCTGACTCGAATCTTCGCCCCGATGCCATTTTCATCGGCGGAGGTCTCACTGCTGACGGCATGATTGAAACCTGTTGGCAACGCCTTGCCCCGGGAGGCACCATCGTCGCGAACACCGTGACGCTGGAGTCGGAGGCTTTGCTGTGGCAGGCGCGTCGCGACTATGGCGGGGATGTCACCCGGCTTTCCGTGGAGCGCGCAGGTGCAGTCGGCAGTTTCACTGCGTGGCGGCCGGCGTTGCCGGTGGTGCAGTGGGTGGCGGAGAAGCCAGTAGCGCCTGCGCTACCATAGACGTAATTTCTCTGTCTAGAAAATATTGAGGACTCTGTAACTCACAATGACTGTGTATTTCATCGGTGCAGGCCCGGGGGCAGCGGATTTGCTGACGCTGCGCGCGGACCGGCTTATTCGTTCCTGCCCAGTGTGTCTTTACGCGGGATCGATTGTCCCGCCTGAGGTGCTGGAAAACTGCCCCGAGGGCGCAGAGATTATCAATACCGCGCGTATGCCGCTGGATACCATCATCGAGACCATTCAGGCGGCACATGCGGCGGGCAAGGATGTCGCACGCCTGCAGTCCGGTGACCCGTCGGTGTGGTCGGCGCTGGCAGAGCAGGTTCGTCGTCTCAGCGAGCTCGGCATTGACTACGAAATCGTTCCGGGTGTGCCGGCATTTTCCGCGGCGGCGGCCGCTCTGGGCCACGAACTCACGGTGCCAACTGTTGGGCAGTCAGTGGTGCTGACTCGCATCTCCGGGCGCGCTTCCAAGATGCCGGAGGGCGAGACCCTGGAGAACTTCGGCCGCACGGGCTCGACTCTGTGCATTCACTTGGCCGCCCACGACATCGATCGTGTGGTCGAGGAGCTCACCCCGCATTATGGTGAGCACGGTCCGGTGGCAGTCGTGGCCTTCGCATCCCGCCCGGAACAGGTTATTCTCCGCGGCACGCTGTCTGATATCGCGCAGCAGGTCAAGGATGCCGGTGTGACTCGTACGGCTGTCATCATTGTCGGCAAGGTGCTCACCGCCGAGGCGTTCCCGGATAGCTACCTCTACAGCGATGATCGCCCACGCGATGAACACGGACGGACCATTCCATGCGTGCACTAATTCTGGGTGGGACTGCTGAAGCCCGCGCCCTGGCCAAGCGCTTAGTGGGCGAGGGCTGGTTTGTCACCTCTTCACTGGCCGGTCGCGTTTCAAACCCCAAGCTGCCCGTCGGCAATGTCCGTATCGGCGGTTTTGGCGGTCCCGCAGGACTGACTCGGTGGCTAATCTCCGATGCCACGGAAGTCATCATCGATGCCACGCATCCGTATGCAGAACAGATCAGCGAATCTGCTGCTGAAGCTGCCCGCGCTACCGGTCTTCCGCTCGTTGCGCTGCATCGCCCTGCGTGGGAGAAGCAGCCAGGCGACAACTGGATTGAGGTGTCCTCCATGCAGGAGGCCGCGGACGTTGTTGCCGACCGTTTCTACAGCCCGTTTCTCACTATTGGCCGTCAGCAGCTTGCTCCATTTGCCGGTGATTCCAACGGCCGTTACCTCATTCGCTGTGTGGAACAGCCCGCGCCGCCGCTTCCGAAGAATCGGAAGATTATTCTCAGCCGTGGGCCTTACGATGTCGCAGCGGAGCGCAAGCTCATGCGGGATTACGCCGTGGACTGCGTAGTGACCAAAAACTCCGGTGGTGCTGCTACCTACGCCAAGATCGAGGCAGCCCGCGACCTGAAGAAGCCGGTCATTATCGTGCAGCGCCCGCAGCTGCCCGGCGCGGATATCGCCACCGTCGCCACAACGGTGGATGAGGCGTACAACGCCGTTATCCGCCGGGCGTAGCGGCTAACGCAGCAATTCGCCAGTTCCGCTGGTGCCGCCCTCACCGTAGTGGCGTGCGGTGTAGACCCGAGTGGTCTTGCCGGCACGATACGCCTTCGTCGACGACGAACCAATAATCACCATGGTTCGCATATCGACGACATCCGGATCGAACTCCGCCAACGTGGTCACGGTGACGTTTTCCTGCTCGGAGCCGACTGCCCGTGCCACAATCACCGGCGTGGTTGGCTTGCGGTATTCCAAAGCCAGCGCGCGCAGCTCGCGAATCTGCCACCTCCGCGACTTGGACGCCGGGTTGTAGACAGCAAACGCCATGTCCGCACCGGCTACGGCTCGCACTCGCTTAACGACGACCTCCCAGGGCTTCAACCTGTCGGAGAGACTGAGCATCGCAAAGTCATGGCCAAGGGGAGCGCCCACTCGACTTGCGACAGCCTGAGCCGCAGTCATGCCCGGCACGACTCGAACTGGAATGTCTCGCCACATATCGTCATCAGCGACTTCCAGCACTGCGGCCGCCATAGCGAAGACCCCCGGGTCACCGGAACTGACCACCGCAACTCGACCTCCACGCTTGGCGATATCCAGCGCCATAGTGGCTCGCTCTGCCTCTACGCGGTTGTCTGAGAGGTGGCGGCGTTGCCCGGCGCGCTCAGGAACCCGGTTGATGTAGGTGGAGTAGCCCACCAGATCCGTGGCTCGGGCCAGTTCCTCAGTGACTTCTGGGGTGGTCCAGCGCTCCGCACCCGGGCCCAGGCCGACAACGACGACTTCACCAACTGCTGGGGCAGCCGACTCAGTCGCCGTATCGGTGACTGTATCGCTCGCCGTATCATCAGCTAGCTCTGATGCTCCAGAAACACTCCGTTCAGTTCCGTAGACAGCGGAAGGCACGACGGCTACTGCGAAGTACGGAACCTTCTCCGGATCTGCATCGGCCAGCGGGTAGCTGGTGTGCTCATTCATGGTTGCTCGCTCGACAACGTAGGCGCGCTCAAGCATGCCTGCGGACTGCAACGCTGTACGAACCTTCTCAACGTTTTTCCCCAGCTTCATAATGACTACACAGTCTGAGGCGCCAAGAACCGCAGCGATGCGCTCGGAATCAGCGGTGGCGGGAACAACGCTGACGATTTCGGTAGCCTCGCCGAGCGGCTGACCAATCTCTGCTGCCGCCGCAGTAATGCTGGCCACTCCAGGGACAATCTCAGTGGGAAAGTCCTCGCTGAGGGCGTGATGCAGATGCTGATACGAGCTATAGAGCATCGGGTCACCGAGCGAAAGAACTGCAACACTTCGTCCCTCGGCCAAGTGCTTGTGCAGGCGAGCAGTGGCCTCTGCATAGAAACCGGCGAGCTGCTCGCGGTAGTCGGCTGGGCGCCCCGTGGTCACCGGGTATTGCAATTGCTCTTCCACGGCAGCGTCGTCACGCGCGTCAATCAGTTCGGCGGCGATTGAGCGCGCCGTGGAACGTCCGTGAGTGCCGGCATGGTAGGCGATGACATCGGCTGTGCGGATGATGTCGGCACCGCGGAGTGTAATGAGACCTGCGTCGCCGGGACCGAGTCCGACGCCGTAGAGATGACCAGGCTGAGCACTGTAGGAGCCGGACATGGTTTAGATGATCTCCTTTGCGGTGGCAATGGCATTGAGGGCAGCACAGGTGATAGCCGAGCCACCGCGACGGCCGGTGACGGTGATGTACTTCAGCTCTGGGTTTTCGGCACCGGAGTCGATAGTGGCCTGCTTTGATTCCGCGGCACCGACGAAGCCCACTGGCATGGCCAAAATGGCAGCGGGCATGGGGAAGGAGCCCTCATTAATGCGGTTGAGCAGGTGGAAAAGGGCGGTGGGAGCGTTGCCGATGGCGACAACCGCGCCCTCTAGGCGTGGCTTCCACAGCTCCACGGCGGCAGCAGTGCGCGTGGTGCCGAGTTCTTGAGCCAGCTCGGGGACGCGCTCATCACGCAGCAGGCAGATGACCTCGTTGTCAGCAGGTAAGCGCTTGCGGGTAATACCCGAGGCGATCATGTTGACATCGGTGAAGATAGGAGCGCCTTCCTCGAGAGCCTGGCGAGCTGCGCGCACAGCTCCCGTGGAAAAGACGATGTCCTTGGCCAGGTCGGTCTGACCTGCTGCGTGAATCATTCGGACAGCTACGGTTTCCTCATCGGCATCGAAGCGGGAAAGATCGCTTTCTTCGCGAATGATGGCAAACGAGTTACGGTAAATATCCGCACCGTCGGTGTTGTACTCAAAGCGCTTCATAGGCTTAAAGCCTAGTCCACAGCAGTGACTTCGTATTCTCCGTCCCCGGTGGCGAGATAGTCGAAATAACCGCCCTTGGGCTTGCCGCAGCGACGCTCACAACCGGAGAAGTGCACGCGCCCCTCGGGCAGTCGGCCATCGGCAATCGCGTGAGAAGCATCGCCGCGGGTGTCAGCCAGAGACTTTTCGCAGCCGGGGCGTCCGGTGCAGGCGCTGACGCGCAACCAGGTGGACTTCCGGTCGAAGATCAGGCCATTGGGCGCCAATACCTTGACGACCTGTTCGGCAACTTCCTCTTCCAAATCGTGCAGAATCAGCGAGTACCACGGAGTGACGTGCACAGGAACTTGCGTATGCGAAATCGCACGGGCCAGACGCGCCGGGAGGACGCCAAAGCGCAGGCCAGCGGCCAGGCTAACCAGGCCATCCGGCTGGTCAATCCAACCGATCTGGCGGGACAGCCCGGCGGTGGCATCAAAGCTCTCAGCCGGGGTCGGCTCCTGGCGACGAACTCGCGCGCCCAATTCCTCGACTACGGCATCAGCAATGCGCTCGGCCGCATTGGCTTCGGCGATGCGCCAGGCTGAACCACGGCTGTCATTCCACACCTTCGCTGTGGTGATGAGAGCCTCCACGACGTCGTCACGCGAGACGACAAGCCCCGAGGTCGCGCCGCCAATGATGAGTTCGAACGTGTTCTCATCGTGGGCGACAACACCGAAGTCGGGGCGCTCACCGAGCACGTCACCGCGGCCATCGTCGAAAGCCATGAGTGTGCGACCTGGCAGTGTTGCCAGCGACGGCTCCGCGATGAGAGCCTTGTCGAACTCTTGAACCAGGTCACGAACATCAGCTTTACCGCCGACGCGACCGGACAGCGGCGACTGAAGAACGTTGCGTACGCGGTCGTGGCTGGTGGAGGGAACCAGCTTCTCTTCTTCCGCGGCATCGGCGAATGCGCCGGTGTTGGTGATGCCACGGATCTGAACATTGCCGCGGGAGGTGAAGTGAATATCACCGTCGCCGAAATTCTCGGCCAAATCGGCGAGTACGGCGAAGCCCGGCGCGGGGAGAAAGCCTCCGGGGAAGCGCAGACGACCAATTGCGCCATCAGCTGCGATATGAACCTTGCGGCTGCCGGGGCAACCGTCCTGACGAGTGCGGGTTCCTTGATCAGATGCAGTCATACTCTCAAGAATACGCAAACACACACAGAGCTGAGCCCCCGAAAACAGGGGCACATTATCCAGCCCCTTTCCAGCCCAACGAAACCATCCTGAAGTGGAGTTTTCATACCCCTCCGCAAAAACATACAAATTCTTCACTGAAAATCCACCGATCTACCTTTTTAAAACCTTATTGTTTTCATAACCTAACTTCCTCTGAATTAAGGGAAGTTTTCATTGGGTTTTCAATCTGGGGTTATTCAGGAGATTTCATGCCACATCACGACGCTGAAGCACTCACGCACGAGGCACACGACACCGTCGGCACCGGCCGTGCCTCGACACAGACACGCTCTGCTTCACGACGAAACCGTCGCACAATCCGAACGGGAATCGGGGTAGCGCTAGCAGGTCTTATGACCATCGGCCTGGCTACACCTGCAAACGCACAGCCACTAAACATCCCGGGCCTATCGGATAGTGGGCTGGCGGATAAGGTGTCGTCGTCAAGCGCAAACCGCGAACTGCCTGGTTTCGGCCATGTACCGAACCCGAATATGGAGAGGCTACTCGGCATCGAGAAAGACGATGAGGAGTCTGGTAGCGAGGGCGCAGGCAGGCAGCTGACCCCGGAACAGGCTCGCGTGGCCGCAGCCTCTCCGCTGAATTCTCTGCCGCTGACCCCGTCGCGCACGGCAAATGCCGGCATGCTGGTCAGCAGTGAGGATGCCGAGATGATGGTGAACGACAAGCTGTGGAATGTGGATGCCAAGCGTATTCACTACAACTCCACGGATTCCCTCGGAAATCCCAGTGTGGACACAGCCCTTGTGGTGACGCCGAAGACGGAGTGGAAGGGCAGCGGTCCGCGTCCGGTCGTCGCAATCGCGCCGGGCACGCAGGGTGGCGCGGAAAAGTGCGACCCCTCGGTATCCTCGCAGACCGGCCTAAAGATTGAGTTCGGTCCGTTGGACATTATTGCTCCATACGAGACGATCCCGATGGTCGCGAACTTGAAGCGAGGCGCGACTGTGGTGATGATCGACCACCACCGCAATTCCCAGGGTAACCAGGACTACGTCGACAACATCGCCTCGGCACAGTCACTGTTTGATGCCGTGTCTGCCTCACACGAGCTCGGCGTGGACAAAAATGCGCCCGTGGGAATTTATGGCTACTCCCAGGGTGGCTCCGCAGCCGCTGCAGCCGCTGAGCGTGCAGGTGTCTACGCTCCAGAGCTCAACGTCGCCGCATCTGCCGCCGGCGGCCCGCCGTCCGATCTCGCAAACGTCCTCGACCAGATTGATGGCACTACGCTGACCGCCGCGATTGCACTGGCAATCAATTCTGTCCTGGATAAGGATCCGGAGCTGCGCCGAGTCCTCAAGGAAGAAATCAGCCCCGAAGGCAAAGAACTGCTGGACAACGTGGGCAACTACTGCGCGGGTGGCTTGGGTTTCCATCACTCGTTTGAAACCACTGACCAGTACACGACTAGCGGTGAGTCACTCAGCGAGATGATTAAGCGCTACGAGCCGGTACAGAAGGAACTCGCACGCCAGCGCGTCGGCAACTTCGTCCCAAATGCGCCGGTGTACCTCTACTCGGGTGAGCATGATGACATCATCCCCATCAACCAGGTTCGCAAGCTGCGCGATTCCTGGCTGAATCTCGGCTTCGCCGACCTGGAGTACGTCGAAAACACGACTTCACCGGTGCTACCGAAGACGGGCATTAACCATATCGTTCCGATGCTCGCGGAACTGACTAATGCCACCGACTTCCTCTGGTCCCACTTCCCAGATCAGCCGGCGGAGCAGTCGCTGGAACTCTAGCAATAGCCCCTGCAGTAGAGTGATGGAGAAATCCACTGCCATGCCGCTGACGAGAAGCTCGGTGAAAATCCGCACGGTCGCGCCACTGTCACAGTCAGACCTCGTCATCGGTTAGAAGGCAGACTCCCGCCGACCGGGGACGCGTTGCTCCCCAGGAAGTGAATGACTACACCGTGATTCTGCTGCTGTCGACCTCGGATACCGACCTTCTGTCCGCCCGCGCGGCCGCTCAGGCCAACCCGGAGGTGTCCTACCGTTGGGCAAACCCGGCGCGTCTGCTCGACGATGATTTGCCCACGCTTGCCGACGGCGCCGATGTCGTCATCATCCGACTTCTCGGTGGCCGCCGCGCCTGGGAATCCGGCATCGACTACTTTGTGAACTCCGGTATTCCCACCGTCCTCGTCTCCGGTGAGCAGGCACCCGATGCCGAACTCACCGAGTATTCGACAGTTCCCGCAAACGTCGCCACGCAAACGCACATTTACCTGGCGGAAGGCGGCGCAAAGAACCTCGCACAGCTGCACAATTTCCTGTCGGACACACTGCTTCTGACCGGTCTTGGCTTTGAAGAGCCCACTCGCATGCCGGCCTGGGGTTTCCTGGAGCGCGACTCCAAGGTGGCCACGGAAGATTCCCGCGGCACCGTCGGCATTATTTACTACCGCGCCCAGCACCTGGCGGGAAATACGCACTACATTGAGGCGCTTGCTGACGCGGTCGAGGCTCGCGGCTACGTCGCCAAGCCTATCTTCGCCGCGTCCCTGCGCACCGCCAGCGATGAACTGCTGGCAGAGCTAGCTTCCTGCGACGCGCTCATCACCACGGTGCTCGCCGCTGGCGGCAACCGCCCGGCACTCGCGCAGGCCGGCCAGGACGATGACGGCTGGGATGTCGCCGCACTCGCAGACCTGAACATTCCCATCATCCAGGGTTTGGCCCTGACTTCGTCCAAGGCGGCATGGGAGGACAACGACGAAGGTCTGTCGCCGCTGGACGTCGCAACACAGGTCGCCGTCCCCGAATTCGACGGCCGCATCATCTCGGTCGCGTTCTCGTTTAAGGAAATCGACTCCGACGAGCTCATTTCCTACGTCCCGGATCTCGAGCGTTGCGACCGCCTGGCCGGCATCGCCACCCGTTACGCCGCGCTCCGCCACATCAACAACGCTGACAAGCGCGTCGCCGTCATGCTCTCTGCGTACCCGACCAAGCACGCCCGCATCGGCAACGCTGTCGGTCTGGACACACCAGCATCCACGTTGAAGGTGCTGCACGCGCTTGCCGACGCCGGATACAACCTCGGCGACACCACCAAAATCCCCGGATATGCCACCGCCGAGGATGGTGCCGATGAACCAGATGCGTTCATGCACGCCATCATCGAGGCCGGCGGCCAGGACCCGGACTGGCTGACCGAAGAGGTTATGGAGGCAGCCGAGCTTCGCCTGCCCGCTGCCACCTACGAGAAGTTCTTCGCTACCTTGCCGGAAGAACTTCGCTCCGACATGCAGGACAAGTGGGGTGCCGCGCCGGGCACCCTGTACGTCCACCCGGATACCCAGGACATCTACATTGCGGGCCTGACCTTCGGCAATGTCGTGGTCATGGTGCAGCCACCGCGCGGTTTCGGTGACAACCCGGTGGGTATCTACCACGACCCGGATCTGCCGCCGACGCACCATTACCTGGCCTGCTACCGCTTCCTGTCGCTGCCGCAGGCGGAGGGCGGTTTCGGCGCCGATGCCGTGGTTCACATGGGCAAGCACGGCAACCTGGAGTGGCTGCCGGGCAAGACCGTCGGCCTTTCCGCTTCCTGCGGCCCGGATGCTGCCATCGGCGAGCTGCCAATGATCTACCCCTTCCTGGTCAACGACCCGGGCGAAGGCACACAGGCCAAGCGCCGTGCTCACGCCACGCTTGTCGACCACCTCATTCCGCCAATGGCCCGCGCCGAATCCTACGGTGACATCACCCGTCTGGAACAGCTTCTCGACGAGCACCAGAACATCTCCGCCATGGATCCGGCCAAGCTGCCGGCCATCCGCCAGGAGATTTGGACGCTGCTGACCGCCGCGAAGATGGACCGCGACCTCGGCTGGGACGAGCGCCCGGACGAGGAGGTCTTCGATGACATGCTCATGCATGTCGACGGCTGGCTCTGCGAGATTAAGGACGTCGCCATCCGCGGTGGCCTCCACGTGCTCAGCCAGGCACCGGAAGACGAATCTCTAATCGGCACTGTGACCACCATGTTGCGCGCCCGCCAGCTGTGGGGCGGCAAGCAGACCCTGCCGGGCCTGCGCGAAGCTCTCGGCCTGGCCGAGGACGGCACCGATGAACGCCACGCTGTGGACTCTATCGATGCACTGGCTACGGCACTGGTAACCGCCGTGGTGAAGAATCCCGACCAACCAGTGACACAGATCGCGGCTGATGTGCTCGGCTCCGAGGAATTCGCCGATATCGCGGCACCAAACGGCCTCGATCAGGTTGTCGAGCTGCTGCAGTTCACCCGCGACGAAATTCTCCCGCGCCTGGCTGCTACCAGCGAGGAGATCCCGCGCATTCTTTCCGCTCTCGATGGCGAATTCGTTCCGGCTGGCCCCTCCGGTTCACCACTGCGCGGCCTGGTCAACGTGCTGCCAACTGCCCGCAACTTCTACTCGGTCGACCCCAAGGCGGTGCCGTCGCGCCTGGCTTGGGAAACCGGCGTCAACCTCGCCGATGGCCTGATTGAACGCTACCGCGCCGACCACGGCGAGTACCCGAAGTCGGTTGGCTTGTCGGTATGGGGCACTTCCGCCATGCGTACCTCGGGCGATGACATCGCCGAGGTGCTCGCGTTGATTGGTGTGCATCCGGTGTGGGATGACGCATCTCGCCGTATTGTCGGCCTTGAGCCGATTCCGCTGGAGGAGCTGGGCCGACCGCGCATTGACGTGACCGTCCGTATTTCCGGCTTCTTCCGTGATGCGTTTCCGCATGTTATCGACCTTTTGGATGACGCGTTTCAGCTCGTCGTCAAGCTTGATGAATCCGATGAGGACAACTACGTGCGCGCCCATGCGAAGGCCGACCAGCAGGAGCGCCCGCGCCGTATCTTCGGTTCCAAGCCGGGCACCTATGGAGCTGGCCTGCTGCAACTTATCGATTCCGGTTCCTGGCGCGATGACGCGGACCTGGCGAAGGTCTACACAACCTGGGGCGGCTACGCCTATGGCCGCGGCGTCGACGGGGAAGAGGCCGCTGACGACATGAAGACGGCCTACCGCCGTATTCAGGTTGCCGCGAAGAATGCCGATACCCGCGAGCACGATATCGCCGACTCCGATGACTACTTCCAGTTCCACGGCGGCATGATCGCCACGGTCCGTGCACTGACGGGTTCCGCTCCAGAAGCGTATGTGGGAGATTCCACGCGCCCGGACGCCGTGCGTACCCGCACCCTGCACGAGGAGACGCGACGTGTCTTCCGTGCCCGCGTGGTCAACCCACGCTGGATGCAGGCAATGCGTAACCACGGCTACAAGGGCGCCTTCGAAATGGCCGCAACCGTCGACTACCTCTTCGGTTACGACGCGACGGCGAAGGTCATGGATGACTGGATGTACGAAACGCTTACCGACGAGTACGTTGCGAACCCGGAAAACCGCGAGTTCTTTGAACAGTCGAATCCGTGGGCTCTGCACGATATTTCCGAGCGCCTGATGGAGGCCGCAGAGCGCGGTATGTGGGAAAACCCCGACCAGGAACGCATGGATCTGCTGCGCCAGACCTACCTGGATACAGAGGGCGACTTGGAGGAGCGCGCTGACCGGTAGGCGACCGCTAGTCGTCGCCTAACCGGCCGATAGCCGTAACCACTTGCTCATCTAGTGGCGGTTACACTGGGGAACTATGAGCAAGTGGTTCACAATTATTTACCTCATCGCCGAGATTGCGGCCTTTATCGCACTTGGTGAATGGATTGGCTATGGCTGGACCGTCCTGCTGGTTCTGGGTCTATTCATTCTGGGATTGGTTTTCGCCGCCATCGAGTTCAAGCGCATCTACCAGAAGTTGCTGCTGGATACTTCTCGTACTCTTACTGAGTACGGACAGAAGCATCCGGAGGAGGCAATCAAGCGCTCGGCAAAGGGCGCGGGACACTTTGTGGCTGACTCGGCAATCCTGTTGGTTGGCTCTTGGCTGATTGCCCTGCCGGGCGTCGTCTCCACGGTTGTTGGTTTCCTCATGGTGCTACCGCCGACTCGCTGGCTGATTCGTAAGAGCGGATCGGTGGCGCTGCTCAACGGACTCCGCAACTTCAGTGACCGCAGCATGATGGTGGTCTCTCAGTACGGCATGAACCCGGGTGCTCCAGGAACTGGCGCTGGTGCTGGCGGTTTTTCGGGTTTCCCTGGATTCTCTGGTGGTTTCCCGGGTGCGGATGGCAAGGCCTTCCCACAGGATAAAATCGTCCCACCGGCACCGGACAACGCCTGGGATGATGACCAGGACGACAGCGACAAGCGCTAACTCAAAAACTCGCAAACGTAGAGAGTTCTCTTATACAAGTGCACACTAACCGCCAAGCGCGCTCCAGCGAGCACGGGAACGTCGCTCAGAAAGACGCTTCGAAAGACATTCTGGAGAATCCGAATCGCTGGCAGGCGCGCTTTCGCGCGCTTACCCCACTAAAGCAGCGCCTCGTTCTCGCCTTCATTGCAATCCTCGCTGGTGGATTGCAGTTCTTAAGCTATGCGCCCATGAGCTGGTGGTGGACGGCCTGGATCGGCCTCGCCCTGCTCATTTTTGCCTTCTTCTGCGCAGCCGATTGGAAATCCAGCGTAGTGGTGGGCTTCAGCTGGGCAACAGCGACGGCTCTTTTCTCACTGCCGTGGATCGGCTCCTTCGTCGGCATTGGCCCCTACGTGGCGCTCTCAATTGTGCTGGGACTGCTCGCAATTCCGGCGGCGCTTGCGATGTGGCTGATTGCCCAATCCAGTTTCCCCCTCGCGCTGAAGCTCCCTGGCATGGCCGCTGCGCTCGTGGCAGGGGAGGCGCTGCTAGCCCGCTGGCCTTTCGGAGGCTTCCCCTGGCTCCGCGTTGCCTGGGGGCAGGTCGACGGCCCGCTGGCCCCAGCAGTGGCAATCGGCAGCACTGCATTGGTCACTTTCCTCGCTGCTTGCGTTGGTGCGGGACTGGTCGCGCTCACGCTACGTTCCTATGCAACCTCCGCTGCGCTTTTGGTGGGAGCGTTATTCGTCGGCTGGGTTCTTCCTGCGTGGACCCAACCGCTGCCTGAGCCTACGGCCGCTGACAACACCCGTGTCGCGGTTATCCAGGGCAATGTTCCGCGCCTCGGTTTAGAGTTCAATGCCCAGCGCCGCGCAGTCCTGCAAAACCACGCCGATGCCACCAATGAGCTGGCCCGACGTGTCCACCAAGGTAAGGAAGAGCAGCCGGACATCGTCATCTGGCCCGAAAACTCCTCCGATGTCAGCCCGTTTACGGATGGGGAAGCGGCACGCATTATCGAAAACGCCGCGATGAATATTGGCGCTCCCATCGTGGTCGGCACCTTTACCTACACCAATGGGGTGCAAAACACCATGGTGGTCTGGGATCCGCAGACCGGCCCCGGCGACCAGCACGAGAAAATCTATCTCCAGCCCTTCGGCGAGACCATGCCATTCCGCGAACTGCTACGTCACTTTTCCGACATGGTCGCTCACGCCGGAGACATGACTCCGGGCAACGGCGATGCCGTGGTTACAACGCCAGGCACCGATGGTTTAAAGAAGGTCAATCTAGGCGTGGCCACCTGTTACGAAGTGGTCTTCGATGGTGCCTTCCGCAACGCAGTCAAACACGGCGCAACCATGCTGGCCACGCCCACAAATAACGCCACCTTCGGTTTCACCGACATGACCTACCAACAGCTGGCCATGAGCCGCATGCGAGCCATGGAGTTCCAACGCTCCACGGCCGTCGCCGCAACCAGCGGTGTGAGCGCGATTGTGGATGCGCACGGAGACGTCGTAAAGCGGAGCAAAATCTTCGAGCAGAAGGTACTCACTGAAACTCTGCCTCAGTACGCCCACCTGACTTTTGCAGCCCGCTTCGGGACGTGGATTGAAGGTCTACTGACCGCATTCGGTATTCTTTGTGTGGTTGGTGCCGTCCTGCGTCGCCGTGGCGGAGATGCCAGGGCAGGCGCAGATGAAGTTGATGGCCGGGATACTGAGCAGAACATGCACTAAGGAGAATCACGAGTGACTGCCCTAAATGAGTCGACGCTGGTTGTCATTCCCACTTTCAACGAGCGGGAAAACCTGCCGGGCGTGATTGCACGCCTGCGCGCAGCGGAGCCTCGCGTCGACATTTTGGTTGTCGATGACTCTTCACCAGACGGCACCGGTGAGCTCGCCGATGAAATCGCTGCCGCTGACAAGTCGGACAACGGCGAAGAGCACATCTACGTCCTGCACCGCGAGGGCAAGGGCGGTCTCTGGGGTGCGTACCGCGCGGGCTTCGCTTGGGGTCTCGAGCGCGACTACGAGGTTCTCTGCGAGATGGATGCCGACGGCTCCCACGCACCAGAGCAGTTCCATCTGCTGCTGGAGAAGCTCGAGGACGGTGCCGATGTCGTCATCGGTTCCCGCTACATTCCGGGCGGCAAGACCGTCAACTGGCCAATGAGCCGTCAGGTTCTCTCCCGCGGCGGCAACCTCTACATCTCGCTGGCGCTCGGCGCGGGCATCTCGGATATCACCGCTGGCTACCGTGCTTATCGACGGGAAGTTCTCGAAACCCTCGATCTCGACAACATTGGCAAGGCTGCGTACCTGTTCCAGACCGAGCTCGCTTTTGAGGCTGTACAGGCTGGCTTCTTGGTGGAGGAGGTTCCGATCACCTTTACTGAGCGCGAGTACGGCGAGTCCAAGATGGATGGCAGCTTTGTGAAGCAGTCTCTGCTGCAGGTCACCAAGTGGGGATTCAAGCACCGCTCTCAGCAGGTAAAAAACCTGGGGTCGGAGATTGGTCGCCTGGCTGGTCACGAGTTTAAGCAGCGATTCCGCAAGTAGGGCTAGGGCAGCCCCAAAGATTGCGGCCTGCCCGTGTGGAGACGGGCTGCCTGTATGACTGCGGGCTGCCTGTATGAATGGGGGCTGCAAATGTGAAACTGTCTAAGTTTATGACAGTTTCAAGCCATTTTTCAGGCCATTTTTGTCATAAACGCAGTCAGTAACTCGGCTCGGCCCGCCGCAGCCAGGAACCAACGAAAAACGGGTCCGAATAAGGAGCAAAACCTTATCTGGACCCGAATTTCAGTGTTTGATTGACGGCTACAAAGCTCTAAAGCTCACTAGCGCAAGCCAGCTCAAACCTTAAGCGTTCTTCTCTGCCTCTTCGGCTTCCTTCTGAGCCTTCAGCAGGCGAGCGGCGTTACGACGACGCTTGCGCAGCAAGTCAACGCGCTCATCCAGCAGCACGTCGAGCTCCTCAATGGAGCGACGCTCACGGAGCATGTCCCAGTGAGTCCTCGGAGGCTTCACCGGCTTGGCTTCAGTGCCTTCGCCTTCAACCAGCTCACCAATCTGGCCATTCTTGCACAGCCATTCACCTGGAATTTCCGCGTCATCCGCGAATGGGACCTCGAAGATCTCACCGGATTCCGTGCGGTAGCGGACCATCATTCGCGGCGCGAGGTCATGATCGCGATCGGTCTCATACGAAACGGCGCCCATGCGACTGCCACGAAGAACTCGATCTGCCATGTGGAACGTGCCCCCTTTGGTAGAAATACTAGACCACACATTATAACGCCTTAATCTGTATTCATGCCATAATTGACTTCTGTGTCAGATCAAAAGCCGAGCACAACTACTGCCAATTGCCAGTGGTGTGGCCGCGAAATGGAGGTCGCCATCCGCGGTCGCCGTCGCAAGTTCTGCAGCCAAGCCTGCCGGCAGCGCGCGTATGAAAAACGCACTGGCGTAGCAAAAGGCGCTTCCAGGCCGATTGCCGAGCGAATCAATTCGGATCTCACGCTGAAGACCGCCAACGATGCCACGAGCAGGCCGGCGGGCGATGACGTCGTAAAGCGAATAGGGGACGGGCTCTTCGAAGTACGTTGTCTCGCCGAAGACTTGCGCACCGCGCTTGACGACGGCATGGAGACTGCCGTCCTGCAGGAGATTACGCAGGAATTGATTATGAAAACGCGTGAGGTGGAACGGTTTATCCCATAGCGGATTAAAAGGATAGGATGAGCACTATGAATTCTGGTGTCCGTAAGTCAATTATTACTTTGATAGCCGTTGCAGTTGTTGCGCTCGCAATTGTTATTGTGGGGCCAGTTTTGTATCGCGTTTTCACGCATGAAGGGGTGCGTACAGGAGATTTCGAGGCCACGGAGCTGCCTGCAGCAACGACTGATGCGAATGGCACCTGGAAGATTGTCGGTGGCGATAACTCACAGAACACCTCCGTTGGTTTTACTTTTAACGAGGTACTGCCGGGCAGCAGGCGTACGACGTCCGGTTCCACCCACGATGTCACCGGCGAGCTGAAGGTTGCTGACAACAATCTTGAGGACGCATCCGTTGTTGTTGATATGGCAACTCTGACTAGCGATATTGAACGTCGTGACATCAATGTCCGCAACAATATTTTCAGCGTTGAGCAGTACCCAGAAGCTAAGTTTGAGCTTGCAGAACCACTCGATATTTCGAGCATTCCAGATAACGGCCAGTGGGCGAATATCGAGATTCCGGGACGCCTGACCATCCGCGGTGTCACCAATGATGTCACCGTACCAATGAAGGCCGCTCGTACCGAAAACTTGGTTTTGTTGTCGGGCACTTTGCCAATCAACCGCCTGGATTACAACGTGCGCCTGCCACAGTTTGTAGCTGCATCCATCGAGGAGAACGGCGAACTCAATCTGCGCATTGTCGCAGAGAAGCAGGACGCGTAGGACGGGTAGGTTTCGCGGCTGGCAGGCACCGCCATCTAAAGAAAATCGCAGCGGAGCTAATCCGAAAGAGGCTTCTAGCCAGCGGAAAAATACCTCGATTCGTCACTGTGACGTAATAAAGCCATTTAGTCACACACCACAGACATCCCACCAAAAACATTTTTGGTGGGCTAGTTGGGAGTCACAACGATATGAACACCTACGAAGCAATGTTGCTCGCACGAAAGGTGCGAATGGTGCTACTCATTATCTTCATCGCGTTCGTGACCTACAAGGGCGTGTGGTGGCTCGCGGCTGTCGGCGTATTCCTGATTGGCATGACTCTGTGGCAGAACAAGCGACTGCGGGAAGAGATTGCCGTTCGCAACGCGGATGAGCTTGCATCGGACGCCAAGGCCAATAAGCAATAAGCCCGACGGCATGGATCAAGCGCCAAGATAGAACACGGCAGCAGAAAAGGCGGCGGCGAAAAAGGCGACAGGCCTGGAAATTCAGAAAACCGCAGGGCCAACCACTTTCAGTATTTGTCCGATAATATACATTATGACATTTTGGCCTAAGGGTCCCGTCCTCCCCATTACCGCCGATGCGCCATTACCGTCAGGTCTAACCAGCCGACCAGCCAGTCAGAATGAACCGCCAACCCGGACCGCTTTACTCACTCAGCAAACAACTATTTTTCGCTACACGTCTATTCAGGAATTTTTAGTAAGATTTCCCGCATGCCTGAACTCTCAGACACATCCAGCAGCTCAGACAGATCCAATGCATCCGACACATCAGATAGATCTGGCTCGTCCGACGACCCAGAGCCTCGCGCCAACGTTGACGGGCTCTCTGTAGCCGCAGTAAGCGCAATCACCGCAGCAACCGCCGCAGCATCCTCAGCGAACGCAGCGAACACTTCAGGTGATGCCGCGTGATTGTATCCGCACTCATCGTCTTAGCGGTCTTTCTTTTCCTCGTTTTCGCCAACGCAATTTTCGTTGCTGTCGAGTTTTCCTACCTCACGGTTAATAGAAACGACGTCAAGAACGCCGCAAACGCCGGCTCAAGGTCCGCATATTTAGTAGACCGTGCTCTATCACGCACCTCTACTAACCTCTCCGGCGCACAGCTGGGAATTACGGTCACCAGCCTCGTCGCTGGTTTCCTGACCGGGCCTTCCCTCGGCGTCCTCCTCGAAGCCGCATTTGGTGGCACTAGCATCTCTCCCGCCACCGTCACTGCAATCAGCACTACGGGCGCTTTCATTATCGCGACCTTCACTCAAATGGTCTTTGGCGAACTCGTCCCCAAAAACTGGGCCATCGCCGAGCCCACTAAAGTCGCAAACCTCGTGGTCAGGCCACAGAATGCCTTCATGTTCGCATTCGGCTGGCTGGTCTGGCTACTCAACAGCGCGGCTAATTGGGTGCTAAAACGGCTCGGCTTCTCCCCTGAGGAAGAGGTCGCCAGTGCCAGGACGGCGGAGGAACTCCGTGCCGTCGTCACGCGCTCTAGCGATGAAGGAAAGATTAACCCGCAGACCGCCGAGTTGGTGGCGCGATCAATTGAGTTCGGCGAGCGCACTGCGGCTGATGTGATGACGCCACGCACGCAGATTATCTTTATCGAAGATCAGAGTGTCGCAGAGATGCTGACGGTCGTCGCAGATTCTGGACATGCACGCTTCCCCGTCGTTGGCAATAGCGTCGACGACATCCGGGGCGTGGTGCACTACACCGACCTGCTCAGCGTGCCACACGCACAACGCTTGACGACGTCAGCTGCGAGCCTGGCCAAAGATGTACTCGTGGTGAACGATTCGACCACACTTGATCCGCTGATGCGTCAATTGCGGAAGGATGCATACCAGTTCGCGGTTGTCGTCGATGAGTACGGCGGTACGGACGGCATTGTGACGCTGGAGGATCTCGTCGAGGAAATCGTCGGTGAAATTGACGACGAACAGGACGATCGTTCGTTGCTCTACAGCCGGATTAGCCCCAATACGGTAATTGTTTCCGGTCTCATGCGCCCTGACGAGTTGGGAGAGATCCTGAACCTGGTTCTACCGGAGGGCGAAGAATCCGACACGATTGGCGGCTTCATCACCGAGCGCTTAGATCGCATGCCGCGCTTCGGCGACACCGTCACGGTCGAAGCCACCGACCACGAAAACCTCGATGAGGAGAACTTGCCTACCACCGCTGAAGTCGCCTTCCGAGTAGAGCGCATGGCACGTCACCGCGTTGGCCGTATTCGTGTCCAGGTGGACCGCGTCGGCAACAAGGTCGCGCACACGGATGAAGGCGCTCATCAGGACGGCACCAGTCACAACCACGTCGAGCACAACAGCGAAAAGGAGGGCTAGAACATGCCACTACTTACTCTTATTTTGCTGTTAGCTCTCAATGCCTGGTTTGTCGCCGCTGAATTTGCGATGGTCTCGGCTCGCCGCGACCAGATTGAACCGGATGCCGTCAGCGGCTCTACCAGCGCAAAGTACGCGCTGCGCGGTATCGAAAACGTGTCGGTCTCCCTGGCGGCAACACAGCTGGGCATTACCGCCTGTTCCCTGCTCATCGGTGCCGTCGGCGAGCCTGCGATTGCGCACTTCTTCGAGCCCTACATGACAGCGCTGGGACTCCCCGCGGGCACCGCCCACGTGGTTGCGCTGGCGTTGGCGCTGCTGATTGTCACTTTCTTACACATGGTTGTCGGCGAAATGGTGCCGAAGAACATCGCTATTGCGGCTCCCAGCCCGACGGCGAAGTTCGTGGCTATTCCGCTGTATGTGATTGTGCGGGTGCTCAATCCGGTTATCTGGGCGATGAATACGACGTCGAACATCGTGGTTCGCAAGGTTCTTCGCGCCACTCCGAAGGACGAGGTCGATTCCTCCTTCACCGCTAGTCAGGTGCAGGATTTCGTCGCCGAGTCCGGGCGTCAGGGCCTTCTCGACAATGACGAGCTCGCGCTCCTCCACAAAGCTCTCGGCTTCGAGCATCTCACCGCCGCGGATGTCACTATGCAGCTCGACACCCTCGTCACCATTGGCCCCGACGCCACCGTCGCCGACATCGAAGAGCTCAGCGCACGCACGCGCTTTTCCCGCTTCCCCATCACCGATGCCGACAGCAGCTTCATCGGCTACCTTCATGTCAAGGATTTGCTCTCGCTTGACGACGGTCACCGCGACCGCCCCTTCCCGCGGAACCTGATTCGCACCTTCGCAAGCGTCAGCCCGGATGCCAAGCTCCAGACGGTCATGCGGCTTATGCAGCGCGAGCAGGCTCATTTCGCCTTGGTGACGGAGGAAGATAGTACTTCGGAGAGCTCTGTCAACGGAATCGTTGCGCTGGAGGACGTACTAGAAGAGCTCGTCGGCGAAGTCCGCCAGGCAACAGCCTAGCGAGTGCGCCGACGAGCCCCGTCGATTCCAGCTGGTTACTTGCTGCTGAAAGCTTGTTAGCTAATTACTTCAGTGCAGCCAGTGCGGAGTCGTAGTCCGGCTCCGTGGTGATCTCATCGACCAGCTGGTTGTAAATGACCTTGCCCTCTTCGTCAGTGACGACTACGGCACGAGCAAGCAGGCCAGCGAGCGGGCCATCCTGCTGGACAACACCGAATGCTTCGCCGAAGCCGTGGCGGAAGTCCGAGGCAACCTCAACGTTGTCCAGGCCTTCTGCAGCGCAGAAGCGGCCGAGAGCGAACGGCAGGTCACGCGAAACATTAACCACGACGGTATTGTCCAGCCCAGCAGCGTCCTCGTTGAAGTGACGCACCGAAGCTGCACAAACACCAGTATCTACGGACGGGAAGATGTTGTAGACGACCTTCTTACCAGCGAAGGTCTCATTGGTGACCTCACCGAGGTCACCACCGGTGAGGGTAAACTCCGGAGCCTTGTTGCCCACCTCGGGCAGGTCTCCGGAAAGCTGGACTGGGTTGGACTGAAATGCGGTTTGTGTCATAGCGCCCTTTTTACCGCCTTTCGTCCGGATCCTCCAGGCTGTTTCCTGGAAATCAGTAGAATCGTGACAGAAATGAAATTCCGGGCCGCAGTATCTTGAGCAATCTTGCGTACCTTGCGGTCCGGGCCACGCTATTCAGCGGGCCCCACGTTTAAACTCCGAGGAAAGGCAGCCATGAGTTTGATTACCGCAATTGTGTCCATCGATGTCGAAGCTGACAAGATTCCGGAGGCCGCCGAGACCATCGTCGAGATCGACGGCGTGACTGAGGTCTACTCCGTTACTGGTGACTGGGACTTGGTCGTCGTGGTGCGCGCAACTAATCACGATGATTTGGCGGAAATCATTCCAAATCTCATCAGCAAGGTCGACGGTGTTATTCGCACTCAGACTCAGCTGGCTTTCCGCACCTACTCTCAGCACGACCTGGAAAGTGCATTCTCCATCGGGCTGGAGTAGGCGCGGATTCTTCCACCGAGCCGTGCGGTATGCGGTAGCTACTTAACCACTTCCGCCATCGCGCGGCCTGCCTGGCGGCCACTGAAAATACAGCCGCCCAGGAATGTACCTTCCAGCGCGTTGTTGCCGTGAACGCCGCCGCCACCGAATCCAGAGGCCTCGCCTGCAGCGTAGAGCCCCTCAAAAGGTGTTCCGTCCGGGTGCAAGCACTGGCCGTCGAGAGTGGTCTCGATGCCACCGAGCGTCTTGCGGGTCAGCATGCGCAGACGAATAGCAATCAGCGGGCCATTCTTCGGATCCAAAATCGGTGATGGCGGCACGGAGCGGATGATCTTGTCCCCGAGGAAGTTCCGGGCCACGTTGACGTAATTGACCTGGTAGTCCTTAGAGAAGGGATTACCGGTCTGCATGTCGCGCTGACGAATCTGCTCCTCGAGCTTCTCCAGGTCAATCTTCGGCGCTGCGGCTCCGGACTCCCCGCCCGAGCTCGCCTCCACAATCTCGTTCATCCCCTCGACCAGCTTTGGCAGATCGTCGGCAACCACCCAGTCTTCGCCGTTATCCATGAATGCCTGAATAGGTGCGGCAACACCAGAGGTCACCTTGCCAATCAGCTTCTTGATCTCCTTGTCGGTCAGATCCGGATTCTGTTCTGAGCCAGAGAAAATAAACTCCTTGCCCACGATGTTCTTATTCAGCACAAACCAGGAATACGAGTGTCCGGTGGCCAGAATGTGCTTCATCGTGCCGACAGTATCCGCGCCCGGAATATATGGCGCTGGCAGGCGATTTCCTTCTGCGTCGAACCACATGGCCGACGGCCCCGGGATGATACGGATACCGTGATTCGGCCACACGGGATTCCAGTTCTTCATGCCCTCGGTGTAATGCCACATGCGGTCACGGTTGACGAGGTTTGCGCCGGCCTGCTCTGCAATCTCGATACCACGGCCGTCAACATGCTCTGGCACACCGCAGACCATGTCCTTCGGCATCTCGCCCAGGCGCTCGGTCGGCCAGCACTTACGCACGGCTTCCAGGTTGCCGCCAACACCGCCCGTCGCAATGCACACGGCCGACCCGCGGATCTCAAAGTCCTCCCCTGTTTCCTCGCGTGACGACGCCACTCCTCGCTCTAAAGATTCACAGGGAACCAGAATCTTGCCACGCACGCCGACGGCGCGGCCATCTTCCACAATCACCTCGTCAACGCGGTGGCGATGGCAGTATTCCACCAGCCCCTTCTTCGCAGCCTCAGCGACCGGCTCTGCGAATACGCGGACGATTTCGGGGCCTGTGCCCCAGGTGAGGTGGAATCGGGGTACCGAGTTGCCGTGACCGTCGGCACGCCCTTCACCGCGCTCAGCCCACCCGACGACAGGCAGGAACTTCACGCCGAGATTGCGGAGGTAGTCACGCTTCTCCCCTGCCGCGAAGTTCAGGTAGGCCTTGGCCCACTTGCGTCCCCAGTTGTCTTCCTCGCGGTCGAACTGCGCGGAGTTGAACCAGTCAGCTTCAGCGAGCTCGCGGTTGTCCTTGACTCCGAGGCGACGCTGCTCTGGCGAGTCGACGAGAAAGATTCCTCCCAGCGACCAGAAAGCCTGTCCGCCGAGGTTGTTGGCATTCTCCTGATCGACAAGGATGACCTTCTTGCCGGCCTGCGTGGCCTCATACGTCGCGACCAATCCGGCAAGACCGGCGCCGACGACAACAATGTCTGCAGTACGTGTGGTGCTCTGTGCGTTCATAGTTTCGTTTTTAGACCCTAAACATCGCCCTTGAGGTGGTTTTGCCTAAAAACGTGATTTATTTTTACAGGCTTTATTTATCCGGCGAATTTCCAACGCGCCCGGAGCTGCCCACTGCTAGTGAGGCCTACGTGGCGCATGCACTAGCTCGACCTGTACGAGCGTGACTTTCTCTGCGCGCACGAGCGCTTCAAACAGCGACAGATAGTAATTCCACATCCTCCGGAACACTCTGTCGTAGCCGATACCAGCGGCTTCGCGCGCATGCGCCGCAAAGAAATCTCGCTGGAGCTGCAAGGTCGTCGCGAAGTGCGCCGGAATGTACTCTTCCGCCGCGATGCGCAGGCCGGTTTCCCGGTCCACCATCTTGCGCAGCTCTTCCATGGTGAAAAGCTGCAGCTGCGGCCACACGTAAGCGCGTACGAGGTCCAAGCTGCGCTCGGCGAGCGCATCGAATTTGTCCGTCGCTACCACCATTTGGACGACGATGGTGCCGCGGTCGACAAGCAGACGCTCGGCGCTCTTCAGCCAGCGCAGCGCACCTGCACGACCGAAGGTCTCCAGACGCCCGACGTTGATAACCGCCTCGAAGTCGGACTCGAATTCGCGTGGCGACGGAATGTTGCGATCCATCTGGATCACATCGACCGCGCCGCGCAATCCGGCTTTTTCCACCCGTTCCAGCACCGTTTCGGTGTGGTCATCAGAGACGGTAATAACCTCCGCGCCCGCTCCCCTTTCTGCAGCTCGAAGGGCAATTTCTCCGCCTGCCGACGGCCATTCGGCGACACGGTCTCCGGCCCGGACTCGAGCCAGATCGAGGATGTGCTCAATATTGCGCACTTGAGCATGCAGAAAATCGGCACGCGCGACGGATTTCGGGGCATCGACATAAGTCACGTCAACTGACCAGTGCGAGGGAACCCCACCCTTGCCAGCACCACGGGCATAGTTTTGAATCTGTTCCCGCGACGAGGTTCGCACTCCGGAGGCGAACAGGCCGGAACCGCCCATCAGCAATTCGCCGGAATAGAGCTCCAGCAATGAGGTCGGCAACTCTCCCGCCATATCTGGCCCATCGAGACGCGGACGTGAACGCGCGACTTTCATCAGACCACGTGCCAGCGGCCCCAACGAAGCAATATCAAGCTCGGCGCTGAGCAGTCGGCTGAGAAGCTCTGGCAAATCATCACTGGACCATTCGCCCGCGAGATAGGCCTCCCCCAATCCGAGCCATTCTGAATCAGCTAGTCGAGAATAGAAAACAGGATCAATGACGCTGAAAATGACTGGACGAAACGATTCAGAACTAGTGGGAGATTCACTGCCGCTGCTAGAGCTGGCACCACCGACTCCGTCGATAGCCAAATCGGCGTCACCCGTCGACCGAGTAATGAAGGACTCTCCGACAAACTCACCGGATTCGACCAGTTCAATGCCGTTGTCCTGGCAGAGCCGCTCAAAAGAGCGTTCCATCATTTCGGCACGTTTCGCTAGGAAACGCCCCTCTGGAATACGCGCAACCCGAGGCCATCGCTCTGCGTCAATTGCCTGTCGGCTTGCCGAATTCACCCTGCCCGAACCTCCTAACAATCGCGCCGCATAAAGGTACGAATAACGAACTGAGTTTGCTCTCGAAGCCTACCGCGCAGGGACCCAGAATAGGCGGTGGCGCACCGAGAGGATTACTATTGTGGCTTGCCGGCTAAAAGCCGAATCTAAAACTTCGAGAACTTTCAAGTCTGTGAGGAGAAAATACATGACCGAGACTCCGTACCGCCCGCACTCCGGACGCCCGCACGTGGTCGTCATCGGTTCGGGTTTCGGTGGCTTGTTCGCGGCGAAGAAGTTGCAGGGCGCCGAGGTCGACGTCACTCTCATCGACCGCACTAACCACCACCTGTTCCAGCCACTGCTCTACCAGGTAGCAACGGGCATCCTGTCCTCGGGCGAAATCGCTCCGTCCACTCGTACGATCTTCGACGGTGTTCAGAACGTTCGTGTTGTCAAGGGCGATGTCACCGACATCGACGTCGAAAAGCAGGTTGTGACTTCGGAACTGGGTCACCAGACTTCCAAGTGGGAATACGACCACCTCCTGGTTGCCGCTGGCGCTGGCCAGTCCTACTTCGGCAATGATCACTTTGCCGAGTTTGCTCCGGGCATGAAGAACATCGACGACGCACTCGAAATCCGTGCCCGCATCATCGGCGCGTTTGAGCGCGCCGAGCTGACCGACGATCCGGCTGAGCGCGAGCGCCTGCTGACCTTCGTTGTTGTCGGCGCTGGCCCGACCGGTGTTGAGCTTGCTGGCCAGCTGGCCGAGCTGGCTAACCGCACCCTCGCATCGTCCTACCGCAGCTACAACCCGCACGCTGCACGCGTCGTCCTGCTCGACGGCGCACCGCAGGTTCTGCCGCCGTTTGGCAAGCGTCTGGGCCGCAAGGCTCAGAAGTCCCTGGAGAAGATGGGCGTCATCGTCAAGCTGGGCGCGATGGTGACTGACGTCAATGAAGAGGGCGTCACCTACAAGAACATGAAGGATGGAACCGAGGAGTTCATCCCGTCGTTCTGCAAGATTTGGTCCGCCGGCGTGTCCGCTTCCCCGCTGGGCAAGATGATTGCCGAGCAGACTGGCGCCGAGACCGACCGCGCTGGCCGTGTCGTTGTCAACGAGGACATGACAGCTGGTGACTACAAGAACGTCTACGTCGTGGGCGACATGTCCAACCGCGAGAACCTGCCGGGTGTTGCTCAGGTCGCTATTCAGGGTGGCGAGTACGTCGCCGCCAACATTGCAGCTGAGGCCGACGGCCGCGATGTCGCAGAGCGTCAGCCGTTCGAGTACTTCGATAAGGGCTCCATGGCAACCGTCTCCCGCTTCTCCGCAGTGGTGAAGATGGGCAAGGTTGAGGTTACCGGCTTCATCGGCTGGATTCTGTGGCTGGCCGTCCACCTGATGTTCCTGGTGGGCTTCCGCAACCGCCTCGTCTCCTGCGTCAGCTGGGGCCTGAACGTCCTGGATCGCAACCGTTGGCAGATGGTTTCCACCCGCCAGCAGATGTACGCACGCAACGCCATCGACCGCCTGGCCGAGTTCAACAAGGACAAGGCTGAGCAGGATCTGCCGCTGGAGGTTCGCGACACTCGCCGCGAGCACCGCGCAAAAAGGAACAAGTAGTTAACTTGCAGGTGGCCAGATTAGAAAACAGCTAATCACGACAAGCCACCTGCGAGCTTCCTACCAGGCCCGTTACCACCTATAACGATTTGCTACAGCGGCTTGTCGAGTACCGCAATTCGTAGGTTGGTGCGGGCCAACAGTTTTTCATCTGCCTTGCGGGTGTGCTCAATGCGCCACAGTTGCATGGTGCGCCCCAGGTACTCTGGCTCCGCCGTGGTAACGATTACCTCGCCAGCCCGGGCGGAGCGGTAGAAATCGGTGTTGTTGTTCACACCGACGACCGGCTTCTTCGCACCGCAGGCAACGAAACCAGCAATAGAGCCAGCAGTCTCACCTAGCGAGCAATAAACACCGCCATTAGCTAGGCCCCACGGTTGCAGGTGGTCGGGCCCGACCTCGAGCTCCATCTGAATTCGCTCCGGCCCGACATGGACAAACTTCGTGCCCAGCAAGGTATCTAGACCGCCGATTCCGTTATCGCCCAAGGTGCTGTTAAAAACAGCCAGCTCCTCATCGCTCAGCGCTTCCTGGCTAGCCTTCGTCGCCAGTGTCATATAATCGCGCAGCGCCTTCCTCTTCGCCTGCTCGGCGGCGGAAGCTGCAGAGTTAGAGTCCTGTGAACTGCCATTATTCGCAATAGTCTCGTCAGTCATGCCAAACATTGTGCCAGCGCACGCCATCACTCGTGGCAGTTTCAATGTTAAAAGCAGTAACAATTTCTGAGTCCCAGATACAACGAACCCCGGCCAGGCTTTAAGATGGTGGGCATGACCGATAACAATGAACTCGCACAAATTGGTGTCGTCGGGCTCGCCGTCATGGGCTCGAATATCGCACGCAACTTCGCCCACAAGGGACACACCGTTGCCGTGTACAACCGCAGCCCGGAGAAAACTCGCACCCTCATCGCTGAACACGGTGATGAAGGCTCATTCATCCCGTCCGAGACCATTGAAGAGTTCGTCGCTTCGCTGGAGCGCCCGCGTCGCGCTTTGATCATGGTTCAGGCAGGTGCCGCTACCGATGCGGTCATCGATCAGCTTGCCGACGTGATGGAGCCCGGCGACATCATCATTGATGGCGGTAACTCTCTTTACACGGACACCATCCGTCGCGAGAAGGCTATTCGCGCCCGTGGCCTGCACTACGTTGGCACTGGTATTTCCGGTGGTGAAGAAGGTGCTCTGACTGGCCCATCCATTATGCCGGGTGGAACGAAGGAGTCCTACGAGTCCCTCGGCCCGCTGCTGGAGTCCATCTCCGCTCACGTTGATGGCGTTCCGTGCTGTACTCACATTTCCTCCGATGGCGCTGGCCACTTTGTAAAGATGGTCCACAACGGCATCGAGTACGCGGATATGCAGGTCATCGGCGAGGCCTACCACCTGCTGCGTGAGGCCGCTGGCCTCACTCCTGCCGAGATTGCAGATATCTTCCGCGAGTGGAATAAGGGCGACCTGGACTCCTACCTGGTCGAGATTACCGCTGAGGTCCTCTCTCAGGTCGATGAGAAGACAGGCAA
This sequence comes from Corynebacterium sp. HMSC064E08, assembly GCF_001811805.1. NCBI lineage: Bacteria > Bacillati > Actinomycetota > Actinomycetes > Mycobacteriales > Corynebacteriaceae > Corynebacterium > Corynebacterium sp. HMSC064E08. Next base: position 302,467 of record NZ_KV806693.1, read on the forward strand.
GCCACTGGTGGATGTCATCGTTGATGCTGCTGGCCAGAAGGGCACCGGCCGTTGGACGGTCAAGGCCGCTTTGGACTTGGGCATTCCAGTAACTGGTATTGGCGAGGCCGTGTTCGCTCGCGCCCTGTCGTCTTCCCTTGCTCAGCGTGAGGCTGCCCGCAACCTGCCGTCGGGAAGCCTGGCTAAGGCACCGGAAGATCGCGATGCTTTTGTGGAGCGCGTCCGTAAGGCGCTCTACGCTTCCAAAATCATTGCCTACTCGCAGGGCTTTGATGAGATTAACGCTGGCGCCAAGGAGTACGGCTGGGAAATCGACCGCGGTGCGCTGGCGACCATCTGGCGTGGTGGCTGCATCATCCGCGCACAGTTCCTGAACCGCATCAAGGAAGCATACGACCGCAATCCGGAGCTGCCGGCGCTGGTACTCGACGAGTACTTCCGTGACCAGGTCACCGAGTGCCTCGACGCGTGGCGCGACGTTGTCGTCACTGCCGCACAGATGGGTATCCCGGCTCCGGTGTTCTCCTCCTCGCTGGCTTACTACGACGGCCTGCGTGCGGAGCGTCTGCCGGCAGCGCTGGTTCAGGGGCAGCGTGACTACTTCGGTGCGCACACGTACCGGCGTGTTGACCGCGAGGGCGCTTTCCACACCCTCTGGTCTGGCGACCGCTCCGAGGTTGAAGCGTAGTGTTGAAGTTCATCGCTTCACACTCTTGAAGTTAAAAGGGGTCTGAGATGCCATTTCCCAAGAAGACAAAGCCTGATTTTGTGCCACGAGTTCTTTCCATCGCCGGCACAGACCCCACAGGTGGGGCTGGACTCCATGCCGATTTAAAATCAATTGCCGCCGCCGGTGGTTATGGCATGGGCGTGGTCACCGCTTTGGTATCTCAGAACACCGTAGGCGTTCGTGCCGTCCACACCCCACCTGTTGACTTCCTCGTCGAGCAGCTGGCTGCTGTGACCGAGGATGTCACCATCGACGCGGTGAAGATTGGCATGTTGGGTTCACGCGAACTCACGCAGGCCGTCACCAACTGGGTTCGGGAGACCAAGCCAGCCGTGGTTGTTCTCGATCCGGTTATGGTCGCCACCTCTGGCGACCGTCTGCTTGACGAAGATGCCATGGACGCAATGCGTGACTTGGTCGCGGAAGCCACCGTCATCACGCCGAATGTTCCCGAACTGGCATTGCTTGCCGACGCCCCGGAGGCCAGCGACTTCACTGAGCTGATTGAGCAGGCGCTGGAGTTCGCGAGCAAAAACGATGTCATCGTGATTGCAAAGACTGGTCACTTAAGTGATGAGGAAGCCGGCAATGCCGTGGCCTTCCCCGATGGCCAGGTTTTCTTCAGCTCTTCTCCCCGCATTCACACTGAGAACACCCATGGCACGGGTTGTTCGCTGTCCGCAGCTCTAGCCACACGGATTGGTGGGGGCTCTGCGATCAATGATGCCCTGCGCTGGACTACGCGCTGGCTCAGCGAGTCCATTCGTTTCGCGGATAACCTCAACGTCGGCCAGGGGCACGGCCCCATTGACCACGGCCACAGGGCTCGTCGCCTGGAAAAGGTCGCGCTTCGCCGAATGCAACCAGTGCATCTGAACTCCAGTTTTTACCCGGAGGCCATCGAAGGCACTGACACTGAGCAGCCGCCGAAGGAGCTGGAATCTTTCTTCGGCCACTCACTCCAGATTGCTCCGGCGGGCCCCTTTACTTCCCAGCTGTGGCGGGACATCGAGGACATCGTTGCCGAGATTGGCGGAATGTTCAGCGTCCCCACGATGCTCCGCGGCGACCTTTCCTCGGACGAAACCAACTTCTTCGTAGCGCAAGAGGCCTGGTACTTGCACCAAGTTTTCCCAGTCCTGTCGCATCTGGCAACCAAAGCACCCTGCGCTAAGGAACAGGTTCTGTGGTCGTCACTCGCACAGGAAGCCCTGGTGCGTGCGTTGGAATTGAGCAATAACGCGCTGGAAGAGACTTCTTCGGCGCTCGAGGACATCGAGCCGACAACCATCACGCAGCTTTTGCTGGACGTGCATTCTTCCTGTAGCGCTTTCAACCCATATCGGGTCGCCGTAACCAGTATCGTCGTCGAAATGTGGATTGCAACCGAGCTGACTCTGCAAGGAAAATCGCTGGTTGATGAGGATTCCGCGATCGCGAACTGGGTGGAGGTGTATTCCGACCCCGAGTATGTTGACAGTGTTCAGCAGGCTCTCGAGGTCCTTGAAAAGAATATGTCCACGGCCAGCGATGCGGAGCTCAAATCCATCCGCAACATCTTCCGTCGAGCCGCCATTCTTGAGCGCGAGGCCTATGCGCAACCGGGTCGCGGTTGGTAAATCTCATGGGACGGTAGTTTTCAAGCTCACCGGACGTGCCTATTGCATGGCAGTCCGGGGATAGCGGTATTCTAACAAGCATGCCCCCTCCTGCTGAGTCCAGTGATTTCAGACAGTTGGGCACGCCGGAAGCGATTGTGAGTATTCTGCGTGCCCAGCACATAACTTCGCCTACTGCCGTGCAGGTGGCGACTTTGCCAGATACTTTCGCTGGCAAGGACGTTCTTGCGCAGGCCCCTACAGGCTCGGGCAAAACGCTCGCATTCGGCATTCCGCTGGTCGCGTTACTCAATAACGCCTCTCCAGCGCTTCCCGGCTACCCGCGCGCGCTCATTATTTCGCCAACGCGCGAACTCGCAGATCAGATTGCTGATGTCCTCGCTGACATCGGTGCCGCTGCAGGTCTGCGTGTCTTGAGCTTGGTCGGCGGTGATTCCGTGGCCAAGCAGCAGACTCTGCTCGCGGCACCAGTCGATATCGCTGTGGTCACACCGGGTCGCGCACACGATTTGCGCCGCCGCGGTCTACTCAGCCTTGAGCACGTCCTCGCTGTCGTCGTCGACGAAGCGGACATGCTCGCTGACATGGGCTTTCTGCCCGATGTTCTGGGCCTGGTCCGTGCGTGCCCGAAGTCGGCACAGCGCATGGTCTTTTCCGCCACGATTAACGACGACGCCGCGGGGCTTATTCGCGATCGTCGCGCAAGTAGCACTGAAGTTGCGAAGCACAAGGTCACTGCCTCCCGGTTGACCATGCGCAATATGCGGCATCTGTTACTTCGGGTGGAGGACAACAACGAAGCCGACGAAGTGGTCGCCTGGATTGCCTCCCGCAAGGATCAGTGCGTCATCTTCGCCAACTCTAAGGCGCGTGTCGTGCAGCTGGCTAAGTTTCTACAGTTCTACGACATCAAGTTAGGTTTCCTCCACGGCGATCGTGGCCAGGCAACTCGTCGCGCGGTCCTCAAGGCCTTTGCCGAGGGTGAAATCAATGTCCTCGTCACCACGGATGTGGCCGCTCGTGGCATTGATATCGATGCTCTTGACTTGGTTGTGCACGCGGATCCGCCAAGGGATTCCGCGACGTATATTCACCGCTCGGGTCGGACGGCTCGTGCAGGTGCTTCCGGCACGGTAGCGATGATTGTGCGTGACCGCCAGGTTGATCAGGCCCGCGAACTGCTGTCAGGGGCCGGCGTTGAAGCTGAAGAGCTGCGTGCCGCTCCGGGACTGCCGCGATTTGTCAAGGAACTGGGCGCACGACGTCCGCGCCGGGCTCGTCAAAATCAGAGCCAATCGACAGGCGGTGCTAGTGGTGCCGGTTACCGCGGGCGCGGCGGTCCGTCGGCAAGCGGAAAGAATCGTGCTGGCGGTCGCGTACACCGCCCCAAGCGAGGGAAAAAGAAGAAGAGATAATCAGTGGATATTGTTCTCAATATTGTCGCGGTTGTCGGCTTTATCGCGCTAACCGCTGGCACCGGCCTCTTTGTGGCGTTTGAATTCGCGCTGACGGGACTGGAGCGGTCTACGATTGACGCCGACCGCGCCCGTTCAGCGGATGCGCCTGCTGAGGCCGTTCACAAGGCACATAATCGACTGTCCTTCCACCTCTCCGGTGCACAGCTGGGCATTACGTTGACGACACTGGCAACTGGTTTCCTCGCGGAACCGGTGCTGGCGCAGTACTTCACACCGATGTTGCATTGGATGGGGCTCAGCGAGTCCGCCGCGGGACCGACCGCACTGATTCTTGCGCTCATTGTGGCCACGATGTTGTCGATGGTCTACGGCGAATTGGTGCCAAAGAATGTCGCGATTACAGAGCCGTTGGCAGTAGCGCGAGTTACGGCTCGTCCGGTGATGGCGTTTAACTGGGTGTTCCACTACTTCATCCATTCGCTGAATGCCACGGCGAACTGGCTGGTGCGCAAGCTCGGTATTGAACCGGCGGATGAGTTGGCTTCGGCGCGTTCCCCGCAGGAGCTGGAAGCACTGGTACGTAATTCTGCGGAGCAGGGGGCATTGGATGAGTCGAAGGCCGCTGTACTCGAGTCGTCGTTACGCTTTGGTGAAACGACGGCGGAGGACCTAATGACGCCGCGGTCGACGATTACCTCCCTCGATGTCGATGACACGGCGCTGGATCTGCTGGCTGTCGCTATCGAATCGGGGCATTCCCGCTTCCCCATTACTGACGGGGACCTCGATGCCACTGTCGGTGTTGTCCACGTCAAGGACGCATTTGCGGTGCCTGCGGCGAAGCGCTCAACCACCACCATGCGGGAGATTGCACGGCCTGTGCCGACGCTGCCGCAGTCGCTGGACGGCGATGCCGTACTGGAGGCCGTGCGTTCGGCAGGTTCGCAGATTGCGCTGGTCGCGGACGAGTACGGTGGCATCGCCGGCATTGTCACCATCGAGGATGTCGTCGAGGAAATTCTTGGCGAGGTCTGGGATGAGTACGACGACAAGGAATCCGAGCAGGAAGTCAAACGCGCGATCGAAGGCTGGAACTGCTCTGGCCTTGTGCGTACCGACGAGCTGCCGACCAAGGTCGGATACTTCGCCCCAGAAGGTAGCTTCGAAACGCTCGGTGGATTGATTATGTTTGCGCTCGGTCGCATCCCGGAGGTCGGTGACGTCGTCCTGCTGCCAGAGACCGAACGCGACTTCATGGACGAGTTCGAATCGGGTATCGCCGGACGCTGGTACGCCCGCATTCTGGCGATGGATGACCGCCGCGTGGACCGTGCCATTTTGATTCCTGTTACCAACGAGCGCGCTAAGGAGATGTTCAACCTATGAGTGACTGGTTTGGAATCCTCCTGACTTTCTTCTTGTTGTTGGTCAACGCGTTTTTCGTGGGCGCGGAGTTCTCACTTATTGCTGCGCGCCGTGACCGTTTGGAAGCGCTGCTGGCTCAGGGAAAGAAGCGCGCACGCACAGTTATCAATGCTTCTGAGCACCTGTCGATGATGCTCGCCGCCGCACAGCTGGGCATCACCATTGCCTCGCTGCTGCTGGGTAAGGTCTCTGAGCCGGCGCTGGCACATCTGCTGGAAGCTCCCTTCCAGGCGATGGGTATTCCGGAGTCGCTGCTGCACCCGCTGAGCTTTGCCATCGCATTGATGTTGGTGTCAGTGCTGCACATCATGCTCGGTGAGATGGTGCCGAAGAATATCGCGCTGGCAGGCCCGGAAACGATGGCCATGCTGCTTATTCCGGTTCATATGGTCTTCTACCGCCTGACCAAGCCGCTGTTGCTGCTGTTTAACTGGATGGCTCGCCATACGCTGAAGCTGTTCGGCATTGAGCAGCGCGATGAGCTCGACACCACTGTCGATTCCACTGAGTTGGCATCGATGATTGCGGAGTCTCGTCAAGAGGGGCTCCTTGACAGCGAGGAGCACGTCCGCCTTCGTCGCACACTGGCTTCGGCCACGCGCACCATTGAGGAGGTACTGATTCCGCACGAGCAAATTCGGCGCCTCCCCACCGCACCGACTGTGGGCGACCTAGAGACGGCGGTCACCGAAACTGGTTTCTCCCGGTTCCCCGTCGCTGCGGCCAACAATGAGCCCAACGAGTACCGCGGCTATGTTCACGTGAAAGATGTCCTCGACCGCGTCATGGATCCTGCCTCCGGCCCAGAGACAGCCATCCCCGATGACGAGATTCGCCCGATGATTGAGATTCCGATCGATGCCACGCTGGATGAGGGATTGCGCATCATGCGCCGCTACAGCGCCCACATGGCAGTGGCTGTACGCGCTCGCATGCCAAAGCCGCACCTGCGCGCAAACGCCCCGGCAAGCATCGCTCCGAAGACCGGTGCTTTCTCCGGCGCGGAGCAGATCGGCATCGTGGCTCTGGAGGACCTCATCGAGGAGCAGGTCGGTGTCGTGCGCGACTGGACCCACGAGGTTTCCCCGCGTCGCAGCGGTGCGCCAAAGCAGCACTCGACAGTGAACCAGCCCCGGACCCGATCGGGCAGCACGCAGGGACGACAGCAGTGACGCCTACGCCCGATTCGTCTTTCGATTGGCGTGAAGCCAAAGCAAGGCATATCGCCCGCGTCGATGTCCTGACCCGCGATCACCTGTCCCGTCGCAGTCGCGGCCAGCGTCACCCGGTCTGGGACTTCATCTTCGAGTACTACCCCGTTAAGCCCGGCCAGCTCCGCCGCTGGTCACCGGGCATCGGCGTAGATCTTCCCGGTGCGACAGCCAAGGACATCAGTCACCTGAAGTTCTTTACCCTCGACACAGACGACGCTACAGACAGTCCTGCCAGCAAGGACCCCACCGATACCGCCTCGGGGACAGCACGCATGGATGTTTCGGCGTACGTCGATAAGCGAGGTACGACGGTGGCGTACATCGGCAATCTGTTGCGTTCGACGCGCGCGAATCCGGCGCACTTTGACTGCTTTGGTTTGCATGAATGGGCGATGGTATATCGCCAGCCCGAGCATCGTCATCCGGAGCCCCTGCGGCTTGGTCAGGCAGGCACGGACGAGGTCGTCGAGGCCCACACGGTTCGGTGTACGCACTTCGATGCCTTCCGTTTCTTCACGCCCGACGCCGTGCCGCTCAACGAGTTTGCACCGACGCGCGAGACACAGCCGCACTGTGAGCAGATGGGTTGTCTGCACGCCAACATGGACTTGTATAAATGGGCGACCAAGCTCGGCGAGGCGGTCCCCGGCGACCTATGGCTGGGTACTTTCGAGCTCGCGTGCAGTGCCCGTGAGTTGGATATGCGCGCCGCTCCCTACGATCTGCAGGATTGGGGTTTTGCGCCCATTCGCATCGAAACGCCCGAGGGCAAGGCCGAGTACGTCCGTCGCCAGCGTGAGCTCAGTGCGCGTGCCGATGTTCTGCGCGGCCGTCTTCTCGAAGTGGTAGATGTCGCCTTGTCCACGCAGTAAAGTTGGCAGGAGTGACGTGCGCGTTTGTGCTTTACGACGAGGTCTGCTGCGAGTCGACAGTGCCGAGCACACTCAGCATAGAAAGGGCTAGAACGACATGGGACGACACGCCTCGGGTGAGAACAACTATCGAGTGGCTAAGGGGCCTTTTATTGCCGTCTTGGTCGTCATTGTTCTGGTGGCTGCGGTTTTTGCCTGGGTTAATCTGCGCAAGAGCAACGATTCGTCAATTGATGCTGACCGTGCACGGTGCACGAAGGGTGACCTGACGCTGGTGGTGACCGCTGATCCTGCTGCGGTGGGCTCGGCACAGAAACTCGTGCAGGACTATGGCGAGTCGAATCCCGTGGTGAGGGACTTCTGTGTGCGGCCACAGATTACGGTGGCGGGCTCGCAGGAGGTTGTGAACGCCCTGACTGAGGCTGGCGGTGCTGAAGCTGATGAGGGAGCTCCGGAGGACCCCGCTGCGGATGAAGCCGGTACCGGAATTATGACTCCGGGCGTATGGATTCCCGCCGATATCTCTTTCGTTGACCGGGCGAAGAACTCAGACAAGGTCAAGGTCAACAACCCCAAGACGTGGTTGCCGCCGATTGCCAGCGGCGTGGCCTTCACAACCAATCGTGCTGACCAGCTGAACAACGCCACCTGGGAAGAGCTTGCAGGATTGCGCGTGGCCGCCCCCGGTGGCTCCGATGCGGCGCTGTCGGCCGTGATCAGTGCTCGACTTGGCGGTGGCCCGGATGTCGCTCGCGAACGCGCAGACTTGGGTGAGGTCTACACCTCCAATACCCTGCTGACCATGCTCAGCCAGAATGTCGCTGACTTCGACGGCGTGGCCGCGACCCAGCCCATGCTGCAGATGGCCGGCGAAGGGCTGAAGCTGGTCTCCCCAGCGGATGCACCCCAATTGCACGCGCCAGTTGTCACCTTTGGCTCCGGCGGCAAGATCGACGAGAACACGGCTCGCGCGGCCGAGGACTTCCGGAACTTCGCAGCAGATCATGGCGCCGACGGCGAAGCTGCTGAGAGCACTTTCAGCCCTGAAGTAGCAGAGAACTTTGGAGTGCTCTCGCAGATTCAGACGGATTCTTTTGCGCTGCCGCCAGCACTGGAGCAGCCGGACGCGCAACAGCCCGCAACTGCGATGGGTTCGGCGCTCCTGCTCGCTGATACCTCCGAGGGCGTCGATGTTGGGGCGCTGTCTGCGGCACTGACCGGCGCTATCGATGCGGCACCTGGTGGCCGCTACGGCCTGTGGACATTCGCACCTGAGGTGAACCGCCTCGCGGAACTTCCCGCGCCCGATGACGAGGCCAACAACGGCGCGGACGCCGTAAAGGGTTCGCTGGCCGAACTTCCGGCTGGTGGTGAGGCACAGTTCTGGCCAGCGCTTATCGATGCCTACCAGGCCGCCCGCGACACCTACTCCCCTGACAAGCCGAACCGTCTCGTCGTGCTCACCTCTGGTCGCGATGCCTCGGGCGCCGATGCCGCCGAGTCTGTCGAGAGGATTAAGGAACTCATTAGCCCGGACCGCCCGGTAACGATTGAGGTCATCGTGCTTCCCGACGGCGACAGCTCCAGCCCCGAGCTGCAGGAAGTGGCAAATATGACCACTGGCTCTCTGCGCATTGCGGCTGACTACGGCGATGGCCTGGCCTCTCAGTTGGCTGCGGCTATCGGTACGGAGTAAGTAGAAAAAACCGCCTCCATCTGGTCCAACCTCGGGAGAGGTAAGACGGAACCAGTTGTGGAAGGCGGTTTTCGTTTAGTTTGTTTCGGCTATTTGAACGGAGGCCATAGCAGCGACGCCGCTGTCCAGCCGTATCGTTGGCGGTTACCGTATCTGTTGGCGGTTAGGAGATGCGGCGGCGACGACGCTCAGCCAGCTCGTCGATGCCAGTACCTGGGTTCTCCTGAGTACCGTCAATACGCTCGGACGGGAAGGAGGCGATGGTGCCAGTCAGTTCCTTCATAATGCCCGGGACAGCAATGCCGAACACTCCCTGGCCACCGTTGAGCAGGTCGATGACCTCTTCATTGGAGCGACACTGGTAGACGGTGCGACCGTCGGAAACCAGCGTGATGGTAGCCAGGTCATCGACTCCGAGATCGCGCAGGCGGTCGACAGCCAGACGGATGTTCTGCAGGGAAATACCGGTGTCCAGCAGACCGCGAACAATCTTCAAAACGAGGATGTCGCGGAAGGAGTACAGACGCTGGGTACCCGAGCCCTTGGCGGTACGGATAGAAGGCTCCACCAGCTTGGTGCGTGCCCAGTAGTCCAGCTGGCGGTAAGAAATGCCCGCTACCTGACACGCGATGGGAACGCGGTAGCCAACCTGCTCGTCCGGCCCCATGTCGAACAGGGATTCCTGGACCGCGCGCGGCTCTTGCGAGTCCGACGCACGGAGCTCATTGTCGCCAAAGAGCGAACCGCTGTTGTCGTCGACCATATAAATTCTCCCGAGGTAGTTTCACTGCCGTTATTTATCTTTCGCCAAGGTTAATCGGCTGTCAATACATCACAGGACGACACGCCGAATCTCTAAACCTAAAGTTAAGGTTTAGAGTTTGGAGCCGCAGTTTCCCCAGCTCAAGCACAACCCGGGAGCAAAACCGCAGGACGGGATGAAACTATAACTTCCGAAAAGTTACCCCTTTTATGGGGTCATTCAGCGACACGCCGGAGGAAATAAGCGTCACAACTACCCCAAAAGTAGCCAGTTATTCACTCCAGTCACACGTTTAACGGTCGCCATCGGAAGCTGAATCGGCGCCACCGTCGGCTTCACCATCAGACTTCTTGTCCTCCGCATCACCATGCGGCTCGGCGAAGTAGTCAGCATCAATGCTGTCGAGGAATTCCGCAAACTCCGACACCGATGCCTCGACGGAGTCGGTCTCCGACTCGTCGGCAAGCGAACCGCCATTGGTTGCGACGAGACGCGCCGCTACCGACGTGGCGTCGAGCACATCACGCGCGACATACAGCGGAACCTCAAGCTCGCTAGCGATAAGGATGAGGTCGGAGGGCCGCATATCAATCTCTGCGCCACCTTCGAGCACCAGGCTGGCGATGAAAACGCCCTCATGCACGCCCGTAATCTGGCCGCGCAGGGCGCTCTGCCCCACCATGTCCAGCGTATCGACGAAGACCTCATGCATGCCCGGGCGACGCTGCGTAGCGCCGGTCTCACGGGCGGAGTACTCCGTCGCCGTCGCCAAATCAATCCAAATCGGGATAATCCGATTGGTCTCTTCGGCATGCAGGAGCAGCACTGGATCGTCCTCAGGAGGATGCGCCATCCAGTCTAGAAACTTGACTTCTACGAGTTTTTCGTCCATAACAGCGATAATTGTAGCGAGCCGCTATTTACGCGGGACTACCGACTACTTCCCCAGGTCCTTGTTGACCTGGCGCTTGACCAAAGTGCCGTGCAGCGTGACCATCAGCGCAGTCATCTCACGGCCCATCTCCACAGCCTTCTGCTTGCCGCTAGCCGCACGCGACTTACTCAGCGGACTAGCAGCGAGCGACACCAAATCTGCCTCACGGGCCGCAGCGGTACGCACAGTTTTGAGGTGGCGGGCATCCAGGCCAAACTCAGCCAGCTTGACCGCCGTCTCAGTGATGAGCAGGTCATCGCCATCGAACATGTTCAGCGTGTCCGGAGTAATCAGGCCGACTCGAACCAGTTCAGTGATGAACTTCTCGCTAGCGCCGGTGCGCTCTGCCAGCTCCGCCTGCGTCAGCGAGACCACTGCGGCTTCGCGGAACTGATCCGCCGTCACCAGTGGAGTGACCGATGCCAGCCCGTCGCCGCCAGCGTTGCCCGCATCAATTTCGTCGAGCTGCTCTTTAATAACCTTCAGCGGCAAGTAGTTATCGCGCTGAACGGTGAGAATGTAGCGCAGGCGGTCAATGTCCGCCTGGCTGTAGCGACGATAACCCGAGGAGCTACGCGACGGGCACAGCAGCCCCTCCGACTCGAGAAAACGAATTTTGGACAGCGTTACATCAGGGAACTCAACCTTGACTTCCTTCAGCACAGCACCGATGGTCTTCTTCTTGCCCACCGAGCGTGCTTGCTTCGCAGTGCTTTCCGACGAAGTCGGCTGCGAAACTGCTGATTTGCGTACTGCTGCCACTGGTCTTTTCCGAGCCTTTACAAAAATAAGGGGTTAATGCCGACAGGCGTCGACATTAACCGATGTCGAATTAGTTACCGATCAGGAAGACGAGGCGGAACTTACCGACCTGAACCTCGTCACCATTAGCCAGAACCGCGGAGTTCTTCGGCTCGCGGTTAACGTAGGTACCGTTCAGCGATCCCACGTCGACGACCTCGTAGGAGTCACCGTTCTTGCGGAACTCTGCGTGACGACGGGAAACAGTCACATCATCGAGGAAGATGTCGCTGTCCGGGTGACGACCAGCGGTGGTGACTGCCTGATCGAGCAGGAAACGCGAACCTGCGTTTGGCCCCCGCTTGACAACCAAGAGTGCCGAGCCCGCCGGAAGTCCTTCAACACCGGAGACCGTGGAGTCCGTGTTAGAGCTGGACTCCATTTCCTTCAGCAAATCTGCACGGAAGACCGAGGTGGTCTCGACCGATGCCTCTGGCTGGCCGCTATTGCTAGTCATATCTTTCCCTCCGGGATAACCTTGGGCGATTTACTCGTTACTTTTTAGATAATAGCGCCCCAACCGCTTTCGTGTTGTTATCTAATCCCAACCATGTTGTGACGCAGCTCACCAGCAGGGTATGTACAACATGATTGATATGCGTAAATACCGACATCTGAGAGCTTTCTCTGTGGGTGTACCTAGGCCGGTCACCTGAGAAATATTTTCAAATTGTTACCAAACCTGTGGTTACGGCTTACCTAAACATCGCTGCAATTGAGCCGACGACCGAGCCGCCACCATTGCTCAATGGGTTGTCGTTGACCATGTACGTCCACGTCGAGCTCGGGCGAGCAAGACCCGTGTCCTCTAGATGTGCGCCTTCGCTGTCGATTTCGACCTCTTGGAAGGTCTGCACCGACTCGGTAACGGCATTGTTCACCAGGCTCTTAAAGGCGCCGATGGCGGCGCGGTGGAACTCATCAATGGGGCTTTCCTTAGCCAGCGCGCGCAGGTGAATCGACTCCCGAAGGTCATCCAGATCCGCCAGGTGGTCTGACCATCCGCGATCCAGGTGGCTCAGCATGATTTCCCGGGCAGCATCCTCGGCGACATCGCGCCCGGCTGCGGCTTCGACTTCCCTCGCCCGCGCCGATGCCAACTTGGACAGTTCTTCCCAGGCAGCATTAGTAGTCAGCAGTTTCTCCCTGCGCTCATCCAGAATCTCGCGCTGGTCACCGATGAGCTTGTTGTACTTCCATGTCGTCGCATGAATCGACAGCATGGTCGCCTCTGTCACTCGCTGTGCGCGGTCGATGAACTGATAGGCCCTCTTATCCCGGACGCGGCCATCGTCCTCGGGAAGCACGCTCAGCGTCTCGCCAGCAGCGCCCTCGGAAATCACCGGATCATCCAGGGAGACAAAGAACACCGACGAGCCCGGATCGCCCTGGCGCCCGGCGCGGCCACGCAGCTGATTGTCCAGTCGGTCAGTGCGGTGCTTCCCCAGGCCAATGACGCATAGTCCACCGCGCTCAACGACCGCATCGCGGTTGGATTCATCTGCCCCGCCGAGACGGATGTCGGTTCCTCGCCCGGCCATCTGAGTGGACACCGTGACACGGCCAATATCGCCAGCATTGGCGATGACCTGGGCCTCCAGCTCGTCATTTTTCGCGTTCAGCACCGAGGATTCGATGCCGCGCAGGACCAGCGCATCGGCTAGTCGTTCCGATTCCGCCACGTCACGGGTGCCTACGAGTATTGGTCGACCAGTGCCGTTGAGTTCCACGACCTCGTCGACAAGCGCGGCGAACGCGTCGTCGGTGGTGGCGTAGATGCGGTCGGGCTCGTCGTCACGAATGCATGGGACGTTGGGTTCGATGACGGAGACGTGAAGTCCGTAGAACTCGCGGAACTGGTCTCCTGCGGAGGTGGCGGTGCCGGTCATGCCGCAGGTGATGTCATAGCGGCCGACGAGTTGCTGGATGGTCATGGAGTCGAGGATTCGGCCGCCCTCAGAGACCTGCAGGCCCTCCTTGGCCTCTACCGCCGCTTGCAGACCGTCCGGCCACCGCTGCAGTTCCGCCACGCGTCCCTTCGAGGCGTCGATGAGCTGTACCTTGCCGTCGCGCACGATGTAGTCGACATCGCGCTGCAGCAACTCGTGAGCGTGCAGTGCAACGTTGACCTGAACTAGGGTGGTGCCGACATGTTCGGCGTCGTACAGCGAGCCGATGCCAAGCAGGCGTTCGACGCGTGCGGCGCCGGTGTCGGTGAGGAAGACGTTGCGACGACCTTCGTCGACGGTGTAGTCGTCGCCGAGCTGCAGGCGGCGCACCACGTCGGTAATCTGTCCGGTCGGTGCGGTGCCCGGCTCATTGCCGGCAAGCACGAGCGGGACTAGCGCTTCATCCACCAGCACGGAGTCGGCCTCGTCGATGATCGCGACATCAGCGGGCGACTGCACGCGGTCTTCAACGGACGCCGCGCAGCGGTCGCGCAGAACGTCGAAGCCGAGTTCGTTGACGGCGGCGTAGACGATGTCTGCCGCATATGCTTTACGACGCTCCCCCGGTCCCTCCTGCGGCGAAATAGCCGCCACCGAGAGCCCTAGGAACCCGAACAACGGTTGCATCCACTGCGCGTCGCGGCCTGCGAGGTAGTCGTTGACGGTCACAGAATGCACGCGGTGGCCACGCAGCGCGAACCCGGCTGCAGCCAGGGCGCCGGAGAGAGTCTTGCCCTCACCGGTGGCCATCTGGACGACGTCTCCCTCCATGAGCGCCAGTGCGCCTTGCAGCTGCACATCGAAGGGACGCATAGACAGGGTGCGCTGGGAAACTTCGCGGAGCGCAGCTAAAAGCTCCGGTGCGTCGGTTGCGTGTTGGCGGGTGAAGTCGGCGAGGTCGGCGTCGGAAAGCGCCTGTACCTGCGGCTCAAGCTCAGCGGCGCGTGCCACCAGCCCTACGCTGCGTTTTTGGTTGCGCCCCTGCTTGCCGCTAAGAGCCTTCCAAAACCAATTAAACCCAGCCATCTTCTACCCTTCCTGCGCGCGTGTGGTTGTCGGCGCGTTCTGACTCACCAGAGTAATCAATCTGGGCCGGCCTTCGGAGTGTCAATCGCTGCCAGCGAATTTGCACCATATGTCTTTAGTCACATCTTGAGTTTGAAACAATGGGTTTAACACTTGATGCGAGCAATTTTCGGAAGGACTTGAATCCCCTATGGCAATCGAATTCATCCCCACCGCTGACCTGGTTGACGAGATCGGCCCGGACGTACGTTCCTGCGATACCCAGATGCGCAACCTCGGCGGTCGCGTGGAGTTCTGCGGCAAGATCTCCACGGTCAAGTGCTTCCAGGACAATGCGCTGCTGAAGAAGGTTCTCTCCGAGCCGTCTGAAGGCGGTGTCCTCGTCATCGACGGTGACGCTTCTGTGCACACGGCTCTGGTCGGTGACGTTATTGCGGGTCTCGGCAAGGACAATGGCTGGGCTGGTGTGGTCGTCAATGGCGCGATCCGTGACTCCAAGCTGATTGGCGAGATGGACTTCGGCTGCAAGGCGCTTGGCACCAACCCGCGCAAGTCCACCAAGACTGGCGAGGGCGAGCGCGACGTCGTTGTCTCCTTCGGCGGCATTGACTTCGTTCCGGGCGAGACGCTCTACGCTGACTCCGACGGTATTGTCGTGCGCTAATAGCATCGCGCGCTAGACGGCAAACGAAACCGTAAAGTAAAAGCCGCAAACAAAACCGCCGCCTCCCGGAATCTTCCAGAAGACGGCGGTTATTTTGTCGGGCTGACCGGATTTGAACCGACGACCCCCTCACCCCCAGTGAGGTGCGCTACCAAACTGCGCTACAGCCCGTGTGCACGAAAGTGCAACGAGCTATAGGTTACATCATTGGAGTTTGAAGGCGAAAATCGCCCCTGGCACCTTCCCTGGCTACCGCATTACTGCAGGTAGATGGTCACAGGCGTGGATGTCTCCGCCATCTGTCCCTCCGGCGGATCGATCGAGGCAACCTTACCCATGATCGCGGCCACAGAGTTGGTCGGATTGCCCTCGGCGTCGACGACAGTCACATTCTGGTAGCCGTTGGTACGCAATTCCACCTCAACCGATGCCGGACTCTTGCCCACCACGCCCTGCGGGATGGTGCCCCAACCGCTGCTGCGCTCACCGGGGCCGGGGATAGCTGGCGGCGACTCGCGAAGTTGGTCGAGCTCCTGCTCGAGGCGCTCACGGGTGTCGTTAATCGTGCCCGACGGGTCCAAGCGATCGGTGGGACTTGTCGTGGTTTCTTCCGGCGAGGTTGTCGTCGGCGTCGGGCTTGACGACGTCTCCTGCGTCGGCACCGCCGTATTGTCGTTTTTGTCCTCGGTTCCGGAAGTAAAGGACAAAACCAGGGCTACCAGCGCGACTACGGCCACCATGGCGGCGATGGCCACGATGGCGACAGGCTTGCCCCAGCCCTTCTTGGAGTCATCATTGCCACTGTTGCCACGGTTATTACCGCGGTTGTTGCCGTTATTCATGTCGCCGTAACCGCCTGCGCCGCCTGCGGAGTACTGCTGGGTTGCACCTGCCTGCTGGCCCGCCTGACCATAGCCGCGTTCTTCTTCAGAAAGCGGAGCCCAGTACTGGCCGCTACCCTGTGCACCTGCTCCTTGCGCCCCGGCGCCGGCCTCGGCACCTCGCGAGTTCTCAAAACGTGTTTCATCGCCGCGCTGCAGGAATTGTGTCTCAGAGGAGTCGCCGCCGAAGTATTCGGTCGGCTGCTCGCCCGCGAAGTCGGCATCTGGGTTGTATCCGCGGTATCCCTCGTCCCGCGGAATGTAGCGAGTCGCGGAGTCATCGCCGTACGAGCTTGAGGAATCGCGTCCGTAGCTGTTGTCTCGGCCATCGTGCTGAGAGCCGTCACGGTTATTGCCGCGCCTGACCATTGTCAGTTCTCCTTATCGCTAATTTCCTAAAACTCCAAAATGCCAACGAAAAGCCCAAAATGCAATTGCCTAAATCACATTTTGGGCTTTTCTCAGCTCAATTCGAGCGACTAGCAGGCCTGAACGGAACTACCTGACGGTGCTTCCTAGCAGGTCCTAGCGGCGCTTCTTCTTCTCGCGGACACGCACCGCGATGCGCACCGGCGAGCCCTCGAAACCGAATTCTTCACGTAGCTTGCGCTCCAGGAAGCGACGGTAGCCATGCTCCAGGAACCCAGTTGTGAACAGTACAATCACCGGCGGGCGCGAGGATGCCTGGGTGGCAAACAGCACGCGCGGCTGGCGGCCACCACGCAGCGGTGGCGGGTTCTGCTGCATAATCGCACGCAACCAAGTGTTCAGGCGACCAGTGGAGATGCGCTTATCCCACGACTCCACGGCCTCCAGCATGGCCGGCTCCAGCTTCTGCACAGCGCGACCAGTCTTGGCGGAGATGTTCACCCGACGAGCCCACGGCACGTGTGCTAGCTGCTCTTCAATTTCGCGCTCGAGCAGATCGCGGCGGTCCTCATCCATGAGGTCCCACTTGTTGTAGGCGACCACAAGTGCGCGACCAGAGTCGAGAATCATGCGCAGCACGCGCTGGTCCTGCTCGGTAATCTGCTCGGAGGCATCGACCAGGAAAATCACGACCTCGGCGTTGTCAATCGTCGAACGAGTACGCAGCGAGGCGTAGAACTCGTGGCCCTTGGCGGTCTTGGTCTTCTTGCGAATACCAGCGGTATCGACGAAGCGCCACAGCGCCTCGTCCATCTGCACCAGCGAGTCCACCGGGTCAACCGTGGTACCGGCCACGTCGCTGACCACTGCGCGATCTTCACCGGAGAGCTTGTTCAGCAGCGAAGACTTGCCCACATTCGGCTTGCCCACCAGCGCCACGCGGCGCGGCCCGGTCGGCAGCGACTTCGCACGCGGCACCTCCGGGAAGGAGGACACCACTTCGTCCATTACGTCGGCATTGCCACGACCGTGAAGGGCCGAGGTTGGGTGCGGCTCGCCGAGCCCGAGGGCCCAGAACTCCGCGACGTCGCCAAGCTGCGAATCCGACTCAAACTTGTTGGCGGCGAGAATAACCGGCTGCTCCGCGCGCTGCAGGCGGCGGGCCATGACCTCTTCCGTGGCGGTGATGCCGACGGTGGTGTCGACGACCATGACAATCACATCGGCGGTCTCCATGGCGGTCTCCGCCTGACGAGCAATCGCCGCATGCATACCCTTGGCGTCCGGGTCCCAGCCGCCGGTGTCCTGCACCCAGAAGCGACGTCCGCCCCATTCACCCAGGTAGGAGATGCGGTCGCGGGTCACGCCCGGGAAGTCTTCGACAACTGCTTCACGACGGCCAATGAACCTGTTAACCATGGTGGACTTACCAACATTCGGTCGTCCCACAATGGCCACGGTCGGAAGAGCTTCTTCCTCCTCGTCGCTCACGCCAAGCGCTGCGAAAGCGTTCTCCAGCTCTTCCCAGTCGGCATCGTCATCGATCTGGCCGGTTTCGGCGCGCTCGATGGCTTCGGAGATGATCGTCTCGTGGTCGGCAATCGTGCGGTCGATGAACTCGTCTGCGCTGGTGTGGCTGCCTGCGGTGCCCGGCGCGTTTTCGCTCTCCACGTTTGCGACCAGGTGTCCGGCGGTGTCGTCCTCGGAGTCGTCGTAAGAGCCCTCGAACTCCTCGTTGTCGACATCGTCCCAGTCCATAGTGGACCCCGGGTAGCCGGCCTCAACGACATCGAGGACGTTTTCCACGACCTCTTCAATGTCCATCTCAGAGGTGTCCAGAATGAACGCGTCCTCGGCTGGCTTCAGCGGAGAGGTCGCACGGTTGCTGTCGAGTTCGTCGCGGCGGATGACGTCGGCAAGCACGGTGTCGAAGTCAGCCTCACGACCAGCAGCGATGTCCTGGTCGTAGCGGCGGCGAGCGCGGACCTCTGCGGAGGCGGTCATGAAGATCTTCGCCGGAACGTCCGGGAGCACGACCGTGCCGATATCGCGGCCTTCCACCACACAGCGCACAGCCGATGCGGCCAGCGAACGCTGGAGTGCGACCAGGTTGGTGCGCACGGCCGGAATCGCGGAGACCGCCGACACGTTGCGGGTGACCTCCGGGCCGCGAATCTCGCCGGAGACATCCTCGCCGTCGAGGAGGACGGCGGTGGAGTTCGGGTCATCGGAGACTTCCAGTGGCAGGGCGGCCGTCGCCTTGGCCACGGCTTCCTCGTCGGTCGGGTCGATGCCCTGGCGCAGCACCCACAGGGTGGCAACGCGGTACATAGCGCCGGTGTCCAGGTACTTTGCACCCAGCTCGGTTGCGACCATCCGAGAGACAGTCGACTTGCCAGTGCCGGAAGGGCCGTCAATGGCAACCAACAGCATGTCGTCAGTGTTCTGCTCGCTCATGTGGGCTCCTTCAGCTCCTTGGTTCTCTTCGTTCTTTTTCACTAGTGCCATTTACAGCCCCACCGCGTTGTAGAGGGAGGTCAGCTCAGCGCGGTTGAGTGCGCGGAGAGCGCCCGGGGTCTGCTCGCCCAGCTGGACAGTGTGAATCTTAGTGCGCACCAGGCGCTCGACCGGGAAGCCCGCAGTCTTGAGCATCCGGCGGACGATGTGCTTGCGGCCCTCGTGCAGCTCGATGCGGACGATAGAGCGGCCCTGCCAGATGTCAATAATCTGCGCCATGTCCGCCTTAGCGATGCCATCATCGAGCTCAATGCCCTTTTCCAGCTCACGCATGACCTTGGCATCGACCTCACCGACAACGGTGGCCATGTAGGTCTTGGTGACCTCGTAACTCGGGTGCATCAGGCGGTTGGCCAGCTCACCATCGTTGGTGAGCAGCAGCAGACCCTCGGTGGGCGCATCCAGTCGTCCCACGTGGAAGAGTCGCTGACCAGCGCTGATCTTCTCACCGATGATGTCGCCCACACACGGGCGGCCCATGTCATCGTGCATGGTCGACTGCACGCCACGCGGCTTGTTCAGGACGAAGTACTGCATGTCCTCATTGACGATGACGCGGGAACCATCAACGCGAATCACAGACGTGTTCGGGTCCACCCGCACGCCCTGCCGCGTCACAATCTTGCCGTCGACCTCGACGCGGCCTTCGTCGATAAGCTTTTCCGCCATACGACGCGACGCCACGCCTGCCTGTGCCAGGACCTTCTGCAGACGTACGCCTTCACCTGCTTCGCTGTGCACGCGCTTGCCCGAGCCGCGGCGGTTGTCGTCCACATGCTGGTGGCGCGCCGGGCGAGCGTTGGATACGTAGATGTCCTTCGCGTGGACGTTGGAGGTCTCCATCTTCGCGCCGCTGTCGCGACGGCTGCGGTTGCGCTGGGCGTTAGTGGAGCCGCGGTTGGATTGATTCTTACGGTTCTTGTGTGCCGGTGTGCCTTCTCGGCGAGCGGGTTTAGCCACTTGACCTACATCCTTTTCAAGCGTTGGAGAATGTTCTGTTTGTTAGAACGTCAGCGCCAGGCGACGCTGTTCTCTCCCCCGTGGGCCCAAAATTGGCCGGTGGAAGCAGGTTAATAAAGAGAATTACAGAGAAAGCCTCGCGCCTTGTCGTCTAGCCACCTTAGCACGTTTTTCGCAAAACGCCAGCTTAACGACGTCCCGCGCGGCCTCCACCTACAACGTCTTTTACAGCGCTGCGGCCCACTCTCGCACGCCCGGCAGCCACTGCGTAGCTTTCGCCACAAACTCCTGCCGGTCCAGCGCGCCAGCTCCCGCCTGCACCGACCCCAGCAGCGGCACCCCGGTGATGCGCGGCAGTTCCTCCAGGTTCGTCTCAATGATCGGGTCGACCTCCGCCGGCAACGAACCGCCCACCAGCGCCGTGACATTGACTCCACGGCCCCGCGCCACCTCGACGGTGAGCTCCGCCTCGTTCAGGCAACCCAGGTCCAACCGCGTCACGACCACCATCTGACTACCCGGCAACAACCCCGCCAGCTCCGGCAGCGCCCAGTCCTCGCCGAGTCGCACCAGCAAGCCGCCCGCACCCTCCACGAGGACAACGCGGTTCGGCCCGTCGATAAGCTTGATCTTCTCCGCGATTTCCGTGGCCTCCGGCAGGCGCATTCCCGCGCGCTGCGCCGCCGCCACCGGCGCCATCGGCTCGGGGTAACGCTCGAAACCATGCAGGTTGTCGATCCCCGTCAGCTCCGCGACAGTGTCCAAATCACCGCCGTCAGGGCCCGGGAAACCGGTCTGAATTGGCTTGACGACGTGCACCTCCTTACCCTCCTCGCGAAGTGCCGCCGCCAGGGCTGCCGTACCGATGGTCTTTCCAATATCGGTACCGGTGCCTGTAACAAGGACGATGCTCATGGTGGTTGGTACTCCTTTTTGGTTGCGCTACTTGCGTTTTTCCTCCGCGGCGACGATGGCGGCGATGGCCTCGCAGATACGGTCGACCTCGTCATTGGTGCTGATGTACGGCGGCATGGTGTACACCAATTTGCCGAATGGCCGCAGCCACACCCCGGCATCGACGGCCGCTGCGGTGGCCAGACCCATGTCCACGGGGCGCTGCATCTCCACGACCCCGATTGCGCCAAGAACCCGCACATCGGCCACGGCATCGCTGCTGGCTAGGGGCTGGAGCTGGTTGCGAAGTCGGGATTCGATGCGCGGGACATCCTCACGCCACTGCCCTTCTGCAATCAGGTCGAGCTGCGCGCAGGCCACGGCACAGGCCAACGGGTTGCCCATGAAGGTCGGGCCGTGCATGATGCCTCCGCCTGCGCCACTGGAAATGGTGCGAGCCACGTCGGCGGTGGTGAGGGTGGCTGCGAAGCTCATAAAGCCGCCGGTCAGCGCCTTGCCGACACACATAATATCCGGCACAATCCCGGCCGCCTGCGTCGTGAACAGGTCACCGGCCCGGCCGAAGCCGGTGGCGATCTCATCCGCAATAAGGAGAATGCCGTGCTTGTCACACAGCTTCCGGAGCCCCACAAGCAGCTCGTGGTCATGGAACCGCATGCCACCAGCGCCTTGGACTACCGGTTCAATAATGATGCCGGCGACGGAGTCGTCGATAAGCGAATCGAAGTGCGCGAGATAGCGTGCGCGTTCCTCCTCGGTTGCGCCGCGGGCGGGTGGTTTGTCGGCGAAGACCTGCGGAGCCCACTGCCCCGTCCACAGCGAATGCATGCCGCCCTCGGGGTCGCAGACGGTCATGGGCGCGCGAGTGTCGCCGTGATAGCCGCCACGCCAAGTGGCCAGGCGGGTGCGCTCGGGATGGCCTTTGGCCTGCTGGTACTGCAGCGCCATTTTGATCGCCACCTCGACAGAGACCGAACCCGAGTCGGAGTAAAAAATGGCATCGAAGCCGGGGCCTGCGAGCTTTAGGAGCTTCTCCGCCAGTTCGATGGCCGGACGGTGTGTGAGTCCGCCGAACATGACATGCGACATCGTGGTGGCCTGCTTCTTCGCGGCTGCGATCAGCTTCGGGTGCGAGTGGCCGTGGCAAGCGGCCCACCAGCTGCTCATGCCGTCGATGAGGGTGCGGCCGTCGGCGAGGTGGAGGTTGACGCCCTCGGCGGACTCGACCAGCTTGGGCGCAACCGGCGACGGGATGGGGCCGTATGGGTGCCAGATGTGGTCGGCGTCGAATTGGGCGAGGTCGGCGATGGCTGGCTGGGTGTGTGGTTGGGCGGGTGGTTGGGAGTGCTGCGGGGTGTGCGACTGGGAGTGCTGCGGGGTGTGCGGCTGGGCGGTTTCCGAGGCTGTCATGATACTCAGCATAATACCTGTACAGCGCCAGACTTGAACGCCGTTCGGGGTTGGTGGTGGAGCTTCTCGCAAGGATTACAGACAGTCTCAGTGACTTTACGACACCCATGTCACCTCGTGGCAGCTGTGGAGGTGGCATGAGGTGACACTCGTGTCGTGAAGTGGACTTAGGGCCTGTGGAAGCGGGCCGAGAGCGGTGCCGACGCCGCCTAGTACAGCCGCCCCGCCTGGCTCCACACTCGTCGGCGACGCATGGCCAACTCGGCCGCCTTACCTGTGATTGTGATGGGCTGCCGCGCGAAGGCGTAGTTTCCGCGATAGCAACTGCCACCATTTGCCAGGTGACGTCGGATTTCTGCGGCCGCTTGCCGCAAGGTGGCTACGGCGGTGCCGTCGAAAAGCTGTGACCAGACGATTCGGATGACATTCAGTCCGAGGTTCTTCAGACGCTTTTCGCGCTCCAGCTCCTTTGCGATTGCCACCTGCGTGTCCGCGACTCCACCGTCGGTGTATTTCATACGGCCGTCGAACTCGACGACCAGCCCAAGTTCGGGCAGGTAGAAGTCCACGCGTGCGATGAAGCCACGATTATCCCGAAAGGAAACCTGCTGGAGCAACGGAGTCCGAGAATCGTTGACAGAAGCTAGCCCCGCCTGGACGATTGCTTCTTTAGTGAGCGATTCCCCAATGCTTTCCGACGACGCTGTCGCTTGCCCCAACAATCTCCTGGCCTGTGCATTTCCCGGAGCACGCGGATATGCAGCCAACGTGGCCAACAGCTCCTCGGTGTCGGTGTGGCGCTGGAGGGCGGCGTCGGCAAGCACTAATGCATTGTGCGGGGTGCGCGAACGGCAGACGTCGATGACGGACTTTGGGACATCGGTGACGAGGCGGCCATCGATTTCTACGATGTCCTCGGGGAGAATCCGGCCGGAGACGCGGATGAGGCGTTTGTGCGGCTGGTACGGGCCATTCGGTGTGCTTCGCGATTGCCCGCGCTTGCGGCCGGAGTTGGCTACCGCGATGGGAGTGTTGTGCGTAAGTAGAGGTAAACCGTGGAGAGCAGCGGCGGCATCGCGGGTGACTACGGTGGCGGTGTCGCGATGGACGAGCGCTTTGATTTCCAGGACGTAGCGTTCGGTGCTGTTTAGGGTGAGCCACCTGTCGACAGGCACGTACGCGCCGTATGCGAGCCACAGGAGGCTGCCGCTTTTGGCCCGCCGGAGGAGATCTCGGTCGGAGTGCTGGCCGATTCGGGAAATTGCGAATGTGCTGGGGCGGGCGCATTCGCGCTGCTGGCCGGTACGGATGATGTCGTCGGCGTCGAAGATCCACTGCGGCATCGGATTGCGCTCCTGAGGTCCAGGCAACTGCTGGCTGGTGGGTGGTGATGTGAGTGTTGGTGAGTGCTACGTTCTCATTTTTGGGCTCACACGGAGGCTCAGAAGGCGTCGATTTGGCGTCGACTGTGGATAGTGTGCAGTTTTCGGGAGTTATCCACAGGGCGTGTGGTGGGTGTGGTGTGTGCGGAGGGGATGCAAAGGCTCGCGGTGAGCTGAGGCGAGCAGCAAACCCAGCCCCAAAATGCGACTTCACGACACCCATGTCACCTCGTGGCAGCTGTGGAGGTGGCATGAGGTGACACGCGTGTCGTGAAGTGGGTTAGCCGATGGAGCGAGCCCCGCAGCCCCGCGGCCCAGCTAGGCCCCCTGTCCAACCGCCCCAGAACCCCACCTAGTCCAACGGCTCGTCGATCAAGTCGACTTCAGGCAGCAGCGGAGCCAAATCAGGCAGCTGGTCCAGCGAATCAATCCCCAAAAGCTCCAGGAACAGCGTCGTCGTAACGTACAAATGCGCGCCGGTTGCCGGGTCCTCTCCGGACTCCGCAATCAGACCGCGCGCGACCAGCGTGCGCATCACCCCATCGACATTGACACCGCGTACACCGGAGACCTGCGCACGCGTGGCCGGCTGTCGGTAAGCCACCACTGCCAGCGTCTCCATAGCTGCACGTGAGAGCTTCGACTGCGAGCCATCCAGCAAGAATCGCTCCACCGCGCTGGCGTGCGCGGGAGCCGTGTAGAAGCGCCAGCCCTCATCCGTTTCACGCAGCTCAATGCCGCTGCGACGTGCACGGTATTCGTACTCGATCTCGCGAAGCACGTCACGGACATCACTTGCGGAAACATCCAGCGCCCGCGCCATATCCTCCGCCGCCACCGGCGTATCGACTACCAGCAGAATCGACTCCACGCCTGCTCGCAACGGGTCAATGGGCGGCAATTGCGCCGAAGAAGCAGACACGGGCTCCACGGCCTGCTCGGATGGTGCGGAACTGGTTTCGCTCATGCGCGTCAGATTACGCAACCTCCCGCGCCGGGCGCTAATTGGCCGGGCGCTAATCAGCTGTTAGCGCCAGCCCAACCAAGCCCACGCCCGACCAAGCCCACGCCCGACCAAGCCCACGCCCAACAGCCAAGTCCCAACAGCCCAGCCCCAACAGCCAGCCCCAACGCAGCCCAGCCACCTACTCCCAGTTCGCCGCCGCCACGACGGCCGGGTCCACGTCCAGTCCGGTCCAGGCCACGTGGATTTCCTCCAGCGCTTCCTCCTGCTCCACACCGATCGCTTTGGCTCGGTAGAGCTCCAGTAGCGCCAGGAACCGCCCAACAACCTCCATGGACACACGGCACTCCGAGGTCAGCTGCGTAAACGTCAACCAGGTCCCCTCGCCGGCCAGCCGCAGCGAGTCCAGAATCTTGCCCGCCTGCTCCGGCACTGACACGGGCACACCGTGAATGTGCCCGACACCGACTTCCTCCGGCGGCTTCGGCCGCATCACGACGGCCGCAAACTCGGCGAACTCCCCAAGCGTCATGCCCAGGCGCACGGGCGGCAGCAGCTCCTCGAACTGCTTGTCCGGCCCCACAGCTCGCGGATAGCGCCGCGGCGCGGTCTTCTGCCACTCCTCGAATTGGTCGGCTACCTTGCCATACGCCTGGTATTGCAGCAGTCGGGCGAACAGCAGGTCGCGCGCTTCTAGCAGTTCGAGGTCTTCTTCGCTGTCGACGTCGCCACGCGGCAGAAGTCGTGCGGTCTTGAGGTCGAGCAGCGTCGCTGCCACGACGAGGAATTCGGTGATTTCGTCGAGGTCGCTGACTGCGTCGAGGCTGCGCGTGTACGAGATGAACTCGTCGGTCACCGCCGCCAGCGCGACCTCGGTGACGTCCATCTTTTTGCTGCTGATGAGCTGCAGCAGCAGGTCGAAAGGCCCGTTGAAGTTTGCGAGCGCGACGCGGAAGCCGGTGATCTCTTCCTGCACGCCCTCGCTTGACGACGGTTCGGGAGTGTAACTATCCGGGGAAGTCACCTATTATTTGCGGCCTTTGCGCTCGATGACCTCGCGGGCCAGGTTGCGGTACTGTGCCGCAGCTGGGGTGTTTGGCGCCCAGGTGGTGATGGGCTCGCCGGCGACTGAGGTTTCCGGGAAGCGGACGGTACGGGTGATGACCGTGTCGAAGACCTTGTCGCCGAAGACCTCGATGAGGCGCTCCATGACTTCCTTGGCGTGGCGCGTGCGGCGGTCGAACATGGTGACCAGGATGCCGGAGACTTCCAGGTTGAAGTTCAGGCGGTCGCGGACCTTGGCCACCGTGTCGGTGAGCAGTGCCAGACCGCGCAGGGAGAAGTACTCCGCCACCATCGGGATGATGACGCCCTCGGAGATGGTCAGCGCATTGACGGTCAACAGGCCTAGCGACGGCTGGCAGTCAATGATGATGAAGTCGTAGTCATTCATCACTGGGCGCAGCGCGCGTCCGAGGGCCTGTTCGCGGCCGACTTCGTTAACAAGCTGAATCTCCGCAGCCGACAGGTCAATGTTGGCCGGAACGAGGTCCAGGCCGGAGACCTTGGTGTGGTGGATGGCATCGCGGACATCGGTGGTGTCGTCGACGATGAGGTTGTAGACCGTCAGGTCGAGTTCCTCATGGGGAACACCAAGACCGGCGGATAGTGCGCCTTGCGGATCCAAGTCAACGAGCAGGACTTTACGACCGAACTCTGCCAGCGCCGCACCCAGGTTAATGGTCGAGGTGGTCTTACCCACGCCGCCCTTCTGGTTACACATTGCCAGGATGACTGCGGGGCCGTGACTGTTCAGGGGTGCGGGTTCCGGCAGCTCACGTGCCGGACGACCGGTGAGACCGAGTTCAACTCGATCGGCCTCAAACAACCCTTCTTCTGCCACAGTCAATCCCTCTTCCTTGAAGATTTCTCATCAATTCTACTGCGCGATATATTACCGCCACATATTACCGCGAGTATTCAGCCCGTGGGTGAGCCCCCGCCCAGACTCGTCGCATATTCTCCGCGGTAATCATGGTGTAAATCTGAGTCGTCGTCACCGAGGCGTGCCCAAGCAGCTCCTGGACAACACGCACATCGGCACCGCCCTCGATGAGATGTGTGCCGAAACTGTGCCGCAGGGTGTGCGGGGAAATTTTCACCTTCAACCCGGCGCGCTCACCCAGCTCCGCCAGCGTATTTCCCGCCGACTGCCGAGACAGCCTGCGCCCCAGCGAGTTAATAAACAGTGCCGGCCCGGAGTTCGCCCGCACCCAGCTCGGCCGCCCGCGCGTCAGCCACGCATCCAGCGCCGCCATAGCCGGCGATCCCACGGGCACGATGCGCTCCTTGCCGCCCTTACCGCGCAGCAACACGAGGTTGGTTTCGCGATCCACGTCATCGATATCCAGGCCGGTGACCTCGGAAACGCGCGCACCGGTCGAGTACAAAAACTCCACCAGTGCACGGTTGCGCAAATCCGTCACGTCGGCGGTCTCATCGTCGGGGATGGACTCGATAAGCCGGGTGACCTCATCAATGCTGAGTGCCTTCGGATACCGAGAGGGCTGCTTCGGCGGCGCCACCCGCTTGGCGACATCCACATCCAACGCGCCCTCACCCACCGCGAACTTGTGGAAACTCCGCACGGCCGACAGCGACCGCGTCACCGAGGTCGGGGCCAGCGCTGGCCTTCCCGCCGACTTATCTCCCCGCGCGAGATACGCCAGGAACTCTGACACATCCTGCTCGGTGACCTGTGCCAATCGCGTACGCCCAATCTCCCGCAGATAGGTGCGGTACTTCTCCAAGTCGCGCTTATAACTGGCGAGCGTATTCGCCGACAGGCCCTTTTCCACCGCGAGGTAGGTGACGAAGGCGTCGACAAGCGGATCGATCGAACTCATCGGATACGTTTCAGGTCCGCGCCGGCGCCGAGCTGCTCTGTTCGACGCTTCGCCAGGGCCGTCGGTCGAATGTCGAACGGCTCCGCGACCGAGCGCGGCGTCGCACCCCTCAGCAGCACCTCCGCCACCAGCAGAATGCCGGACAGCGCGATGCCGTTGAGGACCTCTCCGCGCAGCGCCATCGCCACCGCCTCATCCACCGGAACCCACGACGCAGTCATGTCCGCTTCCTCATCGTGGGCTTCCGGCTTATCGACGGCACGGAGCCCCCTGGCCAGATAGATCCGGACCGCTTCCTCTGCGAACCCGGGCGAGCTGAACATATCGGTAAGCAGGGACCAGGACTCAGCCTCCAGTCCGGCTTCCTCGACCAGCTCGCGTTTGGCGGCCTCCAGCGGGTCCTCGTCCGCGACATCGAGAAGCCCGGCCGGCAACTCCACCAGGCGCTGTCCCGCTGCCTGCCGCCACTGATTGAGCAGGTAGAGGCGGTTATCCTCATCCGCGACAACGACTGCGACAGCTCCGAAGTGCTCCACAATCTCGCGGGCGGACACATTTCCACCCGGCATTCGCACCTGGTCGCGGCGGACCGCGATAATAGGTGCTTCGAGAACAATCTCGGAATCAACAACGTCAAATTGGTGCGCCATGAGCTTCACTCTAATAGGTAGGCCGGATTCGCCCTCGCGGAGTCAGGGCTAGTTGCGCTTGAGGGCTGCGGCGATGAGGCCGTCGAAAAGCGGATGGGCGTTGGTGGGGCGTGACTTCAGCTCCGGGTGCGCCTGCGTGGCCACGAGGTATGGGTGCACGTCCGTGGGGTATTCGACGAATTCGACGAGCTTGCCGTCCGGCGAGGTGCCCGAGATGACCAGGCCTGCCTCTTCGAGCTGGGCTCGGTAGGCGTTGTTGACCTCGTACCGGTGGCGGTGGCGCTCGGTGACATCGGTGGTGCCGTAGAGGCCGGCGACAACGGAGTCTTCGGCGAGCTTCGCCGGGTAGGAGCCCAGGCGCATGGATCCGCCCAGGTCAGCCTCACCGGAGACGGCCTGCAGCTGCTCCTCCATCGTGGCGATGACCGGCTCGGTCGCGTTCTCGTCGAATTCGGTGGAAGATGCGCCCTCAACGCCTGCGGTGCGCGCCGCCTCAATGACGACACACTGCATGCCCAGGCAGATTCCCAGCAGTGGCGTGCCGGTCTGCTTGGCGTAACGGATGGTCGCGATCTTGCCTTCGATGCCGCGCCCGCCGAAGCCGCCGGGAATGACGATCGCGTCCACGCCGGCCATGTTTTGCTTCAGCCCCTCGGGGGTTTCGCAGTCATCGGACGCGACCCAACGGATGTTCGCCTTCACGCGGTGAGCAAAACCGGCGGCACGCACAGCTTCCGCGACGGACAGGTAGGCGTCCGGCAGGTCAATGTACTTGCCGACGAGCGCCACCGTGACCTCGCCCTTCGGGTTGTGGACGCGCTCGAGCAGGTCTCCCCACACGGCCCAATCCATGTCGCGGAACGGCAGGTTCAGGCGGCGGATGATGAAGGTGTCCAGGTGCTCGTCGTAGAGGACCTTCGGGATGTCGTAGATGCTCGGCGCATCCGGGCAGGACACCACGCCCTCGCGGTCGATGTCGCACATCAGCGCAATCTTGTTTTTGAGGGAGTCAGGGACGTCGCGGTCGCATCGCAAAACGACGGCATCGGGAACCAGACCAATCGAGCGAAGCTCAGCCACCGAGTGCTGGGTGGGCTTGGTCTTCAGTTCCTTGGACGGGCCGAGGTACGGGACCAGCGACACGTGCAGGTAGAAGACGTTTTCGCGGCCGACGTCGTGACGCACTTGCCGCGCGGCTTCCAGGAAGGGCTGCGATTCGATATCGCCGACGGTGCCGCCGATTTCGGTGATGACCACGTCGGGCTTTTCGCCGTTTGCGTCGGCATTGCCCATCGCGACGATGCGGGATTTGATCTCGTCGGTGATGTGCGGGATGACCTGGACTGTCTGGCCGAGGAATTCGCCGCGGCGCTCCTTGGCGATGACCGAGGAATAGACCTTGCCGGTGGTGACATTGCCGCCGGCGGAGAGGTTGCGGTCGAGGAAGCGCTCGTAGTGACCGAGGTCAAGGTCGGTTTCTGCACCGTCTTCGGTGACGAAAACCTCGCCGTGCTGGAAGGGGTTCATGGTGCCAGGATCCACGTTGAGGTAGGGATCGAGCTTTTGCATAGTCACTTTGAGACCACGCGAGGTGAGCAGGCGGCCGAGCGATGCCGCAGTTAAGCCTTTGCCGAGGGAGGAGGCCACGCCTCCTGTAACGATGATGTATTTCGTAACCACGGGACTTCAGAATATCGCTTGCGCGGGTGTGAACGCAAGCGACTTTTCATAATGGCGGATACCTATTTCATATTTGGGTAACTTTTGCGGAGCCGCGCCCCATCCGCCAGTAAGAACGCAGCGGCAAATGCGAACTACGCGATACTCTCGAAAATCATGGTCGCCTGGATGCGGTCACCACCCATCAGCCCTTTACTGCCAGAAGAAGCAGTAGTAATCGTGTGCAGCCGAAACCCCTGCGAAGCCTTGTCGTTGATTACCCGCTCAAGCTCCGTCAAGTTAGCCGAGCCGGTACCGATGAACTTCTCCTTCAGAACCACCTGAAGAACTTCATAGTGTGGCATCTTCCGCCCTCCATCAAGATAATTTTTCAATATTGCATGCAAAACAATACTCGGGCGGATGCATAAACGCGATCACGTCGTTACCCTCGGGGCTATGACTGATCTAACAAATAAGACCATTGCAGTTTTGGCCACTGACGGATTCGAGGACTCCGAGCTGACTAGCCCGGCTGAGGCCGTGAAGGATGCCGGTGCGACCGTGCACGTTATCTCCACGGAGGAAGGCTCCATTGAGGGCAAGAATGGCACGAAGGTGGACGTCGATAAGCTCACCAGCAGCGTTTCTGCTGATGATTACGATGCTCTGATTCTGCCGGGCGGCACCGTGAATGCTGACCAGATCCGCATCGATAAGGATGCTGTGGCCCTGGTGAAGGGATTCGCCGCAGCCAATAAGCCGATTGGCGTGATTTGCCACGGCGGTTGGATTCTCACCGACGCGGATGCACTGAAGGGCCGCACGATTACTTCCTACATCAGCGTCAAGACCGACCTGGTGAACGCTGGCGCCAACTGGGTCGATGAGGAAGTTGTCGTTGATGGCAACCTGATTTCCTCCCGCACCCCGGCTGACCTTGAGGCTTTCAACAAGGCGCTAGTAGAGAACTTCTAACCCACTCGCCTGCCTCAAGACTCATCAAAGGAGGGCTGTTGCCATGACTTCGTATTGGGATAATCCAAAGTCACTGTGGGATCAGATTCCACAAAATGATCAGGAAGATGTTTCCGCGCAGCAGCCCTCCGCTCCTGAGCAACCTCCCGCACCTAAACAGCTTCCGCCACAGCAGGGGCGCTACCAGGGATTGCTCTCGCACACCAACATCGTTATCCAGCAGATCCGAAACTTCATGGCGGATGATTTCGACATCCTGGATACCGAGGGCAATTGCATCGGCAAGATTGAAACTACTGGCGGCACGCTGAGCCGCATGTTTATGGGCTCTCGTCGTCTGACAGTGTCCGAACCAGACGGCACTCCGGTATTCGTTATTACCGATCCGACCGATTTCGCCCTTGACAGCTACGAGGTCTACTACCCCGACCCGCAGGCAACAAGCCCTGAGGGCAAGCAGCAGGTCGGAGCAGACTCATCGCGCCTATTGGCAACTATTCAGCAGAAGTTTGCGTTCTTTAAGCGGCGACTGGAGATTTCTATCCCCGGTTTTGCCAATTGCGAGGTCGACGGCGACGTTTGGCATTACGACGCGACCTTCAACATCAATGACATCGAAGTTGCACAGATGTCACGCAAGTGGTCGGGTTTTACAAATATGCTAACCGGCAATGAGCGCTATGTACTGCAGCTCAAGGATGATTTGCCGCCACAGCTACGCGCGGCCATTATTGGTGCCGCCATTGCCCTCGATTTGATGGCGAAAAAGGCGCGTTCCGACAGCTAGTGACTGCTGCCGACAACGCGCCCTGACTCTTTCCGGCTCTGACTACCGGCTACTGTCGCACTCGAGACTATCGCTACCGGGATCCCGCAGCCCCAGCGATGCGTCCGTCGATTTCCGTGATGCCGTCAGAAACGGCATTGACATGTTCTGGGCGAACATTGGCATTGTCATTGATGCCGCCTTCCACAACGGCGGTTACCGGTACACATGGAACCTCAACGTTGCGCCCCAGCGCATTAGCTACCAGCGCAATTGCCCGTGGCGAGAAAGTTAGTCCGATGTGGCCCGACAGGTCCGCAGAGCACCCATCCTGCAGCAGAATGTTGTTGGACGTTGGTGCCTGCCACTGGCTTGCAGCCATTGGAGTGACGGCTTCATCAACCTGGGTAGAAATTGCAACATAGTTGACACCCGGCTGCTCCAAGCCGCCCTCATTCATCTTGGCCATGAACTCGCTATGCTGCAGCAGATCCACCAGGCTCGGGCTGACAATGTACCCAGCAGCCTTATTGCCAGCATTGTCGAACTGGTCGAGCTGCTCCAAACCATAGGAGATACCGAGCAGCGATGTGCCGTGCAGGACGCCCGCCAGGGACACTACCGTGCCTATACCCCGGCCCTGCTCCTGCTTGGCGTAAGCGGCAGCCAAGGTGCCACCAGCAGAGTGACCAACAATATCGACGGCGGTAGCACCAGTTTCAGCCTTGAGGGTGTCAATCTTTGCAGTCAGCTCAGCCAAAGCGGTGTCGAGCGGGGTCATGTTGCGCATGGTTGGAATAGAGCCCAGCACCGAAAACTCGTCAGGACCTAGCTTGCCGACGTTAAATGCGTACAGACACTTACCCATTGCCTTTAGCTCCGGTGCCATGCGCGCATAGGTCTGGTACGAGTTCGAGTTCATCCCGTGAATCATGACCACCGGATTCTCTCCAGGAGCAGGAACACAGTGCACATTTGTGCCCTCTGGACTGATGTTTTCCGTCATCCCCTGATTGACCATGACGGTGGGGAAATCATTTGCCTTTGGGCCCCACTCGCCCATTTCGGTCCAGGACAGGACCTGATCATTACCAGTTGCCGAAGCCGGTGCGGCAGCCGCGATAGGAGCCGCTGCCATAGCGACACCAGCTGCAGCTACCAGTGCCGTAGCTGACCGTGCCAGCTTCGAAAATGCTCGATGAGTGCCCATGATTACTCCTTGCGTAGAGCAGTGAATAGTAAAACGGTTCCAATAAGAACTACGGCATGGGCAAGAGCAAAAAATTACAGGTTATGAATCGCTATCGTACTCTGAAAGACGGCCGATTAAAGCCCCTAAATAGGGTTAATAAAATGTGAACTAAATATAACTATAATACTATCCACCTCCAGCTCTGCAGGCTTTTCAAGTGATATCGCTCATAGGCCAAAACAGGCCGCACTTTCGTTGCAATGCCACAGAATCACTGCCGATACCTAAATCGCCGGTGAGGCTAAACGTCTACTCCACGATTATTTCGAACAGCCAGCGCTACGTTCGCTCGATGCCACCAGCCCAGAAAGCAGCACAGAATCGACGACACAATCCACTACCAAGACTCCTAACCCGTCAATACCCCCGACCCGGACAACGGAAAGCCCCGGGCCCACTGGTTACACCGGCGCCCCCACTGGTGAGCCGACAGCTATAAACAAAACAATTTCGCATTGTGCGAAATCCTCGCAGGAACTCTACGAACAAGGCACCACCTGGTTTACCGGCGGTACCTCCGGCTGGACACAGTATTGCGCCAACAATTTCTATGACGGCCCTTCCACGAGCACCGCCCCGGCGCCTCAGAACAACGAGCCATCCCCGTGGGTTCAAGGCCAAATCGACTGGGCTGATTGCCTGAACTCTGGCCATTCCGAGGAAGAGTGTCGCGCGATGTTGAATTAAGAAGCCGCTGCCGCCTTCGCCGAAAAGCACTCGCAGCGGCAGCTTCGCCAATTCAATTCATAGCCACCACCGCCCCCAAGAAAATCCCCACAAGCTCCTACCGCACGCCCTCCCCAGCCTGCAGCGAGATCGGTGACGCATTGCCCCGCGCCGTCGCCACCGAGAAGTTCGCCTTACTTGCTAGGTAGCGGTCATCGGAGGCCTCAATCGACACTCCGTCCAGCGTGAATGCACGGCGCCGGACACGCAGCAAAGGCGCGTCTACCTGGATCTTCAGCAGTGCAGCATCCAGGTACCACCACGGGGCTCTCCAGCTCGGAAAATCCGCGCTGCCAGGCGAGGAGGGGTGTGGCTTACCTCTTGCGTTGGCGTGTACCTCGTGGGGGTGTCCTTGGTGGTACCATCTTTAATAATGACTTTATGGGTCGCATTGAGCATTAATGTCTGACTGTGGAACTGCGCTGAGAGGGGTTGATGTGGACGACAAAGCGGAGAAGACAACGATGGACTTCTATAACATGTCGGACTTCCTGCGTGGTCAGTCGTCGAAGATCATCACGAAGCTATCCGAAGAAGATGAGGCGGCTTTCGTGCTTAAGAACGGCAGACCGATGGCGGTGCTCATCTCAATCGATAGGTACGAGCGGCTGATGAAGGCCGGGATCGACATCACCGAGTACTAGAAGGCTTCTACGAGGGATATTTAATGGCAGTGAAAAAGACAGAACTCTACTCCCTATTGTGGGAAGCGGCTAACAAGCTTCGTGGAGGTGTTGAGCCCGCCCGCTACAAGGACTATGTGCTTACCCTGCTGTTCTTCAAGTACGTGTCCGACCGGTACAAGGGTCAGCGCTACGGCGATTTCATCGTGGAAGAAGGTGCATCGTTTGATGACCTGATTGCCGCAAAGGGCAAGAAGGATATCGGTGAGCGCGTCGACAAGATTCTGTCCGCTTTCATGGAAGAGAATCAGCTCCAAGGCTCTCTGCCAGAGGTTTCGTTCAACAACGAGGACGAACTTGGGCGAGGCAAGGAGCTCGTAGATAAGGTCACTGGCCTGATCGCGGTCTTTGAAAACCCGGCAATTGATTTCAAGACCAACCGCGCGAGTGGCGATGACATCATCGGCGACGCCTACGAGTACTTCATGATGAAGTTCGCTCAGGAATCAGGCAAGAGTAAAGGCCAGTTCTACACGCCTTCCGAGGTGTCACAGATCATGGCAAGGCTTGTGGGCATTGCCCACATCGGGCCACGGCAGGGTCGCCCGTGGACGCTGTACGACCCAGCAGCTGGCAGCGGCTCCCTGTTGATCCGGGCAGCGGACGAGGCCCCAGTGAACCGCCAAGGCAATGCAATGGTGTCGATTTACGGCCAGGAGAAAGACAATGCAACGGCGGGTTTAGCGAAGATGAACTTGGTGCTTCACCAGAAGGGCACCGGTGAGATTAAAACGCACTCGACGCTGACGTCTCCCCAATACCTTGACGAATACGGTCAGTTGCGCAAGTTCGACTTTATTGTGATGAACCCACCGTTCTCTGATAAGTCTTGGTCTGACGGGATTACGCCTGAGAACGATGTTTTCCACCGGTTCGATGGGTATGGGATACCGCCCGAAAAGAACGGCGACTGGGCCTGGTTCCTTCACGTGCTGAAGTCGTTGACCGAAGATGGCAAGGCCGCCATCATCATGCCGCACGGCATCCTGTTCCGAGGCAACGCCGAAGAGACGATTCGCAAGCAAGTCCTGGCACGTAAGTACATCACCGGAATTGTTAGCCTGCCAGCGAACCTGTTTTACGGTACCGGTATTCCCGCGTGCATCGTCGTAGTCGACAAGGAGAACGCTGACAATCATGAGGGCATCTTCATGATCGATGCCAGCCAAGGCTTCAAGAAGGACGGCAACAAGAACCGCCTGCGGGAGCAAGATATCGAACGAATCGTCCAGACCTATAATCTGCGCCGTGAGGTTGACGGTTACTCTCGCATGGTCAGCTACGAGGAGATTCTCGAAGACAACGGTGGCAATCTCAACGTTCCGCGCTATATTCAACGCCCGAGCACCGAGCTACCACAGGACATTGCCGCGCATCTGCAAGGAGGCATCCCAGCTGGAGACCTCGACTCACTGGCCGCTCTCTGGAAGGTGGCACCAAACCTGAAACAGCGCGTGTTCGCTCAACAAGATTCAGGCCGGTTCACGCTGCTGTTCACTCCGGACGAACTGGCAACACGAATCACGGCGGACGAAATGCTCATCGCGCAAGAGATCGTCGAAGTCAGCGACATGCTGGCTTCCTGGGCTGAAGCGTGTGCCAAGCCTGCCCTGCTCGGGGTGAACCGTGATACCCACCCTCGCCTGATGATCCGCGAGGCTGGTGAAGAACTCCTAGACCATTATGCCGATGCGAAGGTTCTTGATCCATACGACGTGTTCGACGTTGTCATGAACTACTGGAATGCACGCCTCCAAGATGACGTGTACATCATCAAGGCCTCCGGTTTCTTAGCTGGCCGTGAGGTGGAGTACGACTACAAGCAGAAGAAGGCCGAAGACGGGCAGAAAACTGATACCGGGAAGATTAAAGGGTTCGAGGGGCTGCTGATTCCCGCTGCCATCATCGAGGCTGAATACTTCCCGATGGAACAGGAACAGCTCGCCGAGCTCGACCACACCTTGCTTGGCATCGAAGCTGACTTGGAGAGCCTCTTAGAGGAGCAGCCCGAAGAAGATAACCCGTTCGCTGAAGTCCTCAGCTCCACCGGGAAGGTCTTGGAGAAGGAACTCAACGCCAGGCTCAAGGCTCTCGACGACATGAAGCGATCGTCCCAGCTTGACGTCCTGAACGAGCTGATTGACACGTTCACGCAGAAGAACATGAACCGCGTCGACCGACTGCTCGAGCAACACCCGGATATCGCCGCACTGAATCTGTACGGCAAGACCGGCAAACCAATCAAGACGAAGCTCAAGAAAGCACGACAGGAACTGTCGAGATCCGCACCGGTGCCAGAAGCCTACCAAGACGAATATGAGGCTCTCGCCGGTTATCGAGACAGGTTGGATCAAGTCAAGGCTTTGAGGAAACAGGCCAAGGCTGCCCGTGACGAGCTCGACAAGAAGGTCATCGCCCGGTACGGCACGCTCACTGAGGACGAGATCAAGCATCTGTTGTTTGATCGTAAATGGATGCCTCACCTGCAATCGGAGATCTCCAGCATCTTCGACCAACAGGTTGCTTCCCACGCCGCACGAATCACTGACATCGCGCGACGCTACGAACGTACCCTGCCCGAGATTGAGGCCGCCGTGGAGCGCTCCCGTGCCAGCGTGACGAGCAGCCTGGAAAGTATGGGCTACACATGGTGATGGTTCCAAAAAGGTGGCATAAATGCATGGTCGCCGATGTGGCGGAAGTAGCAAGGGGTGCTTCTCCTCGGCCAATTGAGAATTACCTGACTCCTAATGCAAGGGGCATTAACTGGATAAAAATTGGCGACGCGCCTATCAATGGGAATCGAATCCGCCACACAGCTGAGCGTATTACTCCTGAAGGAGCACTGAAGTCAGTTTTTGTTCGGACAGGGGACTTAATCCTATCGAATTCTATGAGCTTTGGACGCCCCTACGTCGCGGAAATTGATGGTTGCATCCATGACGGGTGGCTTAAGCTCTCTAGTTTTTCCCGTTGCGCTGACAGGGAGTTTCTCGTATATCTGCTCAGCTCAAGAGCCATAATTAGCCAATATGAATCGCTTGCAGCTGGCAGTGGAGTGAAAAACCTGAACAAAGAAGTCGTCAGCAAAGTAGTCTTATTGCTACCGCAGCTGGCTGAACAGCGGGCGATTGCTGACGTGTTGTCTGGGTTTGATGAGCACCTGGCGAACCTGGATGAGCTGATTGCGAAGAAGAAGGCGATCCGTGACGGCGCGCTTGAGGAACTTGTAACAGGGCGCACACGGATAGCCGACTATCGAGATCCGTGGGTCAAAATCAGATTTGAAGAAGCGATTCAGCCTAAAGCCCGTATCGGCTGGCAGGGACTAAAAGCTGAAGAGTATTTGCCTATGGGATACAGCTATCTCATAGGTGGTACGGATTTTGATTCTGGCACTATCGCCTTTGACAGCATCAGCTTCGTTAGCAGTGAACGCTACGAGTTGGATCCCTATATTCAGGTTAGGCCCGGCGACGTCTTGGTGACCAAAGATGGAACGATAGGGAAAATTGCTCGGGTTCCGCAGCTCAACAAGCCAGCAACTCTTAATAGCGGGGTCTTCGTGTTTAGACCGAATGTAGGGCTTAGTAGAGAGTTTCTTTACTGGGTTCTAATGTCTCCCGTGTTTGAACGTTTTATTGACACTCTGGCTGCTGGATCCACCATCAAACACCTGTACCAAAAAGATCTCAAGGATTTCACTTTCATGGCTCCGCCCTCTTTATCAGAACAAACGGCACTAGCGGAGATTCTTTTTGGTGTTAGCGAAGAGATTCGCCTGCTTGAGGAGGAGCGGGCGAAGGTTGAACGCTTGAAGTTGGGCGCGATGGATGATTTGTTGACGGGGCGCCTGCGCCTACCGATTGAGGAGAGAACGGCATGAGCGTTGTAGTGAGTAGTGAGTTTCACGCACAGAAGCGGCTGATCAAGGATTGCCTAATTCATGATCTGGGCTACGAATACATCGGAAACCTGCATGATCTATACAACAAGCCGGTCGATGAAGCTCGCCTAAGTGCCTACTTGTACAGCCGGGGCTACCCCAAGGTCGGCGTCGTGAAGGCAGTCAAGGAGCTCAAGGATCTGTCAGAGGATCGGGTCTCTTCCCTCTATGACCTGAATAAGAGGATTTATTCGCTTCTGCGCTACGGCATCACCTATCGTGAGCCTGGGCAAAAGGATAAGCGGCTTCACTACATCGACTGGGAACAGCCCGAGCTCAATCACTTCGCGATCGCTGAAGAGGTCACGGTTCGTTACACGACCGGTAAGAAGTCTAAACGACCTGACATCGTGTTATATGTGAACGGGATTGCTCTTGGCATGTTCGAGTTGAAGAAGTCTTGCGTAGAGGCTTCCCAAGGCATTCGCCAGCTGATCACGAACCAAAAACCTGAATATATTTCTGGGTTCTTCACCACTCAGCAGCTTTTGTTTGCCGGTAATGAGGCTCAAGGTCTCTTCTACGGAACTATCGAAACACCGGAGAAATTCTATCTCCAGTGGCGCGAGGATCCCAAGGCCTCTGACGAAGCATCCATTGGGGTACGCCGTCTACACGACCAGACCAAGAATCCCTTGCAACATGGCGTTATCTCGTTGTGCGAGAAGCGCCGCCTGCTTCAGATCATCCACGACTTCATCATTTTCGATGCCGGAATCAAGAAGGTTCCCCGGCCCAATCAATTCTTTGCCAACCTGGCAGCCCGCCCCTTCATCGAGCGCGGTGAAGGCGGCATCATCTGGAACACGCAGGGCTCGGGAAAATCGCTGATCATGGCCTGGCTGGCCAAGTGGATCATCGAGCACATCGACGATTCTCGGGTGGTAATCATCACTGACCGCGATGAACTGGACAAGCAGATCCGGGACCTGTTCTTTGACATCGGAGAGAAGATTCGCCGCGCTACCAGCGGCGCTGATCTGCGAGAGATCCTGAACAAGTCAGAGGAAAGGGTCGTGTGTTCTCTGATCCACAAGTATGGCCACAGCGCAGGCAAGGACTCGGACATTGAAGCATATCGGCGAGAGCTGCTGGACAGTCTGCCGTTAGGCTACCAGGCGAAGGGCCATATCGTCGCGTTCATCGATGAGGCGCACCGCACCAATTCAGGGAAGCTACACGAGGCAGTTCGGCAACTCATGCCCGGCGCGACACTCATCGGTTTTACGGGCACGCCATTGTTGAAGCGAGACAAAAAGACCACTTTAGAGATCTTCGGTCCTTACATTCATACCTACAAGTTCAACGAAGGTGTTGCTGACGGCGTTGTTCTCGATCTGCGCTATGAGGCACGTGACGTTGATCAAGAGCTGTCCAATGAAACAAAGGTTGACCAGTGGTTCGACAGCCGCACTGCTGGACTGACCGAGACGGCAAAAGACAAGCTGAAAGCGTCGTGGTCAACACTGAACAAACTCTATTCGTCAAAGGATCGCCTGCAGAAGATAGTTTCCGACGTCATCTTCGACATGCAGACCAAGCCGCGCCTCAAACAAGACCGTGGCACTGCCATGCTCGTCGCAGGTAGCATCTACCAAGCGTGCCGTTACTGGGAATTGTTCCAGATGAGCGGCTTCAAGCGCTGTGCTGTCGTTACCTCATACGAGCCGACCGACGCATCTGTTCGAACCGCTTCGACTGATCCCGATCAGGAAAGCGAGGACGAGTACAAAAAGCGCATCTACGAGCGCATGCTCGATGGCAAATCAGTTAAGGACTTCGAGGACGAGGCAAAGCGCCTGTTCAAGAACGAACCTGCACGTATGAAGCTGTTGATCGTTGTCGATAAGCTTCTTACTGGTTTTGATGCACCTAGTGCTACCTACTTGTACGTCGACAAGTCCATGCGCGATCACGACCTGTTCCAAGCAATTTGTCGCGTGAACCGTCCTGATGACCCGTCCAAGGACTATGGCTACATCGTGGACTACAAGGACTTGTTCCGCTCCGTGCAGTCTGCGTTCGTAGACTACACGAGCGAAGCTTTCGATGGTTTTGCTCCTGAAGATGTGGAAGGGCTGATCAAGCAGCGTGCTCTTGAGGCGAAGGCCAAAATGGAAGGTGCGCGGGATTCGCTAAACCAGCTTCTATCTGAAGTTCCTGCTCCGCGTGATGATGCTGCGCATATTCAGTTCTTCTGCGAGCCTCCTGCTGCCGAGGATGAAGCCGACGCTGACTCCCGCAAGCGCACTACCTTCTACGGCTTGGTCTCGGCGCTGACACGTTCGTTTGCAGATTGTGCTGACCGCCTTGTTGAAGACTTCGATTACACGGCACGAGATGTCGCGCAGATTCGGGCGGATGTTCATAACTACAACCAATTGAAAGATGCTGTCATGCTGGCCGCCCAAGACTGGATCGATCTGCGTAGTTACCAAGAGGACATGCGATTCATCTTGGACACATACGTCACCGCCCAAGACACCACTCTCATCTCCAAGCTGGATGACACCCCGTTAGTAGAGCTGCTGCTCA
Organism: Corynebacterium sp. HMSC064E08; assembly: GCF_001811805.1. NCBI lineage: Bacteria > Bacillati > Actinomycetota > Actinomycetes > Mycobacteriales > Corynebacteriaceae > Corynebacterium > Corynebacterium sp. HMSC064E08. Next base: position 343,077 of record NZ_KV806693.1, read on the forward strand.
ACAACACCTCAACCACTCCAGTCAATTCGATCGTGAATACTGTCACGGGCGACGACAACGCCAAGGCAGAGATCATTGATGCGAACCTGACCAGCGAAATCATCCGAAAAATGCCAATCAACAAGGCGTATTTCGGCAAAATGTCTGAGCTATTGAAGAGGATCATTGACGAGCGCCGTCTCGGCGCACTGTCGTATGCCGAATACTTGCGTCAAGTCACTGAACTCGCTCGACGCGTTCATAACCCGGAGGAAACCGAGAACTACCCAGAACAAATCAAGGATACACAAGCAGGTCGAGCATTGTATGACTTCGCCTGTGAACAAGACTCACTTGACGGAGTTAACCTAGGTGACCTTGCATTTGACCTTCATTACGGAATCATCGAATCTCTCGAGGATGGCTGGTTGGCAAACAGGCAGAAGCAACAGCGCATTAAACAAGCCATTGCCGTAACTTTGAGGGAATATAGGTGCCCAGCAGATCAGATTGACATTCTTGTCGACCTGGTCTACGAAATGGCAACTAGGCAGGAAGAATACTTCGATGACTAAAGGGAAGCTTCAAGTCGGGAATGTTCCCGTGACGGTGCTTCGCAAACAAAACCTGAAGAATGTGTACCTGCGAATTCTCCCCCCAGATGGCCAGGTTACCGTGAGTGCGCCGTCATACGTAACGAACGCAGAGCTTTCCAACTTCCTCTTATCAAAGCTCCCTGACATCTATATGCAGCAAGAACGGATGCGATCGCAACCGCGACAAACCGAACGAACCTATGTCTCTGGCGAAGCCCACTACCTCTGGGGCAAGCCGTACCGTCTGCAAGTGGTCTACGAAGGAACACGTGCATCGGTCTCGAAACGGGCTAGCAAGCTAGTTATGACAGTTCCGGAGGGCTACACGGTCGAACAACGTGAGCGCGTCCTGACGGAATGGTACAGAGGTGAGCTTCGTCGAGTGCTTCAATCTGCTACTCGGCGTTGCACGGAAGTTACCGGTATAGAAGCTGACGATTTTCGGATCAAGAACATGAAAACACGTTGGGGAACCTGCAATGTTGCCCGACGCCGCATTTGGGTGAACCTGCAATTGGTGAAGAAGCCACCTGAATGTCTCGATTACGTACTTATCCACGAACTAGTCCATCTGGTTGAAGCAAACCACACCCACCGATTTCATGAGCTGGTGGAAAAGTACTGCCCTACTTGGCGAGAAGCTGACAAGGCCTTGAAAGAGATGCCGTTGGATTACATCAACGAAGGAGAAACACCGGTTGCCGACAGTGAAGCGTAGTCACTCTGATGTGTTTGACATCAACCCACGAACCGGAGCTCTGATCTTAGGTAAGAACCGGTTAGATGACTATGCCGAAAAGTATCTCTCTGAGCATTATCCACAAGCCCTTGAAGCGCCCACGGCTATTCCGGTGGATGAACTTATTAAAGAAAGTGGCCTTCGGATAAAGAAGGCCTGCCTATCTGCCAGCTCGGATGTGTTTGCCTGCTGTGTACTCGTTGATGGTGAGGTGACCACCTTTGAACCCACTACTGGTCAGTACACTCAGACGTTTTACCCTGCAGGCACCATAGTGGTTGATCCCCGGTCAGAGTGGTCAATGGGTGAAGGAGCGCGACGTAATGCACTCATGCACGAGATCCTGCACTGGGAGAAGGATCGCACATTCTTCCAAATCCACCACGCGCGTCTCGCAAACGCAGGTGAAGCCATTGAGCCGATAAAATCCCGGATATCCACTACGTTCTTCGAACCTTCGGAAAACTCAAGGCGGAGGGAAACTGAGCTGCAGTGGCTCGAGTGGCAGGCCCACCGTCTTGCGCCACGGGTACTCATGCCCAAGTCCACGTTCACCAAGGCAGCCACCGAGGCCATGGACTCCTCACCTGAACTGAGTTGTGGAGCCTTGTTGGATCAACTCGCTGACCTCTACCAGGTCTCCCGGTCTGCTGTGAAGTACCGACTCCTCGAAGTGGGGCTAAAGAACCGTATCTCGAAGCTTCCCGAGTATGACTCTGTTTATGGATTCATGGGCGAAGGTGCGGAGGACTTCATAGCCATCACTCACGTTGACGCTGCCGTCCTGCTCAGTCAAAATGCCCGCTTACGCCAATGGGTACAAGCAGGCGACTACATATTTGTTGAAGGCTACTTTGTCAGAAACTCCAACAAATATGTGCGCGTCGACACCCACGGCGCTTACAGGCTCAAGCCAGCTGCGAAGAAGAGCCCTAAGAGAGCATTCTTGCGCATCCGATCGGTGATCACCAAAGACTATGTCGGCCTCAATAGAGATCTCGACACCCTGTTCCACTTAGAACACCGGTACGGCGTTGACAAGCGCATCATTTACATCGACCCCGCCCACCAAGCCACCCCAGACGATCACGAGAATGAGAAAGTCTACGCGGCTGCTGCCAAGACGATGAGCGCCGCTATTGAAGAAGCTGGTGAGCTTGACGATATCATCAGCAATCGCCAAGCATCTCTCTGCCAGGTCATTGGAAATCTTCTCAATTATCGCGGTATCCGCTACCCGCAGATCTTCACCGAACGTACCGGCCTCTACGATGCACTGTTCAACAAGATTCAGCACGATAGATTGACCACAATGAAGCGAGAGACACTGATGGCGATTGCTGTCGGCTTGGGCCTCAATGCGTACGCAACAACCAAACTCATGGAAAAATCTGGAATCCACCTGAGCCGAGACACTTCTCCCGACAACGTCTATCTGCTCATGCTTGAACGGTGCCCGGGCATATCAATTCACGATGCCAACGGCATCCTAGACGCCCACGGTCTTGAACTCCTCGGAAGCAAATCGCGCTCCAGCTAAAAATCGAAAACTTCGCAAGTCAGGATCAAGCCCCGCAAGGGGCTTTTTTATGCCCAAATGGCACAAAAAGAATCCTGGCCAGGGGTTTTAATCCCGACTTTCCAAGTCAGGATACGCCGTTCAATATCAAGCATCCTCAATTGCATGAGTAGTACTCCAATGGGGCGTGCGCCGCCCGCAATGCGCTGTTCTTGCTTTCGGCCTCCGAAAGCCTTGGACATCAACCGAAAAGGATTGTCACTCAACGCCTATTGACATCTCAACAATCGCAAAACACCAAATCGGCGCACTAGAGGTATTTCGCAAAGAAGTAGCATCTATCTCCAGCGTTAGGTCCGACGTAGCGACATTGCAGAATCAAACTCCGGTGAGTACTGTGCACAACTCCGAGAATATCGAGCTCAACAACGACATACCGGTTAATGTGTCCACACCCGGCCAGCCTAGAGCACGTTGGTTTGAACTCAATCGCGAAGACAAACAACATGGTTCTTTCCTGTGTAAGAACAGAAGCTACCATGTACTACTACCTCGCATGCACGCAAAAGTTTGCAATCGCAGCTACAGCTGGGCCCTCGAAATCGCGGCCAAAGGCAAAGTCCGATAACCCCAAACAGTACGAGCTGCACTACAAGAACTGCTAAAATGGCAGCTAAACCGGAATAGATGAAGACCTACATTCGCCCAAAGACCCAGCCCATACTCGACAAAAATAGGGGTTTTGACTAGTGAAATCATTCGCTGAAAAGTTCTTCTCCGAACGGGAAATTCCAGTTGGCAAATCAGACCAGATAACACCACACGACTGGTATCACTTACTTAGCGAACATTTGAATGAGTTAAACACATATCCACATACAAACGTGGGGGCCCCGCTAGAGCCAACCACATTACAGCGGCACCATAATATCTCGACATGGTTTTTCCGCGGACAGAAAGATGCTAGCTATGCATTCACTTCTTCTTTGTCCAGACTTTTATTAAGTAAAAACCAAAACCAAAACGCACTTTCGTTTGAACAAACTCTACAAGATGCAGAAAGCTTAATCCTTAAAAACGCACGATCAAATGGTGTTGGACGAGGTTTGACAGCGCTAGAAACCCTGACAATTCTGCAGCATCATGGTTCACCCACACGACTTATCGACGTAACATCAGACTGGCGAGTCGCATTATTCTTCGCTTGCGAAAATTCTTTCCATACCGACGGGCGCTTGTTCCTAATCAAGTCAAAACCAAACCGCTGGCAAGAATTTCCACGATTAAAAGATCCGAAGAAGGCTGAAGAAGTCTTAATTTGGCATGATTATGATAAAAACTTTTCTAAAACTAGTGGAGCAAATCCAGACTACCCATGGCTAAGTGGCGTCTGGCCAGTCCTTCTTCCTTTTACCGATTCTAGAATGATTTCACAACGCGGGTACTTCCTGGTTGGGGGGATACCTTCCCCAAAGGGAAGCGTGCATCTCTATACAAGTATCTGCGATGCTTGCGGAGAAAAGTTCTGTACTTGCGGCCAAGAACGATATGGACAAAAACAGCCAAAAAACTATCTTAATATTTCAGAACACCGCGAAGTAAGCTCATTTTTAATTGGCTTTAAAGCCGATGCCAAGAATTTCGATAGCCTCAAGAAAAGTAAGATGCACAAATGGACCGCTATTGGATATTCGATACGAATCCCCGCTGAATTTAAGCCCAAACTACTAGAAATCCTCAGACAAGAGGGGATCTATCACGACTCGATTTACCCTCCGCTTCTCGAGATAACCAGATTATCAAAATATCTAGCCGAGAAAGCATTTGAGTAATACGAACTAAATCGTCGCAGTTTCTATAAAACGTCGAGGTATCACACATTATTGCGTTATTGAATATTTGTCCTCGACATCAATCATCCATGCGTAATATTAATTGAATATTAGCAGCTACTGCGCCAAGATACCCCATTTTATATTTAAACCTTCTACGACATACATTCCAATATATGAAACCAACACGTTTCCGCAACGGAAACCATGTAGTACCAAGATGCATAATCTTAAACTAGCTCACCTGCATTGAGGTTTTAACCATAAGGATTAACTCGATTACGTTTGGATTTCTTCTTCGCGTGGATATTGGCAGATACTTCTACATAATTACTCGGAGCATCACTTATCACGTTTGCGAAAACTAATGACGCTGCCCCTGCTCTATGCAAAACTTTTACTACGCACGTTAACTACAAGTCCGCAGTACATATTTTTGCGATTGATTTATTCAAAATCCGTTCGACTCATTGACAATTGTAGTCACCCTGTTACATTGTGGTCATTCTCGATAATCAGGAAAGTCGAATCATATCTAGGTCTCGTGTTGACGTAGGTGTGCGCCTAAAATGTCGTAACACTATCGACTGGAACAAACGATATGCCAATCTATTTTTTAGGGGGTCACCGTCACCGTCGCATTGCATCGACATATTCCTTGGCCTAAATGTTCATAAAATTTTACTATCGTCCCGCTGCCCTCAACCAGGAAGGCAACAAGGTTTTCGACACGCGGTTACCACAACTAGAACCCCGATCTAGCAGCACTGTTCAATGGCCTTCGCTCCCGCGGACGGTCTCAGACACCGCCGCCGACCAAGCCCCCTCTATTTTCAGAGCGCTTCTTATCACTGTAACCCGTGAGTGGGATGCTAATTCGGGCCCCGCTCGGCCTGCCGATGCTGGAAACTGCTGGCCTCGATCCAGAGCGTGCAGAAACAGACAGATGCGATGAGCGTAACCCATCGCCTATACCAACCGCACAATGCCACATATATTACATTCGGTAAACCTCGATGATGAAATACTTTCCGCATTGAAGATGCTGTCCTTATGCGATGAAGGCGATCGTCCGCGACTGCACCCGCAATGTTGACTGACTCCCTAGTATTCTTTCTCAAATCTGCCAAAGTCTGGAGCGTGCTATCGTCGGCAGCACACTTATCCTAACCCCAGAGTTGAACTTTCCTTGTCCATTACAACAACTTAACAGGCGAGAAAGGAGCGGGCCTCAGCCAGCTGTCGAAAACGTACCGAGCCCCCGCAACATTGGTAACCCACATTTTCGCGGCTCATCACAGTGACTGGAATGATGCCACCGAGCTAGTAATTCCACGCGAAATTAGGCTATTTGAAACCGATACCCATCGGTTACTTAATCCTCAGCAACGCCCATACGGATAACAACCTCTTCAGTTGAGTTTTTTCCATAAATTGATTTCAAGAAGGCAAGGCGATGGCGCCCATCTCCAATTTGGAAAACTTCTTCTCCGTCATTATTCGGCGTTAGAAAAAGCTTCGGCCCTGAGATAAGCCATGATTGAACTTTATTGTAGAAAGAATCAGAATCGAGATACTTATCTACGCTCGCAATGAATTTCTTGAGCTCTTTTTGACCATCATGACCATTTGCGAATAACTCGGGGTCAATTACCTCCCCAAATTTTTCATAGTGCTCGACGAATTTATACGCGGTCTTCGCAACGTCTCGGATATCGATTTCGCCTAGGAACAATTCATCCAGATGGCTTCGCAAACAACGCTGGTATTCATCTTCGTAAAATGCACTCTCATGAATCAATGGATCCATGTATTCGTATTCATCGACATTCAAATAAGACTTAAGGCATTGCAGTAATCCTTTATGTTCTTCTTTCCCCAAGCCACCTGGAAATGGTAACTCGTCAACTGTAAGCTTGATCCACTTATATTTCACTTTTTTCCGGAAAATTGATTGATTTTGTCCTAGCGTACTGAGAGCAGAGGAGTATTTGAACTCAAAGGTCGCCCCTCTCTCCAATAAAACCCGGCTATTAGCATCCTTACATGTCTTTGGCATACTCCTCTTGCGGAGGTAAACCAAGTTTACACGCACAGTAAACGCACGTCTCGGTTTTAGGCAATCCTTTCCCAGGTAACGTCGTGTTTGTCCCTGATTTCGGGGTGGACATCAGACCAAATTTGGGTCAATTACCCTATGGCTTTAATTATTTGAGCTTACCAAGCACATGAAATTGATTCCCAAGTGTATACGCGCGTACTTGGAGGATTCTCAACCTTTCGCTTCCCCAACAACCCCAACCTGCCCCGCCGCATCAGACACCGCGTCCACACGCTTCACAGCAGGGTCGGCGCCCCAGCGCTCATCTGGCAGAGCACTAACACCTTCACGGCCGAAGCCGTCCGTCCCCACCACAACGTGACCAGCAGCATCCTCACCAGCACCAAAGCCTTCAGCCAGCGCCACCGCCAGATCCGCTACCAGGCCTGCACCGAACTCCGGGTCCTCGCCTTTATCAATCGCAGCGCGCGACACAGTGCCGTGATTACCAACAATCACAATGCCAGCAGCCGGACGCAGAGTCCCTTCCTCGTACTCAACAAAACCGCCGCCCTTGAGGGCCTCCAGCAACAGCTTGCGGTCAGCAGCAGAAGCCCGCTCTCCCCCATCCTTATCCAGCTCCAACACCGGTGCCAGCGCCTGGCCAGCTTGGCGTCCCGGCTCGCGGCGCTCCGGATCCAGCTGTACATCAGCAGGTAGCGAGGTAGAAACCGTGTCCTTCAACTCATCCGCACCAGCGGAGGTGAGGAACTTATCGGTCAGCTTCAGCACGCCTGCATCCGGGGCGCCAGCAGCGCGCAGGGTCTCGGAAACCCCTGCAAGCTGATCATCCGTGGCATCAGGCGTAGCGATAACAAGGACCGGCACATCCTTCAGAGTGTCCTTGACAATCTCCCCGACGATGGGCTCGATGATGCGGTTGGCTTCATCGGCACGCGCTTGCTGCGCATCGGCACGCGCAACAGCCTCATCGCGCTCGGACGCGGCACCAGTGCCGAAATCAATGCCAGCACCAGCGGGGTTCAGCACATAAGCACCCAGCGCAGCACCTGCCGCAACGCCGAGGGCAGCGCCTGTCACACCGGCTGTAAACTTCCCGCTCCTGCGCTTCTTCGCCATCGCCTGTCCCTTTTCCTTTCGCCGACGCCTCGATCAGCTCTGACAGCCCAAAACTTTAGGCGTTCATAGTGCTCTAAATACCGCTAAAACTACTTAAACAGCCCCTGGAACCACAGTGCAATGGAGTTCCAAGTATCAATCAGATTCTCGCTGACAGAACCATCACCAGATGTGCCAGCGATAGCGAAGATCACCGCTACAGCCACGAAGATAGCGAGGATTGCCCAGGCCACACCGAAACCACGGCTATTGACCTGGTAGAGGTCGGCGACCATGCGACCGTCGACAAGCTTCTCGCCGACCTTCAAACGCGACAGCAACGCCGACGGCACACCGCTCTGATTCTCAGCGTGGTAAATGCTGTCGATGTTCTGCGGAGCACCGACGGAGACGACCATGTCGGCGTCATGATGCGCAGCGAACACCAGCGCCAGGTCAGTGGCGGAATCGGACAGCGCCGGGAACGTCATGGCGCCAATCCCGAGGTCCTGAATGCGCTCAAGGCCCACCGCGTGACCGTCCGGGTCGGCGGGCAGAATCACGCAACCGGCAGACCGCAGCGCCTCAGAGTTGATGTTCTCCGGATCGCCAATAATGTAGTCCGGCTCGTACTTCAGGTCAAAGAGCGTGTCGGCACCTGCATCGACGCCGATGAGCAGCGGCTCGTACTCGCGGATGAAATTCTTCAGATCTTCCAGCGTCTTGCGGTGTCCCTCACCAGGGCTGACCACAACGACCTTGCGGCCACGCAGCGGTTCCGTCTCGTCCGGAATGCCAAGGCCATCGATGTAGAGCGGGGACTCGGTCTTGGCGAACTCCACCAAGTTGCCGGAGAGCGCCTCCAGGCGGTCGACCATGCTGGTGCGGCCCTCATCGAAGGCGCGCTCGAGCTCGTTCTGGTCGACTGCGTCGCCCTGTCCGATCAGGCGGTCACCGTGGTAGAGCTTGCCGTCGTCAAGCCTGCCGTTCTTGCCGTCCTTGAGCTTTTCAAAGACCTTGTCGCCGACGTTCTGCACCATCTGGATGTCGGCGTCGCGCATCATCTGCGGGCCGTAATTCGGCACAAAACCCGTGGTAAACGCACCAGTGTTCACCACTGCGGCAACCTTGGCATCAATCAACTGCTGTGCCAGTGGACGCGAGATATCCGGCGCATCGATCACCACGATGTCGCCTTCGCCCATGCGCTTCAGCGCACGATCCAGGCGGGAACCATCCCGCACAGTCCCCGAAATGCCAGGAAGATCTTTTTCGTTCCGAGAGAACAGACTCATGGCACTTAGTGAAACATAAGTGCAGCTACTTGGCCGCGAAGGCGCGCCGAGCTTGATCCAGAAGATCTTGCGCGTGCGCCCGTCCGGAGTCCGAATCGTCCAAGCCCGCCATCATCCGCGCGAGCTCATCAATCCGCTCCTCATCGCCCAGGCTCGTCACCTTCGACGACACCGCACCCGAACGCGCATCCTTGCTGACCACCAAGTGGGTATCCGCAAACGCCGCCACCTGAGGCAAGTGCGTGACGACGATTACCTGGTTATTCACCGCCAACTGCTTCAGGCGCTTGCCAATTTCCACAGCCGCGCGCCCACCAACACCGGCATCGACCTCATCGAAAACCATCGTGTGTCCGGCCTGTCCTTCGGCGAGGACAACTTCCAATGCCAGCATGATGCGGGAGAGCTCACCGCCGGATGCGGAGGAGGCCAGTGGACGCGGCTCGGCACCTTCGTGGGCGCGGAGCTTGAACTCAATGTTGTCCACGCCGGCGGGACCAAAGGTGTCGGCCTTGGTGATCTCCACCACCAGCGAGGTGTGCGGCATGGCCAGGCCCTTGAGTTCCTTGGTAACGGCCTGTTCCAGGTGCTTCGCGGCCTTTGCGCGGGCCTTGGAGAGTTTCCGCGCCGTGGTGCCGAGCTTCTTCTCCGCGGTTTTAATCTCCGCGGTGAGTTTGTCCAGGGCTTCGCCGGAAACATCCAGCGTGGCGAGCTTATGCTCCGCCTTATCCCGCCAGGCCAGGACACCTGCGATATCCGGGGCGTACTTGCGGGTGAGATTCTTGATCTCCACCTGGCGCTGCATGAGCTTGTCCAGGGACTCGGTTTCCTCCGGCAGGCCGGAGAGAAACGCGCCGAGGCCAGCGGAAATCTCGGAGAGCTGGCTGGTCAGTTCATTAAGTTGGTTAGAAAACTCGGTGAGTTCCTCGTCGTCTGCGGCGGCGAGCTCGTTCGCGGCGGCGCCGAGGAGTTCGGCGGCCCCGGAGTCCTCGGTGGCGGCATCCATGCCGGCCGTACTCACGGCAGCGGCACCGTCAATGGCGGCCAGAGCCACGGCTGCAGCGTCGCGGAGGCCGTCCAGATCCTGCATGCGGCGAATCTGCGAGGCTAGGTCCTGGTCCTCCTCTGGCTCGGGTGAGACTGCGTCAATTTCTTCGATGGCGAAGCTGAGCTGGTCGGCACGCATGGCCAGCTCGCGGCGCTTCGAGGTCTTCTCTTCCAGTTCTTTGACCAGGGAGCGCCAGTATGCGCGCTGCTGACGGTAGGTTTCCAGCGTTGGTGCGATGGTGTCGGCATCCATACGGTCGATGGCCGCACGCTGCTCATCAGCGCTTTGCAAGCGCAGCTGATCATTCTGACCGTGAATCGCAATCAGGCGCGTCGAGACATCCGCCAGCGCCGCAGCCGAGGCACTACGACCCCCAACCCACGCCCGGGAGCGCCCCTTCGCAGAGACCTGACGGGCAAGCAGGTACTCATCATTCTCATCGCGTTCGCCACCGAGTTCAGAAACCACAGCATCGATGGTCGCTGACTCTTCCTCCGAGAGGTGCTCGGTGGACACGCGACCTTCCACCAACGCCTTGTCTGCGCCGGTGCGCACGCGGCCGGCGTCGGCACGCGCGCCACAGAGCAACTTGAGACTGGTGACCACCATGGTCTTACCCGCACCGGTTTCACCCGTGAGTACGGTCAGGCCTGGGCTGAATTCAAGCGTCGCGTCCGGGATAACACCGAGGTCGCGGATGGAAATCTCAGTCAGCATGGCGCCTGCAATCAGTCCTTCCCTTGGAAATTGGGGGTTTCGTCTGCCGTGTTTGGAGGCTATTGGGCTTCGGCGGGGCCGCGCCACCCGGACGTCGGCAAGCGGAACTTGTGCACCAGACGATCGGCGAACGGCTGATCGTCCAGACGCACCCAGCGCACCGGCTGCGCGCCGCGCTCAATTTCAATGCGGCTGCCCGGTGGCATGGTGATATTGCGGAAACCGTCGAGCACCGCGACCGCCTCGGCGGTGTCGTGGTTGGTCTCAATGGCGATGGTCGAATGCGGGGAAATTACCAGCGGGCGGGAGAACAACGCGTGGGCGTTGTTGGGCACGACCAGCATGGCGTCGAGCTCCGGCCAGAGCACGGGCCCACCTGCGGAAAAGGCGTAGGCGGTGGAGCCGGTTGGCGTGGAAATCAGTACGCCATCGCAGCCGTAGGAACTCACCGGGCGGCCATCGACTTCCAAGATGACGTCCAGCACACCACGGCGGTTGACGTTTTCGATGCTGACTTCGTTCAGCGCCCAGCCCGAGCCAATCACGCGGCCGGTGGTATCACGGACGGTGGCGCGGATGGTCATGCGGTCTTCGATACGCCAGGAACGCTTGATGACGCGGCTAATCGCCTCCGTCATGGACTCCTGCTCCCACTCGGCGAGGAAGCCCACGTGTCCCATGTTGATACCGAGCACCGGCAGGTCAGCCGAGTGAGCAATGTCAGCGGCACGCAGGAAGGTACCGTCGCCGCCGAGGACGAGGACGAGTTCGCATCCCGACGCCGCCTGCGGGGAATGCCAGTAGCGCGGGTACTTACCGAGCGTTGGGTGCGCGGCCAGCGCCTCCGGGTTCTTACCGGCCAGGACGCGGATATCGATACCCGCGGCCTCAAGCAGCTCTGCAGCCTCGGCGGCCATTTCCAGGTTTGCGCTACGGCCGGTGTGTGGAACCAGCAGAATCTCACGCTTGCCGGCGCTGGTCTTGGGCTTGCTATCCCGTGAGTGAGTCCTCGCGCTAGTCGGTGAGCTGGTCTTCGCGCTAGTCATTGTGCGGCCCCTCCTCAACAGCCTTGGCGATGGCCGCAGTCATAGCCTCATCACCGATATCGCTGGCGCCGCCGTCTTTCACCAGCCACAGGAAGAACTCCACGTTGCCACTCGGACCCGGCAGCGGGCTGGCCACGGCCGCACGGAAGGACAGCCCCAGAGTCCGGGCGTATTCGGCGACTTCCTGGACAACTTCCTGACGCAGCGCATCACTGCGCACGACACCACCAGAGCCAAGGCGCTCCTTGCCCACCTCGAACTGCGGCTTGACCATTGGTAGCAGGTCAGCGCCCTCGTCGAGGCAGGAGACAATTGCGGGCAGGACCAGCTTCAAAGAAATAAACGACAGGTCGCCGACCATGACATCGGCCGTGCCCCCGAGGATCTCCGGGGTCAGCGTGCGGACGTTGGTTCGGTCGAGCACAACCACCCGTGGGTCATCCTGCAGGCGCCAAATCAGCTGACCGTAGCCGACATCGACGGCGTAGACGGTATCGACATCGCGGCGCAGGCACACATCGGTGAAACCGCCTGTGGAGGCGCCGGCATCCAGCACCTTCCGGCCCTTCAAGTCCAGGCCTTGCGGCTCGAAAGCTTCCAGCGCGCCGAGCAGCTTGTGTGCACCGCGCGAAGCCCAGTTCTCGTCTTCTTCCAGACCACTGACGCGAATGGACACGTCGCCTGTCACCGCAGTCGCGGGCTTGGAGGCAACAAAACCACCGACCTCTACTCGGCCGGCTTTAATCATGTCCACTGCCGCCTCACGGGAGCGAGCAATCTTCCTTCGCACCAGCTCCGCATCGAGCCTGCGCTTAGGAGCTTTCTTTGCCACCGCGTTCACTTTCCTTCCCTGCGTGACGAGCCCAGGGCCTCATACAAAATCTCATGCGCCCGCTCAAACTGCGCGACTCGCTCCTGCGGAGTCGGCGCGGGCGCCGACAGTGCGGCCGCCACCTGCTCGCGCACATCCTCCGGGGTTACCTCGCGCGCACCGGGCATTGCCGCCGGGCTAGGTGCCGGGTTAGGTACAGATGCAGGGCCGGGTTTCGGCCCCGGCACAGGACCAGACCCCTGCCCCTGCCCTGGCTTCGGTGCGACCTCACTCATCGGCTATCACTTCCGCCAGGCAGCCAGAGCCGCCTCAGCAGCTGGCCCCTCCGCGCGGACCTGCGCGACCTCGACCGCGCCAGCACGACCAGCCTCAGAGTTCCACACCACATCCGCGACCGTCAGCAGAGCCGCCACCGCAGCCTCCGCCGGATTCGCCAACCGAGGATCTTCCGTGTCACCGCCAGAAAGAACGATGACACCGGCCTCCGCGCCGTCGTAACGCGCGGTGAAACCAGCCTGCGGAGCCGGACGTGCCTGATCCAGCTCACGATTCAGCGCGGTCATGTCAGCACCGATGAGCGTCGGACGGTGCTCGGGCGGCGCTGCGACGACATCCATATGCGTGGAAACGCCCGTAACCACCATAAACGTGTCCATCTTTGCAGCGTTTCCGCCCGCGATGTCGGTATCGAGACGGTCACCGATCGCCAGCGGATTCTTGGCACCCACACGCTCCGCCGCCTTAATGAACATCGGCGGTTTCGGCTTGCCCGCCGACAGCGGAGCCACGCCCGTGGTCGTCGAAATCGCCGCAGCGACCGAACCATTACCGACCAGGAAACCGCGCTCCGACGGCAGCGTCGTATCCAAATTCGACACCAGGAAGCGCGCACCTCGCGACACCGCCAGCGCCGCTTCCGACATCTGTTTCCACGTCATCTCACGGTTAAGCCCCTGGAACACCGCCGCAGGGTTGTCATCAGCGGAATCCACGAGGCTGTACCCTGCCTCACGAGCCAACTGCTTAAACGACTCCGCACCCAACACAAAAACGTTCGAGCCCGGCTCAATGACCTCCGCCGCCATCTCAATGGCTGCCTGCGCCGACGTCATCACATCGTCCGCGTGAACGTCATAGCCCAGTCCATTGAGCTGATCCGCCACCGTCTGCGGCGCGCGCGAGGCGTTGTTCGTAATAAACACCATCGGCAGTGCCGCCTCGGTCAGCCCCTCCAGCGCGTTCGGAATCGCCGCGCCGCCCTCGTAAATCGTGCCATCCAGATCCAGCAGAGCGGCATCATAGGAAGAAGCGACAGAAGCCATGGGGGTTCATTTCTCCTTTTACGAAATAGGAACGCTTTACGACGAATTGTAGATGCGCAGCCCGATTGCGCCAGCGGTGCGTTAGCGGTGGCTGATGTTGCGAGCCGGCAGCTGGGCTGATTACTTGCTCAGCTCTTCGATGCGCTCGCGAGCATCGAGCATCTGGTCCACATCGATCTTGGCGCAGCGGGTAAACCACACCTTGGCATCATCTTTACGACCGGCCTCCACCAGCGCATCAGCGTAGGCGTAGAACAGACGAGCTGCTTCGAAGTCCTCACGGTCCGGGTTCAGATCCTGGGTCTCCAGCTCAACCAGAGCCTCATCGATCTGGCCCATATCGCGGCGAGCACCTGCGGCGACGATAGCCAGCTCAGTCTTGGACTCGTTGTCCAGCTGCTTGGCTTCCTCGGAGCGAGCCAACTCGATGGCCTTCTCTGGGCGACCGAGGCCGCGCTCACAGTCCGCCATGACCGCGAGCATGCCCGGGCCACCGGAGATGCGGCGAGCAGCACGCAGCTCCGCCAGGGCTTCCTTCCACTCACCTGCGTGGTAGGCGGCAACACCAGCGGTCTCACGAACGACACCGACGCGACCTGCGCGGTCCTTCGCTGCGCGGGCGTGCTCCAGAGCACGCTTCGGGTCTTCAGCCATCAGGATTGCGGACATAATCATGTGACGAGCAACCTTGTCGGCGTTGTCCTTAGCCAGGCTCTTCAGATCCTGGCGCACGCTCGGGTCGAGCTCATCTGCACGAATGTCATCTGGGAGCTTCGGCTCGTTCTTGCGGGCCTCAATGCGCTCCTCGCGGAAGCCTGGGCGCTGCGGGCCGGTGCGGTGCGTACGCTTCTCATCCTGGAAGCGGCCACCACGGTTGGAGCGACGTGGCTTGCCGCCACGACGGTCGAAGTTGCGACCTCCCTGGCCACCGCGCCCGCCCGGGCCGCGACGATCATTACGGTCATCGCGATTGTAACCACGACCGCCACGGCCACCGCGCTCATTGCGGTCGCCGCGGTTAAAGTCGCGATCATCGCGATCGTCACGACGGAAGCCCCGCGAACCACGGGAATCGCGGTTACCGCCATGACCACCGTGACCACCACGGCCACGACCACCTGGGCCACCACCCTGTCCACGACGATCGTTGCGGTTGCGCCCGTTAAAGCCGCCCTCGCCACGACCATGGGAACGGTTAGACCCGCGGTTTCCGCGATTTCCTCGGCCTTCGCCGGAACGAGGACCTTCGTGCTCAGCCATGAAGTCGGAGCTCCTTATATGTAATGAGTAAAAGAATTTATGTGTTTTCAGGCTACCAGTAACCCCGGATTGCCTGGTGGTCTACCTAAAAGACCAAACTTTCATACTACTGCTAATACCTGCCCACATTCCAGCCCAGCAAACGTGCAGAGCCTGTGGCCTTCCCCACTGCCTGGGACAAATCCCAGACAGCCAGGCCAACCCAGTCGTCGGTGGTGAACTGCGCGGTGGCGGTGGTGCCCTCGACGCGGAGCTCATGCTCGGCATCCGAAAGACCGTCTGGCACGGCGAGGTTGGCGCCCAGGGCGTCGTTAAGCAATGCCTTGAGTGCGCGGGCATTACCCTGCTCAGCGCGATGTGCGGCGCGACGGAAAATGGTGAGCGCTTCCTTGGCGGCGTCCTCGGGCGTCACTGTGGTGTCGACGGCGAGGTCAAAGAGGCCTTCTTGCTCGAAGGTTGCGGCCTTGGGCGTCTTGGGCTCGGAACTAGGCGCGGCGGGCGCGGTTTTTGTCGGCGCCGCATTCGTCTGCGCGCGACTACCCGCCCCAGCGAACCCTGGCCCCTCGGGAACGGCGGTGCCCTTCTGATACGCAGTGGCGGCGGCGCGGGCGCGCTGATCAGCGGCCTCGTTCATGTCGTGGCCCGAGTGTCCCTTAACCCACTCGAGGTGAATATTGCGGCCAACGAGCAGCTGGTCGATGTCCTGCAAAATGTCGACGTTGAGGACAGGTTTACCGTCGCGCTTCTTCCAGCCCTTGCGCTTCCATCCCGGCATCCACTTAGTGACGGAGTTAATCACATACTGCGAATCACACAGTACGAAAAGCGGCTCGTCGGGGATGTGCGCGGTGGCGCGGAGCAGCTCGGCAAGAGCGGTGAGCTCCCCGCGGTTATTAGTTCCCTCTTTCCATCCGCCGGCGGCCCAGCAGCTGTCGTCGATATACCAGCACCACCCGGCAGGTCCGGGGTTGTGCAGGGCGGAACCGTCAACGGCAGCAGTAATAGTCATGAGGCTAGATTGTATCGGCTGCGTGGGGCCGGCCAGGAATTGCCTTAAGAGCCGTAGCAGGCGACCGGGCCGTGCGGGCCCTCGACGATGTCAATCTGGGTATTGAAGATTGGGCTCAGAACCTCCGAACGCATCAGCTCTGCCGTTGGGCCGTGCTCAACAATCTGGCCGTCTTTGACCGCACAGATGTAATCGGCGTAGCGAGCCGCGAAATTGATGTCATGCAACACCACCACCATGGTGCGCCCCAACTCGCGCACTGCAGTGCGCAGGTACGACATGATGTCGACCGAATGAGAAATATCCAGGTTGTTCAACGGCTCGTCGAGAAGAACGTAATCCGTCTCCTGACAGAGCACCATTGCGACATACGCGCGCTGACGCTGACCGCCAGAGAGCTCGTCGAGGTAGCGGCCCTGGAGCGCCTCAAGATTGAGGAACTCGATGTACTGGGAGATGATGCGCTCGTCCTCAGCGGTCAGGCGCCCCTGGCTGTACGGGAAGCGGCCGAAACTGACCAGCTGGCGCACGGTGAGGCGGGTGACGAAGTGGTTGTCCTGGCGCAGAATCGACAGCACCTTCGCCAGATCCTTCGACTTGGTCTTGCCCACGTTGTACGGGCCGACGTTGATGTCGCCGGAGTCGACGGACAGGAGACGGCCAATCATAGTCAAGAGCGTGGACTTGCCCGCACCGTTCGGACCAATCAGAGCCGTGATCGCGTTGTTTGGAATTTCCAGGTCAACGGGGCCAATTGACACCTCGCTGGTATAGCTCTTGCTTACACTGTCGAGGAGAATCATAGCCGTCCCTTCTTCAAAACGACGTAGAGGAAGATCGAACCGCCAACCAGCTCGATGATGATGGACACCACGCCCTGGGCATAGAAAACGTGATTGAGGATGAAATACGCACTGGCCAGCGTGACGTAGCCGATCAGCGCCGCCATCGGCAGTACAAAGCGGTGGTCATAGGTATCCGCAGCCTGGTACGCAATGGTCGCGACCAGGAAGCCGAGGAATGTCATCGGGCCGACCATAGCCGTCGATACCGCCATCAGCACGGACACCGCAACCAGCACGGTGATGGACCGAACCTGGTAATTCACGCCCAGATTCGTCGCGACTTCACGCCCCAACGACATGACATTGAGGGCCCGCGAATGCAGCGCAATCACCACGATTGCCGCAATCACCAGCGGGATCGCCACCGGGAAAAACTCCGGGTCCGCGTTGTTGACAGAGCCGAACAGCCGCGCCGTCAGCAGGTCAAAATCCGAAGGCGTCAGCATGCGCTGCATAAACGTCGACAGCGAAGCCAGTCCGCCACCGATGACAATGCCCACCAGCAGCATGCTGTGCATATCCGCGCCCTGCCCGGTCAGCAGCCACGCATACAGCACCAGCGACAGCCCCACCATCAGCACGAGCTGCAGCACAAACGCCCCAACCGAGCCGGCATTCATCAGACCCGTCGCCCCGAAGAAGTACACCGCAGCGGTACTGATAGCCACGTACAGCGCTTCAAACCCCATAATCGACGGCGTAATAATTCGGTTATTCGCAATCGACTGGAACGCCACTGTCGCGACGGCATGGCAGCAGGCAACCACAATCATGGCAATGACGGCATCAAGGCGCCGACGCGCAATCAGCCAAAAACCATCCGTCCCGAACGGCAACGGGTTGTCCCACGCGAGCAGGCCCGCCGTAAACAACACTGCCAGACCCGCCAGCACAGCAATGATAATCCAGTACCTGCGCGCCGCGGCACCCGTACTAAACGACGTCGTTTGCGGGCCAACTTGGTTGGTTCTAGCTGTAGTTGAACTGAGATTAAGCACGACGCCGCTCCACAATCAGATAGACGAAAATGGCAGCACCCAGGATGCCGAGAATTACCGATACCGGGATCTCGAACGGGGCGATAATGACGCGGCCAATCAAGTCCGCGACCGTCACAATGGCAATGCCCACCAGGCATACCCAGGGCAGATTGGAGCGCAGATCATCGCCACGGAACATGGAGACAATGTTGGGGACAACGAGGCCCAGGAAGGGCAGATTGCCCACCACTACCGTAACCAGGCCCGTTGCAATGGCAATCAGGCCGGTGCCCAGGAACACGATTCGCTTGTAGTTCAGACCGACGTTGGTGGCAATGTCCTCACCAAGCCCCGCAACCGTTAACCGATCGCTGAATACGAAGACAATCGCAACCACAATGACGACCAGCCACAGGAATTCGTATTGCCCTTTATAAATGGCAGTAAAAGAGCCTGCGAACCACACGCCTAGCGACTGCAGCATGTCCGTCTGCAACGCAAAGAAAGTCGAAATCGAACTGACTACCGCACCCAACATGATGCCCACGATGGGCACAACCAGACTTGACTTCAAAGCGACACGGCGCAAGAACAGGAAGAACACTGCCGTGCCGATGAAAGCGAAGATGATTGCCCCGCCCATCCGGCCAAGCATCGAGGCCGAAGGAAAGAAATACATCACGAAAATCAGGCCGAGACCAGCCCACTCCGTGGTTCCCGTGGTGGTGGGTTCGACAAACTTGTTGCGCGTAAGTAGCTGCATGACCAAGCCACACATCGCCATCGCGGCACCCGAGAGCACCAGTGCAATGGTGCGCGGAATACGCGTAGTGGCGAACATCTCCCAGCCGTCGTCGGCGCCCAGGATGTCGTATTGGCCTACAAACAGCGACATAGCCACCAGGACTGCCACAAAGGCAATCCCGATGGCTAGCCGGGAATCCAGTAACTTCTGCATAGAGTTGGTGAGGTACTCCTGTGACTGGTCAGGGAACTATTAGGCCTGCTCGAAGGCGTCGGCAAGCCCGTTCAGAATCTCCGTGTACGTGATAATGGACTCGTTGGTGTAGGTGTCCTCTGGGGCGTAGTAGATCTTGCCCTCCTTGACTGCCTTCACGTTCTTCAGCGGAGCAGCCTCCTCGACCACAGACTGTGCCGAACGGTACTCATCGGTACCGCGGACAGAGGTGCCGGCATCGCGGTCAAGCACCATGATGAAGTCCGGGTTCGCCTCAGCGATGGACTCGGCGGAAATCTCATCACCCTGGTGGTCATCGCTGGCCTTGTCGACCTCCAGCGCCGGCTTCATGCCAATCAGGTCGAACAGCGGGCCGAAGGTACGACCAACAGTCGGAGCAATGTAACCGAGGGTGCCGCCCGACGAGTTAAGTGCCATGACCTTCACGTCCGGGTTGTAAGCCTTGCGAGCACGCTCCAGAGCCTTGTCAAAGTCAGCGATGAGCTGATCGGCCTCCTTCTCCTTACCGAAGATGGTGCCCAGGCCCTTAGCGTGCCGCTTGAGCTCCTCGTCCAGCGGCTTGCCCTCGCGCGGCTCAAACTCCACAATCGCGGAGTTCGGGGCAAGCTTCTTCAGGTCATCGTAGTACTGACCGAAACGCTGACCGTTCACAATCAGGTCCGGGTCAGCAGCAGCAACAATTTCGAGATTCGGCTCGCGGTGATTGCCGATGTCCTGAATGTCAGGGTTGTCCTTGTAGTCAGGAATCGTGAACGGAATCAGCTG
The DNA here is from genome assembly GCF_001811805.1 of Corynebacterium sp. HMSC064E08. Classification (NCBI taxonomy): domain Bacteria; kingdom Bacillati; phylum Actinomycetota; class Actinomycetes; order Mycobacteriales; family Corynebacteriaceae; genus Corynebacterium; species Corynebacterium sp. HMSC064E08. The sequence continues at coordinate 363,000 of NZ_KV806693.1, forward strand.
CTTCGGAGCTGCCGCCAGCTTAATACCCCACTGATCGAGCATCTCGAAGGAACGGTTATCCGTGGCCACAACAGAGTCAATCTCGGCAGGAACGGTCTGCTCACCATGATTATCAGTAACGGTAATAGTAGACTCGTTGCCTGCAGCTGCAGACTTATCCTCGTTACCGGCATCAGTAGAACATGCACCAAGAACAAGTCCAAGGCTCGCAACAGATGCAACTACAATATTGCGAATACGGCCGGAGTTAGAACGCGCCACTTAAAGGCATCCCTTCGGTCACAGTACGATGGTTAAACAAACGCCACTAAGACGCCGTTACCCAATCACTTACTTAGGTAATCATTACCTGTGAGACATTAGCTTAGGGTTCCCTATTTAACAAGTAAATACGTTATGAAATTGCGCAATATTTAGGGCATGTTTCGAACTTGTCTTAGTGTTGGCTAATTTGCACTGGTAGCGGACCTTTTCCGAGTAGTGCAGCCAGGTACCCCCGTTACGTTCTTACCGCGTTCCAGAGGGGCCTATTGCGCGGGCATGGCTATGCGGGTGCGCGGGCAAGACTATGCAGGAAAGAGCTTTTCTTATAAGTTGCCGAAAACCTGAAGCACACTAACCTCAATACCCGTGAATCCAACTAACCTAAGCCGCGCGAATCATCGCGCTAAAGTCTCTGCCCTAACCGCGGCCCTTCTGCTACCACTCGGCACTATTGCCCCATCGCCCGCGTTGGCTAGCCCTGACACCGCGTTGTTTAATGCAGTCACACCAGGGATTAGCGCGACCGAAACACAGGACGCCGGTCAGACTACTACCGCCACGGCACCAACCGGATCTCCAACCCATATCGAGTCCGGCTCACTATCCTCACTCAGCAACTTCCGCGATGTAGCGGGCAGTAGCGCCAACCTAATCACGACCGAGGACGGTCGCCACATCCGCCAAGGCCTCGCATACAGGTCAAACGCCTTACGGGAGCCAAGCGCCGAAGATCTTGCCCACATGACGCAGGCAGGCGTGACACGCGTCGTCGATTTGCGAAACATTAAAGAGCGCAGCGAAGCCCCAGACGTCTTGCCCGACGGCGTGACTTACCAGGTAGCGGACATCATCGATGTTCGCAATGGCTTAGGCTTCGTGAAGAGTCCTGTCGCAACTACTGGCGAGCAGCTTTACGGCCACGCGCCCGAGTTCTACGAAGCAGCGGGAGACAGCATCAAAGCGCGTGATGCAGAGGTTTTCGATGATGAAGTGAAGTATTTCGGCCAACTGCTCGGCTATGAATTGATGATTACCGGAGAAGCACCGCGAACCGCTTGGAAGGATCTTCTCCAAGCACTCGCATATGAAGACGGCGCCGTCGTTTTCCACTGCAGTGCTGGCAAAGACCGAACCGGCCTCGGTGTCGCGTTCCTCTTGGCCATCTTGGGAGTTAGTTACGAAGCAATCGAGCAGGACTTCCTTGCCAGCAACGCTTACCTCAATCGTGAAGACGCGGTAGACAAAAAGTGGCTCAAGATGTCGTGGGACGCTATCGAAGAGAACTACGGTACTTTCGACAACTTCGTCCGACAAGGCATCGGGCTTTCCGACGCTGACATCAACCAATTGCGCCAGAAGTATCTGGTATAGCGCCACGCCTTACCACAACAACCTTCGTTGAATGTTGTTTACTTGTGGGTAAAACAAAAAGTGG